>JASLOA010000009.1 GCA_030745755.1 Kiritimatiellia bacterium | reverse complement strand
ACTGGAGCCAACGGTCAGGATCGAACTGACGACCTGCTCATTACGAGTGAGCTGCTCTACCAACTGAGCTACGTTGGCCCAAAAGACCCGCGTACTGTACGTTCTGCGCCGCTGAAGTCAAGTTCGGATGCGTGCCCTGCTTTCAGCAGGACGTCTCGAAGAACAACCCGTCCGGCGCGCTGGTCCCCGGTGAAACACGGACATCATCTTCCGGCTTCTCACTGTATTGGGGTTCCAGGACGAAACCGGCCTGCTCGTCGTAGACAACGGCCATACCCATAGGTGACGTGGAGCATAGGTTTCCGGCTACTACACTCTCAGAACGTGCTGTGTTGATCATATCCACTGCTTACTCTCTTCTGCTGCCTCTCACAGAGGACGAACTGATTCCATCAGCTCCAGCCAGATCGCATCGTGGCGCTTCTTGTACTCGACCTCGCAGCCGGGCTTCAGCTTCATTTTCAATGCGCTGCATTGCACATAGTGCGCCTACTATGTTTCTAAGCTGTTTGTCACAACCAACGCACGCTCTTCGTCGAACGCGGCGCGCAGGTCCGCCTCGATACCGGGAATAAATGTCTTCGCCGGCCCCTTCTCAGGGGCGACGGTTTCACACGCCACCTGCAGAATCTCGCAGCTCTCATGAATCGCATCAACTACCATGGTCTGACGGGAGGCCAGCTCCAGGTCGCAGTAGAAGGATGATCCGCCCTTCACGGCATCAAACACCGCCGACATCATCACCGAGCGCATGTTGTCGCTATCCGTCGGTTTCAACAGACAGCTCTTGCCAGCGTTGGTCGTCAGGACGGAGTCGCCATGAGTTTTGACGATGGTGCCCAGCGACCCGCGAATATGAATTTCGGGGCCGAATCTCTCCTGGCAGGCGTGGGTGGCATAGAAGCGAACGGGCACGTCCTCTTCTGTTGTCACATGTATCGACGCGGTATCCACACTCTCAATGGCGTTGGCCCGATAGAGCTGGGCCTCGACATCGGTCGGCGTGGCGGACGTGGGCGCTGTGCTCCCCGCCAAGAAGAGCGACATCATCAGGTCATGCGCCACCGCATTGTTGTACGGCGAATCGTTGACCGCTATCCCATCGACAGTGAGCTTTCCCGCCCAACCGTTGCGGTTGTAGTAGTCATGATCCCGCGGCCCCATCACCAGACACTTGACCGACTCCACCCGGCCAATTCTGCCGGCCAAGATGGCCTGCTTCGTCACCATGGCAATGGGGGCATACATATGCTGATAGCCAACGGCGACGATGCGGTCGGCTTTCGTGGCGGCCGCCTGCATGGCGCGTACATCCGCCAGGCAACCGGCGGCAGGCTTCTCGACAAGGACATGCATGCCCGCTTCCAACGCGGCCACGGTCATGGGGCGATGCAACGGCGTGCCGGTGGGAATGCAGCAGAGCTCGGCCTCGCCCGAAAGCTCACTGAGCATCACCGTATAGTCATCAGAGATACGGCAGCCAATGCTGCGAAGATGTGCGCAACGCTCCTGCTCCTCATCCTGGTTGATGACCGCGGCACCCACGATGTCGACCTTCCCCGCCGCCTGTGCAGCCGTGAGAAGGTCGTAGTGGGTCCGCCCATACCCCGATATCCCGATAATGCATGCTCTGATCATTCGCTCTTCTTCCAGTGCGGGCCATCGCCAGCATGCAGATAGATATTCACCATGGGATCATCCTCATCGGCGACCAGATGATGATCCTCGCCGGGTTCACACACCACGACATCGCCGGCACGCAGAGCGTGGGCCTCACCATCAATCTGCACCACTCCCCTGCCTTGCAGAATGACAAACACTTCGCAATCGTCCGCATGTACGTGTCGGCCTTTGCCGTCGCACGCGGCACAGGTACACCCTACGTCATGCGAGCGCTCCCCCGGCACCTTGAAGCCCATCCCGCCATGGCTCAAGTGCGTCCCGGGAATAAGCCCCGTAAGGATATGTTCGCCGCTCTCGGGTTCCAACTCTGATAATCGAAATCGTCTCATATTGCAGACTCCATAGCGTGCTGACCTGGCAATTCATTCCCCTGCGGGCAGCACTTTCTCCGCCATGCGCAGCGTTCTGGACCGGATCTACAGGATCTGCCGCGGGAGCTCGACGAGCTTTGCATAGGCGGGAGTGCCTTCTGTACGCAGGATCTTGAGAAACTCACCAAAGTGAGTCTCCCGTTCAATTCGTGGTCCGTTGATGCGTGTTGCCATGATGGTTCCTCGTAGTAAGCCCTGAAAAGACGGAACATCCTAACCCAGGTCAACGCCCTGGGGAAGAGTAAGAAATGGATTAACCCCTGAAAGACATGGTCTTTCACTTCCTGTGCCATTTGTGCTCAGGAGTCGTGAGAAATTGCCAGCCTACGTAGCTCTACCATGTTCCCCGCGACCAGTGCTTCCTTCTTCTTTGAGCTCCATCGTTTGATCTGTGCCTCGCTACGACGGGCGTCGGAAAAAAAGACGAATGCTTTTCACTGTAAACCAGATGGTGTGCAGGATCGTGCCTGGTCGTACGGCAGGCTTGCCCAGCTTGGTGATCACGCCACCGTTTCTCCAGATTGGTAGTCGCACCGGGGTAGAGCTTCCCGGATTCGAGGCGAAGCATGTAGAACCAAGCTGGCATGTGAAAAGGCTCCGCGACAATGGGACGAAGTCCACGAGCAAATGGCGAGCGGCTCTGTCACGGGCCCTTCGACGCCCGGCTTGTTGCTCCCGGCCGGAGGCCATGAGCAAACGCAGTGCGTCGAATGGCTCCGGCGGCTGGGCTCGAACCAGCAACCAAGTGATTAACAGTCACCTACTCTACCATTGAGCTACGCCGGAACAGTTCAAGCGGGCGCATAAGATAGCATTTGGCGTCGCGATGTCAATAGGGCTTTCTCCCGTTTCCGCGATTGTCCCTCTTTTCGCTTTTCTGGTTTGCAAGGCCGTGGGGTGGCGTTAACATCGAACTGACGCTTCTGTTTTAAGGGGCAGAGCCGGGAGAGATGTTATGGCCAGGAAGAAGATAGAGGAACCGGACGATGGATCGATCGATGTCGAGCTGGTTCCGGACGAGGAGGCGGGTGCGTCGGATGAAACCGACCTGATCCTTGCGCGTGATATCTTTCCGGGGCAGCTGCCCATTATTCCGCTCAACCATCGCCCGCTATTCCCGAAGATGCAGGTCCCGATGATCGTGGACAATGACCCGCTGAAGGAAATGCTGGTTGAAACGTTCGAGGCCAACAGCAAGTTTGTCGGCCTGGTTCTCTGCAAACCAAAGGAGGGAGAAGAGGATCGGCCCACGAAAGGATCCGATCTCTACAGGGTCGGCGTTATTGCCGAGATCCTGGATCTGCAACAGCCCCATCCCAAGGGACCGATCCAGGTGCTTCTCGGCGCACTCGAACGCTTTCGCGTCACCGATATCATCAGGGAGTCGCCGCACATTGTCGCGACGGTCGACTACCTCTTCGAAACCGAGATGGCTCGCAACGATGAGTTGAAAGCCTACTCGCTGGCGGTCGTGAAGAGCCTGAAAGAACTGATCCAGCTCAACCCGCTGCACCGCGAGGAGATGGCGCTACTGATGGCGCAGTCGCCGGTGAATGAGCCGGGCCGACTCGCCGACTTCGCCGCTGCCATGACCAGTTCGGAGCCCGGCGAACTGCAGGAGGTATTGGCAGCAATCCGCATCCGTACCCGCCTCGGCAAGGTGCTTCTCCTCCTGCAGAAAGAGATCGATATCTCCAAGTTGCAGGTGAAGATCAGCAAACAGATCGAGGAGAAACTCACCACCCAGCAGCGCCAGTTCTTCCTGCGCGAACAGCTCAAAGCCATTAAGAAGGAGCTGGGCCTCGAAAAGGAAGGCAAAGAGGCCGATGCCGAGCGCTTCGAGAAGCGTATCAAGAAGCTGACCCTCACCGATGAAGCACGTGAGCGGATTGAAGAGGAGATGGCCAAGATCAAGCTGATCGAACCGGCTTCCCCCGAGTTCAATGTCTCGCGGACCTACCTGGATTGGCTGACCATCCTGCCATGGGGCGTCTTTACGAAGGACCGCTACGACATCGCCAAAGCGGGGCGGATTCTGAATCGCGACCACTACGGACTGGAGGATGTGAAGGATCGCATCCTGGAATTCCTCTCGGTCGGCATCATGAAGGGGAACATCTCCGGAACCATCCTCTGCTTCGTCGGCCCACCGGGGGTAGGCAAGACCTCGATCGGTAAGTCCATCGCCCGCAGCATCGGCCGTAATTTCTTCCGTTTCTCCCTCGGCGGCATCCAGGACGAAGCCGAGATCAAAGGGCATCGGCGCACCTACATCGGCGCGCTGCCGGGCAAGTTCATCCAGGCGATGAAGACCTGCAAGAGTGCCAACCCGGTAATCATGCTCGATGAGATCGACAAGATCGGCCAGAGCTACCGCGGCGATCCGGCATCAGCGCTTCTGGAAGTTCTTGATCCTGAACAAAATAGCGATTTTCTGGACCATTACCTGGACGTTCGATTCGATCTGTCGAACGTCTTCTTCATCTGCACGGCCAACCAGCTCGACACGATCCCGCGCGCGTTGCTTGACCGGATGGAGATTATCAAGCTGTCGGGCTATATCCTCGAAGAGAAGCTGCAGATTGCGCGTCGCTACCTCCTTCCCAAGCAGCTCAAGGCACACGGGGTCACTCGCTCTCAGCTCACCATTACGAGTCGTGGACTGCGCAAAATCATCGACGGCTATGCCCGCGAGCCTGGCGTGCGCGGTGTTGAGAATCATATCAAGCGCATCATCCGCAAATCGGTTAAGCGCATCGTTGAGGGTCACAACGATAAGATCAAGATCGATGCCGCCGATATTGAGCCGCTGCTGGGCAAGCCGGTGTTCAAGGACGACGACTTCTTCAAGAATCCCGGCGTAGGGGTCGTAACCGGGCTGGCCTGGACAAGTATGGGCGGCGACACGCTGGCCATTGAAGCGACAGGCGTCGAGACCGGCAAGCCCGGCTTCAAGCAGACCGGGCAGCTCGGCGCTGTCATGGTAGAGTCCACCGAAATCGCCTATACCTATATAAGGGGCTTCCTCAGCGACAGCGAGAAGGCGTCCGATGTTCTGCAGAAACAGTTCATTCACCTGCACATCCCGGCCGGCGCCACACCCAAGGATGGCCCCTCGGCCGGTATCACCATGGCCTCGGCGCTCTACTCCCTTGCCACGGGCAAACGGATCAGGAAGGCCTTCGCCATGACCGGTGAGCTCACGCTCACGGGACGCGTGATGCCAATTGGCGGTGTGAAAGAGAAGACCATCGCAGCCAAGCGGGCCGGCATAAACAACCTGGTCTTCCCCGAGGCCAACCGCAAGGACTTCGAGGAACTGCCCGACCATGTTCGCAAAGGGCTCAAGCCGAACTATGTCTCGACATTTCCGGAGGTGGTGGAGATCTGTTTCTAGTATCGTTATCCTGACATCACAAAGTAGAAGTACCGACGATGTCATCCCGAGCTTGCCGAGGGATCTCAACGGCACACGGCAGTTTGGAGATCCCTCGACTTCGCTCGGAATGACAGGTACTTACTACGCGGACGTCTTTTTCATATCAGTGGAACGTCCCTCTGTCTCCGGAGCTGTGGGAATGCAAGAGAGCGCAAAGAACAGATGAAGATTGTAGCTGCCAAGAATATGCCGTTTGTGGCCGAGGCGTTCGGAACGCTGGGTGATGTGACATTGCTGGATGGTCGCAGTATCAGCGCTGCCGACGTACGCGATGCTGATCTGCTTGTAACACGTTCCACGACGCCTATTACACCCGGGCTGCTGGACGGCAGTCGTGTTCGCTTCTACGGCACGGCCACGATCGGTACCGATCATATTGACATTCCCTATATAGAGGAACAGGGCCTTACCTGGTATTCCGCTGCCGGCTGCAATGCCAACAGCGTATCCGAATACCTGACTGCCGCCCTGTTATGTGTCGCGCAGAAGCACGGTCTCACGCTGGCAGGAAGAACGATCGGTGTGGTCGGCGTCGGCAATGTGGGCACACGTGTGGTCGAAAAGGCCGATGCCCTGGGCATGACAGTCATACCGAATGACCCGCCGCGCGAGCGCAGGGGAGACCGGGCGCCGGAGGGCAAGCGGAGGCCCGAGGCAGGACGCGGAAGGGGGTGGGCATCACTTCCGGAACTCCTTGCTGAATCGGATGTTGTGACGCTTCACACCCCGCTGACCCAGGAAGGAGAGGATGCCACGGTTCATCTGGCGGATGAGGGGTTCTTTGCACAACTCAAGCCCGGCTGCATCTTCATCAATGCAGCGCGCGGTCCCATCGTGGACACTGATGCCCTGCTCCGGGCCATGGAGTGCGGCATTGTCGCGCACGCCATCATCGATACCTGGGAGGGCGAGCCGGATTTCCGCACAGACCTGATGGAGCGGGCGGCCATCGTATCACCTCACATTGCCGGCTACTCCTACGAGGGAAAGTACATGGGTACCGTCATGGTGTACCGGGAAGCATGCCGTTTTCTCGGCGTTGAGCCCTCCTGGACTCCCGATGCCCTCCTCCCGCCCCCGGGCGTGCCCGAGCTCACGGCCCATGCAGATCTTCCGGCCGAGACGGCCCTGTGGGATCTGGTCCGCCGCGTATACGATATCGAAGCAGACGACGCGCGTATGCGTGCGCTGCGTTCCGGAGACGAAGCCGAACGCCGACACCATTTCGATGGCTTGCGCAAAAGCTACCCGATTCGTCGTGAGTTTCGCTTTACGGAAGTCCACGCAGACGACACACTTCCCTCAGTAAGGAATGCGATTGAAGGTTTCGGATTCACAATGAAGGCATAAAGTAAGGACCCATTATGAGTGACCTCAATATCCAACTCTGCCCCGAAACGGGCATCTGCTCGATCATCAAGGAAGACGGCAACAAGGTAGACCTCATGCCGGATGAAGTGGCGCAGCTGCGCGATGCCGGCGACGCCGATGGCGTCAAGAAGGTGCTGGCAGACATTGATGGCAGCTTCGCGGGGGCACTTGATGCCGACGAAACCGCCCAGATCGCCACTCAACTCAAGTAGCGGAAAACTCTGACATGAGCATCGAACGGGATGAACTGCGAAGAGGTCTGCGTAATTTCGAGACGCGCGCTCGAATGATCGAAGCCGCTATTGATGAGGGTAAAGGTTGTATAGAAACCATATTGCCGTTGCTGCATGACCGCAGTGAAGCCGTGCGCTGGTCGGCCATCCGCATCCTGACCGAAATCGGTGATGAGCGCTGCATCGGTCCGCTGCTGGGGGTTCTCGAACGCGGCAAGAACGTGACGGACACGCTCAATGCTCTCCGTACGATCAGCGATCAGGACTTCGGTTCGGACATCAAGGCCTGGCGCCAGTGGTTACTGGAAGACCCTGAGCTGCGCGCCACGGCAACCGACGGCATTCTCTCGGACGAATCGCTACTCGCAGCGGCAATTGAAGGTCTGCCGGTCACCGTCACTGGCGAAGGCCAGCAGTTGGCTCTGACCGTTTCACTGCCCGACGACCGCTCGCAGCAGGTATGGGTCGACTTCTCGAAGCAAGACGACGATGAGCAGAACATTGTTCAGCTCTGCACGCCTTGCGGTGATGCCGACACGGTACGCTACGAGTGGGCGCTCAAGTTGAATATGGCTATCAAATATGGCGCCATTGCTCTGGCGGAACTTGATGGTGCACAATGCTTTGCGATGGTGGACTCCTACCTGCGCGCCACGTGCGATCCTGAAGATCTTGCGAAGTCGCTCATGAGCCTGGCCGAACAGGGCGACGCCATTGAGAAAGCGTTGGCGCACGAGGACCGGTATTGAATCACTGGAGGTCGTCCGAAAACGCGCATATGGAGAGAAGCCTGCAAACGGATCGGTAGGGCCCGAGAGAAGGAGCACGAACCTAGTCATGAGAGTCTCGTTTGTTCCACTCATCGCGCTCTGCTTCATCACGCTGAGCGGATCCTGCAGGGTTAAAGCGGCAGAGCAGGCGGCCGCCAAGCCGGTGCCAGCGGAGAAGAAGGAGAAGGAAGCCGAGAAACCCAAGCCGGATCCACGCTTCAAAGACGTCCCCCTCCACCACCACGATTACCTGAAAGAACTTGAGAAGCAGCAGCCGCGCCTGATGGCGTCATGGTTCAAGCTGCGTGCGCTCTATGACGAGCTGGATCACAGTGCGACCGTTTTCGGGACACGGGAGCGCAAGCGCGCACGGAGCAAAATACCCAGCTTGAAGAAGAAGATCGCGTCGGAGAAGAAGAAGTTCTATGGAACCTACGACCGCTTTCGTAAACCCATAGAGGACAAAGAGGTCAAGCTCAAAGACCGCGCCATCACACTATCCGAGAGAAAAGGAGCCCAGGAGAACCCTGCGATCAGGAAGCAGATTGATGAGCTCTACGATGAAGCCTACGTCTTCACCAAGCAGATCGAAGCCATCCGCTCACTGGATAAGGTCTTTGCTCACTCTGCCAGGCTGCCAACGGACCTGGACCTGATTGGCATCAGCAGTCGTGACTCTACGACGCGCGAGATAGCAGAAGAAAATCCCAAGTTGATCGAAGCGCGCCTTGATATCAAGGACTACGAAGCTGATCTGGCGCGCCTGGCCGAGCTCAAGGTGGCGCTGGAGAAAGATCCAAGGAAACGATGGGGCGCCTCCCAGGAATCGCTCGTCAGACAGTCCAACCTGAAGCTGGAGAAAGCTGCCGTTGTCCTGCAACGAGAAGCCGAAAAGGCCAAGAAGCCCTACCTCTCCGAAGCAGAGAAGCTGAAGAAGAAGGTCGAGTCCACCGAAAAACAGATCGCAGAATATGAGAAGCGCAAGCGCAACACCACGACCTACAGTAAGCGTCTGAGCGTATACCAGGGCGAGATGGATCGCAACCTGGAGGCCGCCGCTCTGATCGATAAACTTGCCACCTGGAAGCCGCCCGAAAAGCAGAAAGCCCCCGCGAAGAAGGGCGCTGAAAAGCCTGCCGCAGAGAAGGATGAGCCCAAGAAGGGCGGGCATTGACAAGCGCTTTCAGTTCTGTATGAGATGCTTCGACAAGCTCAGCATGACCATTCTCGGAGTGTCATTCCGAGCGGAGCCGAGGAATCTCTGTTTAGGCAATATGTCCTGAATGGTGAATACTGAAAACTGACCTCTGGACATCCACCGCTCATGCCGACTATTTTTATCGGCATGAGTTCCATCTTCCACGATACCATTGCCGCTGTGTCCACGGCCCCCGGTTCGGCCGGCATCGCCATTGTGCGCCTGTCAGGCCCGCAGAGTCTTTCCATCACCGATAGCCTTATCGAGTGTTGTGGCGATCCTCCTTCCCTGCGTCCCGGCGGAACGTTCCTGCACGGCCGGATCGTCAGCGACGGCGCCGAGGTCGACGAGGCGATTGTTCTCATCTTCCGCGCTCCGCACAGCTACACACGCGATGACGTGGTCGAGATACAGGGCCATGGCGGCCGCGCGGCGGCAGAACGCCTTCTCCAAGCCGTACTGGATGCCGGCGCGCGCATGGCTGAGCCCGGCGAATTCACGCGGCGGGCCTTTCTCAATGGCCGGATCGACCTCCTGCAGGCTGAAGCCGTGGCCGACCTCATTCGTGCACGCTCCGACCGCGCCGCGGCAGCAGCCGTTGAGCAGCTCGAAGGTAGATTGAGTGCACAGCTTGACGCGCTCTACGATCATCTCATGGCAGCGGCGGCAGACCTCGAGGCCTCACTCGACTTTGACGAGGGTGAACTGCCGCCCTCTGTCCTCGAGAACACGGTGCGCCGCCTGAGAGAGTCAGAACAGGAAATTGGCGCTCTGCTCGATACCTGGGAAGAGGGGCACCTCCTCCGCGACGGCGCGCGTGTCGTCATCGCCGGTCAGCCCAATGTCGGCAAGTCCACACTCATGAATCGTCTTCTCGGCAGAGAGCGTTCGATCGTGACACACCTGCCGGGCACCACTCGCGACACCATTGAAGAGACACTGGTTCTGGGAGGAATCCAGATGCGCCTGATTGATACAGCAGGCTTACGCGATTCGTCGTGTCTTGTTGAGCAGCAAGGAGTTACACGTGCGACAGACAGTATCGAGCAGGCCGATCTTGTCCTCTATCTGCTTGATGCTTCCCGGTCCGTTACCGAGGCAGATCGATCTCAGCTTGAAGCCCTGAAGCCAGAAGGAACCGTGGTTGTTCAGAACAAGTGCGATCTGCTGTCGGGCAAGGTTGAGCCGCCCGACAACAGATTTGAAACCGTGACATGCAGCGCCGCTGAGGACACCGGCATCGACCGTGTTCGTGATGCACTGAAAGCGCGACTGGGCCAACAGGACACGCCACCACACGCTGTGATCTCTGAACGGCACAGAGCCCTACTCGCCGGTGCGCACAAGCTGATTGAGGATGCCCGTAAGCTCGCACAACAAGATGACGCGCTCCTCGTTCCCGCCGCCGACATGCTTCGTGCCGCCCTCGATATGCTAGGCACCATCACCGGACGCACCTATACAACCGAACTCCTGGATACAATCTTTAGTCGATTCTGTATTGGGAAGTAAGAAAGACAGCCACAAAGACACGAAGACACCAAGCAATATAGGTAGGTAGATGCGGCGTGTTGCCCAAATCAATTGTCCGGTGATTCCCGCCTTCGGTGAGATGCTTCGGCAAGCTCAGCATGACAGTTCTCTAAGGAATTCGACTATCCAAAGAGTGTCATCCCGAGCGAAGTCGAGGGATCTCCTTTCGGGCAACACGGCAGATGGCTGTGACCACCTCAGCAGACAATCCTCCTTACACTTCGTGCCTTTGTGCCTCCCCATTCTGACCTGATTTCATCATGAACTACGACATAGTCATAGTAGGTGCCGGGCATGCCGGCTGTGAGGCCGCGTTGGCGGCGGCCCGCATGGGCGCGGAGACCGCTCTGGTCACGATGCGTCCGGATAAGGCCGCCAACATGCCATGTAACCCATCTATCGGTGGAATCGCGAAGTCCCACCTTATATTTGAGGTCGATGCACTCGGTGGCGAGATCGGACGCAATGCCGACCTGACCGGCATCCAGTTCCGGGTTCTGAATACCCGCAAAGGGCCGGCGGTACAAGCCAACCGCGCTCAATGCGATAAAGAGGCCTACAACGACCGTATGTGCGCCGTTCTTGAGAATACGCGCCGTCTTGACCTGATCCATGGCAACGTTACGGAGGTGCAGGTTCAAGACAATGCTGTAAGCGCAGTTCTGCTCGAAGACGGCACTCAGATTCGGACCCAAGCCGTGGTTGTTTGTGCCGGCACCTCACTGCAAGGCACTATTCATATCGGCGAAGAAACCACTTCCGGCGGTGGTGGTGATCTACCCGCATCGAACAGGCTCAGCGAGAATCTGCGATCTCTTGGGTTTCGGACTGCCAGGCTCAAGACCGGCACACCCCCTAGATTGCACACAGACAGCATTGATTATGCCTGTTTGGCGGTTCAACCCGGATTTGAGCCGCCTCCGTTCTTCTCCTGGACCGTGAAGCGCCTCACACACATGTTCCACGTGGAACATGTGCCGCCCGTAGATGAAATACTCCGAATGTTCCACGTGGAACATCACGACCCGATAATACCCAAGGCGCTTGGGACCGGCTCTGATTCCGGCCTCGCCAGCGCTGAATTGGCTCCTTTTATGCCGTGGGAACCGGGATCGGACCAGATTCCGTGTTATCTTGGTCACACCACGGAGCAAACCCATCAGATCATCCGGGAGAATCTGGGTCGCAGTTCTCTCTATGGTGGCCGGATATCGGGTACGGGGGTGCGTTATTGTCCCTCTGTTGAGGATAAGATCGTCAAATTCCCCGACAAACCGCAGCATCACGTCTTTGTTGAGCCGGAGGGTCGTGATACGGATCTGATCTATCCGAACGGTATATCAAACAGTCTTCCGCGCGATGTTCAAGAGAGAATGGTGCATTCTATTCCTGGCCTCGAATCAGCGGAGATCCTGGAGTGGGCCTACGCGATTGAGTATGACTTTGTAGATCCCACCCAGCTCACACATACGCTGGAGACCAAAGCGGTATCGGGTCTCTTTCTTGCCGGACAGGTGAACGGTACGACCGGATATGAGGAAGCGGCGGCCCAGGGCTTCATTGCGGGCGTCAATGCGGTGTTCAAGATTCAGGGCAAACCACCATTTGTCCTTCGGCGTGATGAAGCCTATATCGGTGTCTTGATCGATGATCTGGTTACCAAGGGAACGGATGAACCTTATCGCATGTTCACGTCCAGGGCCGAACATCGTCTCTTGCTGCGGCAGGACAATGCCCGCTTTCGATTGTGTGAGCATGCTGAGCATATTGGTATAGCGTCGTCAGAGTTTATATCTGAAACAGAAAGCTTTACAACGGCTATTGAGGAGGAGGAGAGGCGCCTTCAGGCAACCCGTTCTGAGGGTGGGACGCTCCTGAATGCCCTTCGTCAGCGGGACATGACATATGCTGATCTGTCTGACAAGAGAGATGATTTGGATCCGGTGGTCATCGAGCAGGTAGAGATCTGGGCGCGCTATGCCGGCTACATTGACCGTGAGCTGCGTGAGGTGGAAAAGCGAAATAGGATGGAAGAGCTTCGCATTCCTCCCAGTATCGATTATCACTCGATCGATCCTCTGCGGCTTGAAGCACGCGAGAAACTGGATCGTATCCGACCTGGGACGCTTGGCCAGGCTCTCCGTATCCCGGGCATCACGCCCGCGGATATCTCGGTCTTGATGGTGATTGTTGGGAGAACGGAAGTCAGCAAGTAGCGCCCCAGGCCCGGGTTCCTGCGGCTAGTACACCGTTTGCTCTCGTTCAAATGTTAAGGGGCTGTTGCCCAAAAGGAGATCCCTCGGCTTCGCTCGGGATGACAACTCCGGAATCAGCGAGTTTACTAAGGAATTGTCATGCTGAGCTTGCCGAAGCATCTCCTCCGACCGACCCCGATGGTTTGGGCAACACGCCGTTAAGGCCTGGCTTTCTTGACCCCTGCCAGCTCGCCTGGCAGGTGAAGCAGCTTAACGGACAAGAGCAGGCAGAAGAATGCGGCTGGTCTGCGCGAGTTCCGACCTACGGCCCTTCTTCTCGCGCTTTGACAGCCGCGGGGTTCGTTGTATTGTCCACATCTGGCGGCTAAGCTCGGGTTCCTGCCAGACAGTCGAGCGGAGCGAGACAGGCCGCCGCTAGGCGGCAACGAAGCGAAGCGTAGTGGCAACCTGGCAGGGGCCAGGTCACCCAACATCTGAGCGTTATCAATTCTGGACATTCGCGCTCTCTTTTCAGATAGTGGGCATTCATGAGACACATGCTCAGACTTGAGGTTTCGGCCAGTGCCATTGCGCACAATATCCACGCGCTACGGGCTGAGATCGGTCCCGATGTGCTGTTCTGCGCCGTGGTAAAGAGCAACGCCTACGGGCATGGTGTCCAGGCGGTCTGGCCGGCTATCGCGGAGAATGCCGACTGGCTCGCCGTTGCATCCGCTGACGAGGCCATTGAGCTGCGTGAGCTGGGATATGCCGGACCGCTGCTCATGCTGTTCTGCGCGCGATCCTGCGGCGTTGACACAGACGCCGTCGCTCTCCTGGCCGACCTGATCCAGCGCAACGTGGTACTGACTGTCACTGATCCTGCCGATGTGGAGCTGGTCAAGCTGGCCGCCATGGGGTCGGGCACCGAAGCCGCTGTACACCTTGAAATGGATTCAGGCATGACCCGCAGTGGCGCTTCACCTGACCATGTGCTTCCCATTCTGGGTACGATTGCGGAGACCTCCGAGATCCGCTTGGATGGTCTGTACACGCATTTTGCCACGGCTGATGAACAGGATGAATCCTATACACGGCAGCAGATGGATATTTCCAATGAAGTCATAACTATTTCTGGAGCAAATAGTTCTGTTGTTAAGCACTATTCCAATTCCGCTGCAGCCGTGCGGTTTCCTGAGGCGCGTCAGGATATGGTTCGCGTTGGCCTGATGATGTATGGCTGGCGGCCCGCACCGCATATTGCTCCGGAACTTGATCTGAGGCCTGCATTGCGTTTGGTCTCAAGCGTGATGCAGCTGCACGAGGTACCGCGCGGGACGCGGGTGGGATATGGGCTGACCCATACCTGTGAGCGACCGAGTCGAATCGGGCTTGTGGCCGGGGGGTATGCTGATGGCTATCTGCGCTCCCTTTCCAACCGTGCTGTGGTCGGCGTTGGTGGTGGTGTCGCACCCGTTCTGGGCCGGGTGTCGATGGATCAGATTACGGTTGATTTAACTGACCATCCGAATGTGATGGTAGGCGATGAGGTGGAACTGATAGCCAATGACGCATCGGCACCCAACAGTGTCGAAGGATTGGCCCGAATGGCTGAAACCATTCCCTACGAAATCCTGACCCGGATGGATTCGCACCGCGTGGAACGTATCCTCGTTGATGCCTGAAGGAAACGCTGTGTTGTGATTGATAGATCCGCACATGAAGATGCTTCCCCATGTCATCCCGAGCTTGCCGAGGGATCTCTGCCTCATGGGTAGGGCGGAGATGCCTCGGCTTCGCTCGGCATGACACTATGGAGGTCGTCCATTTATGAGTAAAGCGCTTGTATACGTGGATTTCGACGATGTGCTGTGTCAAACCGCTGATGCGTTTCTGGGCGTTGTCGAACGGGAGTTCGGGCGTCGTTATGCCTTTGACGATATTCACTTCTTTGATTTGGAGAAATCCTTTCATCTGAACCAGGAGGAATATGAACACCTGATGGGCCTGATTCACGATCCGTCTATTCTTCGGATCATGGTGCCGATGCCGGGGGTGTTGGATGTCTTGAAAGAATGGGCTGCAGTCGGTGTACAGACCGTGGTAGTGACCGGGCGCCCTCCTGAAACCGAACCGGTCTGTCACGAATGGCTTGAACGCCACAACATTCAGTATGATCGTGTGCTCTTCGTGGACAAGTACGGGCGTACTCCTTCTAGCCAGGTTGGAGTGGAAGTGGTTGTTCCAGAAAATCTTATAGATCTTGGCTTTACCCTTGCCGTCGAAGATGCGCCTGCCATGATCGAGTTCCTGGTTCATCAGACCGATATTCCTGTGGCCGTTCTCGAGCGGCCATGGAATCGACGGATGGACCTATCCCGTGCAGAAGGTCGGGTCGTACGCTGCAAAGACTGGTTGGCTGTGGGCGAAGTGCTTAACGAGCGCGTTCGATGTTCTGCTTGATAGCTCCCAGTCCGGAGGTCGGTGTGCCGACGGCCGCGCCGTTGCGATCGTAGACGCGCACGTTCGGGATGCTTCTGATCCCGAACTGTTTCACAACGGGCTTGTTCCAGTTGACGATGTCCACCTTACAGAGCACGACATCGGGATCGGAGCGGGCTAGCTGTTCCAGCTGCGGGCCCATGCGTTTGCACGGTCCACACCAGTCTGCATAGAAGTCCACCACCGTGATTTTGCCTGGCACGATGATCTTCTTCAGATCGATGCGTTGGCCGCCGTCTGCTATCTTGCGGATGGTTGAAGCCTGGCTGGCTGTTGCTCTCGTGGGCGCGACTCTTCGGCGCGGTGATCTGGCCCGGCCGGTTACCTCGCCGCCGCCGACTTCTACATGCGAAACCGTGTCGCCATCCGTGGAGAATACCGTGAACTTATCGTAGAGTAGGCATTTTTCTCCGCCACTCTTCATCTCGCCCTTGGGGCGGCCGAGTTTTTCGCGTACTTCGGCGAGGGTGGATCCTACAAAGCTTTTCGGGTCTCTTCCGAGCAACTTGCTTGCTCGCGTTGGCTTCCTGCTCTTCTTTGCCTGTTCGGCGGGCTCCATGTTCTCTTCCGCCAGTTTCTGCAGTGCTTCAAGCTGTTCCTCGGCTGCAGGGGCAGGGGCCGCAGGAAAGAGGAAGAACAGAGCGAGAAGCTTTGCTCTCTGGTGGTCTGTTTCGCGCGATGGTTGCCCGACTAGGACTCGAACCTAGACGAACAGCTCCAGAGGCTGTCGTGCTACCATTACACCATCGGGCAGCGCGAAACATGAGCGGGGAAGAGTAGCGGGAGAGGGGTGTCGCTGTCAACCCCTCTGGCGTTACATTTTCCGCGTTACCACACTCGCGGGAGACAGGAGATTCCTTCGGCAAGCTCAGGACAGGCTCCTCGGCAGGCTCGGGATGACAGCTTGCTGAACTCTAGCTCACACGCATCGGCATGAGAACATAGAGGAACGGCAGATCGCATTTGATAACGCCGGGGCTCAGATCGTCCGTCAATTCCATGTAGATTTCATCCTGCGCGATGTTCTTGAGCGGATCGATCATGTACTCCGGGTTAAAGGCTACATGCAGCTCTTTGCCCGTATACTTGATCGGCAGCGTTTCGCGCGCCTCGCCAACATCCGGTGTTGTCATCGACACCACGAGCTGATTCTTTGCGAAGGTAAGATGCGTCGCCGTGGCCTTCTCCGTGGTGACCAGGGAGACACGCTTGAGTGCTGTCAACAGGCTCTCACGTTCAACTGCGATACGCTCTTCGCACTGCGCGGGAATAACCTGGCGATAGTTCGGATAGGTTCCCTCGATCAGCTTCGAGGAGACGATGACGCTCCCAAACTCAAACATGACGCGGTTTTCTTTGGTATAGATCCGCAGTTCACCGCTCTCATCCAGGGTATGCATCAGTTCGGTGGCGACCTTCGACGGCAGAATCATGTCGACTTCGGCTTCGGCCGGGAACTCGACTTCGTGCTCAACCAGGGCCAGGCGGCGGCCATCTGTTGCCACCATGACGAGCTTGCTATCCTTGAAGCTCAGAAATACACCATTGAGGACGAAACGCGTCTCATCGGTGGAGGCCGCATAGGCCGTCTTGCGGAGCATCTCACGAAAGACGCCCTGGTCGAGGGTATAGCAGAATTTTCCTTCAGCCTTGGCGATGGGAGGAAATTCCTCTTCCGACAGGCCCATGATCTTGAAGAAGGATGACCCGCAGCGAACCTGGGCGGTATCCTTGTCGTCGACGTCGATCTCTATATCGGATGAAGGCAGTTCACGCACAATGCTGGAGAGCCGACGTGCGGGCAGGGTGGTGGCTCCACCTTTCCCCACCTTCGCATCGATGGTGCACTGAATGCTGACGTCCAGATCTGTCGTCGTCAGACACAGCTTCCCCTTCTCAGCCTGGAGCAGGACATTGGAGAGAATCGGGAGTGTGGAGCGGATACTGACAACGTTCTGTACGGCTTGGAGACCTTCGAGGAGATCTGATTTCGGTAGCTCAATCTTCATCTGTTGTTCCTCATGCATCCCACCGCTCTTCACGAGAGGGTGAGTTCTTCACAGGCTCACTATTAAGAACCATCACTATATATGTAGGTATCAGTATTAGTATGTAATGTCAATCGTGTCACTAAATGCAGAAAATGCTGCCCTGCATGGCTAAAACCGTATTCTCGGGTTGTTCATCACCTGTGAATAAAAGGGATGGTTGTTAACGCCCACTAACAGGCTGTCAAAAGATCTACACTCTTTACATGTTATAAACATGGCCATGAACAGGTTCCTGTTAGCAAGTTTCATCAGCCCTCGACATGCGCGGGAAGGGTCCGGCCAAGGCGCCGGGCCAACGTAGACACCGATGCGCGCAGGTCAGTATCAACCTCCATGCGGCTGTCAACGCAGCGGTAGGCATGCAAGACCGTAGCATGTGTTTTGCCAAAGACGTTCGCGATATCCGGAAGGGATGCCGACGTGAGCGAACGGCAGAGGTACATGGCTACCTGGCGCGGCACGGCAATCGAGCGTGGCCGGCGTGAGCTGGTCATGTCGGCCAGGCGTATGTCGTAGTGCTCGGCAACGGTCTTCTGAATGCCCTCGAGGGAGAGATCTTCCTTCTCCTCGGTATCCAGCGTGTCGCGCAAGAGATAGCGAAGTGTATCGATCGTGAGGTCGCGACCGGTCAGTGAAGCGTAGGAGACGGCACGGACGAGTGCACCTTCCAGGCGCCGAATGTTCGAGTGAACATGTTCAGCGATGAACTGGATGATCTCATCGTCCACCTGGCTGTTCCCCTGGGCCTGCTTGTTGCGAAGGATCGCGACGCGCGTTTCGAAATCAGGCGGCTCAAGCTCTGTCACCAGGCCCCACTCAAAGCGCGAGACGAGGCGCTGTTCCAGTCCGGCGATTTCACTGGCAGGACGATCACTGGTCATGACGATCTGCTTGTGCGAATCGAAAAGCGCGTTGAACGTATGGAAGAACTCCTCCTGGATACGCTCCTTGCCGGCCAGGAAGTGAATATCATCAATCAACAAGAGGTCAGTGTTGCGATACTTCTTCCGAAAACTCACCAGGCTGCGATTCTGGAGCGCACTGATATACTCGTTGAGCATTGCTTCGGATGAAATGTAGCACACCGAGGCGCGGGAGGAGGTCATGACATGATGACCGATGGCCTGCATAAGATGCGTCTTCCCCAATCCCACATCCCCGTAAATGAAGAGCGGGTTATAGGCCCGGGCGGGTGCCTGGGCAACAGCCAATGACGCCGCATGCGCGAAGTTGTTCGAGGAACCGATGATAAAGCTGTCGAACGTGAATTTCGCATTCAGCTTTGGCTCAGGATGAGGCTTGCGCTTCAGGCGGTCGCGAATGGTCGGGCGTCGCGGTGCCGCCGCGTCGCTTTCCTGCTCTTCGGCACGTGGCTGAACCACGAATGAAATCGTGAAAGACTCGCCATCAACGGCCGTAAGCGCATCACGGATAAGCGGCAGGTAATTCTCTTCGAGCCATGTCTGGTAGAAATCGTTATCAACAGCCAGTGAAAGGGTGTGATCCTCAAGGTCATAAGGCTCGATAACGGCGATCCAACGCTCGTAAACATCGGGTTGCAGCAAAGCTTCCAGGTGCTTGCAGGCCTTCTTCCAGATTGTCTCTGCTGCTGACTGTTTCACCATGTTTCCCTATCAAAAAACCTCGCGCAGTGTGCCGCAATTGGAGATGAAAGACAAGGCTGCGCTCCTAAAATCTTCCGTGGCGGAACGATGACAGTTCACACCAAAGCCCAGCGCGAAACAAGAAAAAGTAGTTAAAACATGTCCACAGGTTATTAACAGCCGGCGATGACGTCAGAAGGACCTAGGAAGGAGCGGGTTACAGCACGCCAAGAGGAAGGATGTGAGACGATGAGACACCCCCTGTTAATAACCGCTTTCTCTCCGCTTGTACTGGCGAAAGCCCCATGCTAAAAAAGGGAAAAGGAGGCAACAGACATGACGATTTCAGAGCTGACACATGAGCAACTTGTTGGATTGGTTGGACTTCTCGAAGCTGTCGTAATGGCAGACAAGACTGTGAGCGAAGCGGAGCAGGTTGTACTCGCAGGTATCGTGGAGGCCATCGGAGAAGATATGTACCGGGCCGTGCTCGAAGAGGCGGACAGTCGGTTCGCCGATCTGGATGCCTTGAAGACAAGCCTGGTGGGGATCGACAGTCAGGATGCCCGCGAACTCATCTATGGTACCGCTTGGCAGGAAGCCGTGGCCACACCATCGGTCAATCACGACGAATCTGCGCTGCTGAGTTGGCTCGCCTCAACCTGGGCAATCCAGGCATGATGCAATAAATCTCCCGGCGGCGACGTTGTATGGCCGCACTGAGGAATGGTCCTCATAAACCAATTAAGGGAGGTGCAGGATGAAACACGCATTGTTGCGCATCGCAACTGTCGGTATGGCGATTCTCGTGGCGGCACCCGTCATGGCTGAGCGCGAGCGCGGGGACGAAGGTGGTCCTGAGAGGGAGTGTCGCGCACGTGGACAGAAGGGCCCTGGTGGTGGAGAATGTGGGCGTGGTCCTGGTGGACCTGGTGGCCCGGGACGTGGACGAGGCCCCCATGGCGGATCCGGCCGGTTCCTGGAGAAGATGTTGGAGCCGGAGGTCGCCGGGAAACTGGGCCTGGAGGAAGACCAGATAGCCGTGCTCAAGAAGGGCATCGCCCGTGTACAGAAGCAGGAGGAAGAGCTGAGAGCCAAACTGGAAGCGGCCGCCAAGGAGCAAGCAGAACTGCTTTCAGCCGAAGGTGAAGTGGACGAGAAGGCCTTGATGAAGGCCATAGAGAAGACTGGCAGGATTCGCACCCAGATGGCCAAACTGCGTATGCGGCCCATACTTCTCGTCAAGAAGACCCTGACCGAAGAGCAGATCAAGACAGCCAAGAAGATGATGCACGAGCGCATGCAGAAGCACCGTAAGGAGTGGGAGAAGAAGCGCGGCGAAGACGGGGATGACGCAGAGAAGAGCGATGAAGACCGCGAGCGTCGTCGCAAGCGTAAAGGGGACAAGGGCGGACGGAAGAAGAAGGCTGAACAGGCCGACGAAGAATAGAGATTTCTGAACAATGAAAGCGGCGGGTTCTCTATGGCGGAGAACTCGCCGTTTCGCTCTATCGGTATAAAGACTGTCATCCCGAGCGAAGCGAGGGATCTCAGCAATTGCCGAAGACAGAGATTCCTCGCTTCGCTCGGAATGACACAGCCTTGGTACCGGCAAGTATGGGCAACTGGTATCAGACCTGCCGCACACGGTGCGACCCTACACATCTCTCGGGAATCCGGTGTATATTCCGACAGGCTCTACTTCCGCCGCACAATATCGGCCCCAAGCCTGCGCAGCTTGGTTTCGATGCCTTCATAGCCGCGGTCGATGATCTCGGCGTTGTCGATTACGCTCTCGCCCTTGGCGCAGAGTGCGGCGATGAGCAGCGCCATGCCGGCGCGGATATCCGGGCTGGACATATGGATGCCGTGCAGAGGTGCGGGTCCTGACACGATGACGCGATGCGGATCGCACTGTACGATGCGTGCGCCCATGGCGATCAGGCGGTCAACAAAGTACATGCGGCTCTCAAAGAGTTTCTCAAAGAAGAGCATCGTGCCACGGGCCTGCGTTGCCATCACCAACACGACACTCATCAGGTCGGAAGGAAACGCCGGCCAGATACCGTCTTCCACCTTCGGAATCGCGGCACCGAAATCGTCGCTCACACGCAGACGCTGATCAGCGGGAAGCGTGAGCGTGCGCCCATCAATCTTCCACTTCAGTCCCAGCTTGCGGAAAGGACGGGAGATGACGTCGAACTGGTCCGCGGGCAGATCTTCAATCGTCAAGGCCCCGCCGGTCGCCGCCGCCGCCGCCAGGAAGCTGGTGGCGTCGACCGTATCGGGCTGGACCCGGTGCGAAGTCCCGTTCAGGGAGTCAACCCCATCGATAATAAGGTAGTTGGTGCCAATGCCGCCGATCTGCGCGCCCATTTTACAGAGCATCTGGCAAAGATCCTGTACGTGTGGCTCGCAGGCAGCATTGAAGATGGTCGTGCGTCCCGGGATCAAGACAGCCGCCATGACCACATTCTCAGTGGCCGTCACACTGGCTTCATCCAGTAGGATGCGGGCCGGGGTCAGTTTCTTTCGCTTGAACGTGAATCCATCTGATGTGTGGAGTCCGATGCCAAGTTGGCGCAGGCCCTCAACATGCGTGTCCAGCCGCCGCCGCCCGATCACATCGCCGCCGGGAGCCGAGAGGGAGACCAGGCCATGCCGAGCGGCCATGGGGCCGGCAAACAGGATGGAAGAGCGAACATGGCGACACAGTTTCGGATCCAGCTTGCGGCGGCGGATGCCGCGGGCACAGAGCGTGACCGTATGCCCCTTGCGTTCAACGTTAACCCCCAGCTCGTCCAGAATAGCCAACATGGTGTGGACATCCTGGATCAGGGGGACGTTGGTCAGTCTGACAGGCTCATCGGTCAGTACGCAGGCCGCTAACATCGGCAGCACAGCGTTCTTATTGCCGGCTGCGCGATGCACACCCGTAAGCGGATTGCCGCCTTGTATGACGAAACTAGCCATGGCAGAAGTCAGGAGTCAGGGGGCTGCTGCCCAAAAAGGAGATCCCTCGACTTCGCTCGGGATGACCGTTTCTGAACAACCACGTTTCATAAGGAATTGTCATGCTGAGCTTGTCGAAGCATCTCCTTCAGGATACTGCTATCCGGAACTTCTTTAACATCCCTGCATTTCTTTCAGGACATTCAGAACGTTTTCCGCAGTGAAGCCGAATTCTTCGGCCAGCTTGGTGTTCGGAGCCGACGCACCGAAGCGATCCAGTGCGATAATGCGGCCATTCGTGCCGACGTACTTGTTCCAACACATCGAAACGCCGGCTTCAACAGCCAGACGATTGGTGCAACCTGCCGGCAATACGCTCTCACGGTAGTCGGCATCCTGTGCTTCGAACAGCTCCATACTGGGCATGCTGACCACGCGGATATTCACCCCGTCAAGCTGCTGTGCGGCGGCCAGGCTGATCTCCACTTCGGAACCCGAGGCCACGACAATCATATCCGGTGTGCCGTCGCCGTTCTGCCAGAGGGTGTAGGCGCCCTTTTCCAGGTTGTTGGCGGCCGGGTAGACCGAACGGTCGATCACCGGCAGGTTCTGGCGTGTGAGGGCCAGGACGCTCGGCCCGGTGTTGTTCTTGAGCGCGGCGACCCATGCGGCGCCCGACTCGGTCGGGTCGGTAGGACGAATGACGGTTACATTCGGGATGCAGCGCAAGCTGGCCAGGTGCTCGATCGGCTGATGGGTTGGGCCGTCTTCACCGACGTTGTAGCTATCGTGCGTAAACACGTAGACCACAGGCAGGCCCATCAGGGCAGCCAGTCGGATCGCGGGTCGGCAGTAGTCGGCAAACACGAAGAACGTGGCACCGTAAACGCGGAGGCCACCGTGCAGCGCCATGCCGTTCATCATGGAGCCCATAGCATGCTCGCGCACACCGAAGTGGAGGTTGCGACCGGAGAATGTTCCTGTACCGACCGATCCCATGTCATCCAGCATCGTTTTCGTGCTCGGCGCGAGGTCGGCAGAGCCGCCCACGAGTTGGGGAACGACAGCGGCCAGGCTGTTGAGCACTTTGCCGGCCGATGAACGGGTTGCCACGGCAGTGCCGGGCTCGAAGACCGGCAGGGCTTCCTCGATGTTCTCGGGAATACGGTCCTGCATAGAGGTGTCCCATGTGGCAGCCAGCTCGGGGTTGGCTTCAGCATAGGCGCGGAACTCGCGATTCCATTTGTTCATCTTACGCTTCATGCTCGCCGCGCGGGCGGCGAACATGGCGGTGGTGGCCTCAGGCACGTGGAACAGGTCGGACGGCATTCCGAGGGCTTGCTTGGTGGCGACGACTTCGTCGACACCCAGCGGCTCGCCGTGGGCGGAAGCCGTATCCTGCTTGTTGGGGCTGCCGAAGCCGATATGCGAGCGGCAGATAACGATGGTCGGACGGGTCTTCTCGCGCCGCGCGCGGCGGATCGCCTTTTCGATCTGATCGTAATCGTGCGCATCAATGTCGATGACGTTCCAGTTGTAGCCCTGGAAGCGCTTCTTCACATCTTCGCTGTAGGCGAGTTCGGTGTTGCCCTCAATCGTGATCTTGTTGAAGTCGTAGAAGAGGACCAGTTTATTGAGTCCAAGATGACCGGCCAGCGAGAAGGCTTCATGACTGAGACCCTCCATCATGTCGCCATCACCGGCGAAAACGTACGTGTGGTGGTCCACGGGCTCTGCATCCGCCACGTTGAAGCGCTCAGCCAGCATGCGCTCGGCCAGAGCCATGCCCACGCCGTTGCCGCAGCCTTGTCCCAGTGGTCCGGTCGTGGTTTCTACGCCTGCGGTATGGCCTGATTCCGGATGCCCGGGCGTGAGGCTACCCCACTGGCGGAACTGCCTGAGCTCTTCCAGGGGAAGATCATAGCCGGCCAGGTGCAGCAGGCTGTAGAGCAACATGGAGCCGTGGCCGCCTGACAGCACAAAGCGGTCACGATCGGCCCAGTCCGGGTTGGCCGGACAGTGCTTCAGGTACTTGAGCCAGAGAACAGCCGCGACATCGGCCATACCCATCGGCATGCCCGGATGCCCGGAGTTGGCGGCCTGTACGCCGTCCATGGAAAGTCCGCGGATTGTATTCGCAGCCAGTTTCAGATCTTCGCTAGTCAACTTGACAGCCATTTGAGCCTTCTCCTCTTTTTGAAACCGTAACGGGTCCCGCCGCACACTGTGCGGACGAACAAACGCGATACTGTTCCATATTTTGGAAGGCCTGTCTAGAACTGGGTCGCGTGTCCGGCACCCGCCCGTGTTCATGCCGCGTTGAGATCAGGCTGTAAGCGCGCGCAACCACTGCAGTTCGCGAGCCAGGCCGGCATGTAGAGGGAGGGGTTCCCCGGTAGCTTCCTTCCACACCTGCCAGGTGTACGTCTCGGCCTCGATGTGGGACGAGGCCGCCAGTAGCACGGGTGCGGCTTCGCGGACGAGCCTCGCGGTACTGCGCAGGGCGCCGAACGTTTCAGCAAAGAGCGGCACGTGGTAGTGTACCCGGGCAGTGGCCGGCGGAAGGGCCGGAAGGTCGGCCAGGAAAGCGGGCAAATCGTTCCAACGCTGCACACTCCCGTCTGGCCGTTGCATGCCGACCTGGTGCAGGTATACCTCATCTTGCATGGCCGCGAGCTGGGCGACGGCTTCCGGCCGGCTGCAGTCGGCCTCAATGGCGGCACTGACCTGGACCTTTCCTACGGCAATGCCCGCCTGCTGCAAGGCGTGGATGCCGTCTGCCAGCGATTCGAACTCCACGGCCTGGTGGGCCGTATCAAAGCAGCATCCCACGTGGCGTCGCAACAGGTCGACGGCCGCGTTGCGGGAGAGCCCGTGGACCGCCTGCAGGTGGGTGGCGCCGGTGTCGCGCAGTTCGTTCATGACGGACACCAGCTCCGGTATGGTTTCGGGATCGCATCCGGGTTCGGGCTCCATGGCCAGCACAATCCGCCGCTCCTGCTCGCCTTCCAGCTGCCAGAGCGCATAGGCCGCCTCTGCGAGATGGCACAACGCCTGCTCTCTGTGCGTCGCTGAATCCGGCCAGGCTTTGAAAGTGAGCGGGGCGGTGGAAATACTTCCTTCCACGCCGGGGGGAAGCAGTTGCGCCAGGATCTGTGCCACCTGGATGGTGTAATCACGCCGCCTCGGGTGACGCCAGTCCGGTGCATACACGTCCTCCTTGACGCGTGTGCCGTGGAACGTGCCGTAGGGGAACGCGTTGACCGTAAAAACATACATCGACTGCTCACGGAGCAGGGCACGGTAAGCCGCCAGGCGTTCCGGCTGTGCGGTCAGTTCGGCCGCGGCCGCCGCACTGATGCGTAAGCCCAGGCCGAAAGGCTCGTCGCCGCCGCAAAGGGTTCGTACGCGTGTGGCATCTCCACGTGTGGCACGCACGACATCATCCCACTGTTCACCGGGATGGACATTCATACAATAGGTCAGGTGCATGCGGGGTCCTCGCCGGCCCGTGCGGCTAATGCTTTGATGCCCGCCTCAATCTGGTCCGCACTCAGGTGGTGCAGCTCAATGCTGTGGCCGATGCCGTCGGGCATCGTCACCGTGAGACGGCCCCCGAGGTGTTCGCGAAAATCAGCCAGGCCCTGTAGGATCTGCAGCTCTCCGTCCGGTCGCCGCCGGCTCAGATCGGCCACATAGGTCGGCAATCCCGCTGCCTCGAGCGCATCAAAGATAGCATCGCGTTCCGCTTCGCTCAGCAGTCCATGACGGTGTGCATAGTCGCAATCCAGGGCAATCCCGATGGCTACGGATTGCCCATGTCCCATGCGATGCTGAGACATGATTTCCAGCCGGTGTGCGGCCCAATGTCCGAAATCAAGTGGTCGTGCCGAGCCCATCTCGAACGGGTCGCCTGCGGTCCCAATGTGGTTCAGATGGATAGCCGCGCAGCGATGGATCAGCTCGGACATCAAGGCGTAGTCACGCTCGCGCAGTGCTGCAGCGTGACGGCAGAGAAAATCGAAAAAGTCACGGTCACGGATCAAGGCCACCTTGAATGCTTCCGCTATGCCGCTCCGCCAGTGCAGGTCGTCCAGGGATGTTAGCAGCGAGAGATCATTGATTACGGCAAAGGGCGGGGCAAATGTCCCAAGGAAGTTCTTCTGTTCGTGCTCATCGACCCCGTTCTTAACCCCGATGCCCGCGTCGCACTGGGAGAGGACTGTGGTAGGCATGCGGACAAGGCGCAGGCCGCGATGCACCAGGGATACGGCCAATCCTACGGCATCCAGAACACTGCCGCCGCCTATGGCCAGAACAAAGCTCTGGCGGTCCATGTGGAGATTGCCCAGGTTCCAGATGGTGTGCTCCAGTCTGTCGTAGCCTTTCTTGGCGGCAGGTCCGCCTGAGAAGATCTCAAGGGGTCCGGCCATCTCGATCTGGTCGCTGTGTGCGTGGAAGTAGGCTTCGATGCTGCGCGCCAGCTCGGGGCGGGCATCGTTGACGCCGCTATCGAGTACCACGGCTACGCGGTGGCGACGCCCCTCTTCGAGGCGATCAAAGATACGGGCCAGGCCGGGGTCATCGGGGTCGAAAGCGTCCTCCACAAACAGGACCGGGTAATCAAACTGCACCGCGAAGGATATGTTGATGGGGTCGTATGTCATGCTTTGCTCGTATCGGGGTCCTGTGATGGCAGACTGAGAGCCAACCAATGCTTGAGCGAGTTGGCAAGCTCAATGAGCGTGGCCGGGCGGGTGTTGAACGCTATTGAAGCCGCCCAGGCCGTTGTGCTGTCGGCGCGCCCGTGCGTGCCGCCGACACGCTGGGGATCCTGGCCCACGCCCGGCGGGATCCAGCGCATGAACAGTTCGCACGGGTCAAAGCCTGGCTTGTTGTGGATGTCCACATGGGTGGCGTAGTCGGGGGCCTGCCGCGCGTGGTCCCACCAGGGATAGGCAAACCAGTGGCCGGGCGCGGCCGTCAGCACCAGGTCGCCGCAGCGTGGATGAACGTCGCCACGTGTCTTGCCGGTCTGCACGAGGTCGACCCCTTCGAGTTGTGTCATGAGGCGGGCTACCTCGTCCTCATCGGCGTTTTTGGACAGGTAGACATGGGCGACGGCATGATCGACCATGGCGAAGGCAGCGGAACGGTGAAAATCGGGGTAGCTGCGACCATGCACCTCCCGACAGCTCAGGAGGCCGGCCTGTCGCAGCATGCGGTTTGGGAAGAGCGCACCGCCGGGCATGGTAGGCGTGATGGCATAGTCGCCCCACACGATCCATTCATAGCCGCAGGTATCACAGGCGGCCAGGATCCGATGAAGCTGTTTGTCCAACTGGGCCGTGGCCCGGGCGGCGGCAGGCGAGTGCGGCCCGGTTCTCTGGAAATCGTAGTCGAGTGTCGGCAGATAGGTCAGGAGCAGGTCGGGCGCTTCGTGCGCCATCACGTCTGCCGTCGCCGAGGCAATCCATTCCCCTACCGAGGCGGAGGCAAAGGGGCCCCAGTAGCGTTGCAGCGGAAACTCCCCCAGCGTGTCACGGAGCCGTGTATACATGTCGCGCGGCTGGCTGTAGCAGTCGCGCACCAAGCCGCCGTGATGTTTGTGGATGGGCGCGGGTGAGAGAATATAGTCGGCTGCTTCACCGAGGGACTGTTGCCAGAACAGCATGCCGACCGAACGACCCTCGGCGCGGTAAGCGTCCCAGAGGCGTGGTCCTTCAACCAGGGCGGACGACTGTTCCCAGAAGCTGACTTTGCGCAAGGCACGGTCATAGAGGCCGTTAGCCACCATGCCGTGCTGTGCTGCGGGTGCAGCGGTACGAAACGAGGCCTGGGCGGTGCAGGTGACCGCGGGGAACGGTGGTTGCAGGGCCGCCGGGCCGGTGGCTGCCTGCAGCGATAGCGCGGCTGCCGTGTCGGTATCCAGCCCGGCCACACTGATCACCAGCATCTTCTTCATGACGCGTAAAACCTCCGGCTTACCCGTTCGGACAGCAGCCAGCATAGCAGCAATCCCAGCGCAAACACGACACCATAGCCGGGGGTGGCAAGAGCGCAAAGCGCCTGCATGGGCACCATAGTACGTACCAGCCGGCCAATCGCCGGGGGTACGTCGTTCGGCGTGGAATGTCTGTCCAGCCGGGCCACCACATCGAGTGCCAGTACGGCGCCGGCACTTCCAGCCGCCGCCACAGCTGCCCTCGTCAGGGCTGGAGCGATGGGCATACCGGTCATCGTCACCCATGCCAGGGGCGCCAGGATAATGAGATAGCGGCGGGCATCCGGTACGCGCGTGGTCTCGTGCATGGCCAGCAAACTGATGCCGGTGACATAGCCCCACCAGGGAAGAAGCGCCACTAATGACCAGCGCGTCACACCTGTCGCTGTCCAGGCGAGTACCATGCCGCTGGCCATGCTCAGCGTCCGGCAGAGCCCCATCAACAGCGCGCCCGCTACCGGCGAGCGTTTCTTAAGGCGGTTATAGAGCAGGATGTTGGCCAGGAGAGCGACATGGGTCAATAGCCATGCCGCCGGCATGCGCAGCGCAAGAGCCATAAGGTAGGGCAACGCAAACAGAAGCAGGCGCAGGGCGCGCGCCCTCCGGATAGAGACCGTGCCGGCCGGCAACGGGCGATGGGGCCGCTCGGCGCGATCTTCTCCTACATCGACCAGGTCGTTGTCGACCAGGCCGGCGGCATAGACCGCTACCGCTGCCAGCGCTGCGACCAGGAGCTGCGGCAGCGCATGGATGGATACCAGCGCACCCGCCAGGCATGCGCCGGCGACGGGATCACCCGGTACCGTGAAAAGATTCGGTAGTCGCACGAGTTGCAGCCAGGCGCGCAGGGGGGGCTGCCGTGGTGCCGGATCCGCCCCCTGTTCCGATGGCTCGCACACAGCGGAGTTCATGGCTGTCGCAGTTCAATTGGCCAGGGCTCGAGATCAAGGCGAGGCTGCCAGGCGGGGCATTGGCTGTAGAATGCGTTCGGATGGCCGAATGCCAATGCCTCGAGAGTGGCCTGGTCATGGCCATCCTGACGCATCGCGGCAATCACCTTGGGCAGGCTTAGCGGATCAGAAATACCCCAGTCGGCTGAGCCGCTGACGATAATACGCTCGGGACCATGCTCATGCACGATGGCGCTGACGCGTGACGGGTCGAGCTTGGAGATGGGGTATACGGTCAGACCACACCAGCAGTCGGTATGTTGGAGCGCCAGCCCGATGGTATCCTCGGTATTATGATCGAGGTAGATCTTGCGCTGATCGTGGCCCACCTCCTCGATAATCGGCAACATCTGTTCGATGCAGCGCACCTTGTCGGTATGCGAGATATGAATGATCACCAGCTTGTCACGCTCGCGCGCCATTTCGAGTTGGCGACGAAACGCGTAGGCTTCGGCATCGTTGATCTTGTTGAACCCTATCTCCCCCAATGCGACACAGCGGGGATGATCCAGGTAGGGGCCCATACCGGCCAGGACCTCATCGACCAGGGGGGTATTCTCCGCTTCCTTCGGGTTGTAGGCCACGGCGGCAAAGTGATCGATGCCAAAGCGTTCGGCCCGGCTGGCCTCAAACTCGCAGATCAGCTGGAAATAGTCGAAAAAGGTGCCGGCGTAGCGCCTGTGGCTTCCCAGCCAGAATGAGGGTTCCACGCAGGCCCGTATGCCTGCCTTATGCATGGCCTGGTAGTCGTCGGTGGTGCGCGAGTACATATGGATATGAGGCTCAATAAAGATCATAGCGTCATTCTGCGGGTTTGCGGGCAATTGCCAGCCAGTGTGGCATGGGGGGAGGCAGCGGAGATACCGATATATCGACAAATCCGGCTTCATCCAGCCATGCCGTGATTTCTCTATCCGAGAACACCCAGCCGTGGGTGGTGGTCAGGGCCATATTGAGAGCAAACAGTGCAGAGAAAGGAGGGGTGGTGCGGCTCGCATCGGTCATCATGTCCATGATGTGTATTCGCCCATTCGGTTCCAGGGCCGCATAGGCGCGGCGTAGCAGAGACCGGATCATGTCGGCCGATTCCTGGTGCAATACCCCGAAGAAGTGGACCGCGTCCTGGGCGTCCGGGAAGGGCGTGTCGTGATAGCTGCCCGGCAGCGTGCCTACGCGGTCAGTCATACCGGCTTCTGAGATCAGCTCGGTCGCCACGCGAATGATGCCAGGTAGATCCAGAACGGTGCAACGGTCCAACTGTGGGTGATGACGGGCCGCCAGAACGGCGTAGGTTCCCGGGCCACCGCCTACGTCGAGCAAGCGTTTGCATCCGGTGAGATCGAGTTGTGGAATCACGGCCTGACCGATGGCCAATGCCCGGGCATGCATGGAAAGGACGAAGGCACGTGTCCGGGCGTCGTCTTCACCCAGGTGCAGCTCCGGACGCTCCACCGGCGTCCCGCTTGCTGCGAAACGTGGCAGGTTGCCCCACGCCGCGTAGACGTCGCGGTTGTAACGAATGGCGACACTCATGTCGCCCGTCTTCCCCGGGATCAGGTGGGCTGTCACATCGGGTGCATTGCTATACAGGTCGCCCTGCTTGACCAGCAAGTCGACGGCTACCGCGGCGTCCAGAAGCAGGCGTCCACCGCGTTGGTCGAGCCCGCAGGCTTCACATATGTCGGCACATTCCAGCTCGCCCGCACGGTCGATGGCCTCGAAGATCCCCGCATCCGAGGCTGCAAACAGGATGGATGAACCATAGAAGGCACTCGAGAGCGCCATCAGGCGTCCCGGTCCTTGATTGTCGGCAACACTGTTTGCTCGTGACCCCGTCATATGTCTGTCCCCGTATCTTCTGGACGTCAGCCGCCATGGATTTCTTTGAAAAAAAGGGCTGTTTGACTATAGCGGGCCTGCCCTCGCGGGACAACCACCAACGGCGTGTTGCCTAAAAAGACGGGAAGGAGATCCCTCGACTTCGCTCGGGATGACCGTCTGGAAACAGTTGAGTCTTCCAAGAAATTGTCATGTCGAGCTTGCCGAGACATCTCGCCGCAGGCGTCTTTTCGGTTTGGGCAACATCCCGGCAAGACAGAAGCTGATGCAGGTGGACATAACCACACTTTAGCCCGAGCATTCTGCGATGCCCGCGTCTAAGGCAGGATAGGAGCTGGCGCTGACATCACTTGGTGGTTAGTGTATCGGCCATGCGTAGCGGACCAAAGTGGACGATTCTGGGGGTGCTGGTCGCTTTGGCTATCCTCGTGCCATTTGGCATTTGGGGCCAGGGGATCGAGCGTTGGGTTGCGGAGTATATTGACGCCTCGCGCGATGATCCGTTGCAGGCCGCCCTCGTTCTTGGTGGGCTGCTGGCGGGCGATATTCTGCTGCCCACCCCCTCCAGCCTGATCAGTACCGCCTGCGGGTCCATCTGCGGGTTCTGGTCCGGGCTGTTAGCGTCCTGGATGGGGATGAACGTGGCCTGCCTGTGCGGCTATCTCCTGGGGCGGTTCGCGGCGGCCTCACGCATTCGCCGCATGATGGGCGAGCCCTCCATGGCGGCCCTTGAGAGGCTCAGCCTGCACCGCGGTCCCTGGTTCCTGGTGTTGACTCGCCCGGTGCCTGTGCTGGCGGAAGCCGCCGTGCTGTTCGCCGGTCTGGGCCGGTTGCCGCTGCGTGAGTTTGTCGGGCTGACGGCCGTGGCGAACCTCGGCATTTCGGCTATTTACGCAGGCATTGGGGCGAGGGCCTCAACGGCTTCAGGTTTCGTCTGGGCATTCCTGCTGGCCATGCTGCTGTCCGGCCTGTTTATGTGTCTGGGCCGCCCTGGGCGGATCGCTCCCGGGGCGTCTGAAACGGATTGACAGGCTGTGCCCGTCTGTTACAGTCCCGTTCCTTTTGCAGTGATCATGTATATATATTAAGGAGAGAAAGATGGCCAAATCCAAGGCAACCAAGTACGTCTATTCGTTTGGAGGCGGATCGTCCGAAGGTAAGACGTCGATGAAGGAGCTGCTGGGCGGCAAGGGCGCCAACCTGGCTGAGATGGCCACATTGGGCCTTCCGGTGCCCCCGGGCTTCACGCTGACCACCGAAGCCTGCGATCAGTATTACAAGATGGGTAAGAAGAAGCTGTTCGCCGCCGTGGCACCCCAGGTGGATGGCGCCCTGGAAAGGCTCGAGAAAGCCACCGGCAAGACATTTGGCCGTGGGCCCAACCCTCTTCTGCTCTCGATTCGTTCCGGCGCGGCTGTGTCGATGCCCGGCATGATGGACACGGTGCTGAATCTCGGTTTGAACGCCGAGACGGTGCAGGCCATGGTCGAATTGACCGGCAACGAGCGCTTTGTGATGGATTCCTACCGCCGCTTCATCCAGATGTTTGGCGACGTGGCCATGGGAGTCCCGCACCACGATTTCGAGCATGAATTGGATGCGGTCAAGAAAGCCAAGAAGGTCAAGCTCGACACCGACCTGACCGTGGATGACCTCAAGGACGTGATTGAGCGTTACAAGAAGGTGGTTAAGCGCGATACGGGCAAGGACTTCCCGGAAGATCCGATGGAACAGCTCTATGCGGGCGTCGACGCCGTCTTCAGTTCCTGGAACAATCCGCGCGCCATCAAGTATCGCCAGCTCAACGATATCCGCGGCCTGCTGGGCACGGCTGTGAACGTGCAGTCGATGGTTTTCGGTAACTCCGGCACCAACTCGGCCACGGGCGTGGCCTTCACGCGCGATCCGTCGACCGGCGCGAACGAGTATTTCTACGGTGAGTACCTCATCAATGCGCAGGGCGAGGATGTGGTCGCCGGTATTCGCACACCGCAGGAGATCACCCTCAAGGGATCCCGCGAATGGGCCAAGTCGCAGGGCGTCGCCGAAGCCGACCGCAAGAAGAAGTTCCCGTCGCTGCAGGAAACGATGCCAAAGCTCTTCAAGCAGCTTGATGCCATCCGCATCAGGCTCGAGAAGCACTACCGCGACATGCAGGATATCGAATTTACGATCGAGGACGGCACGCTCTATATGCTGCAGACGCGCAACGGCAAGCGTACCACGCAGGCGGCCGTGAAAATTGCCAGCGACATGGTCAAAGAGAAGCTCATCACGGAAAAGGAAGCCGTGCTGCGTGTCGATCCACAGTCGCTCGACCAGCTTCTGCACCCGGTATTTATCGAGGCCTCCGAGAATAAGGCCAAGAAGCTGACTGTTGGTTTGCCGGCCTCTCCGGGCGCGGCAACAGGCCAGGTCGTCTTCAGCGCCGAGCAGGCTGAGCTGTGGGCCGAGATGGGCCGCACGGTGATCTTGTGTCGCACAGAGACCAGTCCCGAAGACATTGGCGGCATGGCTGTGGCCAAGGGCATCCTCACGGCGCGTGGTGGCATGACCTCGCACGCCGCCGTAGTGGCGCGCGGCATGGGTACCTGCTGTGTGGCTGGCGCCGGCGACATTACGATGGATTACAAGAAGGGCAACTTCAAGGTTGGCGGCAAGACCGTCAAAGAAGGCGATTGGATCTCCCTGAACGGGTCGACCGGTGCCGTATACCTGGGTCAGGTGGACACGGTGGATCCGAAGTTGACCGGACCGTTTGGTGAGATCATGGCCCTGGCGGACAAGTATCGCAAATTGAAGGTCCGCACCAACGCCGACACGCCGCATGACACCGCTGTGGCCGTGAAGTTCGGCGCCGAGGGCATCGGGCTCTGCCGCACAGAGCACATGTTCTTCGAAGGCGACCGCATTGTCAGCTTCCGCCGCCTGATCCTCGTGGCCGAGACCGTGAAGCGGCTCAAAGCCCAGTACGAGATCGAAGAACTCGCGGCCCTGCAGAAGGCCTGTAAGAAGAATGAAGAGGACCTGGCTGCCGTAAAACAGTATCGCCAGGCGCTGAGGGAGCTGCTCCCGCTGCAGCGCAAAGACTTTGTGGGAATCTTCAAAGCGCTGGCAGGGCGCCCCTGCACCGTCCGCCTGCTGGATCCGCCCCTACACGAGTTCCTGCCGCACGACGCGGCTGGACAGAAGGAGATGGCGGAAACGATGGGCGTCAAGGTCAGCGAGATCAAGAAGATCGTCAATTCGCTTCACGAGTTCAATCCCATGCTGGGTCACCGCGGCTGCCGCCTCGGCATGACCTATCCGGAAGTGACCGAAATGCAGGCCCGTGCCATCGTCGAAGCCGCCTGCAAGGTTGAGGGCTCACAGCCTGAGATCATGGTGCCGCTCGTCGGCAACGTGAAGGAGCTGGCCCACCAGAAAGCCATCATCAAGCGGGTGATCAAAGAAGTGCAGAAGGCCAAGAACAAGAAGTTCAAGGTCATGATCGGCACAATGATTGAGGTCCCGCGCGCCGCCATGACGGCGGATGAGATTGCCAAGGAAGCCGAGTTCTTCTCCTTTGGTACGAACGACCTGACCCAGATGGGGTGCGGGTTCTCACGTGACGACGCCGGCAAGTTCCTGGGCGAGTACGTTGAGAAGGGCGTATACGACTACGATCCGTTCCAGGTCCTTGATCAGAAGGGCATTGGCCGGCTGGTTGAGACCGCCGTCAAACTCGGCAAGCAGGGACGTCGCGGTATCAAGCTCGGTATCTGTGGTGAGCACGGTGGGGAGCCGAAGTCGGTAGCTTTCTGTCACAAGGTAGGGCTCAAGTACGTCTCGTGCAGTCCCTACCGCGTGCCGATTGCCCGTCTCGCCGCGGCGCACGCGGTCCTGGCGAAGTAGACGGACAAGAAAACGAATCAGAAAGGGCTCGCCGCACTTCTGTGGCGAGCCCTTCTTCTTGATCGTCGCGTTTGTGCTTTCTCACCTGGAAGGTGTTACGGAAACACCGCCCTGATGTGGCGCTCCAGCAGGTTTTCCCGAACGTGGTGAGCTACCTCTTCACGATGGACCTCAAGGGCGTCCAAGTAGCGCGACCCCATTTCGGCGGCCACTTTGTAGCCGACGTGAAGCAGCTGTCTAAGGTCAGGGTTGTAGTGCGGGCATGACGGGTCATGCCGCATCGCCTCGGCGAATCGCGGTCCATCCCACGCGTCGACGGCATCCGGCTCGGGCAGCTTTGCGGGATCGATATCGATGACGTCGGCATAAGGTGTGCAGAGCTCATCGAAACGCCCCAGCGCCGATCGGTAGGTCTCCCTGGCTATCGCCAGCCCTTCCCCACCGGCTTCAGCCAGGCCGATCAACTCCTCCAACCACGTGGTACCGGCCGTCTTGAGGTGGAGCCCGGTGCCCGCAGCCTGGATCGCGCGCGCAATACAGGGGTAGATCGAGAACTTGTCGCTACCCGAATGAACGCTCAGCTTCAGCGTTTGCGGCAACCCGTACGCCTTGACGGCATGCGCCACGACCGCCAGGTCCGCTCTGAACTCCCGCTCAAACGCGGGCACCTCACCGACGTAATCAACGCCCTTGTTGAAACGACCCGAGAAGCGCGGGGCAATGGTCTGGGCCGGTATGCCCTCGTCGGCGATGGCCGCCAGAATGACCAACAGCTCGTCAGGGGTCTGCGGTTCCGGCGTTTCATCCATGGACACTTCGGTGACAAAGGTGCCTGCGCCCCTTGCATCCACGACGCGCTGATGAATCCGACCCGCCTCCTGCACGGCGAAAAGGTACTTCTCCGCTATCGCGCGTGCACGTTCCTCGGACAGCGTCACGGGAGCACCGATGCCCTCAATCGCCACGGGCGCGCAGAGCTCACGGTGTCGCGCCAGGAATGCATCGACGTCGCCGCTATCAGCCGATGTACCGATCGCGTCGGCTACGTCTAACGTGAAGAAGTCGCTTGAGGCGATGAATCCGTCCACGGTGTTGAGATTGATGTGGTCCGCGTCGACGAAGTACGGCGCGTCCCACCCCAGTGCGGCCACCGCGGCCACCGCTTCCGCACGCACACTGGGTGGCTCGGTATGGATGATCGCATGTTCACGAAACGATTTGTTCCACACCGGGCAGACCTCAATGCCGTCCTTGCGAGCCGCGATCATGGCGCTGAGTTGAGCTTCGCCCTGTCTCCCAAACCGGTCCCCTACTCCCATCGTGTATTTCGGTATACTGATCATCATTTTCCCCACGCTTCCGGAAGTACGGAGGCTTCCCTTTCCAACAGCTCATCGATCATCGTCCGGCTATCCGTAAGACTCGACACCAGCGGATCGCACACGAAGGCACGATAGAGCAGTTCGCGGTCGCATTCAACCGCCGCACGCGCACTCAACTCGTGCGAATCCAGCACCTGCTGTCAGAGCCCGCGCAGTCCCACCGGTGCGTCCCCCACCGGACGGGGCGTGACGTTCGTAGCGATCGCCCGTCTCCCAGATCGCCTGCCGTCCAAAGAACAGGCTCCCCGCCCCAATCAACACCACCTTCGGGCCCTGTACGTTTCTCGCACTCATACTATCGTCTCCTTCGAATCAACCGCTCTCATCACACTGCAACAACCTGATCTAGTCCAACCACCCCGTCATCCTCGCCAGGAGCGCCACGTAGTGACAGTAGTCAGGCCAGGAAACGTCCGCCGGCACGCCGTGATCGCACGAGGGAATGAAGCCCCCATCCGCGACCACCGGTGCGAGCCGGGCCAGCTCGCTCTCAATGACCGCGCCGCCCTTAGCCATGGCGCGCTTGTCCACGCCACCCCGGAACGCCATGTCGCGACCGAACTCGCGCCGCATCTGCACGATGTCGTTTCCAGCAGCCACTTCGATCGGATCGCAGGCGTTGACTCCCGCTTCCATCCAGATAGGGATTAACTCACCGATGAATCCATCGCTGTCGATCGCGTAAACCGGAACGCCGGCTCCCCGGATTGCCTCACCCCACTTGCGCCACACGGGCAGCAGGTACCTGCGCGTCATTTCCGGCGAGATCATCGAGAACTTCTTGTATGCCATGTCTTCGGACAGGTGCACACAGTCCGGCACCACGTATTCGAAACCACGGCGCATTAACCGCAGCACGTAGTCGCACCAGAAATCCAGCATATCCTGCACGAGCTGTGGCTTGTCGTAGAACGCCATGCAGAGCTCCTCGAACCCCAGCCATTCGCGCAGTTGCCAGAATGGACCCGAGAAGTGAAACGTGATGGGATACTCCCGATCCGGCAGCCTGACTTTCAATTCGTCTGCGTCCGGTGGCAGGCGCTCCGGCGCATCCGGATCATAGCGCCGTTTCATATCCTGCCAGTCCTTGTCGTTTTCTACGGGACACTTGATCCAGCGACGCGTTACGAAATCCATGGCATTGCGTAAGTACTCCACCGTGTATTGCTTGCCGATCTCGCAGACGTTGCCCTTCCAATCCTGTACAATACGACTGTCGCTCTTTTCCTCGATCACCTTCTCCTCGAAGGTGGGGATCATGCGTTCGCTGATGGCAAAACCGGGCCCGGATTCGGGTGGCGGCAGCGCGCCCCCTGCCAGCTCGTAGGCGTAGCGGTTGTAGTCCCCGACATCCTCCGGCAGTCCCTCGCTATGCCACCGCGCCCGCGTGGACTCACGCCCGCACCCCGGATCCAGCGGAACCCGGTCAGGGCTGCCAAACAGCGTGGCGGCAAGAAAACGCTCTCGTGCATTCATTGTAATTCTACCCCTGTTTGCCCGTCGCGCCGCGGTCCTGCGGCATCTCCAGCGGCTCGTTCCCTGCCGGCATGGCCGGGTAGTCCGGCAATTCAAGCCCGGGAACCAGTTCGTCAACCGCGACAACACGTCTTTCACCCATCGAGATATTCGCCGCGATCCCGGTCAGGATCGACCACGCGCCGGAGCGCTGGTCCGCAGCACGGAGATACTTGTCTTCCGGTTGGCCCTCCGGATCGAAGATGTACTTGAGCATCTGCGGGTCCGCGCCGCCGTGTCCCCCTTCGGCTTCCCAGACATCGACCTCGTAGGCCGGCTGCCAGTGCGGGTAGACCCGGATCCAGGTGCCTTCTTTGTTGAGGGCTCCCGGAACCGATCCGTCTGCGTTCGTGTAGACGCTCTCCTCGCACTTGTGTTCCAACCGGCCGCGCGTTCCGTTGAAACGCACCATGTATCCCTCCCACGGTAGAAACGCATTGAGCGAGTAGCTCAACTTCGCGCCACTGCGGTAGTTCACGATCACGTTCATGTTGTCCTCGATGTCCATCTCCGGACTGAAGACACAGCGGTCACGGAAATACCCGTCCTCGTGCTCGGCATCCAGGTAGAGCGCCTTCTGGTTCTCGTTGTCCGCCAGTTTCAGCGCAAAGCGGCAATGCGATGCCTCCGGACAGGTGTGACACCGTTCCGTGCGGTTCTTCAACCCGTAGCGGTCCCCCGTCTCCGGCGTGTAGAAACGGCGGTGTCCCATCGCATAGATATCCTGCGGCACGGTCGACAGCCACCAGTTGACCAGGTCGAAATGGTGCGTAGCCTTGTGAACCATAAGTCCGCCCGAGTTCTCCTTCCTCCGGTGCCAGCGACGAAAGTAGTCGGCCCCGTGGCTGACATTGAGCAGCCATTCGAACTCCACGGAGAGCACGTTCCCGATCGCGCCGCTCATGAGCAGTTCTTTCACCTGTGTCCGTGGCGGGGCATAGCGGTAGTTGAACGTGACCGTCACGCGTCGGCCGGTCTGCTTCTGCGTGTCGAGGATCCGGTTGCAGCGGTCCGCGTCGATCGTCATCGGTTTCTCGGTGATGACGTCGCAGCCCAACTCCATCGCGCGACAGATGTAGTCGTCATGCTCACGGTCGCGCGTGGTCACAATCACCGTGTCCGGCTTGCAGCTCGCGATCATCTCTTCGAACTGCCCGGACACGTAACCGCGGACGTCACAGCCGCCCTCCTCTTTCGCGCGGGCCTGTGAGAGCGCGACACGCGTTGCGTTCGCATCGCAGAGCGCCACAAGCTCTGATGTTGCGGCAAACTCCTTCAGAATCGCCGTGCGGAACATTTCGTGCCGCCCGCCCAGGCCGACAATGGCATATCGTTTCTTCAGCGCCAACCTTCCCCGCCTCTCATGTAATGTACTTTACAACCGCTCCGGTGGAGTGCCAGACTCATGACAACAGGTGCTAATAGACAACATAATGCAGCTTTCTCATCCCGCCCTCAATGGACGAAACAACCCTTGATATGGACAAATCGCCCACCAGGAAGCTCGCCGTATATCGCGAGGAGAAGTTTCGGGTTCCCTCAGCGGCCGAGCGTACTTTGGAACTCTGGGTCGACCGTATCGGGGAGGGCGTATCGACCGGGCCGTTGGACCGTTTACGGATCTTGGGACAGCAGGGTCACATTATTATTCTGAACGGACACGGGGTTTACGTATCGGAGCGATATGGAGCGCATAAGGTCGAGGCAGGAGACTGCATGGTTCAGTTCCCCGACGATCCGTGCGCCTACTATCCGCATGGATCGTGGACAACGCGCTGGATCACGTGGAATGGCCCTGAAGCGGCGCGGCTTCATGAACTCGGGTATCTCGCGAGATCGGTTCCCGTGTTCCGTGACACGGGACTTGCCATCTCCCGCACGTACAACCAGCTTCGGCCAATCATGGAGCGTGGGGATCCCGCCGCGGCCCTGCGTCGAAAGGCGCTCGTCCTGCAGATGGTCACCGCGCTGCATGATACGCAGCAGCACCTCACGGGCGAGAGTGCCGGGCAGCCGCACATGGAGGAGGCGCTGACGCTCATCCACGAGCAATTCAACCAAGACCTGCCCATCCCCGGGCTGGCCCGTGAGGTCGGCCTGAGCGCTACGCACTTCCGGCGCCGGTTCCGCGCCTATACCGGCCGCTCACCGGTCGAGTATATTCGCGATCTCAGGATGGCCGAAGCGCAACGCTTGCTACGCGAGGGCGTGCCGATCAAGCAGGTTGCCGCTACTGTCGGCTACGAGGACCCCTTTTACTTCATGCGCGTCTTTCGTGCCGTCATTGGCACCCCGCCCGGCGCCTTTGCCCGCCGGCACAGCCGTACCGAAATAGCGGATCCGTAGTAGGGAAGCCCACCGGGCTTGCCGCCACAACGCCAGCCACTTCTGGAATGGGTTCTTTCCCTCCGGCGTCAGATATTCCTCAAGCGACTGCGGTTATGTGACAGGAGTATCCCCACTTTTCTAGGCCCACACTCTGGAGACCACTGAAAACAAAGGCCTATCTTTCTTTCGGATCTGGAATAGCCAACGAGCCAAGTTGAAGGCGGAGATGCCTCGACTTCGCTCGGCATGACAGAAAACGCTAAGGAACTGTCATCCCGAGCTTGCCGAGGGATCTCCTGATACGGCGAACGGCTGAAAACTGTCCAAGTCATGTGATGGTTGACAGTGGCAATGCTATGTTGAATTCTTGATGCAGAGCTGGATAGGGAGGATGAGAGTATATGCGGGCACACTATCTGCAGCATGTGGCGTTTGAAGGATTGGGGTGTATCGAGGCCTGGCTGACGGCGGCCGGATTCGAGGTGAGTTGTACGCGCCTGTTTGCGGGCGAGGCCCTCCCGTCGCCGGGTGCTGTGGACCTTCTCGTGATCATGGGCGGGCCCATGAGCGTCCATGACGAGGCCGCGTTTCCCTGGCTGGTCGAGGAGAAGGCATTCGTCCGGCGTCTCATTGACACCGGGACACCGGTCTTGGGTGTCTGTCTGGGTGCGCAGCTTATCGTGGATGTGCTGGGAGCGCGGGTGGTTCCGAACCGGGAAAAAGAGATCGGGTGGTTCCCGGTCCGGGGCGCTGCTGTCGACGATGCCGCTTTCCGTTTCCCATACTCGATCAAGGTCTTCCACTGGCATGGCGAAACGTTTGACCTCCCGGAGGGCGCCGTCCGGCTGGCAGAAAGTGTGGCGTGCAAAAACCAGGCGTTCCAGGTGGGTAGGTCGGTGATCGGACTGCAATTCCACCTCGAAACCACGCCGGAGTCAGCCGCCGCGTTGGCCACCCATTGCCGCGATGAGCTTGTGCCAGGTGCGCACATTCAGACGCAAGAGGAGATCCTTGCCGTTCCTCCTGAAACGTACGAGACAGTCAATGAGCTGATGCACGACCTGCTGGTCTACTTGACGTCTTAGCAGCGGCGTGCTTTCGATTTACATAGGGTGGCCCACAAGGTAGGGTCCGTGGATGGATCGCATGAGACTCGCTGTTTCGCTCCTGAACTATCGGCCCGGGCACGTGGGTGGCATAGAAACGTACATCCGCAAGCTCATCGATGCGTTTGCCGCACCGGACCAGGAACATGAGGTCCATTTCATCGCCGGCAAGGACGTCGCTACGTGCCTACCCGATCGTGCGCGCTGCCAGGTGGTGTCGCTTTCCGGTAAAGGCCTGGTAGGCTGGCGCTGCATCGAAGCGTTCACACCGTTGAAGGCAAAGCAGGTGGCGCGCCAGGTTGATGCGGCCGGGTATGACGCCATTCTGTTTCCCCAGCAGTCCATTTTTCCGATCGGCATCGAGACACCTTCGGTGCTGACGGTGGTGGATGTGCAGCATCTCCATCGGCCCGAGCACTACGGTCTGTTCGACACCCATTTTCGTCGCGCCATTTACCCGCCCAGCCTCGATAAGAGCCGCAGGATCATTGCGATTTCGCACGCCACGAAGCAGGACCTGGTCAAACTGTGTGGCATCGATGAGAAGAAGGTCACCGTCATACACATGGGGTTCGATACCGCGCCTGTCGCGGGGGCTGCACCGGAACGCGTCGTCAAGGCGCCCTACTTCTACTATCCGGCCGCCACGTTCCCGCATAAGGGACATGCCGATCTGCTGCGCTGTTTCGCCAGGCTGAAGAACCAGGGGACAGCTCCGAAGCTGGTCTTCTCAGGAATGCAGACGCCGCTGTGGAAGAATCTCCAGAAACAGGTCAGCGAACTCGGCCTGGCTGAGGACGTGATACACGTGGGCTTTGTGCCGTATGAACAGGTGGTCTCGCTCTACAGCCATGCAGACGCCATCCTCTTTCCCTCCGAGTTCGAGGGATTCGGCATGCCGGTACTCGAGGCCGTTCGCTATGGAAAGCCCATCTTCTGCTCAGACCTGCCGGTTTTCGAGGAACTGGGTGTTCCGGAGGAGAATCGCCTGGATTTTGGAGATGCAAACGCGCTGTTGCCGGTCATGGAGAACCTGGAGCCTACCGTCCTGTCGAAGCCGCCCATAAGCTGGGCGCGGTGTGCGGAAAAGACTCTGCAAGTTATGGCAGAGGCAGTAAGGTGATGAGCGATATGGGCACCATCGAAACGCACAGCTCGACCGATCGCAAAGCCACACAGTGCCCGGTCTGTGGCACGGGCACTCTCCAGGGCAAGTTTTCCCATGTCGTGCTCGGACAACACAACGCGGACTACTGTGAGTGTGCGGAGTGTGGCTCACTCATTGTACCGGAGGTCGACTGGCTGGCGGACGCGTATGCCTCGGAGCGGGTTGATCCGGACACCGGCGCCGCCCAACGCAGTATCATCTGCAGTCTCTTTATCCGTGCCATGCGCTGTGTGGGTCTCGCGCCCAAAGGTGGCCGTGTGCTGGATTTCGGGGCAGGCAACGGGCTGCTCGTCCGCCTTCTGCGCGACCAGGGATTCGATGCGTGGGGCGTTGATAAGCATGCCTCTATGGCCGTTGCCCGGAACTGGCGGCTTGAGTCCATGGACAGGGAAGAGGCCGGACAGGCCAGCATGATCACGGCTATCGAGGTGTTCGAGCACCTGGCTGACCCCCACGCGGTTTTGCAGAGCATGGTGTCTGCGCTGGTGGCCGAGGGCATGGTACTGTTACGGACCACGCTCTATGATGGGTCCCGCCATGATGAGAACTGGTACTATCTGGAACTATCCGGCGGGCAACATATCACGTTGTTCTCCCGCAAAGGGGTCCGGAAACTCGCCGAACGGTGCGGACTGCGGGCGACGTTCCTGCCGTTCGGATTTCACCTCCTGCGGCCGGCTTCCTGCACACCGATAGGGAGCTTGCGGAGGGGTTGTCTCTTCCTGCTCAGTGGCCTGTTCTTCTCCTTTGCGCGTGTCATCGGGCTGTGTGACTGTTCGCGCAGCAGTATCGACAAGACGTTGGTTACCGGGGCCTGATGCAGACGACACGACACCACAGACACCTGGCGCGCGGCACGGTGGCCGGCCTTATCGGCACGGTGGGGATGGGGATCGTCAGCTTCTTCCTGCGCCGTCATTGGGCTCTGACGCTGGCGCAGGCCGATTACGGTTGGTTCTACAGCACCTATACGCTCTTCTTCATCACGGCCATCGTGGTCGATCTGGGTGGCATGAACTACTCGACCATTGCCATCGCGAAGCATGACGACAGTGGTGATCGCGAGGGCGCCAGCCATATCTTTTTTGCGACATCATTATACAAGGTGCTGTCCGGAATGGTGGGAACGGCCGTCGTGTGGCTGTTGGCTCCCTGGTTGGCGATCCGCTTCCAGCACGAGGGGGCCGTCAGCGCCATTCGGCTGATGGCGTTCTTCTTTCCGCTGTTCTGCCTTGAGGGACACCTGTTTGCCGTGCTTTGCTCGTTCAAGGCGTTTGCCGTCGGCTACGGTGTGGTGCTGTTGAAGTTCAGTCTGATTCTCCTGGCTGCGATGCGGCTGGACTCGTTGATCCATATTCCGCCGCTTCTCTTCATTCTAGGCAGCGCCATCTCCTGTGTAGTGGCCATGAGCTATATCATTGGATGCGGAAAGGTGGAGGTGAGTATACGCTACTGTTCCTTGCACGGAGTAGGGAAGTACCTCGTCAGGGGCATCTGGTTGGCCGTGTTCTACATCTCGGCGCAGAGCGTGCTCTATGTCGACCAGTTGGTTGCAACTGTGTTGCTGGGTGCGGCAGCTGTCGCGACATACCAGGTGGCGGTTCCCATCGTGCAGATCCTTTATTCCCTGCTTGTGATCGTCCCTACGGTTGGTACGCCTGTGTTGGCTGCTATATGGGAGAAGGATGACGCCGAACCGGTGGTCGCTGAGCTCTGTGCGACGTTTCTGATTGCCATGGTGGCGCTGCTGTGGTGTGCGCTGCTGGCCACGGTACCTTTTGGCAACCTGCTTATCGTGCTGTTGTTCTCGGCTCAGTTTGTAGAAGCTGGCGTCCTGCTGCCGTTCCTCTGCGCGGGGGTTATCTTCTACATAATAGCGTTCTACTTCTTCTCTGCCTGGAATGCGCGCGGCAAGAACCATATCACGTCTCTCATCATGCTTTTCGGTCCGCTCTTGAACATTCTACTCGGCATCGTCCTGATTCCGCGGCTCGGGCTGCGCGGCGCCGCCGCGGGCGTTTTCTTTGCGCATGCGGCAACGTGCGTAGCGGCATGTGTGCTGCTGAAGGTGAAAATGCCCTCGTTCAGGCTATCGGCGGGACGTCTGGCCTATCTATCGGCCTGCGGCATCGTTCTGTTGGCACCGGCGCGACATGCCGGGCCGGTGGAAACGGTGCTATCACGGCAAGCCGCGTTGGCTGCGGGGGCACTCCTGGTCTACCTGCTGCTGGCTGCGCCGGCCGTTATTCCTCGTCTTCGGGCGGTGGCGGCACGAGGCGCTCCACCTCATCCTGCATCGTAGAGAGCAGTGCGGGTGCCGATTATCTTTGCGATCCCCCCGCTTGCCGCTCCAGAATATGTCGCATCATTTCCGCCTCAATCTGCGCCTGCTCAATGCCACTGTCGCGCAGTGCGGCGCGCAGGTAGCCTTCGACAACCGGATGTCGCGGCGAGACGCGCAGCGCCAGCACATAGTGGCGAATAGCGTCGTCGAGCGTATCGGGTGTCCGGGCCAGGAGGCGGCCATAGTTGGCGTGGGCGCGGAAGTAATGATAGCGCAGCGACATCGTGGCAAAGCGTCCCGCCTGTACATCGCCACGGGCAAACTGCGCCTGAAGCTCGGCAGGTATCTGCGCCAGCACACCCTCAAACTCACGGGCGGCCTCATCGATCGCTCCTCTTTCCGCCAGCGCGATGGCCAGGTCGTTTCGGGCGCGCAGATTGCCGGGTCGTTTCGAAGCCACGTCATGCCACATCGCCAGCTCGCTCCGATAGTCATGATTGCGCGCCAGGCTCAGTCCGGCCAGCGTCACGACCACCGCCACGGCGATGGCGCTCAGGAGCATGGGGCGCAACCGTCCGGCCAGCAGGCGGTAGCCCGCCAACACACCCACCGTGATGACACATGCCAGCGGAATGTACATACGGTGCTCGAACGCGGCATCCGGCACCGGCAACACACTCGACGTGGGTGCCAGAACCAGAAAAAACACTGCGCCGACATAGCCGAGCATGTGTCGTCGCAACATCCCCCAGGCGCTGATCAGCCCCAGTGCCGTTACCGCCATGGCTGCCGGCCATACCTCACCCCAGCCCGCCACGACCGGCCACGTATAGTCGAGACAGAGCCCACGCGGCAAGACGCTCAAACGCAGGTAATGCAGAATAACTTCCGTCTGCGTGGCCAGGTACAGCCACGGCGTGGCGCTACCGGTCAGCGCGGCTTCTCCATTGATGGCCCCGCCCACCTGGCGCAGTTCCAACATGACCAGAATGCCCAGGGTCAACAGGAGTCCGGTATGGGTGTAGCGGCGCTCGCGCCAGGGCGCCATCCAGGACCGACCCACGAAACACACGTCGTAAAGCCAGACGATCAGCGGCGTGACCACGATGACCTCCTTGGTGCCCATGCCCAGTGCGCAGACGACAATGGCGAGATCAGTCCACAGACGGCGGGCCATGCGGGAAGGGGCATCAACCGACCGGATGAACGCGTAGAGCGTGGCCAACATGCACATCCCCATCATCGACTCGTAGCGCTGACAGACGTACGTCACACTTTCGGTCTGCAGGGGATGCACCAGCCAACATGCGGCCACCGTCAATGCGAGCGGCGAAGCGATGGTGTTCCACATCACCCTGAGCCGTGGACCTGCGAGTGTGCGACGGACGATCCCGTAGAGAAGCAGCCCCGTCGCAATGTGGAAGACCAGGTTGACCGCATGATACCCCACCACGTTGTACCCATGTACGGCGTAGTTCAGCTTGAAGGATAGCGAGACCAGCCAGCGCGGCCAGAACCCCAGAGGCAGAACAGTGCGAATGCTCGGATTGCGCACCAGTGCCGTCAGGTCATCAAACATGAAGGGCACGTGGAAGCTGTTGGCATACGCCAGCAACGCCACCAGTGCCAACAGCAGAGGGGCCGCAAGCCTGTATCGGGTATCTGAACTCATCCGGCCACCATCTTAGCCACGCGAAGGACAAAGCTCACGAAGGAAAAGGATCGGCAGGGCGTGATGTGGGACCCGCTATTCTTCCTCATCCGGGGGCGGCGGTGGTGGCACGAGGCGCTCCACCTCATCCTGCATCGTAGAGAGCAGGGTGATGGCGGCATCGCCATAACGCTTGGCCGCATCGTGCCAGCCATTGAGAGAGCAGAAGATGGCTGCGCTGACATTGTGATCGGCCAGCTGGCGCAGCTTCACGCCTCTTGAAAGCGCGTCCTGCGTGACGTAGTGCTTGATAAATTCGGCCATCTGTTTCGGCGATACATCGCGCCATGGTACGAGACCGGCCTTGATCCTTATCCCCACGCGGTTGGCGGTCAAAACATCCACGCGGCTCGGACCCTCCACGTAGCCCCAGCGCAACGGCGCCTCTGCCAGGCGCGCAATGAAGTACTGCTTCATGCTTTCCAGCATTTCATAGCGCTCAATGACAGTGGCGATGGCCGCTTTGCCCTCCTCGGTACGGTAGTTTCTGACCGAGAGTTTGAGTTTCCGCACCGCATCCTTGTAGCGGTATGAGGAGAGATGCTCGCCGATGGCGGCTTCGTCCATCCTGGCCCGATCCAGTTCAGCATCGATCTTGGCCTGCGCCGCTGCCGCTGCCCGTTCCGCCGCTTTTCGTTCCGCCTCTTTCCGGGCCGCCTCAGCGGCGGCTTGACGCTCCTTCTCCCGCTTGTCCGCTTCCCGCTCCCGCAGCTCGGCCGTTTTCTGTGCGGCCTCTTCTGCTTTCGCCAAGGCCTTGCGAGCGCCGGCAACCAGGCGTGGCAGTGGAGCCTGCAGCTCTTCAATCTCCGCCAGCAGTGCGGTTGCCGCAACAAGGTCCTGGCTCTCCTGCAACGATTCGTTGAGCGATTCTGCCTTGGCCACCAGGCGGCCGGCCTCGGCCCGCGCACCCATGATCGTCTCGCAGGCCTCCACCGCTCGCCGACCAATGGTCACGACAAGACTCTCGTCTGCCGGCGGGGCTTCGATTTCCGTTTCGGCCCCGGGCTCAGCTCCTGGTTCCACCTTGGGCTCCGGTTCTGCGGTGGCTTCCTCTTCCGGTTCTGCTTCCGGCTCGGGCTCGGGCTCCGGTGCCGCCGCTTCGGCGGTTTCATTTGTGGCTTCGGCAACCGCGACTTCGTTGGTGTCGGCCACGGCAGGCTCGGGGTCCGGTTCCGGCTCGGGGGGGGGCTGGGGTGCCGTGAGCGGGACAGCTTCAACCGCGAGCACGTCGGCAGCGGCGGTGCTATAAAAGGCCATGGCAGCCGTCTCAATTTCGGTGAGCGAGGCCATGGCTTCTGCCCCTTTTTCGCAGAGGGCAGCCTGCTGCACGGCGACCAGGGCCTGTTGGGCGCGCTGCTTCACCTCCTGCAGGCCCCAGAATATACCGCCGCCGATGAGAGCGAAGAACAGGAGCAGGATAAGGAAGACCAGTGGAGCCTTGCTGCGCTTCTTCTTGGGCTTCTCACTTTCAGTCTCTGCTCCAGGGGCCGGCTGAGCCGAAGGAACAGATGTGCTGGACGATATGCGGCCCGTACCGCGCGAAACCACGATCTTGCCGGACGTGGGTTTACTGACGCGCGTCTGCGCCCCCCTCTTCTTGATCACGATTTTTCTGGAGCGAACCGCCTGGCCCAGTGCGGCATCAGGTCCAAGCTTATCAAGCGTCTTCTTCAGATCACTAATCAGGGATTTATAGGTTGGATAGCGCCGACCGGGCTCGACCTCCAACATGCGGGCGACAATGCGCTCAACGTCAGGATCAACACCATCGCGCTGCGAGCTGACCAAGGGAGCCGGCTCATTCAAACGCGCCTTAACGACCGCGACGGGTGTGTCGCCCTGGAAAGGGGGATGCCCTGTCAGGGCGTGGAACATGGTGGCCCCGAGACTGTAAATGTCGGACCGCGCGTCGGTCCGGTGACGCCGGACTTTCTCCGGGGCAATGTAATAGGGCGTTCCCCAGACTCCCTCCTGGGCCTGTTGGTCCACGAAGCTGGCCAGCCCAAAGTCCACCAGTTTGCTGTGGCCTTTCTCGTTGAGCAGGATGTTCTCGGGCTTGATATCGCCATGGATAAGGCCGATATCGTCGGCTGCGGAGAGTCCGCTCGCAACTTCCATGGCAACCCGCAGAACCAGCGCTTCGCTCAGCGAGTCCTCATCCTCAATCATGGTGTCGAGGTGCCGTCCCTTGATCAGCTCCATGACGATGTAGGGCTGGCCCTTCTCCTGCCCGAATGAGTAGATCTGCGCAATGTTCGGATGGTTGAGCTTGGCTACAGCCTGGGCTTCGCGCTTGAACGTTTCAACGAATGACTCGTCGTCACCCAAAGACTTGAGCATGACTTTGATAGCAACGAAACGCCCCAGTGTTTCATCGTGGGCCTGGTAGACGCCACCCATTCCACCCATTCCGAGTAGACGCAGCAGTCGAAACTGTCCGAGTCGGGCCGGAACCTGGGCCTGGTGCCCGCACTGGGGGCATTCCACACCGGTAAATGCCTCCAACTCAGAAACATCGATCTGTGCGTCACACTTTTCGCATGCCATCGACGCGACCGGATCGGTCACAATGTTGACGGCACCGTCTTCTTCGGGCAGGGCGTTGTCGTTCTCGTCAGTCATGGTATGGGTTCATCAACAGACCAACCTGCGGCGAAGCAGTTGACGGCTCATCTCGGAAAGGGTTGCCAAGGCCTCACTCGCGCGGTAGGTTCTATTTCTCTCGTCAAATGGACAGTTAAGTTCAGGATAGCCACAGACAGATGTTGATGTCCATGCGTTTCTGTGTGGCAGGGCGGGCCAGGGACCTTTCTCATGATGTCGGAAGCTTTCTCGATTGGACCGCGCCCCGTGTACTGGTACGGGATCATGATGGCGCTCGGCTTTCTGGCGGGCCTGGCCAACTGGACGTTCCTCGGACGCAAGATCGGGCGCGACTTCAAGTTCTGTTCCGACCTGCTTTTCTGGATCATGCTGGCCGGCATCCTGGGTGCACGGGTGGCCTATGTGTTGTCCGACCTCTCCTATTTCCTGGCAAACCCATGGCGCATCGTGCGTGTTGATGAAGGCGGACTGATCTTCTTCGGTGGATTCCTTGGCGCCTGGCTGGCGCTCACTCTCTTCGCGCGATCAATCCAGACCCCTTTCCTTGAGCTGGCCGATTTCGTGGTCACATCACTCCCGCTCGCCCATGCATTTGGTCGGGTTGGCTGTTTCATGCACGGGTGCTGCTATGGAACCCCATTGGCTTGCGGCGTGCATTATCCCAGGGGCAGCTCGGTGTATGTTGAGCACCAGATGAGCCATCTGCTCGCCCACGATGCTGTGCAGAGCCTTCCCGTACACGCGGTGCAACTCTACGAATCGGCCTTCAACCTGATCCTCTTCGGCGTGCTGTTGCTGGTGTGGCGATCCAAGCACCGTGCCGGGATGGTGGGCGTGGCTTATTTGCTGTTCTATTCGATTGGCCGCTTCGCGCTTGAGTTCTTGCGCGGCGACCACCGTGTGCGTTGGGTTGGGCTTTCGGTTGCACAGTGGGTCAGTATCGCACTCTTCGCTGTGGGGTGGGGTGTCTGGTGGCTGCTCCGGAAGCGCGATACCGGGAAGCAGGTGTCGGCATGAGTGCAAGCGATCAGCCCATGGACACGGTGTGCAAACTCACGGTCGGACCCGATGATGCCGGCCAGCGCCTGGATACGTGGTTACATGCCCAGCTACCCGACTACTCCCGCTCGCGGTTGCAGGGCCTGATCAAGAAGGGCCATGTATGCGTGGATGGTGCCAACGTACGCCCCCATTCCCCCACGCGTGCCGGGGCTGTGGTCTCGGTCACCTGTCCGCCGGCCGACCCTGTGGAGCTGTGTGCCGAGGATATCCCGCTAGACATCCTCTACGAGGACGGAGACCTGGTTGTGGTTAACAAACCCGCCGGCCTGGTTGTGCATCCGGCCGTAGGCAACTGGACCGGCACGCTGGTGAATGCGTTGCTGCATCATTGCAAGGACCTTGCCGGTGTGGGGGGCGAGCTGCGCCCCGGTATCGTACACCGGCTCGATAAGGATACGAGCGGGGTCATGGTGGTGGCCAAGAACGATGCCGCGGTGCAGGCGCTGGTCAACCAGTTCAAGACCGGGTCGGTAGAGAAAGAGTATGCGGCGATCGTGCGTGGGGTCCCCAGGCCCGCGCGTCGGCGAATCGAAACACTGATCGGGCGCAGCCGTCACGACCGCAAGAAGATGTCGGCCCAGCCGCCGCGCGGACGCAAGGCAATCACGAGCTACGAGGTCGTGGACCGGTTCGGCGATCTCGCCGCCCAGGTTGCAGTGCGAATCGAGACCGGACGCACTCACCAGATTCGCGTCCACATGTCGCATATCGGGCACCCCGTCCTCGGCGATCCGCTCTACGGCCGCAACAAGCCCCTGGCCGACCTCGGCACGCCGGAGCGCCAGTTGCTCCATGCCCGCAAGTTGACCATTCAACATCCGCGGAGCAACGAAACCCTTGTCTTTGAGGCCCCGCTGCCCGAAGATATGACCCAATGGACTGAGAAGCTGACCGCCCTGACGACGACCTAGTATCATGTTCCGCGTAGAAAAATATAGAGACGTGCAGTCCTGTCATAGAGACGCGCCGTCCTGTCATCCCGAGCTTGCCGAGGGATCTCCTGCGATATACCGGCGCCGGAGATTCCTCGACTCCGCTCGGAATGACAAGGTGCATAGCGTTTGGCGGTTGACATGACACCAGTACCAACACCGCCTGATCCTTTTTCCAAGCTCGTGTCCGATCTCGAAGACTACGTCGCCTTCGAGACCGAGGAGGGCAGAAGCTCTGTGGAGATCGATCTGACCGTGATCGCTGAGCTGGGCCAACCGCCCCCCCTATCCGCATCGGCAGCGGTTCCCGCTTCTGATGTGCCAGACAAGGAGACCGCCCCAATGGAAACAGCAGCATGGACAGACCTGGACGCCGTTGCGGCGAGCATAGCCGATTGTACGCAGTGCGGTCTCCACGCGACCCGTACGAACACGGTCCCGGGCGAGGGTCATTCGCAACCCGAGATCATGTTCGTGGGCGAAGCGCCGGGCGCCGATGAGGATGCACAGGGGCGTCCGTTCGTGGGGCGGGCCGGGAAACTCCTGACCAAGATGATCGAAGCCATGGGCTTCCAGCGCGAAGAGGTCTTCATCGCCAACATCTGCAAATGTCGCCCACCGGAAAACCGCAAACCCGAGCCGGCCGAGATGGAAGCCTGCATCCCTTATCTCAAGGCACAGATTGCGCTCTTGAAGCCCAAGGTTATTGTCTGTCTCGGCGGCACCGCGACCGAGGGGCTGCTGGGATTAACCGGAATCACCAAGGTTCGTGGTAACTGGCACACCTTCGAAGGCATCGACGTGATGCCAACCTTCCACCCCTCTTACCTCCTCCGTAAGCCCGGTGCCAAGCACGAAGTCTGGGCCGACCTCCAGGCCGTCCTCAAACACATCGACCGCCCGGTTCCTGAGTACTGAAGATGGGGCCGCGCGAAGGTTACGCGGCTATCAGTCCATGAGAATGTCCCACTTGGGACGCTTCCAACTTTCTGCAAAAGCGGCCGCATCACGCAACATGACCTCGCCGGTCTTCTCGCTGGAGTCGAGGAAGCAGACAAAATCGAACTCTTGCCGGTTGGTTCCATACTCCCGGTCGAACTTCTCGGCCAGAAAGTTGGGTTTCATCAGGAGGCGCCCGTTCAGGGTGGCCGGTTTCAGCGTGATCCCTTGCATGTCGCCGAAGGCCTTGTAGACCAGTTCCGAGCAGACCAGCTTGGTGTCGGTGGCGAAGTCGAAATTGAAATCGTACGGTTTCCCGTGGTGCTCAAAGGCATTCAACAGCGCCTTGAAGATCTGCTCCTTTGTGAGTCGCGGTCTGATGATGCCGACGTAGTCGGCATGCAGGCTCTCTTCTCGAGAGGTGAATATGATGCCGGGCTCCAGGGCCTCGATGATGGCGTGTTCGTAGCCGTTGGCATCTTGGGTGGACATAGCGGCGTGGACGTGGGCGAAGTTCTGCCGGATGTACTCCATCGGTGACTGATTGTCGAGCATGGGCAGTGATGTGAAGAACGCGTCAAACTCGGCAGGAGTACCGACATGCAGAGCAACGTGTGGCCAGAAACCGGGAATGCCCGCATTGGACATCTTCCAGTTGCGGCGCTCAAAGATGATGTCACCCGGCTGCAGGGGTGGCAGAAGCTCGGAGATGTGCTCGGGCCGGATTCGGTAGCTATGCGTTTCCACGCGAACTCTGCCCATGTGCAGTGCGATTTCGCGCTGGAAAGGGAACCATGCGGCAAACGCTCGTTTCTCAAAGAGGTCGCGCGGGTTGCTGACCAGAATGGATGGCTTCTTTCCTATAGTCAGGTAGATGTCTTCGATACTGCCGGCGACCCGATCTACAAGGTCTTGACGCTGTGAAACATCTTTTCGAATCAGGGGAAAATAGCAGGCCCATGCGTTGAGACGGATCATGACCTGTGGGTTGGTCAGGCGCTGCTTGATAGCGGAGTAGCTGTTGGCAGGAATCCCGTGCGCGGAGAGGGGCTCGTCCAGCAATGTGTTCATAAAGTCGCTCTCTTCAACGGCGCTCACCAGTTTGAGCGTAGTGCGATACTGTGTAACGAATGCTGCAAACTGGACAAAGAAAGCCTCGGCATGAAGTGTGCGCCGGGAAAGTTGATCAACCTGGTAGAACCCCTTGTACTTGCTCTTAAGAATGTCCAGTTCAAGGGACAGGTCTGCGAATTGGAGCCAGGCATCTCTCACGTTCTGTTTGTCTTCGGCCGACAGGTCATTAACGGGGCGCGAAAGCAGACCTTCGGACTGGGTCCACCCGATCAGTGAGCCCATGCTTCCGCTCAGGACCTCCAGGTTGTGAAGGTCGGTCTGAAGTTCGTCCTTCAGATCCTTCTCAGTCATGCTGATCAACTGAGAATCGTGTATGGGTGCGAGTGCATGAGCCACGTAGGCTGCCACAATCAGGGCGAGTCCAACCAACACATATGGCAGGTGGGGACGAATGATGCCCTTAACCTGTCGGCCACGGCGCCGGAGCAGGGCTAGCCGGTCTTTGAATGAGCGCACGAAAGGAATCCAGCTCGCGAGATAAAGCGCTCCCGCCAGCAACCGGTGATAAGGTGCCGCGACACGCATCATGAGGACCGTCAGTGCCACAAACGCAATCAGGAAGCTCAGCACGAGGTTGCGTACCACTTTGCGCCAGGAGAGATAGAGCGTCCATTTCTGTTCCAAGACGGAGCGATCCCTCGTCCTCGCCTTGAGCATGGCTTCTTCGCCGTACTTGTTCTTCATATCCAGGTCCCAGATATGTTCCTGGGTGCGGTAGACGGTGACAAACAGACCGAACAAAGAGAACCAGAGCACGTAAGGTAGTGCCGCTTCAAGGTGGGTATTGCCATGGAGCAGAATGATGACGGTGTTGATGGCAATAAAGACGAGCCGTATCTCGGTAGGACCGATTCCCATGTAGGAAATCTGGAACTCGTTTGTGGCCGCGAACGCGAGAAAGGAATTGACCATGAAGGCGCCAAATAGCGCCAGGATGAAGAAAAGCATGAACTTGTGCTGATCCTGAACCAGCAGCGCGTACCCGATCAGAATGGCACAGAGAAAGAGGTAGTCCAGCAGGTGATCCATGTAATAGCCCCACTTGATGAGGCCTGTATCACGCTGGCGTCCAATGGCCCCGTCGAGCAAGTCCGTGACATACTGCAGAACGATCATGAACGAAGCGCCCCACAGCCAACGGATATCCGTCCTGGCGAGGAAAGCAAAGAAGATCAAGAGTAGACTCCACGCAACAGTGGTGAGTGTCAGATGATAGGTCTCAACCCGCTCCGGAACCATTGGCAGCAGCCAGTTCTTGAACTTGGTCTCTACGCCATACAGCAGTGACTGTCCCTTCTTCTTATCGCCTTGGAATTGTTCTGTCATGGCGTCATATCCTCTCTCTCGCCTTCGTTGCCTGGGCGGACACTTGTGGGTAGGCTGGAGCTTGTCCAATCCTGCAGGGTTTGGCAATATCTTTGCCTCTTCGAGTTGCTGTGATTGTGGAGGAATTGAGATGAAGAAGATGCTTCGTGTACTGGCTATTGGGGTTATAGCGGCTGGAATGCTGCCGACGACAGGTGCGAAAGAGGTCGGGGATGGCGATGCCGAGGTGGCGGTTCTGAAACAGACCAGCCGGGCATTTTCGCGTGTGGCGAAGAAGGCCGTTCCTGCGGTGGTGTTCATTACGGTTGAAAAAACCGTCCAGACGCAGCAACCCGGCTTTCAATACAACGACCCGTTTGGATTCTTCGGTATTCCCCAACCTCGCCGGCCGCGTCAGCAGCTTTTGCAGGGACAGGGCTCCGGTTTCATCATCACCAAGGATGGCTATATCCTGACGAACAACCATGTCGTGGGAGATGCCGACAAGATCACGGTGAAACTCAATGACGGACGCGAGTTCGAGGCGGAGCGGGTTGGAACGGACCCGAAATCCGAGGTGGCGGTCATCAAGATAGACGCGGAAGGAGACCTGCCCATTCTTGAGGCGGGCGACTCCGCCTCGCTCGAGATGGGAGAGTGGGTTATTGCGGTGGGCAACCCCTTCGGGCTCTCCGAAACCCTGACCGTCGGTGTGGTCAGTGCCATCGGACGCAACAACATCGGCATTGCCGAGTATGAAGACTTCATCCAGACCGATGCGGCGATCAACCCGGGCAACTCCGGGGGCCCGCTCCTCAACATCGACGGTAAGGTCGTGGGAATCAACACCGCGATCTACAGCCAGAGCGGCGGCTACATGGGCATCGGGTTCGCTATTCCGATCGACCTGGCCATCGTGATCAAGGACCAGCTTGTGGCCAGCGGAGAAGTGACGCGCGGATTCCTTGGTATCCAGCTCAATCGCCAGGAAATGGATCAAGAACTGGCCGAGTCGTTTGGTCTGGACGAGGCAGGCGGCGTCCTGGTGGCGGGGATAGTCGAGGACAGTCCGGCCGAAGAGGCCGGGTTGGAAGCCGGGGATATTATTCTCGAGATGGACGGCAATGATGTGGAGGACAACCGTACGTTTCGTAACCGGGTGGCTCTGACTGCACCCGGCAAGGAGATCAAGCTGAAGATCTTCCGTGACGGCGCGGTCAAAATGGTGAAAGTGACTATCGGCGTGCTTCCGGGCGATGAAGCGGCTCAGAAGAAGGCAGTTGAGGTGTCCAAAAAACTCGGTCTGGCGGTGCGAGAACTGTCGCCGGAGCTGGCCGAGCGTTTTGGCCATGAGATGGGCGAGGGTGTGCTGGTGGCCGAGGTGGAGCCCTACAGTGCCGCCGCCCAGGCTGAGATACAGCCCGGACATCTGATCCTGAGCGTCAACCGCGAGCCGGTCACAACCATCGAGGCGTTCAGCGAAGCATTGGCCGAAGCTGCCGAGCGTGGCCGTGTGCTCCTGCGCATCAAGAGTCAGCGCTATTCCTGGTACGCGCTACTGCGGTTTGAATAGAACTCACCATGAAGGACATGAAGGTAGCTCTTCATGGCGATTCCAGCGGTCAATGAATATACCCGAACGTGTCCGGACCAAGCTGAAGGAGTTGCCTGACAAGCCCGGGTGCTACCTGATGCGCGATAAGCGCGGACGTATCATCTACGTGGGCAAGGCCAACTCGCTACGCAAACGCGTGCAGTCCTACTTCCGCGACAGCTCCCTGCGACGCGGCTCGCCCAAGTTGCGCGGACTGGTGCGGAGCATTGCGGATATCGATCTGGTCGTGGTACGCACCGAAGCCGAGGCTACGCTCACGGAGAGCCGGCTCATTAAGGAGTACCGTCCGCGCTACAACGTCAGTTTTCGCGACGATAAGCGCTTTCTGTTGCTGCGTGCCGACCTCGGCCAGCCGTTTCCGCGTCTGCGGCTCTGCCGCGTGGAACGGGATGAGGGCTCAGAGTATTTCGGGCCATTTCCGTCATCCGCGGCAGCACGGGCCACGGTTGATTTTATCGAAAAGCATTACGGTCTCCGAAAATGCGGGCCGCGTATCCCGGATGAGGAAACCCACAAGCACTGCATCAACGACATTGTCCGTTTCTGCTCCGCGCCCTGCATCGGAAAGGTATCGGAGGAGGAGTACCGTGAGCGTGTCAACGAGGCCTGTGCATTCCTGCGGGGTGAGCGACTGAAAGTCCTGCAGGACGTCCGCGAGAGCATGGAAGATGCGGCCGGGAAGAGGGATTATGAACGCGCCGCCGCCCTGCGCGACACGCTCCATGCGCTCAACCAGGTTGTGCGGTCCCGGTCACGCATCGCGTCCACACCGGAGATTCGTCAAGCGGCCGCCACGCAGGGCGTCAAAGATCTCAAACGCCTACTTAAACTGCCGGCGCTTCCCCACGTGATCGAAGCCTACGATATCTCCAACATATCCGGGACCTATGCCGTGGCCAGTATGGTCTGCTCCGTTGATGGAATGCCGCGCAAGAACCTGTACCGCCGCTTTCGCATCAAGAGCGTCACCGGCAGCGACGATCCGGCCATGATGGCGGAGGTGATCCGTCGCCGCTATACGGATCTGCGGGATCGTGAGTCGCCGATGCCCGGCCTGGTACTGGTCGATGGTGGCCCCACCCAGCTTGCCGCGGCGCGTGCGGAGCTGGCGCAGCTCGGACTGGTTCATGTGCCGACAGCCGGACTGGCCAAGCGCTTTGAATTGGTCTATGTTCATCCCGCTGAAGCGCCACTGGAACTGGAGCGCAATTCACCGGCCCTCCAGGTGTTGCAGCGGCTGCGCGACGAAGCGCATCGGTTTGCACTGGATTATCATCAACGCTTGCGGCGGAAACGAATACGTGAGTCGATCCTGGATGATATCCCAGGCATTGGCCCGCAGCGCAAACAGGTGCTGTTGAAACATCTGGGCTCGCTTCGGCGCATCGAGCAAGCGACGGAAGAGGAGATTGCCGACGTGCCGGGTATTGGTCTGGAGACGGCGAAACTGATTAAGGCGGCGCTTCGCGAGGCCGCGGGTTCGACTGAATAGGCAGTGCAATTATCTGCTGTTAGTGGTACAAGTGAAGTACGTTCGCATAACCGGTGTGTCATCCCGAGCGAAGTCGAGGGATCTCCGCCTCAACATGAAGCTGAGATTCCTCGCTTCGCTCGGAATGACAACGAGTCAGGGACCTTGGAACCCTATCTGTGAAGCAGAACTCCAGAATTTTGGTCGTAAAGCTCAGTTCGCTGGGCGACCTTTTTCATGCACTGCCCGCCGTTCATAACCTGAAGATCGGGCTCGGGGCGGAGATCGACTGGGTTACACAGCGTGAATACGTGGACCTGGTGGGGTGCTTTGATGATGTGCGGCGCGTGATCCCGTTTGATCGTCGGGGTCCGTCACGTAAGCCGTTGACCTTCATCAGAACACTGCGCGAAGAGCGCTATGACATGGTGTTGGATATGCAGGGCCTGCTGAAGAGCGGGCTCATTACGCGTTTTGCGCGTGCGGGACGCCGGATCGGCCCTTCCTTCCAGCGGGAATGTGCCTGGCTCTTCTATCATGCCGTGGCGGGGAAGCGCGACAAGGAGCGGCATGCCGTAGAGGAGAACTTCGACGTGGTTCGTTTTCTGGGGCTGGATCCGATTTCGCCCGAGTTTCCCGTAACCTTCCCTCCCGCTGAGATCGAGGGCAATGGCCCGCATGTGGCAGTGATTCCGTCGTCGCGCTGGGTCACCAAAGACTGGACGCCGGCAGGTTTTGCCGCCGCCGCGCGTCACCTGCATGAGGAGCGCGGGGCCACAATCTACCTGATGGGTGGTCTGGGGGATGCTGAGCGCTGTGCGGATATCGAGCGCATGATGGGAGGCGGCGCGGTGAATCTCGCGGGCGAGACCTCGTTGGTGGAGATGGGAAGCTACCTGGCCGCGATGGACCTGCTGATAGCAAACGATTCGGGTCCCGTCCACATGGCTGCTGCCGTAGACACGCCTTCCCTGGTGCTTTTTGGCCCCACCCACCCTGAGCGCACCGGGCCCTACGGCGCTGACCATCGTATCGTTCAGTCCGGACCCCTCGACTGCCGCCCCTGCTTCATGCGCGATTGCCCCCCCGGCCACCACCGCTGCATGAGCGACATCTCAGCCGACCAGGTGACGAAGGTTGCGCTGGAGATGTTGAAGAAGGGCAGGGACACCTGATAGACGGCCCGCTCGGAGAGCGGGCCCTACCCAATCAGATGTGTATCTCCATCGAGGGCAAGGTAGGGCCCGCGCTCAGCGCGGGCCGCGACATCATTACGCATTCTTGTTCCCCACAAACCCCTCCAACGCCTCCGGAAAAGGGCAGGTTTGGCAGTCGGCGGCGTGGGTGATGCAGAAATCGTGGAATACCTGGAGTAGGCCCTGGCGGCGCAGGCCGGTGCGGTGAAGGGCCGGGTTGTGGTCGCGGCCGAGTAGGGCGTGGGCGGTCTGGCGGGTGAGGGCATTGCTGGATTCGGGTGGCAGGTGGGTGAGCAGTGTGGTGATGTCATGACCTGTTGCGGCAAGGAACGGGACCAGGATGTTGATGGTCATGGCGTTCAGGCGGCTCTCGCCGATGAGCGCGATCGTGGAATCGACGGGTGGACGCCCCCAGCTCAGGCGATGGTCCCAGAAGGCGGGGGCTGGCGTGTCGGTGATGAGTCCGGCTGCCGCGGGATACCATCGTTGCGGCTTTGTGGTGTCGAGGGCGACAAGTGCGTCATGAAAGGAACGCTTTCCTGCGAACATCCCGGCGGCTGCGGCGAGGCGGCGGGCGGGATGGTTCTGGGGGCGCAGTCCGGAGAGAGACCACTGATGTGACGCCATGATCTGGGTGGACCAGGCGTCCTGCATGCGCCACCAACGGTTCCACAGCGCGCGGACGAAGCGCGCGGCTTCGTCATCCCACTGCGGTTGCGGCGCCGACGGCAGGAGTCCGGCCACCCCCATGAGCAGCGCATAGGCGTCGCGTGGTCTGCCGGCACAGCTCTCGGTGAGCGCCTCGTGCGTGACGGCGCGTGCGAGTGCACGGAAAGCGCTTCGATTGTGTTTATAGCCAAGCGCGGCCATGATCTCCTCGTAGAGCACCTGTTCCGGACCGTCCCGGCGGATACGTTCACCCATGCGCACGGCCTTGATGCGCAGGCGTTCCTCGCCTGCGGCATCCAGGATGGCCCCGGATAGTTCTGGATCGCAACCGGCCAGCGCTCTGCCGCAGGGCGGTCGCTTACGTGACGGGACGGCATAGGGATAGGCGGTGAGATCGAGACTGTCGAAGCTGAACGTGGGCACGGCACTGATAGGATCGCGCAGGGCAATCTGGACTGCCTTGCCGGGGAGCCCCGCCGGACGTCGGCCCGGAAACCAGGTGATATGGGCGATCACATTGCGATAGGCCGGATCATCGGTGTGGCCGTGGTGGTCCCAGTTGCGCGGGTGAATATGCACCTCGATATCGCCCTGCAGGCGCCGCTGGTCGGGGGATAGGATGAGTACGGCGTCACGGAAGTCCGGCCCGGATTCCAGGTTCCAGCGTCCGGGCGATACCACGAGCGCCTGATCGCCGGTGCTGGTCTTCAGAACTTCAGGACGATAGCGGTCATCGGTCCAGGCGCATTGCAGATGTCGTTCACTATAAGGAAAGAACCGCCCCGAATCCGGCGCTTCGCGCACCCCGGCCACCGGCGGCTCCAATATATCCGTATACCGTGCCGCTCCCGCAAACTGAGCTCCAAACCTGCTATCCATATTCCTGTTCTTTGCCATACCTTTGAGGTCCCCAGACAATCCACCACAAACAAAATACCCAAAGCGAAGGCAGGGGGGAAGGTCGCGCAGGCCTTAGCGGTTTGGTATTCCGAACCGGTCGAGCCAAGCGGCCTTCCCCCCTGCCGAAGCGACCCTTGACGGGATGCGGCACGCATCAGCATAATACGACCTCACGACAGAGAGTCAACTTAGAGCACTGCATGATCGTTGATGTACAGAACTTGACCAAGCGATATCCCGGCAATACGGCTGTGGACGATATCAGTTTTAACGTGCAGCGGCGCGAGATTGTTGGGTTCCTGGGACCCAACGGTGCGGGCAAGACCACCACGATGCAGATCCTGGCCGGCTACTTGCCGGCGACGGGCGGACATGTGGAGGTGGCGGGATATGACGTTTTCAAGCAGTCGCTCGATGTCCGTCGTCAGATCGGTTACCTGCCGGAGAACGTCCCGCTCTATACGGACATGCGCGTCACGGAGTATCTCCGCTTCCGGGGTCGGCTCAAGGGGTTAGGCGGCGCACGCCTGCGCGCGCGCCTGGAATCCGTCCTGGAATCGTGTGGATTGACGGATGTGCACCGACAGATCATCGGCAGCCTGTCGCGCGGTTTCCGGCAGCGCGTGGGCCTGGCCGACAGTCTTATCGCCGAGCCGGAGTTGCTGATTCTTGATGAACCGACGGTGGGACTCGATCCCAACCAGATCCGCCAGATCCGGAACCTGATCCGGGGTTTGGGTGAACGCCACACGGTGTTGCTGGCCAGTCATATCCTGCACGAGGTGGAGATGGTGTGCAACCGGGTCCTGATTATCAATGGAGGCCAGATCGTGGCGTCCGACACGCCCGGCAAGCTGGTAGGCCTACTGCGCGGCAACCGCCGGGTCCTGGCCCAGATTCGGGGAGGCACGCCGCAGAACGTGCAGCGCCTGCTGGAGGCGATACCCGCCGTGGTCAACGCGAGTTGTGAGGCGCAAGGCGAGTGGCTGCAGTGTTACTGCGAGAGCAAGAAGGAGCACGACATAGCGGAAGACGTTTTCCGTGTGGTAGCCGCCAACGGCTGGCGCCTGCGTGAATTACACGAGGAGCGCCGCAACCTTGAAGATGTGTTTGCCGAGGTAACGAGCGAAGATAACGGCAAAAACGGCCTGTTGCGACGCACTGGCAGTGGGGAGAAGCGGGCATGAAGAACTTCTTCACCATTTGGTTCAGAGAGTTGTCGGCCTGTTTCCTGTCTCCCGTGGCTTATGTCCTGATGGTGGTGTTTCTTGCGGTTGCGTCGGGGACCTTTCTGCTTGAAGTCACGCAGACTCCGGTCTTGGAACAGCCGCTGACGGTGGCGTTGTTCGAGGCGATTCTCGTTTGGTTGACGATACTCGTGACCGTGGTCAGCATGCGTCTCTTTGCCGAGGAGAAGCGGTCGGGCACGCTGGAAACGCTGATGACGGTGCCGGTGACTGAAGCGCAGATCGTATTGGGCAAATATGCCGGCGCATTGTCGTTCCTGATCATGGTGACATTCCCTATTGCCATCACGCTGGCGCTGTTGGTGGCGGTGAGTCCCTCGGTGCAGTTCACAGACCTGGATACAGGTGCGCTGCTGACCGGTGGGGCTGTCCTGATCCTGGTGTCATCGCTCCTGGTTTCCGTGGGACTGCTGGTGTCGCTCCTGACGCGCAACCAGATCATAGCGGCCATCTGCTGTTTCTGTGCGGTCTGGACTGTTCTCCTGTTCGGTTGGATTATCACTCTGCTTTCTGGTGGCGCTGTACAGGTGACGATGATCACGGTTACGGATCATATTCGGGATTTCTCGCGCGGCATGGTGGATACGCGTCCGTTAGTGCTCTATGTTAGCGGCACGGTGCTCTTCCTTTTTGCATCGGTACGCGTACTGGAATCAAGGCGGTGGAGATAGCGGTTATGGCGAGCACACTGGAAGTACGCCAGAGAATCTGGAAGCATCGCGGCCGCCGCCTGGCCACCGGGCTCAATGTGCTGGTTTCGCTGGTGCTGGCCACCATTGCGGTTGTAATCATCAATGTGATGGCCCTGCGCTATTATGTGCGTTGGGACCTCAGTCGAGACAACTACTACAAGCTCTCAGAGAAATCCACGCAGTTCATTCAGTCCCTGGAGGGGTCTGTTCGGGGCGTGGTGTTCTTCCAGCAGGGGCATAGGCACTTCGAGGACGTGAAGGCTCTGCTCAAGGAGTTCGAATATACTGCATCGAAGAACCCCGCCCTGGACTTAAGCGTGGAGTTTGTTGATCCGGACCGCGACCTGGCCCGGGTCCGCGCACTGGCCTCGGACTACGATGTGGACGATCCCAATGTCGTGGTCTTCGACTGTGACGGGCGCCGCCGTTACGTGGAGGTCGATGACATCGTTACCTACGTGACGCGTGTCGAAGAGGGACGGATCATCAAGGAGCTGGTCAGTTTTCATGGCGAGCAAGCGTTTGCTTCCGCGATCCACGCCGTGGTGCAGCCCGAGAAGCCTGTGGTCTACTTCCTGGGCGGCCACGGCGAGAGGGACATCACGGACTACAGTCCATCCACCGGCTACTCGATGTTGGCGCGGACCCTGCGGCGGGACAACATCGAGGTGCGCAACCTGATGCCTGCGGCTTCGGGCGGGATACCCGCCGACTGTGGCGTACTGGTTGTGGCTGGCCCCTCGAAGCAGTTGTCGCGTGAAGAAGTCGAGCTGATCGAGGATTATCTCAACCGTAACGGGCGTGCCCTGTTCCTTCTGGACCCCTACGTTGACACGGGGCTCGATGTCCTGCTGGAGAAGTGGGGGATACGCCTGTCCCGTGACGTCGTGGTGGGCATGACGCTCACCGGGCGCGAACTGGTGGTGTCCAATTACGGCGAACACCCCATCACGCGCAACCTGCGCAATGTTCAGACCATGTTCTATCTCCCGCGCATGTTGGAGCCGGTGGCCGAACTGAATGGCGGCAGCCACCAGGTGGACCGACCGACCGTCACCGTTCTGGCCAGCAACACAGAGAAGGGATGGGCGGAGGCCGATCCGGAGACACGACCGCCCCGTTTCGATGCGGCCGCCGACCGGCGCGGCCCCGTACCGCTGGCGCTGGCATCCGAGCGCGGCAACGTGGCCGGACTCGATATGGAAATCAAGCCCACCCGCCTCGTCGTGGTGGGCGATTCCTTCTTTGTCTCCAATGCGTCGCTGAAGACCGGCGTGGGTGGCAACATCGACTTCTTTATGAGCGCGATCAGCTGGCTGCTCGAGCGTGAGGCGCTGATGGCTATCTCGCCACGAGATCCGTTTCGCGTCGAGCTCTCACTCGACCGGAAGCGTGTGCGGCTGCTCTTCCTGCTTGCCGTGTTCGCGGTGCCCGGTGTGGTCGTGCTGACCGGTGGGATCATCTGGTGGAAGCGGCGGCGATGAGCTATAGAACCACACTGGCATTGCTGTTGACCGTTTGCCTGCTGGGTGCCGCCCTATGGGTCATGCAGCGCAATGTTCAGTCCACTGACAGGCGCCTGGCACAGGCAGAGCGAGTGTTGGATCTTGACCTGCTTCACGTTGACTCGTTGGTGGTGCAACACGACGATGAAGCGATTGAAGTAGAGCGCCGTGGTTCCGGCTGGTGGATCGTGCGGCCGATCGAAGCACGTGCCGACGAGGCCAGCATCGCGCAGCTTCTGAGCGCTTCCGAAGCGCTGGTATGTGCCGAGACCATTACACGCGATCAGCGCCAGCATCGCGCGCTCAGCCTGGGTGACTACGGCCTCGATATTCCACGCACCTCCGTGACCTATCGGACACCGCTTGGCACGCGCCGCCTGTTGGTCGGCAATGACGCACACCTGGGACAGAGAACCTATGTACGGATCGATGGACAAGCAGACGTGATGCTGGCAGAAGGCGCACTGCGCGAGGCATTGCCCGAGTCGCTTGAGGCCATGCGCGATCGTGAGCTTCTGCATGGTCAGGCGGCGCGGGTCACACGCCTGGAAATCGAGCGCCCGGATGGCGGGTTCGTGCAGCTTCTGCGTGGTCCGTCGGGATGGACCGTGCAACAACCGGTGCGCGAACCTGCGGATACCGTTGCGGTCAATGCCCTGTTGGATGCCCTGTTCGCCGCGCGCATTGAGCGGTTTGTATGGGATCCTCCCGTCGGGGTCACCGCGGTGGCCGCAGACGCAGCCCCGATTGTCGATGCGCCCGCGGTGCCGGTGGAATCTTATGGCTTGGCGGCCGATACGGCCCCGGCCCGTCTTCGGATATGGCAGACGGGTGACGACGTGGGGAGCGAGCTGACCCTGGGCAAGCCCGTGGAGGCCGAAGGCAGTTTCGTGTATGCCATGTTTACGGATAGTGGATCGGTTTTCACCCTGGACACAAGCCTCCTGGAAAGATGCCAGGTGCCGGTCGACGACCTGCGCAGCCGGGATCTCGTGCGGCTGGATCCGGGACGAATCCGCTACCTGGCCGTGCAGCAAGGCGACCGTAAGTTGACGCTTGGACACACGCCGAAAAGTGGCTGGTCTATTCTGGAGCCCATCCAGTGGCCGGCTGACCGGGAGACTGTCATTGGCGTGCTGCGCGCACTGACCCATGCAAGGATTCAGTCCTTCAGCGATTCGGTGTCAACCAATACGCCACCGGATCAGGGGGCCGCGGCTCTGCACATTACGCTGGATACGGTCTATCCACCCGAGCTGGCCGGTGTCGCTGAAGAGGCCGAAGCAGGGGGCATTAAGAAGGGCTGGGACGCGAACCGCTGTGAACTGGTGGCTGTTGATAACGGCTCGGATGACCAGATGCTGGTGGAAGTATCGGGCCGGATCGGGCGTTTCCATGTGCGACGCGATGCCCTTGTGTTCCTGCCGGAAGCCACGGCCCTGCCTTTTGCTTTCTTTGATCGCAGCGTGCTGGCTGTTCCGCCCGATCATGTGCAGCGCATTGCGGTACATCGTGGCGAGTTTGAGCAGGTCCTGGAGCGGGATACGGATGGGGCGTGGGGTACGCCGGAGGGCGTCCCGGGCGAGCCGGACGCACTGGCGCTGTCGGATGTTCTGTTTCGCGTCTCCAACTTGAGGGCCATGTGGGTGGCGGATCAGCATCCCAAGGAACTGGCGCCGTATGGATTGGACGAAACGGATACGTCGCTCACGATCGGCCTGACCGGCGGCGAGGCCATCCAAAAGACCATTCTGATCGGGTCGCCGGCCCCCCCATCGGGTCGCTATGCCATGATCCAGGGGCACGATATCGTGTTTGTTCTCGGACAAGCCGTGCTGGACAGCCTGTTGCGTGACCTGGTCGCCGAGCCGGTAGAAGCCGACGCGGAGTAATAAACAGAATGGTCGTGTATGAGCCGTAAGCAACCTTTCTCGGTGCGACACCTGGTGCGATACGCCGTGCAGGGAACGGCGCTGGGGCTGGTTGTCACAGCATTCATCATGCTGTTCACTTCGGATGGCGGAACCCTGGCGCAACTCCGTAACTTTCCTCTGTGGTGCCTGCCGATTATGTTCGTCATGGTCTGCGTGGCATGGACGTGCGCCGGCACGCGCCTGTGGCTGATCTCCCGTTCGATGGGTTACGGTTTTCGGTACCGGGATATGCTGACCATGGGGCTGGCTTCCGAGTTTGGTGTCTCGGCCTCGCCGGCGGGTGTCGGCGGCGCGGCTGTACGCATGGGGTATCTGCATCGCGCCGGCGTGCCGATGCACTCGGCCCTGACCGTGTTCGCGGCCGACTCAGTGCTTGATACCATCTTCTTCCTGCTTCTGACCCCGGTCACCATCGTGGTCATGGTGCGCGATCCATCGTGGTGGGGCATCGCGCGCGGCGGACTGAAGCTGGGACCGGGTACACCGGTTCTGCTGGCCAGCATGGTTCTCTTGGCTCTGCTCGTGATCCGATTCTGGTCAGCCATCATACGGCTGATCGACCGTGTGGTGGTAAGAGTACCGGGAAGCAAACGATTCCGGCTCCCCGCACGGTGGCGCCACCTGCAGCACATGGTGAAGCGGACCGTGCACCGTGCCTGGACCGGCACGCATTTCCTGGTGCGTTCGAGGCCCGGGGTATTGCTTGCGAGCCTGGCGCTGTCGGGAACGCAGTGGGTCTGCCGCTACGGCATCCTCCCCCTGATCCTGTTTGCCTTTCATACCGCCCGCAATCCCGTGCCGCTCTTGCTGCTGCAGGGGTTCTTCTTCGCGCTGGCGCTAGTCCTTGTGCTGCCGGGCGGTGGTGGCGGAATCGAGCTACTGACAACTGCGGTCCTGCGCTACTTCGTTCCGCTGAGCCTGGTGGGCATCGTGGTCCTGATATGGCGCCTGTTCACCTACTACCTCTACCTGTTGGTAGGGGGAATCGTGTTTGCCAAGTCATGCCACCGGCGCATGGTGCTGACCATCCTGGAAGACCATCACGGTGACCTCATGGAGCACATGGATCGGGTGCATGGTTAGCCCGCATTGAGCGTGTTCTTCTCAACGGGATTCTGCGTCCGCTTAACGTCACGGGTGATGCCGGGGAAGTAATCAGTAATCAGTGTTCAGTAATCAGTGGCTAGTCGCGGCCCAGCAGCTGATCACTGAACACTGATTACTGATCACTGGAAGCGGACGTAGTCCGCTTCAGTACGCCTGCTGGACGAAATGCTCGAGGATGTAGGCCATAGACTCTTCGAGGCTCGGCAGGATCTTGGTGCAGAATTTCACCATCCATGGATTGCACTCCTTGAACTCGAAAGGACTGAATCCAACGACGAACTTCTGCAGGTCGTGCGAGGCATAGAACACTTCCATCGCCGTTCCGATCGACGGTTTGTTGTAGTTGACCAGGACAATGTCGGCGTCGCGGACATCCTGTAGGTCGAACTCCACGATCTCGTTGGCACTATCGACTTCACGGTCCTTGAAGTTGCGACGCATCGGGTCGAGCATCAGAAAACGACGCCCCAGTGTTTCGTGGGCCAGTTGACGCCATTCACGCGCGGCACCCTCATGCTCATCCATGATGGGGCCACACAGGTAGATCTTGTTCATGTTGCCGTTCATTGACTCTCTCCTCACTCTTCCAGGGCTCTACAAAGTGACAGTAGAAAATCCCTATTGTCCGCGGAGGCATACCGCATGGTGCCTCCCATTCTGTTAAAGGTCTTGCAGTATCGCAGATAATAGGCCGCATTGTCCATCGGGGGTTCGCCATCGGCCTCCCAATCCCAGGTCGTCTCAGCCAGGTCCACCACGCTGATGAAGTGATTCTTGATATGGCCACCTGACTGTCGCTCAACGTTTTGCGCCATGGATAGGGCTTTCTCGAATATCATGGGTGACATAACGGCGGAGCCGACCGACAGATAGACGCCGCCGTCAATACGCGTGACGGAGTCGGCGAAACGGAGGTAATCGCGCTCGGCAGTACGGCCGATGGCGGGGCCATGGTTCATGGGGTGGTTATAGATGATGTCATGGCCGAACATGGGGTGGCCGGTGAATGGAATTCCCATCTGGAATGCCGCCGCTTGTGGGCTGTATTGCTTGAATGGGTGCGGGACGGCCATGCGGCCCGGCGCGAGATCAAAGTCGCGCACAGCACCCAAGAGGTCCGCCGCTGCCGCTGCCCGCGCCGGGTCATCGAGCACCGCCGCTGAAGCGTTGCACAGCTCTTCTATAGACGGAATCGTCAGACCGTCATTCTGAATGAGGGCGCCGATGGACTCACCGTACCCGCGCCTCTCCCACGCGCCTACGCGCAGGGCGAGGTTGATGGTGCGGCCCGTTTCTTCCCAGATGCCGAACTGCCCGGCCTCCACGCCGGCGGCCACATCTTCACTGGTCTGCCCCTGGAAGGCGAATTCCCAGTCATGAATGATTCCGGCGCCGTTGGTCGCCAGGTGGGTGACCCATCCGGCCTCCATGAGATGGATGAGTACCGGCCCCAGCCCATTCTTGATGGTGTGTGCCCCGAAGGTCAGGATCACCGATCTGTCATTTTCGCGTGCGTCTCGAATGCGCTCGGCCGACTCGGCCACAACTGCGATGGCTTCCGAAGAGAGAGGTCCGCCTTCAGCGGTGGGGGAAATATGGTCACGCACGATTTCCAGCTTGTTGCGTCGGTCAGACAGGGGCAGGACGCGCAAGCGGCGGCGGTCAAACTCGGGATGGATCATGGGACAGACTCCAGCTAGTTCAATTAGCTGTAGTCTGTCACACAACCTCTAAGCTTGGCAATCGTGCGGTAGCGAAATATGGCGCGATCAACGAATCGTGCCGTCCACACCAACGGTGACCTCTTCAAAGACCAGGTCGGTGCGTCCGCTTTCAGCAATCGCCTGCTCAACAATATGAGTCAGTCCACCACAGCAGGGCACTTCCATCCGAAGACAGATAACCTTCGGAATGGTCTTATCCTGCAATATAGCCGCCAGCTTGCCGACGTACGGTTCCGTCCGGTCCAGTTTCGGGCAGGCCACCACCACGCCGCGCCCGCGAATGTAGCGCCAATGCGCATCGGCCGAAGCGATCGGGGCACACGTGCTGAGCACGACCAGCTCCTTGTTCATGAAGAACGGAGCACCCGGCGACACCAGGTGTAGCTGTACCGGCCACTGTTGCAGGTCCGACTTAATGACCTGGCCGGGCACTCCCGCACCTGTCGTCGTCGGTTCCACGGCTGCTTCCGGCTTGGCCATGCGCATGCGTGTTCCGGGACACCCCCCGCCACCGTGAGGCAGGGGTGGGGGTGTTTCGGGCTTTGGCACGTGGCGTTCTGCTGCAGCCTTCATGCGGTCCACGGCGGCCTGGCCGCTGCTCTCGAGCAGGTGCTCTTCCACGGCCTGCTGGTCAAAGGCGGCGCAATCGCGCTCTTCGATCGTCAGGGCCCCGGTTGGACATTCGCCCATGCAGTCGCCGAACCCGTCACACAACAGATCTTTCACGATTTTCGCTTTGCCATCCACCAGTTCCAGGGCGCCTTCGGCGCAGGCCGTGATGCAGTTACCACAGCCGTTGCAGAGATCTTCATCGATCTTGATAATCTTGCGTTTCATGGTGTTGTCTCCCTAATCTTTATCCCTAATCTCCATCTTCCTTTAGCCAAGGATGGCTTTCAAGTCATCCTCAGCCGTTCCGATCGGCTTGATGCCGAACGTATCCACGAGCACCTGCAGCACGGCCGGTGTTACAAAGGCCGGCAGGCTCGGGCCCAAGCGGATGTCCTTGATCCCCAGGTGGAGCAACGAAAGCAGAATACATACAGCTTTCTGCTCGTACCAGGAGAGCACCAGCGAGAGCGGCAGGCTGTTCACGTCCGTATCGAACGCGTCGGCCAGGGCAACCGCGATCTGGATGGCCGAGTAGGCGTCGTTGCACTGACCGCAGTCCAGCAGGCGCGGGATGCCGCCAATGTCACCGAAGTCGAGCTTGTTGAAGCGGAACTTACCGCAGGCCAGCGTCAGGATGACGCAATCTTCCGGCACGGCTTCAGCCAGCTCGGTGTAGTAGTTGCGTCCGCTCTTGGCGCCATCGCATCCACCGATCAGGAAGAAGTGGCGAATATCGCCACCCTTGACGGCGTCGATCACCGTGTCGGCCACGCCCATCACGGCGTTGTGGGCAAACCCGACCGTGATGGTCTTGTCGGACCCGTCTTCCGTGAAGCCATCGGCTTCCAGGGCTGCGTCAATCACGGCGGCGTAGTCGTTCCCCTCAATGTGGGTTACGCCCGGCCAGGCCACGAGTCCGGTCGTGAAGATGCGGGCCTTGTAGCTGTCGTGTGGACTCTGGATGCAGTTGGTCGTCATCAGGATCGCGCCCGGGAAGGCCTCGAATTCTTTCCGCTGGTCCTGCCATGCCCCGCCGTAGTTCCCCGCGAGATGGGTGTACTTCTTGAGCTCGGGATAGGCGTGGGCGGGAAGCATCTCGCCGTGCGTGTAGATGTTGATTCCTTCGCCCTCGGTCTGCTCCAAGAGCTCAGCAAGGTCCTTCAGGTCGTGACCCGAAACGAGGATCGCCTTGCCCTTGACCGGTTCGACGCGAACGGCGGTGGGTTCGGGGTGGCCGTAGGCGCCCGTGTTGGCGTGGTCGAGTAGCTCCATGACCTTCAGGTTGACCTCACCACAGCGCAGGTTCATGCCCAGTAGGTCTTCAACGCCCAGGTTCTCCTTCGTCAGGAAGTCGAGGGCCTCGTGGAAGAACATGTAGACGCCCCGATCTTCCTTGCCGAGGATAGCGGCATGGTCCGCATAGGCTGCAGTGCCCTTGAGTCCGTAGGTGAGGAGTTCGACCAGCGCCGTGATGTCCTCGCCCAGCTGCTCGCGACGGACCAGGATACCGACCTCGCGTCCCTCGGTCAGTAGGCCCTCGTGATCAGACGCCGGCTGCCACATGGCGGGACCGGACAGCTCCTCTTCGATGTTGCCGGCCTTGATGGCGGCATAATGGTAGAGTGCGCGGGCCTGCTCCTTGAGTTCAGAGGCGCGACGCAGGAGTGCCTCCAGACGATCTGCGTCGAAGTTCACGTTGGTCACCGTGGTGAAGAGGGCCTCGACGACAAAGAGATCGATGTCGCGATCGTGAAGCCCGAGCTTACCGGCGCGGTAGGCGTACATCGAGATGCCCTTTGCCGCGTGGACCAGGAGATCCTGGAGTGCGGCTACGTCGGGATCTTTCCCGCACACCCCGAACTTCGTGCATCCTTCGCCTTTGGCCGTCTGTTCACACTGGTAGCAAAACATACTCATCTGGTCTCTCCTATTTGGGTTGGTTCCCGTTCAATGAAGGGCGTATCATCACACGCATGGAATTTCGGTTCCTTGATATGGATCAAGAAACGGAGAAGAAATGGGTATAGACCGCGGTCAGGCTTCTCAGGACTAATGCCTATGAATGCACACCAGTTACAGGTTGAGACGCTCTTAAGGCGGGCGGAGTTCTTTGAGGGATTGCCGGACGCCGGTTACCGTGCCCTGTCGCAGGTGGCCCGGGTTGAAGATCATGCCCGGCGTGAAGTGATCTTTCATGAAGGGCAGCAGGGCTCGTCAATGTACCTGGTTGTGGAAGGCAAGGTTCAGCTCTATCGAACCACGCCTGACGGGCGCGACGTGACGATCAGGGTCATTGGCGCCAACGGGGTATTCGCCGAGGTGATCCTGTTTGAGAGTGATCGCTATCCCGTGACGGCCGAATGTATCGCCGGAACACGGCTTGTCGTTTTGCCGCGCACGGAGATTCACCGTCTGCTGGGCGATCCCGATTTCCGGGCCGGTTTCATCGGGCATCTCATGACCAAGATGCGTTATCTCACGGGGCGCATCCAGGAGCTGACACTGCACGATGTCGAGACCCGCTTCTTCGCCTTTCTCGATGAGCACTATGGCGCCGCAGCCGAGGTCGAGCTGGATATCTCGAAGAAAGACCTCGCGGCGGCCATCAGCACCACCCCCGAATCCCTCTCGCGTCTCATCACACGCCTCAGCGCAGAAGGCACGATCGAGTGGAAAGGCCACACGCTCAGGCGGCCAGGTTGAAACCCGGTATTGTGTCCTTGCGAGCACTCCTGTAAAATACATCGGTGATGCACTTAGAAGCCACCTATACACCCGACTCTCCGGCGACCGAGAACATGGCGCGTGACGAAGCCATGCAGGATTCGCTCATGCCGTGCCTGCGGCTCTATACATGGAAGCCGGAAGCCATTTCACTGGGTTGCTCCCAGCAGATTGATGTGCTCAGTATTGAGGCCTGTCGCGAACACGGTACCGTGGCGGTCAAGCGATTCACCGGTGGTGCCGCGGTGCTGCACAAGGACGATCTGACCTACGCCTTCTTCTGGCCCTCACGGCTGCCGCCTCACTACCGGGCGATTGATCTGCGCGAACGATTCAAAGAGATCTTCCTCTCCTCATTTCGAGAGCTGGGTGTGGAGGCGCAGGAGTGCGAGAACGCGAAATGGCGCATGCCCAGTACGAACATTTGCTTCCACGGCCAGGCGGCCAATGAGATCGTGATCGATGGGCGTAAAGTGGCCGGCAACGCGCAGCGGGTCACCCGCAAAGGCGTCTTTCAGCACGGCAGCATCGTCTTTGTCGACCACGAGAAGCTGTTCTGCAAACTCGTCGAAGCAGCGCGGCCCTCGGGTTCGGTGACGGGCTTGAATGAGCACGCCCCGGATGCAACGCCTGAACAGCTTGCCCTTCTCATAATCAAGCATGCGGCGCGTGTATTCGATTTGGAGCTGGCCGAATAGATCCCGAGGCTTGACTCCAGATCTTCGCAGCGTAGGCTCATGCCGTTCTTATGAATGGGAGCGGCCATGACCCCAGACAACCAGCACATGCTGAAACGCTTCGCGGCATACTACCGTCCGCATCGTTCCCTGTTCGCGCTGGACTTGATCACGGCTGCACTGCGGGCGCTGTTCATCATTGCGATTCCGTATCTCGTGGTGCGCATGTTGAACAAGGAGCAACTCGCGCAGGCGACGCTTGCGGAGATCTGGACCACAATCGGGATCATCGGTGCCCTGATCCTCCTCATGGCGCTGGCGGAGTTCATCAACGTGAAGTGGGGCCACATCCTGGGCACCCGCATTGAGACGGATATGCGCTCGGACCTTTTCCGGCACCTGCAGAAGCTCTCGTTCCGCTACTTCGACAATACCAAGACCGGGCACATCATGTCCCGGATCTCCAACGACCTTTTCACCATCAGCGAGCTGGCGCACCATGGTCCCGAGGATCTCTTCATCTCCGGGTGCCTCCTCATCGGCTCCTTCGTCTTCATGTTCATCATCAACTGGGAGATGGCGCTGATCGTTCTGGTCCCGATGCCGATACTCCTCCTCTGGGGCAACGTCTTCCGTGTGCGCCTGCGCCGCACCTTTCGCGAGGTGAGGGTCCGCGTGGCGGACATCAACAGTAATGTCGAGAATGCGATCCAGGGAATCCGCGAGGTCCAGTCCTATGCCAAGGAGACCTATGCCGTCGACCGGTTCGATGACGTCAACAACGAGTTCCTGACGGCCAAGAGCGACATGTATCATCACATGGCCGGGTTTCACTCGGGCATGATGTTCTTCCTGGAGTTCTGCTCCGTGCTGATCATTGGCGGCGGCATGCTGCTGGTGTACGTGGGCCGCCTCGAGCTGCCGGCCCTGGTCGGCTTCCTGATGTATCAGCGCTATATGTTCCAGCCGATCCGCCGCCTGACCATGTTCATGGAACAGTACCAGCAGGGCGCAACGGCGTTTGAGCGGTTCGCGAAAATAATGGACGAGGAGCCGGAAATCGCCGATCGGCCGGATGCGCGGCAACTCGAGACCGTCAAGGGCGACATCAGATTCACAGGGGTTACCTTCAAGTACGATCCGGCTTCCCCCACGTGGGTGTTGCAGGATGTCTCGTTGCATGTCCCGCCGGGCAAGACGGTAGCCCTGGTCGGTGAATCCGGAGCGGGGAAGTCAAGCTTGGCGGCTTTGATCCCCCGCTTCTACGAAGCGCAGGGCGGCGCCATCGAGATCGATGGACACAACATCATGGATCTCCAGGTGCGCGACCTGCGGAGGCATGTCGGCATCGTTCAGCAGAACGTCTTTCTGTTCGATACCACGATTCGCGAAAACATCATGTTCGGACGACCCGACGCTACGGAAGATGAGCTTCACGCGGCAGCCCGCAGTGCCCATATCTACACCTTCATCAGGAGTTTGCCCGATGGGTTCGATACGCTTGTCGGGGAGCGGGGCGTCAAGCTCTCCGGAGGCCAGAAGCAGCGCATCTCTATCGCGCGCCTCTTCCTGAAGGATCCGCCGGTACTGATCTTCGACGAGGCCACGTCCTCACTCGACTCGGAGTCGGAAGAATTGATCCAGCAGTCGATGGAAACGCTCTGCCGGGGCCGCTCCACGCTCGTGATTGCCCATCGTCTCTCGACCGTCCGCAATGCCGACTACACCTACGTGCTGCGCAACGGCCGCATCGTTGAACACGGCGCCCACGCCGAACTGGTGGAGGCCGGCGGATACTACCGCGACCTGTACAATCGCAACATCCTGTAGCGTTGAATGGCGTCTAGACAGGGACGGTTTGGGTTGCTCGCTAAGTCCCCGGCGATTCTCGCCGGGCTATGACGGGGCACCAAGCGCGTGCTGGATATCACCTTTGTCGCAAGCTGGCGCTACCTGGCCGCCATCACGGGCAACCACCTGATTTTCTGGGATACCGAAACCGGCACCGAGCTGGGCAGAAGCCCGCACACCAAGTCGATGAAGAGCGGCCGCGTGCGCCTTATGCGTGATGACAAGGGGGCTACCCTCATCGTGGGGTCAGGCAAGAAGGCTTCGGCCTATCCGATCATCCGGGACCGCTGATAGCATAATAGCAGCTTCTCTACCCAATCTACGGCGCGCTGTTCATGGCCGCGATGAAGGCGTCTGCATCTTCTGCTTCAAGCAGCGCCTCACGCGTTTCCTGCTTGCCGAGGATGCGAGCGGTGGCACCGAGAAGCTTCATATGGGAGTCGGGATCGCTCACGCTGCTGAGGATCATGATGATGAGTCGGCACGGTTCGTTGTCCACACCGCCAAATACCACGCCTTCTTTCAGTCGCGCCCAGAGCACAACGGGCGTGTCGACGCCGAGCAGACGGCAGTGCGGAATGGCAAGGCCATGGCCCATGCCGGTGGCAAAGAGCTTCTCGCGTTCGGCAATCAGTTGGAGCGCCTCTTCCTCGTGAATATCCTCGCCGCCCGGCAGGCCATGGGCGTGGGCGACCATGGCTTCGATCACGCTGTTTTTCGTGTCGGCCTTCAGCTCGAGAATCACGTGATCCTGCCTCAGTCCCGACAGCAGCAGGTTGCGCGACGGGTCGCTCGTACGCTCGCTCTCCCTGGTTGTGGCCCGTAGTTCGGCCTCTTCACCCGCCACCCAGCTGCGCCATTTCTCGAGCGTGAAGCCGGACATCAGGGTGCCGCCGATCTCGAAGACGACGATTGAAGGCAGTAGAATGGCAGGGATTACCGGATCCTGCAGGATCGCGCCGGCATAGACCGCTTCCACCGCAGCAACACCGGCCTGCGGGAAGACAAGGTAGGGCAGACAGGATCTGATTTTACGGTCCTCCCCGACAATGCGGCAGCCCAGGTGGGTTCCGGACACCTTGCCGACGGCACGGGCAGCAATGTAGATGGCGACTGCAAGGCCTACGGAACTGTCAAACGAGTCGAAACGTACCGTTGACCCAACAATAGCGAAGAATCCCAGGTTGAAGAGGGCCGCGATGTTGCTGATCTTAAGCGAATCGAAGATGGCGCGGGAATGGAGGTTTGCCACAAGGAAGCCCGCAAAGGTTGCGGTCACAAGAAACGGGTAGTGCAGGGAGTAGGAGATGCCCACCCCGATAGACACGGCGCCAACGACAACCGAAAAGACCTGCGCGGAAGGGGAGGGATGCTCGGCCAATACGCGTGTCAGGAGTCCGTCGTGTGCCGCCAGGGCGTCCGTATGATGCTCGACCAAGGATTGGCGCCGTCGCACGAGAACCCAGAGCACTGCAAACACGCCCACACCCACAAGATGGGCCATGCCCAGATCACGAAGCAGCGGTGCGGCCAGGCGACCGAGGGAGACGTGTCCGTCCGACATGCCCTGTGCAATCTGTACGAGCAGCGAGAAGACGATAACGCCGATGATATCGCACAGCACCTCTACGCTGCCGAGTATGTTGCGGAGGCGTCCCTCGATCTTGAGCTTGTTGAGCAGCACAAAGGTCATGGCAGGTGCGGTGGCGATGCCGATGGATCCGATCATCAGTGATTCGAGAAGCGGCCGCCGCGCGATCAGGAACAACCCACCGGTGATCAACACCATTGTGGTAATGGCCTGTGTAATTGAAATGACGAGTGCCGACTTGCCCACGTGTTTCAGACGATCGATGTGCAGCTCCTCGCCAATACTGAACGCCACCACGGCAATGAAGACAAAGACGAAGAACGTGAACCCGCCGATGGCGCCGCTATAGAGTGAGTTGGCACCGTCGAGGATGCCGACCGTACGCAGGAACCACGGCCCCACCAGCATCCCGCCCAGCAACTGCCCCGCCGGCTCAGGCAGACTCAGGCGGTTGAACAGCTTGCTGCCTAAATGCGCCGCCAGCATCAGCGCCCCGAACGCCACTATCTGCATCGGAATCACATCTACCACGGCCGCCGCTGCGATTGGAAATAAGGTAACCATAATGGTCGGCATTTTAGAGGGGCGGCGCCAGCGGGCCAAGAGCAATCTACAGCAATCTGGACCAGCAATCTGGACCACGCTGAAGGCTTCCACGCGACCCCTCGAGGTGGACTGCGTGGGTGGGGTCTCTTGTTACAGGGCTGTTACACACGTGTGGCGACGGGTGTGCGATGATGGCTCCCAACAACACAACAGGAGGGAGCACCATGCGTGCAGTCAGATACAACACCGCCGTCAGTATTGTCGTCACCATCGTCGCCTTGGCCTTGGTGCCGGCGAGCCGGTCGCAGGCCACAGAGAAGGACCCGACCAATCCACATCTCTGGAATCCCAAGGTCAGATCCGTGGCCGTATTCAAGAACGGACTGGGCTTCTTCATTCGCGAGGATGAGGTCGAGCTGCGTGACGGATGGTGCGTGGCGCCCCACGCACCGCCGGCCGCGTTCGGCACATTGGCGGTCTATACCACCGACGACAAACAGCTCGTCGACATCGTCGGATCCGGCCCGGGCGAAATCGTGGAGTTCGATGGCCATGACGCGGCCGACGATATCGCGACACGGCGCGAGCGCCTTGAGGCCTGTCAACACATCAAGGTCTCACTCACCACCATGCGCGGCGGACAGACCCGCACCGCCGCCGGTACACTGGTGTCGGTGGGGCCCGAGTACGCCATCCTGGAGAGCGAGAGCAACAGCTTCGCCGTTCCCCTCGCCGAGATCACAAAACTGCAGATCCTGGAACTGCCCCTTCGGATTCACGTGGCGGCGGATGACAAGAAGGTGCCCGCCAAGGCAACCGTCGGCATGGCACATCTACAGAAAGGGATCACCTGGCTGCCCGAGTACACCATGAAGATGATCGATGAGGATACGGCGGAACTGACGCTGCGCGGAACCCTGGTCAATGAGGCGGAGGACCTGGTCCACTGCGACGTCAACTTTGTGGTCGGTGTGCCGCATTTTGTGCATACAGACTACCTGGCGCCGGTGGCCGTGGGACAGAAGATCAAGAGCATCGGCGCGGCCGTGGCCCCGCCCCAGATTACAAGTCAGATCATGAACCGGGCCGCCGTCGTCTCCAACCTGGCGGGAGCGCCGCAGTTTCTTTCGGGTGATCGCGTGGTGGACCGCGCCATCGGGGGCGGGCCGGGCGACTTGGGACGGGCCATGGGGAATCTGCCGCAAATGACGGGGCCGGCCGCGACGGATTACACGGTCTTTACCAAGAAAGATCTCACGGTGCGTCGGGGCGAGAAGGCGATCGTGACCCTGTTCGTCAAGACCATCAAGTTCTCGCACATCTACCGATGGAATACGGCGCAGCGTATGGATCATTATCTTGTGTTGCGCAACGACACCGGCACCGCTTGGACCACGGGCCCATGCCTCGGCGTGGACGGGGACCGCCCGCTCACCGAGGACCTGTTGCACTATACTCCCCTGGGCGGACGGGCCGAACTGCGGGTGACAACCGCGATCAATGTGGCGCATGAGACGTCCGAGTCAGAGGTCGAACGTAAGCTCAAGGCACACTCCCCCTCGCACAACTACTACCTTGATCTCGTCACCCTGGAAGGGACGCTGATGGTGAAGAACTTCGAGAAACGGACTGCCACGGTGGTGGTGACCGCTGCGGCGCCCGGAAAGCCGCTGTCGGCCTCCGACGAGGGACGCCTGTCCGTCGATACCACCCGTCTCAAGCTGCAGGAACGCTGCGGGACGCTCGAGTGGACCATCGCCCTCAAGCCGGGGGAGTCCAAAGTGCTCACCTATCGCTATGAACGTTATGTGCCGTCGCGGTAGGTGCGTGTCCGAAGAGGGGGCATGCGGTGGGGCTGGTGTAGCCCAAGGAGGCCATTACATACGCACGCCCTGGAAGAACCGGAAAGACCACTTTTCTTGGAACAAACCCTACCCGACAAGCGTCTCAGGTGTATGAAGACTGGAAAAGAAAGGGTGTCACGGATGCTGCAAAGATGTATAGAAGGCACGATGAAGGAGAGCTCTATGAGACGGTATTTGCCCATTGTTGTGCTTCTGATGCTGGCCACCGCGGCGTTCGCGAGTGTTGACCTGGTCACGCTGCCGACGCGTGAGAGCACCCAGCTCACGATCTATAACTCGGAAGACATCACCATGGTGCGCGAGAATCGCCTGCTGACGGTTAAGCCGGGCATCAACCGCATCCAGTTCTCCTGGGCCAATACACTGATCGATCCCACCAGTATCGATTTCCGTATCCTCGACCACGTGGATAAGGTGGATCTTCTGGATACCACGTTCCCGTCAGGGCGCAATGATGCGTTGCAGTGGAACATCAATAGCCGCATGGGCGGCAAGGTCCCCGTGGAGATCCGCTATTTCACCAGCGGCATCACCTGGAAGGCCGACTACGTGGGCATGGCCAATGGCGACGAAGACGAGATGGGTCTCACGGGCTATGTGCGGGTCTATAACAACTCTGGTGAGTTGTATGACAACGCGCAGGTGCGACTGGTTGTGGGCACGATCAACCTGGTCGAGAAGATCGCGGACCTGGCCCGTCGCCCTGCACCGGGCAAAGGGGGCAGGGGGTATGCCGATCGCCCTGAAGAGGAGCGCGAGGTGATGCGCAGGGACTTCAGTAAGGCCGTGGCATTGAGCTGTGAGGCAATGCCCGCGACGTCAGCGCCGGCCAAACGGCCGCCGAAGGTGGTGAAGCAGGGGTTGTCAGAATACTTCCTCTTCACGATTGCGGGCCGTCAGGACATCAAGAACAAGGAGCCCAAACGCCTGGTGGCTCTGAACGTTGATGGCGTTCCGCTCAAGGCGATCTACAAGCTCTCCGACCGGACCGGCGGAAGACAGTTCACCAAGTACTTCCGCTTCAAGAACAAGAAGCTACTGGACAGGCGCGGCAAGGAACAGGACCTGCCGGACATGAAGAATCTGGGTCTCTCCCCGCTGCCGGATGGCATGGTGCGGCTCTTCTCCGAGTACGCCAACAAAGACCTGGCCTATGTCGGCGGCACCACGACGAAGTACGTGCCCATCGGCGACCGGGTTGAGGTCAGTGTGGGCGCCGACACGGACATCACGATGATTCGGCGCGTCAAGGACCAGGGCATCTCGAATGTCATCGCGCGGCAGTACAAGCGGCGCATCAATGATGAGTTCGTGATGTACTACGACCTGCTCGACTACGACGAGACCTTTGTCTACGAAGAAGAGATCGTCTCGGGCAAGCCGATGGACGTGGAGGCCGAGATCGAACGCCGCTTCGATGCCAACGTCATCCTGTGGGGCAGCGAGGGCAAACCGAAGGATTGGGACTCGGACGAGGCAGGCGCCTACGTGGACCTGCACGAGGTCGAGAGCCGCATTGAGAAGGTCGATCAGAATCACGTGAAGTATTTCCTCGATATGAAGCCGGGCCGCAAGTGGACCGTGACCTACAAAGTGACGTACAAGCGTCGCAAGGTCGGTCCGGAGCTGAACCCGGAGAAGCGAAGAGAGCGTCTGTGACAGAGCCGCGCTGCCGTTCAAGAGGCAGAAGGAGCACCATGAAAGCACGAAGCATTGCGTTAATCGTCCTGCTATTCGCCAACTCCACGATGAGTCTTTTCGGGGCCGTGGACCTGGTCACGCTTCCCCGCCGCGAAGGCACCCAGCTCACAATCTACAACTCCGAAGACATCACGATGGTGCGCGAACACCGGCTGTTGACAGTCAAGCCGGGCATCAACCGCATCCAGTTTTCCTGGGCCAACACGCTGATCGATCCCACCAGCATCGATTTCCGCATTCTCGACCACGTGGACAAGGTGGACCTGCTGGATACCACCTTCCCGTCGGGTCGCAACGATGCGTTGCAGTGGAACATCCGCAGCGGCATGGCCGGCAAGATTCCTGTGGAGATTCGCTATTTTACGAGTGGCATCACCTGGAAGGCTGACTATGTGGGGATTGCCAACCAGGGCGAAGACAAGATGGGGCTGACGGGCTATGTGCGGGTCTTGAACAATTCCGGGGAGCTCTACGACAATGCCGAGGTGCGGTTGGTCGTGGGAAATATCAACCTGGTTGAGAAGATCGCCGACCTCGCGAGTCGCCCCCCGCCCGGGGTGCCCTATCCGGCGGCCCCTCCCGCGGCCAAGCCGGCCATGCGGAGGGCATTTCTCGAGAAGGCCGAGAGCTACTCCCGGGCACGTGAATCGCGCATGCTAAACGGCGGCATGAAGCAGGACAAAGCCAAAGACGTCAGGAAGCAGGGCCTGTCCGAGTACTTCCTCTTCACGATTGAAGGCCGCGAGGACATTAAGAACAAGGAACCCAAACGGCTGGTGTCGATGAAGATAACGGATGTGCCCCTGGCGCCGATCTACAAGTTGACGGACCGGGACGGTGGTCAGTTCTTCACCAAGTACTACCGCTTCAAGAACAAGAAGCTCCTCGACGATGCCGGGGCTGAGAAGAAGCTGTCGGCCATGGAAAACCTGGGTGAGTCGCCGCTGCCGGATGGCATGGTGCGGCTCTTCTCCGAGTACGACAACCAGGACCTGGCCTATGTCGGCGGAACGGCCACCAAGTATGTGCCGATCGGGGATCGCGTCGAAGTGAACGTCGGGCGCGACAGTGATATCACGATGATGCGCCGCCTGAAGGATCAGCGTATCGAGAATGTCGTCTCGCGGCAGTATAAGCGGCGCATCGATGACCACTGGGTCATGTACTACGACCACATCGACTACGACGAGACCTTTGTGTACGAGGAGGAGATTGTTTCCGGCAAGGCGGTGGACGCGAAACTGGAGGTCGAGCGCCGGTTTGCGAAGGACGTGACCTTGTGGGGCAGCGAGGGCAAGCCGAGGGGCTGGGATGCCGATATCGCGGGTGCCTATGTGGATATGCACGAGATCGAGAGCCGGATCGAGAAGGTCGATCAGAACCATGTGAAATACTTTTTGGACACCCGGCCGGGACAGCGTTGGGTGCTGACCTATACGGTGACCTACAAGCACCGTAACGTGGGGCCGGAACTGAACCAGGAGAAACGACGGGAGCCGCTGCGCTAACCGGCGGCACGCAGGAGAATCAAACAAACAGCAAGGAGAGAGCATCATGAAACGGATCGTCATAACAGGGCTGGTGGGAGCGCTGGTGGGAATGCTGAGCATACCCGCCCAGGCCAGAATCAAACTAACGACACTGCCCGAACGGGAAACCGTGCGAGTCGACATCAAGAATGGCCGCTTCACACTGGTTGAGGAGGAACGAACCGTCAACCTGCAGCAGGGGCGCAACCAGGTGGACTTCTCATGGGCCAATATCGGCATCGACAAGGATTCCATCGTGTTCCGCGTCATCAAGGCCGACGGTGATGTCAACGTCCTCAACACCAACTACCCGAACAATGAGAATGCGCTGTACTGGACCGTGAGTGCCGCCAACGCCGGTCCCGCAGTCATTCGCATCTCCTACCTGATCGGGAACATGTCGGCCTCGGCGAGCTACCAGGGCATCGTGGAGAATGATGAGAAGTCACTGTTGCTCCAGACCTACATGACCGTCCAGAACACCTCCGGTGAGGATTTTGGCAAATGCACGGTACAGCCCGGTGTGGGCAAGACCACGGTCCGCTACTTCAAGAACGGCGAGCGCAAGCGCATGCTGGCCTCGAAGTTCACAGCGGTGCCGATTGAGAAGCGGTTTGTGTTCGACCCGACGGTCGACCAGAAGCGGACGCGCATGTATTACCGGCTCTTGAACGACAAGGAGAACAACATGGGCGAGTTCCCGCTGCCGCGCGGCAAGGTCCGGTTGTTCATCAAGGAACCGAAGTCCGACGATGACTCCGTCCGCAGCCAGGCATTTCTGGGTGAAGACTGGGGGGCGTATACACCGCTGTTCGCCAAGCTGGACCTCTATGTTGGGGTGGCCCAGGATGTCAAGGTCGAGCGCTTCACGATGCAGCCGAAAGGCGGGCCACGCAAGGTGGTCGACGAACTGACCTGCCCGCGCATTCTGATGAATGGGGAACGGACGGTTACGCATCCGCGCTTCAGACATCAGCGCACGCGCTTCCGCTATCGGCTCCAGAACTTCAAGACCGCCAACGGTGAGCCCATTCCGGTGCCGCTGACGATCCAGGAGCATGTGGATGGCGAATGGATTATCGAGAACGTGGAGATGAAAGAGATCCTCGGCGAGCGCAACGACGTCACCGAGAAGGTTATTCCGCACGATAAGATGTTCCTCGCAAAACGGATCGATGTGAACAACGTGGAGTTCGAGATCGACTTGCCCCCGACGACAATCAAGAAGAAGTACGACCTCTTCGTGACGATTCTACGCAAGCACCGTCGCCATAACGTAGAACCGATCGTTTACAAGGATTGAACGCCAAAACCGAATGGCACTTAGTTGGACCTTCTCTGAAAAAGGGTCAGCATATGCAAAAGGGCTGGAAACAGGAGGTAGGGCCCGCACGGAGTACGGGCCCTACCAGCCCTCTTCGGACAAGGTCTATCCAAGTGCCATTCAACGTCAAATCTCTTACCCCCGGACCCTCATGAAATACGCCTCTACACCCCTCCTTCTTCTGATGCTGGCCACCGCGGCGTTCGCGAGCGTTGACCTGGTCACGCTGCCGACGCGCGAAGGCACCCAGCTCACAATCTACAACTCCGAAGACATCACCATGGTGCGCGAACACCGCCTGCTGACCGTCAAGCCGGGCATCAACCGCATCCAGTTCTCATGGGCCAACACGCTGATCGATCCCACCAGCATCGATTTCCGCATTCTCGACCACGTGGACCAGGTGGACCTGCTGGATACCACCTTCCCGTCGGGTCGCAACGATGCCCTGCAGTGGAACATCCGCAGCGGGATGGCCGGCAAGATTCCCGTGGAGATCCGCTATTTCACCAGCGGCATCACCTGGAAGGCTGACTACGTGGGCATGGCCAACAGCGACGAGACAGAGATGGGTCTGACGGGCTATGTGCGGGTCTATAACAACTCCGGCGAGTTGTATGACAACGCGCAGGTGCGACTGGTTGTGGGCACGATCAACCTGGTCGAGAAGATTGCGGACCTGGCCCGTCGTCCCGCGCCCACTGGTGAGATACTGCAGAAGTTCAGAAAGGGCAAGAAGCAAGCCCTCTATGCGGAAATGGATATGCTCGTTGCCGATGAGGGGGCAGCGCTCTTCGAGTGTGCGGCCGACGACGATCTCGACGATAGGAGGAAGCAGGTCAAGAAACAGGGTCTCTCCGAGTACTTTATTTTCACCATCGCCGGTCGCGAGGACATTAAACACCAGGAACCCAAACGGCTGGTGTCCATGGATGTGGCGGATGTCCCTCTGACCGCCATCTATAAGCTCACCGACCGCGATGGCGGGCAACGGTTTACCAAGTACTATCGTTTCAAGAACAAGAAGCTGTTGGACAAGCGCGGCAAGGAACAGGACTTGCCGGATATGGAGAACCTGGGGGTCTCACCGCTGCCGGATGGCATGGTGCGGCTCTTCTCCGAGTATGCCAACAGAGACCTGGCCTATGTCGGTGGCACGAGCACGAAATACGTCCCCATCGGCGACCGGGTTGAAGTCAGCGTCGGCGCCGACACAGATATCACGATGATTCGGCGCGTCAAGGACCAGGGCATCTCCAACGTCATTGCGCGCCAGTACAAACGCCGCCTGGATGACGAGTGGGTGCTCTACTATGACCTGCTCGACTACGACGAGACGTTCGTCTATGAAGAGGAAATCGTCTCGGGCAAGCCGATGGACGTGGAGGCCGAGATCGAGCGCCGTTTCAACGCCAACGTCATCCTGTGGGGCAGTGAAGGCAAGCCGAAGGATTGGAACTCGAACGAAGCCGGCGCCTACGTAGATCTGCATGAAGTCGAGAGCCGCATCGAAAAGGTCGATCAGAACCACGTGAAGTACTTCCTCGATATGAAACCGGGTCGCAAGTGGACCGTGACCTACAAAGTGACGTACAAACGCCGCAAGGTCGGTCCAGAGCTGAACACCGCCAAACACCGCGAGTCGCTACGCTAACAGGACCACGCTGGTCAGCTTCTCCTGTCGAATGTTGTGCTTTCGGTGTATCAAGAAGGTCGCTAGTGTGGAATGTCACTTGGATAAGGGCTCTTTCGGTTACGTCGTGTTCCAGGGGTTTCGCCCTCGTTGTTCTACACATCTTGGGGCCGTGCAGCTTGCTTTCGCGACAAGCCGGAGGCTTGTGAGCAGGTAGCCGGTGGTTGAGCGTAGCGACACCACCGGTTATAGTAAGGTGAATCAATTGCATCCCGGAGGGATGCCAGCGTTGAATTGAGGAGCTCGCCATCGGTATAGATCCAGAAGGGCCGCTGGCATCCCTCCGGGATGCAATTCGCATTCCTGATTGTGACCGGTGGTATCTCCCGCTTCGCGGGATCAACCACCGGCTAATGGCTGGCAAGCCTTCGGCTTGCCCGGACGTCAGAAGTTATCGTCGAAGATGTGCAGAACAACGAGGGTTTCACCCCTGGCTGTTCTGGAAGCACCCCAACGGGGTGCTCCGTCATAGCCCGGCGAGAATCGCCGGGAATGGCTTGAGCGACCCAAACACCTCTTATCTAAGTTCGGTGGCGGGATAACACGGACCAGGAGAAGAAGATGCTGAAGAAGCTGGCGATGAAGTTGAAGATGATGGCGGGGGGGCAAGACCGGTTTGATCCGGCGACGATTGGGGATCCGCTTGCCATGCAGACGGAGTGGAAGCCGGCGAAAGGCGGCGGGGCGAGTTTCCGGACACACAAACTGGTGGTCGCCGCTGTCGACCGCATGGAATTCCGAGCCGCTGCCGGGGCGAAGGTGTTCTACCTGATCTTCCTGCTCGTTGGGATTGGCGTTCTGGTTGGCTTCACGATTGCGATGATCTCCAAGGGGGTGGCTTCGGGGGGACCGGCGTTAATTGTGCCGATTCTGGTGGGGGTTGTCTTCACGGCCGCAGGTGGCGCCATGTTCTACTTCGGGACGGCGCCGATCGTGTTTGATACCCGGAAGGGCTACTTCTGGAAGGGGAAGAAAGCGCCCGACGAGGTATTCGACAGCAACCGGATCAAACATCTCGCCAAACTGGAAACCATCCACGCCCTGCAGCTATTGTCCGAGTACTGTCGCAGCGATAAGAGCTCTTACTACAGTTACGAGCTAAATCTTGTGTTGCAGGATGGCAGCCGCATCAACGTCGTCGACCACGGCAACAAGACCAAGCTCCGCGAGGATGCCGCCACACTCTCGGAGTTCCTGGGCAGACCGGTGTGGGATGCGATTCAGCGATGATCTGAGGCGACAGCAATTCTCATTGTGGCACGACTTCAAGCCGTTCTGTCATCCCGAGCTTGTCGAGGGATCTCCTGATCATCGAGAACACTGGACATTGCCGCTAATGCCAATGGCGTACTTGTGGTCTGTCTACGCGAAACGTATACTCTAGTCGCGAATGGCACTCAGATAAGATGGGCTTGGGATGCATACGATTTGGTCCCAGCGATTCTCGCTGGGCTATGATCCCCCTTCGCCCTACGGGCTACGGAGGACAAGTGGGACACCCCTTTGGGGTGTTCCGAAAGGACCCCAAAGGGGTCTAACATCATAGCCAGGGGTGAACCCCTGGGAACCTTATCTGAGCGCCATTCTACTCGAACCGCGCTATAGGTCAGACAGTGAGCCGAGGAAGTTATGAAGAAGATTCTGAAGAAGATTGGGAAGGTGCTGGGAACCATTGTCCTGGTGGTTGTGGTGTTGCTGGTTGTGATCCTGGCGATTGGACCGAACGTGGCGGTGAAAGTGGTCAACGCCAAGGCGGGCGACTTTGTGAATGCCGAGGTATCGATCAAGGATATCGACCTGAACCTGTTTCGGGGCTATGTCGAGCTTGAAGGCCTGCGGGTCGGACAGCCCGAAGGGTTTGAAGGCGAACCCCTGCTGGAGCTGCCGCATGCTCACGTGAAGCTGGACATCGGCTCGCTGATGAATCCTCCCATCGTGATCAGCGATGTGCTGGTGAAAGACCTGTCGGCCAACATCATCAAGAACGCGGATGGCGTGATGAATGTTGAGAAGTTGGCCAAGACTCCGCCCGAACCGAAAGACGAGCCGGAAGAGAAGAAACCGGCCGGTGACCCACCAGCCATCGCGCTGGACAGGCTGCTGATCGAGAACCTGAACGTGCGCTACGTGGATTCCTCATTCGATGACAAGGAGCCCTTGGACGTGGGCGTAGGCGATCTTGTGTTGTCGGTCACGGATATCCTTTTCGATACATCCGCCAGGCCCGCGCGCGTGCTGCCCGGTCGCGTGAAGCTGACCAGCAAGATCACGCAGGGCAAGGCTGCCGACGCGCAGCTGGGAGCGATCGCACGTCTCGGTGTCCTGAGCACGAATGTTCCTGCCGTGAATGCGGGCGTCCGGCTGGCGGGTCTGGACCTGGATGTGATTGATCCTGTGCTGCCGGCACGAATCGGCACGAGCATTGCCGCTGTACTGGGGGGGAGGTGTCTGGACGTAGAGGCGGACATCTCAATGGCTCAAGATGGTCAGGATATTGAGGCGGTGCTGGTCAACAAAAGCATGCGCCTGCCGCTGCCGACCGGTGGCGGGTTCGACAACATCATGGCGGATCTTGGCAAACTGCTTACCGCGCGCCTGGCCGGTCAGGTCACCGCCATGGCCGGCAACGTCGGTTCGGCTGGCGTTGAAGTGGCCGGAACGGCCGTGAAATCGGTCGGAGCCGTGGGCAAAGGTGCCGGAAAGCTCGTGGGTAATGTTGGTGGCGGTCTCTTCAAGATGGTTAAAGGCGCCGCAACGGGCGATATCAAGTCCGTAGGTGCGGCCCTGAAAGACACCACCGTCGACTCCGTCAAGGACGCCGTCGAGACGGTAACCGAAACGGCGGAAACGGCGGTCAGTGGTGTGGTAGAAGCCGCGGACAAAGGCCTGGGAGGGGCCAGCGCCGACGCCTGGCGCACAAATGCCCCGGCACGTTGGGCCAGTGCATGGGAGACCACGGTTGCCGTGGTAGACAACATGCCGTATCCCATCGCCAAGGGGCCAAAGACTGAGCCGGAAGACACACCCGAAGACCAGCCGAAAGCTGAGCCGGAAGCTGAGCCGGAAGACAGACCGCAAAACGATCCGAAAGAAGAGGATACGCCGGAAGCGGAGCAGGAGGAAGCGCCTGCCCCGGAAGTGGAGTCTGCTAAAACCGAACAGGATGCTGAATGACGCGTTGGTTCCGCCTATTGCTGTGTATCGCGCTGTTGCTCCCGTTGATCGGGTGTGACGACGATGACGACGAGAGCCCGGCCTCCGGTGCCCTTGTCAGCGTGGAGTACGTGGGGGAAGTCTCCCCGCAGATGATCCCCGGGTTTCTTGCCTTTGCCGGCGTAGAGCTTGATCTTCAGCTGGACTATGCCGTCGGTGTCTACCGGATCATCTACACGACACGCGATGTTGATGGCGACACGGTCGAGGTCTCCGGTGCCGTGTTCGTCCCGATCGGTGCCCCGGCAGCCCCGTTTGCCTGTGCGCAGCACGGGACCCAGACGCTGCGCAACAACGTGGCCTCAACCACGCCGCTGGTGTATGGCGCCGATGCTCTGATGATGGCTGCGGAAGGCTATGTTGCCTGCTCGCCCGATTACATCGGCTACGGGTCCTCAACAGACCCGCATCCCTATCTGCACGCCACCACCTCGGCCGGAACCGTGTTGGATGCCATTCGCGCGGGGAGACGCTTCTGCGAACAGCGCAGTATCGAATTGGATGGCCGGCTCTTCCTGGTGGGGTATTCGCAGGGCGGATACGTGACGCTTGCGGCACAGCGAGCGATTGAAAATGGGGCCAGTGTGGGGTTGAGCCTTGCGGCCGTGGCCTCGCTGTCGGGAGCTTACGACCTGATCGGCATCGTTGACAACATGCTGGCCAATCCGAACGATGACGACGTGGTACTGGCGGGGCTTTTCGTCAGCTCCTACAACCGCATCTACGGCTGGGGGCGGCTCAGCGAGATTTTCCGATCGCCCTATGATTCGCTGGTGACCGGTCTCTTTGATGGATCGCGTTCCTTCTCGGAAATCAGGTCAGTTCTGGCGCCGACAGTGAGTGGCCTGCTTGATTCCGGCTTCGTGGGGCGTTACTTGCGCGGCGAAGAGCCGGAGGTACGGGGTGCTATTGCCGAAAACACGCTGCTCGACTGGACGCCGCGGGCTCCGCTGCGCCTCTTTCATGGCAGTGCGGACACGACCGTACCGTATATCAACGCTGTCACTGCGCTCAACACGTTCACGCAGCGTGGCGCGCGTGACGTGGAACTGATCACCCTCAACGGCCGCGGGCATGAAGACGGCATTGAGGCCGCGATCGAGCCCGCCCTGGCGTGGTTCAGGTTGATCAAGTAGGTTGCGGCTCGCCCTACCTGATCACAGGCGAATCCTGGTCGATGGTAAGGTAGGGCGAGGCGTCCCGCCGAGCCGGGCGCAAGGGCAGGCGCATGGAATGAGCATGTCTGGGACTTTCGCCATCTCATGCTCAAGACATGTGCATTCCTTGCTCGCGGCTCGCCGGGGACGGCTCGCCCTACCGTCTGTCTACAGTGCTTTCTGAGCTCATACCCCTTTTCGGACAGCCGCACGTTAAGCCAATTGGCGTGACTAATGCGGCGATGTTATGCTTATATCACACGTTTCGGGGGCTATTGTGCTCCCTTCGCAGCCAACACTGGAGTGAGTAGTGAAGACACTAGCCGTTCGTATGTATGGAGAAAAGGATCTGAGACTGGAGGCCTTCGAGCTTCCCGCACCCGAAGAGGGCGAGATCCTCGCAAGAGTCGTTTCGGACAGCATTTGCATGTCGTCCCACAAGGCAGCCAAGCAGGGGATTAAGCACAAGCGTGTTCCGGACGATGTTGCGCAGAACCCGGTCATCATTGGCCACGAGTTCTGTGGCGAGATCGTCGAGGTGGGCGCGAAGTGGGCGGATCAGTTCCAAGCGGGCGACAAGTTCTCGATTCAGCCGGCTATGAACGATCCTGAGGGTCCCGTGGGCATTCTGTCGGCCCCGGGCTATTCCTACCAGCATATCGGTGGTGATTCGCAGTATATCATCATTCCGGAAGCCGTTATGACCAACAACTGCCTGCTTCCGTTCAACGGCGAGGCGTTCTACCAGGGCTCACTGGCTGAGCCGGTCTCGTGCATCGTCGGTGGTTTTCATGCCAACTACCACACCACGCCGGGCAGCTATGTGCATGACATGGGCATCGTCGAGGGCGGCGCCATGGCGCTGCTGGCGGGTGTCGGCCCCATGGGGCTCGGAGCGATCGACTACGCCATTCATTGCGACCGTAAACCGTCGTTGCTGGTTGTGACCGACATCGACACGGCCCGTCTCGAACGCGCGGCATCCATTTATACCGTTGAGGAGGCCAAGGCTAACGGTCTTGAGCTGATCTACGTGAATACGGCTGAAGAGGGTAAGGGCGTCGACTACCTCAAGTCGCTCACCCCGAACGACGAAGGCTTCAACGATGTGTTTGTTTATGCTCCGGTCCGGCCGGTGATCGAGCAAGCCGACAAGATCCTGGCTTTCGACGGCTGTCTGAATTTCTTTGCCGGGCCGACCGATCCGGCCTTCGCGGCCGAGTTCAATTTCTACAATGTCCACTATGCCGCGACGCACGTGGTGGGGACCAGTGGGGGCAACACCGACGATATGATTGAGTCGCTCCAGATGATGGCGGAAGGCAAGCTGAACCCCTCCACCATGATCACGCACGTTGGCGGCTTGGACGCGGTGATAGAGACCACGTTGAACCTCCCGGACATTCCCGGTGGCAAAAAACTGGTCTACAATGGAATTTCTATGCCGCTCACGGCACTCGATGACTTGGCCGAATGCGGCAAGGACGGTCCGCTCCGCGCCGGACTGGCGGAGACTGTGGCCAGGAACAATGGCCTTTGGTCGGCCGAAGCCGAGGCCTACCTGCTGGCGAACGCACCGAGTATTGAATCAGCGCTGGAGTAGACAATGGAAGCTACCGGGAAGATGGGAACACCACTCGTAATCCGCATGACCTGTGCGCGTGAACTGGCCGCGCTGGGATTGCCATTGAATCCGCCCAACGTGCGGGTCTGCGCCGCAGGCGGTGAGGCCGAAATACGCTGCGAGGACGGGTCCGAAAGCATAGTGGCGGCCGCCGTAACAGATTTCATTCGTAAACACCGTTGCCTCCCGCGTTCTGTGGGAGTCGAGGGGGGTGATCTGTTCGAGGTGACGCCTGCCCGCGAGGGCCGGCTGGCCGGCTGTGTCGCAATGGTGACCGGAAGTGCCCAGGGCTTCGGAAAAGGCATTGCAGAAGAGATGGCCGCTGCCGGCGCTTCGATTGTGGTGGCCGACCTGAACGCCGAGCTCGGCGAAGCCGTGGCATCCGAGCTGTGCAAGGCACATGGTGAGCAAGCGGCGGTTTTCTGCGAGGCCAACGTGACGAGCCCGGACTCGTTGAACGCATGCGTTGAGGCGGCCGTGGCGGCTTTCGGCGGACTGGATATGCTCGTGGCCAATGCCGGCGTGCTCAAGGCCGGCGGCCTTGACGAGATGGACGAAGCGGCATTCGATTTTGTTACGAGTGTCAACTACAAGGGCTACTTCCTCTGCACGCAGGCGGTGGTGCCGGTTATGAAGTTGCAGAATCGGATTTGTGCCGACTGGTTCATGGACATCGTCCAGGTGAACTCGAAGTCAGGGCTGGAAGGCAGCCGCCGTAATTTCGCGTATGCCGGCGGCAAGTTTGGCGGCATCGGGTTGACGCAGTCCTTTGCGCTTGAGCTCGTGCCGTTCAACATCAAGGTGAACTCGGTCTGCCCCGGCAATTTCTTTGAAGGCCCGCTCTGGTCGGACCCGGAGAAGGGCCTGTTCGTACAGTACCTGAACGCGGGCAAGGTGCCGGGCGCAACGACGGTTGAGGAGGTGCGGGAGTTCTACCTGTCGCAGGTGCCGATGCACCGCGGCTGTTCGCCGCGCGACGTGACGATTGCGATCTTCTATCTACATGAACAGCAATACGAGACAGGACAGGCCGTACCGGTGACGGGTGGCCAGGTCATGTTGAACTAATGTTGTATAGCGCAAATGGGCTCTCAAAATACGCAGAGCACTGTCATTCCGAGCGAAGCGAGAGCCTGTGCTGAGCTTGCCGAAGTAAATCTCAGCCCCATGATGAGGCAGAGATCCCTCGACTTCGCTCGGGATGACACACGAGTTATGGAAACGCAATTGTGAGACAGGACACTAGAAAAGGCAGCGTTCAATGATCATTCGCAGAAAAGCTTATCCGCGTGGCGGATTGGTGGGCAACCCTTCGGACGGGTACTTTGGCAAGACCATCGCATTCAGCTTTCGCAACTTCCATGCGGACGTGGTGCTCTACGAGTCGCCCGAGATCGAGATTCTCCCGAACACGCGCGACCACTCCGTGTTTACAAGTATGGAGCAGCTCGCGGAGGATGTGGGCTTGTTCGGGTACTATGGTGGGGTACGGTTGCTCAAGGCGACGATCAAGCGTTTCTACGATTACTGCAGAGAGACAGGGATCGAGTTGCCGGTGCGCAACTTCACGATTCGGTATGATTCGAATATCCCCCACTTGGTAGGCCTGGCTGGTTCTTCCGCCATCATCAGCGCCTGCATGCGTGCGTTGCGCGCCTTCTTTGGGGTGACCATTCCGCGTCCGATCGAAGCCAACCTGATCCTGTCAGTGGAGACGGAGGAGCTTGGTATTTCGGCAGGGCTCCAGGATCGCGTGGCGCAGGTCTACCGCGGACTGGTCTACATGGACTTCGACCAGAAGCTGATGGAACGCCAGGGCTACGGTCGGTACGAGGCCCTGGATCCGTCCCTGCTTCCGCCGCTGTATGTGGCCTACCGGGCGGACCTCTCTGAAGGGTCCGAGATCTTTCACAACGACATGAAACAGCGGTTCAAGCGCGGCGATGCCGATGTGGTGGGTGCCGTGGATTTCTGGGCTGACTTGACGAGGCAGGTGCGCGAGATGCTGCTGGCAGGCGAAGGTGAAGGGATTGGCCCACTGCTTAACGCCAATTATGATCGGCGTGCGTCGCTGTGCCGCATCTCGGACGGAAACCAGCGCATGGTCGATGCGGCACGGTCGGTCGGGGCAAGCGCAAAGTTCACCGGCTCGGGCGGTGCGATTGTCGGAACCTATGACAATGAGAGTATCTACACGAAGCTATGTGAAACGCTTGAGCCGATGAAAATCAAGGTGTTGAAGCCCGAGATCACAGTGGCAGCGGGAGGGTTGGATGAAGGTTAAGAAAGCAGTTATTCCGGCGGCGGGATTCGGAACCCGTTTTTTGCCCGCGTCGAAGTCGCAGCCCAAGGAAATGCTTCCGATCGTGGACACGCCTGTGATCCAGTACGTGGTGGAGGAGGCGGTGGCATCGGGCATTACGGACATCCTGATGGTGATAGGGAAAGGCAAGCGCGCCATCGAAGAGCATTTTGATCGCAACTTCGAATTGGAGTCCGAGCTGCGAGAGAAGAACAAGCAGGCGGAGCTCGAGACCATTCTCCATATCTCGAACCTGGCAGACGTTCATTTTGTCTGGCAAAAAGAACTGAACGGGTTAGGCGATGCTATCTACTGCGCGCGGCACCATGTGGGTCGTGAACCGTTCGCCGTTCTGTTGGGCGACACACTTGTACAGTCGCCGTCACCGGTTACTCGGCAGCTACTCAGCGTATTCGACCGCTACCAGGAGTCCGTCGTAGCCCTGGAGGAGGTCGAGAAGAGCAGAGTAACGCGTTACGGCATCATGGATGGCAAATGCATCACCGATAGCGTCTATCTTGTGAAGGACTTCATCGAGAAACCCAGCGTGGAAGAGGCCCCTTCGAATCTTGCCATAGCAGGCCGGTACGTGCTGACGCCGGACATATTCGATCACATCGCCAATACCAAGCGCGGCAAGAATGACGAGATCCAACTCACTGACGCGCTCAGATTACAGGTGGCAGAGCGTGCTTTCTACGGTCTGCGCTTCGACGGTCGACGCCATGATGTCGGCAACAAGCTTGATTTCATCAAAACCAACATAGCGTTCGCGCTGCAACGCGACGATATGCGCGAGGATTTGGTGGAATACCTGAAGGAAACTGTCGAGCAGTCTGTCTAGTTTCCTGTATTTACGTACCGGCCCGTGTCATCCCGAGCGAAGTCGAGGGATCTCTGCTCGGACATGGATCTGAGATTGCCGCTTCGCTCCAGATGCTGCGCATCTGGCAGTCCTCCCGTTGGTCGTCGCCTGGCTTCGCTCGGAATGACAGAGCGTTTGTAGCGAGAGGAAGTCGTAGGCTGATATCGTCTCTCCGACTTCCGGTATCCGACTTCTGGCCTCCGGTCAATGCTTCCCAATCAGCCGCAGAAACTCCGCCCGGGTGGCGGGATCGTCATGAAAACTGCCGAGCACGGTTGAGGTGGTCATCACAGAGTTCTGTTTTCCCACGCCCCGCATCATCATGCAGAGGTGTTGGCATTCCATGACGACGCCGACACCTTCGGCGCCGACGGTATCCGAAATGGCGCGCGCAATCTGTCCGGTCAACCGTTCCTGGATCTGCACACGTCGTGCAAAGAGATCGGCAATACGTGCCAGCTTACTGACGCCCAGTACCTTATCCTCGGCGATGTAGCCAATATGGCAGCGTCCGAAGAACGGGAGCATGTGGTGTTCGCAGAGGCTGTAGATCTCGATGTCGCGCGCGATAATCATGTTGTTGACTTCGGCCTCGAAGACGGCGTTATTGATAACCTTGTCCATGT
>JASLOA010000008.1 GCA_030745755.1 Kiritimatiellia bacterium | reverse complement strand
CAGACCCGCACGTGAGTCGACCGCGCTACGGTGGCCACGCTCGAAGTTGTCGAACACCACCACGTCGTGGCCCTGGTCAAGCAGTTGCTCCGTCGTAACACTGCCGATATACCCGGCCCCACCGGTAACTAAGATCTTCATTCTTTACCTCTCAACGGGCTGTTGCCCAAAATGAGATCCCTCGACTTCGCTCGGGATGACAGTTCAGAAATTACCAGGTTTCCTGAGAACTTGTCATGCTGAGCTTGTCGAAGCATCTCCTTTGAGCAAACCCGATGGTTTGGGCAACAGCCCGTCAATACCTGCCATTGGCTCCTGCTGAGCTTTCTGGAGGGTCCCCAGCGAGCCGCGATCAGTCGCCACTATTCTGCTTCAACTCTTCAATCAACTGCTCAAGCTTCTTCACCCTGTGAAGCAGCTCGGGGAGGCGCTCCTCCGCCGCACGGATGCGCTTCCACTTCATGTGCGGCCGCGCCATGAATCCCACCATCATGGCCCCTGGCTCAACATCTTTCGCGACAGCGCTATTACCGCCTACAATGGCGTTGTCCCCAATCGTCACATGCCCGATCGCACCGGATCGACCGCCCATTTGCACGCCGCGCCCCAGCATCGTACTGCCGGCAATGGCGACCTGCGCTGCCATCGCTGTGTTCTCGCCGACATGCACGTTGTGTCCAATCTGCACCAAGTTATCAATCTTCACGCCATTCGCGATCACGGTGCGCCCGAAGCGGGCTCGGTCTACGGTTGTGTTGGCACCGATCTCGACGTCATCGCCAATCTCCACAATGCCTACCTGCGGGATCTTGGCCCAGCGTCCATCATCCTGGTGCTCAAAGCCGAATCCATCGCCACCAATGACAGCACCGTCATGGACAAGAACCCGCGCACCCAGGCGGCAGCCCTCACGCACGGATACGTGCGCATGCAATACGCTGTCTTCGCCCACACGTGCGCCGGCGCCCAGGAAGCACGACGCCACGAGCACGGCTCCCTTGCCGACCTCCACGCCTTCCTCCAAGACGCAGAGCGGTCCCACACAGACGCCTTCGCCCAACACCACGCTGTCCGCCACGACGGCTGTCGGGTGGACGCCGGGCTCCGTGGCCGGGTAGTCCGGGGCAAGCGCGAGCGCAATCTGCGTCATAGCAGCGTCAGGATTCGCGACACGAATGAGCGCACAGGAGCTCTGGCCCTGCCAGTCGGCGCGCACGAGGACGGCCGCCGCCTTCGTGTCGGCCAGGGCGGCAGCGTACTTATGGCTCATCAGCAGAGACAGATCGCCGGGGCGGGCTTCGCGCAGCCCGGCCAAGCCTGTAATGGTGGCGCTTGCGTCACCTTCGACGACACCATCCACCAGTTCCGCAATCTCAGATACTGTTTTCATGGCTGCACCTCGGTTCGTGCCCGGCCCGCCCGGAGGTCGGGCCCTACCTTACCCACGGCCCTGCCCTACCCACGGTGAGGTAGGGCCCGCACTCCGTGCGGGCCGCGGAGAATGCCCGTTACTCACTCTTCCTCCCGCAACGCCTGGATCTCTTTCAGGACCAGATCCGTGATGTCCAGCTTCTCAAGGTGAAAGACCACCATACTGGAACCACCGATGCCCACGGCCGATTTATCGACCACGAGTGACAGGTCCTTCTTGATGGCCACGCGTGCCACCAGCTTCTGCACGGCCTCTTCTACCCGCTTGTGCATGTGCAGCTTCTGGTCGTTCATCTCGCGTTGCCGTCCCATGAGGCGCTGGCTCATCTCTTTCTCCATCTTCTGGAGCTCTTGAATCAACCCCTCGACCTCGGCTTCGCGCTCAGCACGTACGGCATCGCTGACAGCGGGATCGGCCGCCGCACGACGCGCGGCCATGAACGCCTCCTTCTTCTTCTCCAGCGTCTCGACCATCGCGTCCTTCTCGCTCTCCAGTTCGGCAAACTGGTCGCGCAGGATCTCAAGATTCACTTCGGCCTTGGGATGCGCCTTAACCAAGCGGTCCACATCCACCACACCCAGCCCTGCCGCCGACGCCAGCGTCACGCTCACCAGCAGAGCCATCACCATCACATGCACTGTCTTCACGGTAATCCTCATGTCCTTGCCTCTCCAATGATCTCCCCGGCGATTCTCGCCGGGCTATGATGTTCGACCCCGTTGGGGTCGCTCGTTTCTTGCACCCCAAAGGGGTGCCACATCATAGCCCAGGCAGAATGCCTGGGTTTGATGCCAACTCAAGCTAGTAATCGTACCCAATCCAAATCACCCAATTGTCCGTATCTGTCAACTCGTCATCCGCTTCCACGCTCCAGGCCCGGTCGATCCGGATCGGGAAGCCGGGCATATCAAGACGCAACCCCACGCCGGTGCCCGAGGCGAGGTTATCGGCGTTAAATTCGTAAGCATCACGCCAGACGCCGCCAATGTCATAGAACGCTGCCAGTCGCACGCCATCGACGAGGGGAATGGTGTACTCCAGGTTAGCCACGGCCAGGCTCTGCCCGCCCACAGGGCGATAGCGGATCGCTGACGAGGGATCAGTCGGCACCACTTTGGGACCGACATCGCGATAGTCGAACCCGCGAATCGTCCGGCCACCCCCCGCAAAGAGTCGTTCCGAGATGGGCACCTCCTCCGTATCGCCGTACCCGTCCACGGTTTCGTAGCGCCCCTTGATGCTCAGCACGTGGTCCCACCAGAGCGGAACGTAGAACGCCGTTCGCACACCCAGGCCGTACACATCGGTATCAAACCCGAGTGGGCCGCCGGAGATACGCCCGAACACACTGGCGCGCAGACCACGTGTGGGGATAAAGGGATTGTTGCGGGTGTCGTGCGTGAGCGTGGTCCTGAGCGTACTCTTGAGCGTGTCTTCTTCGCGCAGGAAATTATAGATCTCGTCCGGCGAGCCGGCATAGACATACTCGTTCGTGTCCGCCACATCCGTAATCTCCGTTTCCTCCAGGGAGTAGCGGAAACTGATACGGTTGGCACCAGGCAGCGCCTTACTGAGCGACACCGCCGCCCCGGTTCGTTTCAGATCGTAGTCCGTATAGTTGAGATCCGTACGGTAGGCGTCCAGCCCCAGTGAGAGCTTCCGATTAAGAAACCACGGTTCCACGAACGACAGCTTGTAGTCGCGCCGCTCGGATCCGAACTGGCCCCGCAGGTTGAGTTTCTGCCCACCACCGGTGAAGGGCCAGCCCCTGATATCGAAGTTACCTTGCGATATCTCAACAAACCCGATGATGTTATCGATGCTCGAGAAGCCCGCGCCAACCAGGAACTGGCCGGTGCGCTTCTCTTCCACCTCAAAGATCACATCTTCCCGGTTCGGCACAGAGGTCTCCTGCTCGTGACGGCGGACCGCCGAGAAATAGCCCAGGTTCATCAGGCGTCGCTCGCTGCGGCGCGCCCTGACCGAGTTCAGCACATCCCCCGGATTCAACAGCAATTCGCGCCGGATCACCTTGTCGCGCGTGCGCGTGTTGCCACGAATGCGAATGTTGCCCACCCGGATCAGATCGCCCTCAACCACATCAAAGGTCACGGCAACCACATTGAGGGCAGGTTTGGCTTCCAGCAGCGGACGCACACGGGCGCGGGCGTAGCCCCGGCTTCCATAGAAATCGCGAATGCGCTGTGCCGATGCCTGGATGATCCTGGACGACGCCGTTACGCCGGGTCGTGCCACAACCAGGGCCTCGACCTCGGCGTGCGGAAAGAGATCAACACCGGTCACCTTAACAGAGTCAAAACGGTAGGTCTCACCCTCGTGAATCCTGACCACAACGGTTTGACGCCCTTTGCGGTCCAACTCCACCGCAGGATACTCGACCTCGACATCCAGGAAGCCGCGCTCGCGGTAGAGGTTGCGCACGGCCAGGCGCATGCCCTCCATTTCGTCGCTCGAATAGCGCCGCTTGCGGAAGAGCCACATCGGACTCCACGGCGAGGGGCGCCGTATGGCGCTGCGCAGATCGCTGTATCCGATGCGCTCATTGCCCTCGAAGCGGACGGTCTTGACCTTGGACCGGGCGCCGGACTCGATGTGGACACGCACCTCAGCCAGCCCCTGGTCGCGGTCGATCTCGTTGATCTCCCAGGTTATACTGACGTTGGGATAGTGATCGTCGATGAACGCTTCACGGATGGCGCGGACGTGGACGCCCAGCGTATGCTCATCGACGCGCTCACCCACCTCAAGTTCCAGCAGGGAGCGTAGCTTGCGTGGCGGCAGGTGATCCGACCCCGTGAACGTGACCGGCCTGGCCAGGGTCAGTTTGCGCGCCACAACATAGACCAGCACGACCCCATCCTCGCGCGCTTCGATATCCGCGTGCACCGCGCTGAAGCGGCCCGTATCAAGCAGGTTGCGCACATCGCGACCGATACTGGCGCGGTCCAGGTCGTCTCCTTCACGCACACTCGTGTGCGATTCAATATAGCTGCGGTCAATCTGGCCGGCGCCCCTATTGCGCACCTCGATCGCGCTAATGGTTGAACGCGCCTCTTCCTGCTGCGCCAGTACAGGAAGAACCGTCAGTGCGGCCATCAGGCCGGCGAGCAGTAAGCAAGCACCTCTCATTCGTCCTCCGCCTCCATCCCACCGAAATCATCAACGCCGCGCGCGCGATCGCGAAAGCGGGTATACTCTTCTTCAAAGTTCAGTTTCACCTCGCCGGTGGGGCCGTTACGGTGCTTGGCCACGTCGACGATTGCAAGGAGTCTGTCATCGTGTTGGTCGTCATCCGGGTAGCGACAGGGGCGTCGCAACATGTAGACCACGTCGGCATCCTGCTCGATGGCGCCGGAATCACGAAGGTCGGAGAGCTTGGGCTTGCCGCTCTTGCTGTCGCGTTGTTCGGGGGCGCGGCTGAGCTGACTCAGAACCAGCACCGGCACGCGCAGCTCCTTGGCCATGGCCTTGATATTGCCGGAAATCTGTGACGTCTCGATCTGGCGTCCCTGGCGGGCGTACTCCTTGGAGTGCATCAGCTGCAGGTAGTCGATCACGATCAGTTCAACGTTGTGCTTCTTCCGCATGCGCCGGGCACGGGCGCGCAGCTCGAGTACATCCAACCCACCTGTGTCGTCCAGGAAGATCGGCGCCTTGTTGAGTACCGAGGCGGCCTGCACCAGCTTGCCATGATCCACCTTGGAGACATAGCCGCGCTGAATCTTCTGCGAGGGCACAGCCGCATGTGAGCAGAGCATGCGCATCGCCAATGCGTCGTAGGACATTTCCAGGCTGAAGATGCCGACCGTATGCTGCTTGCCATCGGGGTCCATCTTGCCCAGCGCCACGTTCTCGGCAATATTCATCGCCAGCGAGGTCTTGCCCATTGAGGGACGCGCAGCCAGAACGATCATTTCGCCCGCGCGTAGTCCCATCGTGATACGGTCAAGGTTCTCAAACCCGGTCGAAAGCCCGGTCACACCCTTGCCGGTTTCGAGAATCGTGTCCACGTGGGACATGGTCTCTTTAACGGCCGTGGACCAGGGCGTTACGGACCCGTAGCGCTGCTCGTTAATGTCGAGAAAAGCCTGCTCAACGGAGCCCAGAAGCTGGTCCGCACTGTCCACCGTGCCGTAGCACTCCGATTCAGCCGCCCGCGCGCAGCTGATAACGCGACGAAGGAGATGCTTCTGGTAGACAATATCAATGTAATACTCGGCGTGGGCAGCCGTGGGCGTGGCGTCAATCAACTGATTCAGTGCGGCCACGCCGCCGACGCCGTCCAGCTTGCCCGCATCGCGAAGCTGGTCGGATACGGTCAGGACATCGATCACACGGTTCTGGCCGTGCAAGCCGAGCATCGCCTCGAACACCGTGCGGTGTACCGGGGCATAGAAGGATTGTTCATCGAGCCGGTGTTCGATGCAGAGGTCCATGACGCGCACGGAGTCGAGCAGGATCGACCCCAGCACGCCTTTCTCGGCCTCTTCGCTATAGGGTGGCACACGGTCCGACGGGACCGGTGGCACGGACGAAGAAGCTTCCGTAACCATGCTGCCTATTCCTCAACCACCCAGACCTTGAGCGTGGTCTCGAGCTGGGGGTGAAGATTCACGGCCACATCGAATGCGCCCAGCTGCTTGATCGGATCGGACAGAACGACCTGGTGGCGGTCGATCTCAATGTCCTGGCTCTTGAGGGAATCGACGATGTCGGACTCGCTTACCGACCCGTACAGTTGCTCCCCTTCGCCTACCTTGACAGCGATCGTGCACGAGGCCGCAGAGACCTTCTTCGCCAGCGCCTTCGCATCAGAAAGCGTCTCGGCCAGCTCCTTCTCGCGCTCAACCTGCAGCTTGGCCAGACGGCGGCGCGTGGCCTCCGTGACCGGTGCCGCGAGATCGCGAGGCAGCAGGTAATTGCGTGCGTAACCATCGGCCACGCTCACGACGTCGCCTTCCTTGCCCAAGCCGTCCACGACGGCCATCAACAGAACTTCGGTTGCCATCTGCCTGTCCTCCTCTAGGGTAGCAATCCCATCGTACGTGCACGACGAATACTGCGCTTGATCTGGCGCTGCTGCTTGGCGCTGGCACCAATGGTGCGCGCGGGCATAATCTTGCCATGATCGGTCATAAACTTACGGAGCAACTCGTAATCCGTAGACTTGATCTCTTTGACACCCTCAAGGTGACGCGCTGCTTTGCCGGGTCCCCGGTCAGTGTTGCGTCGCTTGGACGTCCGTTTGGTCTTCATCTTCCTGGCCATTGTATCTCCTTACTCTCCCTTAAAACGGTAGATTCTCGTCATCACCCGACTTGTCAGCGCCCGCTGCCGGTGGAGGCGGGGGCGGGGGCGGCTCGGGCGCCGGTGTGGCCGGCGCTGGTGCCGCGGCTGGTGCGGCAGGCGCAGCAGGCGCAGGCTGGTAGGAGCCCTGGCCGCCTTGGCCTGAACCGCCATCCTGGCCCTGGGGGCGTCCGCCCAGGAACTGCACACGATTGGCACGTACCAGCAGACGGCTGTGCTTCTGACCATCCTTCTCCCACTGGTCAAACTTCAAACTGCCTTCCACCATCACCTGTGAGCCCTTCTGAAGGTACTGCCCGCACGTCTCCGCCTGACGTCCCCATACGACCACCGAGACGTAGCACACCTCGTCATGGTCTTGTCCGTCACGGCCCTTGTAGCGGCGATTGATCGCCATGCGCAGGTCACCCACGGCGTCGCCCGAAGGGGCATAGCGCACCTCGGGATCAGCTGTCAGGTTACCCATCAGGAATACACGATTAAGATCAGCCATCGACCACGACCTCCTCGGCCGGCGCTTCGGCGGCCCCTTCAGCCGTGTCCGCAGGGGGTTCAGCCACCAGCACCTGGACGCGGAAAAGATTGTCCACAAGCTTCAGGCGAGCCAGCAGCGTATCCACGCTGCCGGGCTCCAGCTCACAATGCACGGTCATGTAGACCCCCGCATCACGCTTCTTCATGGGGCGCGCAAACACGCGCTCGCCCATGGGCTGCTTGGAAACAACATGGCCGTCCAGCCGGGCGACCTCATCGTCCATGCGGGTCAGCACATCGCCCAGGGCCTCTTCATTCAATGAGGTCGGAAAAATGCAAATCATATCGTACGGTTTTAGCGCCATCTTTTTCTGCTCCCTATATCACCTCGAGCCCGTTGAAGGCGTTCATCGCCGCCTCCGCTCCCGACCCGATGATTCGCTCCACCGCATCTGCGGCGTGCTTGACCACCTGTTCCATCTTCGCCCACTCCTCCGTCCCGTAGGAGCGGAGCACGTGGCTTACCAAATTCTCATCCTGGTTCCGACGGCCGACCCCGATGCGCACCCGCGCAAAATCGTCACCCCCGACCTGCTCAATCACCGAGGCCAGGCCGCGGTGTCCACCACTGCCGCCCTTCGCGCGTACCCGAATCCGCCCCACGGGCAGATCCGCATCGTCCAGCACCAACACCAGGTCGGTCCGCTGGGCCTTGAAGTAGCGCATCGCGGCAACCACCGCATGCCCACTCTTGTTCATAAACGTCTCGGGCTTCACCAGCAGCACCGGATCCCCGGCCACTACCGCTTTCCCCGAGCGCGCCCTGAACCGCAAACTGCGCCGCATCCGGCAACCCGCTCGCTCAGCCAGCGCATCCACCGTGGCGAACCCCACATTGTGCGGCGTACGCTCATAGCGACGCCCCGGGTTCCCCAGCCCCACGATGATGGTCACAACAGGCTCCCGGTGCTATTCCTTACCCTCGGGCTCACCCTCGCCTTCAGCGCCTTCTTCACCTTCAGCGCCTTCGCCTTCCTCGCCCTCTTCGCCTTCCTCGGCTTCTTCGGGCTCGGCTTCTTCAACGCGCGGTGCCAATACGGTCGCCACGGCAATATCTTCCGCCGTCAGCAGCGTCAGGCCACTCGGCAGCGGCACATCGCCGGCCAGCACGCTGTCGCCAATCGACAACGAGGATACATCGATCTCGAGCTGATCCACGATATCGCTCGCCAGTCCTTCGACCTCCAGCTCGTGCATCATCTGCTCCAGAACACCGTCATCCTGCTCCACACCAACCGGGTCGCCTTTCAGCGAAAGCGATACGTGAACCGCAAGCTTCTCGGTCATGGAAATCATGGTCAAGTCGGCATGCAGCACGGACCCGCTCACGACATCGCGCTGAACTTCCTGCAGAAGCGCCTTGGCCTCCGCCCCACCGTCCAGTGAAACATCCAGAATCATGTTCTCACTCTGGTGACGCCGCAGCATCAGCGCAAAATCATGCTGCTCCAGCTTCACCGGTGTAGTCGTGCCATCCTGGTTCGCCACAATCGCGGGAATCCATCCTTCGCGCCGCAACCGGCGCGCCGCAGGTGTACCCGCATCTTCGCGTTTCGTAAGTTTTACTACCTTTTCAGCCGCCATTTTATCCTATCCCTTCCACTCTACAGTCTGAACAGCGAGGTAACCGACTGGTCCTCGTGAATTCGCAGAATTGCCTCCCCCAACAGCTCGGCCACGGACAGTACCGCAACCGGGAAACCATCGCCAATGGACGATGGAATCGTATCCGTCACAATCAATTCACTAATGGGCGATTCGACCAGGCGCTGGCACCCTTCATCGGTCAGCATCGCGTGCGTTACGGCCGCGTAAACTTCTTTGGCGCCATGCTCGGCGAGCAGATTGGCCGCCGAACAGAGCGTCCCGCAGGTACTCGTCATATCGTCCACCATGATGGCCGTACGACCCTCAACGTCACCCACGAGCGTAAATGCCTCGACCTCTTTCGGCCCCATGCGACGCTTGGCGGCAACCGCCAAACCGCAGTCCAGCATCTGCGAATAGGCATAGGCGGCCTTGACCGCACCCGTATCCGGCGACACCACGACGGGATTCTCAATGTTCTTGCTCTTGAGATGCTTCACGATGATCGGCGACGCATAGAGGTGGTCCACCGGAATATCGAAGAAGCCCTGAATCTGCTGGGCATGCAAGTCCACCGTCAGCAGACGGTTGCAGCCCGCCGCAACCAGAAGGTTCGCCACCAGCTTAGCCGTAATCGGCACGCGAGGCTGATCCTTACGGTCCTGGCGCGCGTAGCCATAGTAAGGCAGCACAGCCGTGATCCGATCCGCTGATGCGCGCCGCATCGCGTCGATCATGATCAACAGCTCCATCAGGTTCTCATTGGGAGGCCGGCAGATAGACTGCACGATGTAAACATCGCGACCGCGGATATTCTCTTTGATTTTAACGAAGACCTCTTCATCCGGAAAACGACAGATCTCGGCCTCCCCGAGCGGCAAGCTCAGGTACTCCGCAATCTTCTCCGCCAGGACGGGATTCGATGTTCCGCTGAAAATCTTCATCTACCTATCATCCCGCGCGGCACTCAAGTTCCGCGCTCCCCATTCCGCATTCGCAACCCGGCGTGGTTGCCCGACCAGGATTTGAACCTGGACTCAGGGCGTCAAAGGCCCGTGTGCTGCCATTACACCATCGGGCAGCAATGTCACGATCCGGGTCCAAACTGCTCCATCAAGCTCCTGCTTGACCTTCACGGCCATGGCTTCAGCGTGCGATTCATCGCGCGCCAGGCCAAAGACAGAAGCTCCGCTCCCAGACACCAACGCCCCCAAAGTCCCCACCTGATCAAGCTGATCAACGATCATGCCTACCAGGGGATACTTTCGGAGCACCGTAGCCTGCAAGCTGTTAAAAAGGCCCTGACCGGCGGAGACGAGGTCTCCTTCCTTCAGAGCAGAAACCGCATTGATATATAGTGGGGGCTCGGAAGTCAAGGACAAGTCATGCCGGGCGTAAACATCTGCGGTCGACACGCAAAAGCCCGGATTCACGATAACAAGCCACCATTTCCCGTCAGGCGTCTCCGGGCACCCCAGCTCAAGCCGGCTTACCCGGTCCCCCACCCCCTCCATTAGCACAGCCCCACCCAGCAGCAGGGCGGGAACATCACAGCCCAGCTTTGCGCCCAGGGCCAGCAGCTCTGCTTCCGGTAGACTGACACCCCACAGCTCCATCAGCCCGCGCAACACCGCCGCAGCATCTGCACTGCCGCCGCCCAGGCCGCCGCCCAATGGAATGCGTTTCCTGATCCGGATCCGGACACCGCGCGGATACCCAATGGCCTCTTTCAGCGCCCGGGCTGCACGGGTGGTGAGATTCGCGTCGGACTCCGGAAGGTCGAGACAGCCGCCCGGCGGCAGATCCACCTCATCGAACACCGTCTCAATCGTGTCCGCCGGCTCTAGAACAATGGTGTCGTGCAGGGATACCGGAACCAGAACGCTGCGTAAATCATGGTACCCATCGTCACGCTTCCCAAGCACCTCGAGGGTGAGGTTGATCTTGGCGTGCGCAGCCAGTTCCAAGCTCTCGGAATCCGTGAACATGGCGCGGGGGTTTATCACGCCCATCAAGGCATGTCAATGCGGGGATGCGAGGAATCCCCTGAACCACCGCCGGCTACCGCTCCTCCGGACAACAAACCATCAGCGCCACGAGGAGGGATTCCAGCTTGGAGCTGACGGAACCGTCACCTGTCAGGCGGAAAAAGACGCGCGCCGGCTCGATATCGCGCGGGTTGCGGCGAAACGCTACGCGCGCCGTAAAACCCAAGCGAATATCAGCATCCACGAAATCGGCGAACGCGTGCTTCATGCTCTTGCGGTGCTTGCGTTCGCGCCCACCCGCCGACTTGGTGAGGCGGCCGCCACGGGCATCGTAGCGGGACCACGTCAGCTCCGGTCCCGTGCTGCTCGCCACGATCTTCTGGTCCGCATCGGCGTAGGCGCTGCGGAGCCGTCCCGGCGCGGGCGCTGCAAACAGATGCTCATTGAGATAGGCCACGGCCGTTTCGATCGGCAGACGCTGTGCCCGGCGGCGCAGGCGTGAGAGGCGACGGGCTTCCGAAAGACGGACCGCCTTGCCGCCGGCGAAAGAGAGCGATCCATCGACATCCGACTCCAGCGGCAGCTCCCGCTCCCCGGGCATGAACAACCCGATGAAGCGCACGGTGTCCTCTCTATTGCTGACCGGATCAGCCTGCAGTTCAGCGATACCACCAGGACGATCCCACTGCAGCGAACCGCCGCCCTGAATCAGCCCGACAACTTCCCCGTTGTCCTTGATCCGAAAAGCCGGCACCGCCTCGGCCGCCACGATCGTGAGTCTCGCATCCCCGGGCGCCAACGGCTCGGGCGGCTCAGGCTCAGGTTCGGGCGCCACGACTTCAACAGGCTCCACCGGCTCGGACGGACCCGGTTTCGTCGGCAATCTATCCCGCAACGTCGCACACGAAGCCACAAGCAACAACAATCCGAACGCAAACACAACACGTATCGTTTTCATGCCAGCCAGCCTAGCGAAGTGACTCGGACGGTCAAGCCTTCTTCCCACGTATCTTCCTGCTCTTGGTAGGACAGAAAGACTTGAGATCCCTCGGCAAGCTCGGGATGACAGCTCCATGACGCATTCTGTCATGCCGAGCGAAGCCGAGGCATCTCCACATCGCGCTTAGGGTCTTTTCAACCCCCAACCTTGAACCTTGAACCTTGAACCCTGAACCCTGAACCGGCACAATCCCCTCCATGCAAGACGTACCCGACACTCATATAGAAACCTTCGTCGACGCCTGCCACCGCGCGGCCGCGCACGGACTTATGCAATGCAGCAGCGGAAACATGTCGTGGCGGCTGGATGCGAGTCGCTTCCTGGTGACCGCCTCCGGGTGCTGGATGGAATCGCTGACGCCTGAGCAGGTTTCGCTGTGCCGCACGGCTGACGGCAGTCTACTGGAAGGCAGACCGCCATCCGTGGAGAGTGGGTTTCACGCCGGCATTCTACAGTGCCGGTCGGATATCGATACCGTACTCCACTTCCAATCGCCTTGCGCCACGACTCTGGGCTGCACGATCGGTGCGGGTGAGATCAACTATGCCGTGATTCCAGAGGTCCCGGTCTACATCGGGGCCATCGCCAGCGTGCCCTACATCCGGCCCGGTTCGCCCGAACTGGCAGCCGCCGTCGTGGCCGCCATGCAGGATCACGATCTCGCGGTCCTGGCCCACCACGGCCAGGTCAGCGCGGCACCCGACCTGAACAGCGCCATCCAGAACGCGGTCTTCTTTGAACTGGCTTGCCGGATCATTCTGCACGGCGGAGACAAGGTGGAGCCGCTTCCCGCCGAAGCCATCAGCGCCTTCCAAACCCACCGCGCCTACACGGCCTGAATTGATGCTGACAACCTGAGGCGCGCTGCGGCGACGATCACCGTATGGTCAGGATCGTCGACAGGGCCGCCGGATCGATCGTCATGAACGTATTGAAGTCACCGGTTGACAGGACAACCGTGTTGGTCCCGGGATTGCCAGAGGTAACGGAGGAACCGGCCACGCCATGAAACTCATCCGATCTGAAGGGAGGACCTCCACCCCCGTACCTGGGGTTGCCATATGTCACCAGGTAACGAATCGTGTCACCACGTTCTGCACCAATGTCGGTCATCGCAAGGCTCAGCTCGTAGTCACTGCCCAATTGCGCGCTCGTTAGCTGCGCCTGATACAGAAGACTGGCCGGCAGCTCTCTCAATTTGTAGAGCGCAGCATAGAGCCCCCCTCCAGAATTAATCCCGATCGCGTAGTCGGGAGCAAAACCCGGTCCGAACATGAGTTCTGACGCCCCATCATTGTTGTCTCCTGAGATCATACACTTCTCGCGATCGCCCCGATCCAGGAGCACCAACGTATTCGTGAAACCCCCATCAGTCGAATCGATATAGATGACCGCCACATCGTTAAAATCTCCGGGCCCCTTGCGAAACGCAAAGTTGAGCGTCCCGCCCACCGACGAGTCCACGTACACCTGTGATTGATCGCCAAACACATTGCCGAAGCCGCTGTTGATGCCCACGCTGAACCCGGCGTACTCCCCGCTGTCGATCGTGCCGTCAACCGTGGCGCCCTCGGCCCTGCGGTCTTTGATCGTCACAGGACCCGGATCTGGCGCGCTGCCGTAGGTCCGGAACGTGTTGTAATCGCCGGATGCCAGCGTAACCGCATTCGTTCCCGGGTTGCCGCTCGGAACGGTTGAATGGGTCACACCATGGAACTCATCTGATCTGTAGAATTCGTCACCTCCGCCCGAGATCACGTTGGCATGCGATGTCACGTATTTGAAAGCGTGCCCGGGCAGGAGCCCGATATCGGATAGATTGAGCTCCATTTCCCAGCTTACGCTCGGGACTGACGACGTAATAGAAACAGAGTTAATGGAATCATGGCTTCCACCGGCATTGATCCGCCAGAGGCCACCGTAATTCGTGCTGAACGCAATGGCGTAGTCGGCCTTGAACCCCGGGGCGAAAGAGAGGTCCGACGAGTTGGTCGGGCTCGTTCCCGATATCATCCGCCGATGGACGTCGCCGGTGTCCGTGAGACCGGCCGTACCGTCAACGCCGCCCGATATAGAGTCGATATAGATGACACCCATGTCGTTGAGCGAGCCGGCGCCCGGTTCAAGCCCGAAGTTCAGCTTACCGCCCAGGCTCGAGTCCACATGCAGCAGAGAATTGGACCCCATCACATCGCCGAATCCGCTGTTGATTCCTGAGCTGGAGGCGACGTATTCACCATTACTGACGGTGCCATCGTGTGTTGCCGTGCCGGGGGTTGTGTCGACCAGGCTAACCGGTTCGGCGGTGGCGCCCACAAGGGCGCAGAACAGAGCCAGCACTGTGAAGACAATGAAGTTACAGCGTAATGTCATGCTGTGCTCTCTCCCGAAAAGGTATCCGCAACTGCGACCTGACTGTCCTTTATGATAACAGAATCCGACAGACCGTTTCAACCGTGCATCTGGAGGGGCGTTTTGCGCTGTCGCTCCAAACGCAGGCGTTAGGCGTTAGTTTGCTAGGGATTAGCCGGAATCGACCCTCCTTCAGGTCAAGCTGCTACTGCATAAGTCGTTCATGATCATGGGGTTGATATTCTCCATGAACCGACCTAACGCCTAGCGCCTAGCGCCTAATCCCTCCTTTCTTGGGGTAAGCCCAATCTTCAAACGTTGCTTGATCGCAGTATCATTGACGAATCCTGCATCGCAATTGCCTCTGGAGAGAATCTTCCGCGGCGAACGAGAGAAAGCCTCTATGCCTTCTCGCTTTGCCCGTAGGTGGCGGTCGCGCCATGCTTGCGAAAGTAGTGTTTGTCCTGCAGAAACGGGTCGACCGCTTCACTCCCAGGCGACAGTCTCAGCGTCGTGGCGGCCATCTGCGCGACGGATTCGAGGATGCGGGCGTGGACGACGGCCGACATGGCATCTTTGCCCCAGGTAAACGGCGCATGACAGGCCACCAGCACGCCCGGCAGCGCGTTCGGGTCGAGGCCCCCGTCTGCGAAGTGTGCTGCAATCACGTCGCCGGTACTGAGCTCATAGGCCTCGGCGACTTCCTGCTCGGTGAGCGGACGCGTACAGGGCACGGCACCATGGAACGTGTCGGCATGGGTTGTGCCCAGGCAGGGAATCTCACGTTTGGCCTGGGCCCATGCCGTGGCGACCGGTGAATGGGTATGCACAATGCCGCCGATGGAAGGGAACGCCTGGTAGAGACGCCAGTGTGTGGCCGTGTCCGACGAGGGGTTGAGCGCGCCCTCGATCTTCTCGCCGGTCTCCAGTGAAACAAGGGGAATGTCCCCCGGCTTCAGTTCTTCGTAGTCAATGCCACTCGGCTTGATTGCGAACACACCGGCTTCGCGGTCTACCTCCGAGGCATTGCCCCACGTCAGGATGGCCAGTTCTACCCGGCTGATCTCCCTGTTCGCGTCACAGACAGCCATTCTGAGTTTGTCGTAAGCCATCGCTATACCCGCGCCTTTCTCAAGCTACGCTGAGCTTTTTCTCACATTCCACCCTCACTCGGCAACACTTAACCGTATGAGAAGCGATGCACGCACGTTCATAGAGTCCCAGGAATCAGCTTCCAGAAGGCATAGCCCGGTTATGGTGACCGCTACACCTGCTTGGAACGGTAGGATTCGACTTCCCAGTTCTCGATGAACTCACGCTGCGCATCGCTCATGGTGTGGATGCCACCAAAGGCTTCGGTGAGCTGTATGACGAGCGCACCGTCCTGAGCGAGTTCGAGCGCCAAGTCGGCGTTCTTCTGCGAGGCACCGATGCCGTAGACACGATTGCCTGCGACCACGACCTTGGGCGCATAGCCGCGTTCGGCCGTGTAGGCCCTGACAGCTTCCGCCGTCAGATCGCCGACAAAAGGGAACGCCTTGGCGTAGACAAGATGATCCGGTGTTATGGGACCGGGTGCGGTGGGGAACATGCCGCTTGAGGCGATGAACGCCGCATCGTTGCCGAAGAGCTTTCGGATCGTCGCCTCAGTATCCGGTGCGGCTTCCGACGCCGCCACCGCCAGCTCCATGCTCACGCCGGCGGTCTCGTAGGCGCCCTTTAACAGGTCCATTACATGCCTGTAGAGTGCCCGGATCCCGTCAGCCGTGTCGGCGCCGATGAAGATGCCGTGGTTCTGCAGGACGAGAAGTGCCGGTTCACAGCCCCTTGCCTGTCTGAACTCTTGAATGCGTTCACGCACAGCCATGCAGAGCGTGTAGCCCGGATCGATATACTCCACCCAGAGGGCATCAGGCAGGAGTTCCCGGCAGGCGGCCCCGCCTCCCCTGGCACAGGTAAGTCCGTTCACCAGCGCGGGGTGCGTATGTACGACATAGGTCGCGTCAAACACGTTGTGCAGAGGGGCTTCGACCGACGGTCGTCCGGCATCGTTCTCAACCGCTTCTGCCATCAGGTTCTTGACCAGCTCTTCGCGCGCAGCCGGTTCAGTCGGCGTTTCGACCGCATATAGCTCACTGATTTTGGCGCGGTTCATGCTCACGAACGTGTCAGTGCTGAGACCGGCCAGGGTCGTGCCTGATGGCTTTACCCAGAGCGTGTTCGCGTCCTTCACGGATGTATTTCCGCCACCGCCCTTTACGAAGTTCTCAGTGCCAAACTCATGCGAGAGCGCAACGATAGTATCAAGATCGGTCATACATACCCTTCGTGTTGTGATTCAGAAATCCGCGGAACAGTTATCCTTACGATGTCATCCCGAGCCAGGTCGAGGGATCTCCTACTGACCTGAGCACGATGGAGATCCCTCGGCAAGCTCGGGATGACATAGCGAAGCTCTTTCATTTGCGAAGCTATCAGGTGACACACTAGGCTCTTGCAGAAAGAACATCCGCCTCGTAGCGCTCCATATCCGCCAGCCAGTCAGCGCCGACCGGGACGTCGGCCTGCACGCAAAGCTGGTCCCAGACCGCGGCAAAGGGCATCGACTTGAATGCCTCCATCAGCGCCAGGCGCTGGGCGTTCTTGCCCTCGGCCTCGTAGGTCTGGAGTTGCGAGGTCGGATCGAGCAGGGCGTAGAGAATGCCTTTGCGCGCGGCGCGCGTGCCGGTGACGTAGGCGCCGATGCGATTGATCGAGGCGTCGAAGAAATCGAGCGCGAGCACCACGCGGTCCCAGACGTTGCCGCGCTGGATCTCGAGGAAGACGCTCTTGAGGTCGTCGTTAAAAAGCACGACGTGGTCCGAGTCCCAGCGAATCGGGCGGCTGACGTGCAGCAGGATCTTCTCCATGAACTGGAGATGGCTCGATATCTTGCCGTGGATGGTCTCGGTGGGATGGAAGTGGCCCATATCCATGCAGAGCCCCATGCCGCGACTGATCGCATAGTCGGCGCAGAACTCTCCCGAGCTGACGACATACTCTTCAGAGCCAATGCCGAACAGCTTGCTCTCGATGAAGTCGACGCATTGGGTCCGGTCGACCGAATCGTCCGCCATGATGGCATCGTAGGACTGAGCCATGCGGGCGCGCGGCCCGAACCGGTCGGCCGGAATGTCCTTGGACCCATCCGGCGTCCACCAATTGACATAGCACGGGGAGCCCTGGGCTTCCGCCATGGCCTGTGCGATCTGGCGACAGGCCTGGCCGTGTTTGACCCAGAATGCCCGGATCTCGTCGTCCGCATGCGAGAGCGTGTAGCCATCCTCAGCTTTCGGGTGCGCGAAGAAAGTCGGATTGAAGTCCAGGCAAACGCCCTTTTCCTTTGCCCAGTCCATCCACTTTTGAAAGCAGGAAGCATCCATCCCATCGCGGTCGACAAACCGGTCGGTCTCAGAGTAGCAGGCATGGACATTGACGCGCTGCGTGCCGGGGATCAGGGACATGGCCTGCTCAATATCGGCGCGGGCCTCTTCGCCGTTACGGGCGCGGCCGGGATAGTTGCCGGTGGCCATGATGCCGCCGCCATCAAGCCCCTCGGGCTTTGTCTCGAATCCCGCCACGTCATCCGACTGCCAGCAGTGGAGCGAGATTGGGAGGGCCAAGGCCTTCTCAATGGCAGCATCCGTATCGATCCCAAACGCTGCATAGCGTTGTTTTGCCAGTGTGTAGGCCTGCTCAATACTCATCACTTGCACCTTTCGCCATCTGAGTTCTGTCAAGAATTCTACAAAGGACGGACCCTACACCGAAACCACGCGTCAGGGCAACTCAACATCAATAGAGGACATACCCCAGTATTCAACCGTCGGGAGTATTAGCAGATCCCTCGGCAAGCTCGGGATGACAATTCTTTAACGTTTGCTGTCATCCCGAGCGAAGTCGAGGGATCTCTGCCTTCAGCTTGGCGCTTTGGCCATTCCAGATCCCAAAGTAGGATGGGCCTTTCTTTTCAGGTGTTTCCGGAGCATGGGTCTAGAAAAGTGGGGATACTCCACAACATCGATATAGGCGCCTAATCCCCACGGAGAACCATCAGGCCAACCGCTAGAGCGAAACGGATGAGCCCAGGCCCAACGCGGTACCGCGTGCGAACACGACATGTGCTGCGGAGAGATCCTGGTTGGCCACGCCGACCGACTTGAAGAAGGTGATCTCATCGGAGTCGGCACGACCCGATTTCACTCCGGCGAGGATCTGCCCCAGCTCGGCATGGATGTGCGACGTTGTGATGATACCCTCGTCCCGCGCCAGGATCAGTTCACCGGCCTCCTCCCATGCCGCGTCGACCGCGTCAACCACCACGCGCGCACGCGCCACGGTCGCGGCTGGAATCTCGCGCTCGTCCGGCTTGTAGACTCCTATGGCATTGATGTGGGTCCCGGGCGCAATGTCGGCATCCGCAAAGACGGGAGTGCGTGAGGTGGTGGCGGTACAGACGATGTCGGCATGAGCAAGCGCCGCACTAACGCTAGCCGCGGGCACCACATCGATCTGCAGCTGTTCCTGCATCCGGTCCGCAAATGTCTTAGCCCGGGCCATGTCGACATCGAAAACAGAGGCAGCCCGAATATCACGCACGGCGCACATGGCCTCAAGCTGGGTCGCGGCCTGGGTGCCCGACCCTATGATTGCCACGCGCGATGCGTCCTCGCGCGCCAGGACGTCTGTCGCCGCCCCTGAAGCGGCCCCGGTGCGGATCGCCGTCAGGACCGCGCCGCTCATCACGGCCAGCGGCGTACCTCGCTCCGCATCGAGAACCATGACGGTAGCCTGGATGAAGGGGAGACCGTGCTCCACGTTATTCGGGTGCAGTGTAATGATTTTGAGGCCCACCTGGTCGAGGCGCGGGCTGTAGCAGGACATCACAAGCGCATCAGCCGCATGCTCAGGCAGTTCGATATGCGTACGCATGGGCACCGTGACTTCGCCCGCCGAGAGCTCCCGAAAGGCCGACTTCATGGCCGCTACGGCCTTGTCCATGGGCAGGGCCGCACGTACATCCGCAGCGGAAAATACGTGAAAGGGCTGTTCCAAATCCATCATAGACTCCTCTGTTCAGTTTCTGCCGGACAAGCCAGCCCCGCCCGGTCTTCCGCAACGTAGTACGGAACACGGACGCCACGTTCTACAGATCCACGACACCGTGTTCCTTGCGGGCCTGCTCAGCCGCGAATACGATCAGGTGCGACTCAAGCGTCTCGTCGGGCCCGGAGAGAATCCGCGTCGGGTCGTCTGTGGCCACCGCGGCAACGAACTTCTGCATCAGGACCCCATCTCCGCCGCCATGACCGCCCGTGACATCTGATGATCCACAATCGATGGTCACCGTCGACCACGTATCGGTCATAAAGTCGAACACCTCGATCTTATCGCCCGTCCCACGGATCTCGCCACGCGTGCCGAAGATGTTGGTGCGGCGGTGTCCGCCCTGGTTGAAGGCGGTCATGGTGAAGGATGCCGTGGCGCCGCCCTCGAACTGCATATTGACCACCTGGTTATCGACCACATCGTTGTCGCATGCGTACACGCAGCGTCCGTAGGGGCCGTCACGCAAGGCCAGCTCCAGCCCCTCCGGCGTCCCGGTCGGATCCACAACACTGTTGGGCCAACCTGTTTCGCCCCGCTTCAGGCGGTTCCCGTAGATCTTCCTGGCCGAATAGGGGCAGGTGGCTTCAACGGCGCAATCCAGGCAGCGGTCCGCCGCGCCTTCCGGGCGCTCCTCGGCACGAAAATGCTTCAGGGAGCCGAATGAAGAGACCGCCGTACAGCGTTTGCCCATAATATAGTGGATCCAGTCAATATCGTGGCAGGACTTGGCCAGCAGCATGAAGGATGATTCGGCTTCGTTGCGCCAGTTGCCGCGCACGTAGGAGTGCGCCTGGTGCCAGTAGCCCAGCGGTTCCAGTCGCTGAATGCAGACAATCTCGCCGATCGTGCCTGCATCCAGGACTTTCTTAAGCGCCTGGGTATAGGGCGTATAGCGCAGCACGTGGCCTACCGCAAAAATGGACCCGCTCGCCTTGACCGCGTCGATAATGCTGCGGCACTCCCCAGGCGTCGGAGCCATCGGCTTCTCAAGCATGATGTGGTAGCCCTTCGCCGCGAAAGCCGCCACCGGCTCGGTGTGCAGCGCGTCACTTGTTGTGATCAAGACCGCATCGGCAAAGCGGTCCCGCGCCGCCATATCGCGCCAGTCGGCAAAGACGCTGTCCTGCGGGATCCCGTGTGCCTCGACCATGCGCGTGCGGTGCACCTCGCGGGGCTCGGCAACGCCCACGACCGTCGCCAGCTCAGGGCGTGCCAGGGCATACCCGGCATGCGCCGTGCCGCGGTCGCCCGCGCCGGCCACAATCATCGTGATCTTCTTCTGGCTCATCGTCTACTTCTCCAGTCCTTCGTCGATATCTCTTCCGGGGTAAATCAAGCGGGCTCTTCGCACCCGATCACGGCCACGCCCCGCTGCATCAGGTCGCGCAGATACTGCAAAATCAGCGCGCGCCCTTCAAGAAAAGTCAGCTGATCCTGCTCGCACAGCCAGTCGATCAGATCCTCTACGCTGAGTGTGCCGTCCAGCTTCTCGAACAGTTCGCGTGAGAGGCCGATCAGCTCATAGCGCTTGCGGTTGCGGGCGCGTACGAAGCTGGCCAGCCGTCCCTGGAGACCGTGATAGCGTAGCTCCACCTCAACAATCAGTCCGTCGGGACGGCGCTCAGAGGCGGAGAGCTTAAGCTTCTCGTCAAATTCATGGAGACCGCCCACACGTTCTACGCCGGCCTTGACTACGTCACCGCCTAGGGTGGATTATTCACCAACGAACCCGGTCCCCACCGGCCTTGCGCCGGTGGAACCAGAGATTTTTTGGTTAAGTCAAGGCAGAGCAACGGATTCAGCGCCCGGGAAGAGCGAGCTGAGCGTAGCGCGCACACCTCGCGCCAAGCCGGGCCCTGTTAGTATGACGGCCCGGTTCAAGGGGCGAGGATCTTGCGCTCCACCGGCGCGAGGCCGGTGGGGGGCGTGGACGATGCATGAGTTGATGAATAGATCAGCATAGCGAGGCAGGCATGATAATAGAGAGCGTTCACACCACCCCCATCCGTATTCCGCTCACCTGCTTCTTCTACAACTCGGCGAATGCGGGCACCAAGCGGGAGTGGGATGGACGCTTGAGCCGTGTCACCCCCAAACGCCCCTCCCCGATTCTCGAGTATGTGCTGGTGCATATCGAAACGGATGAAGGGATCAGCGGGCTCGGCGAGGCGCCGGCCGATATCGGGTTCTTCGGTCAGACCATGGAAGCGATCCAGGTGGCCATCGACGACTATCTCGGACCGCAGCTTGTGGGCCGCGAGCCCTTCGATATCCCGGCGCTGATGGACCGGATCGATTATCGCGAGAATTCCTGCGCCAAGTCGGGAATCGACCTGGCGCTGCATGATCTGGTCGGCAAGATTCGTGGCCAATCGGTCAGCGATCTGCTCGGAGGCGCCCGGCGCACGCGTATCCCGGTCGCGATCGAGATTGCCGGTGGATCGCCCGACGACATGGCAGCCGCATGCGTCACCTACATGCAGAAGAATGTCAAGGCGTTCAAGCCCAAGATCGGCAGCATCCCGGCCAAGGATGCCGACCGCCTGCGTGCCATTCGCGACGCTGTCGGACCCGACATCTCCATCCGCGCCGACGCGAACCGCGGCTACTCACCTGCCGAGGCGATTGAGCTGTGCCGCCTTGCCGAGCAGTACGAGGTCGGACTCGAGCTGCTGGAACAGCCCTGCGAGGCCTGGGACCTGCCCGGCATGGCCGAGGTGCGACGTGCCGTGAATATTCCGATCGAGGCCGACCAGAGCTGTTTCGGTCCGCACGATGCCGAAGCCGTCGTACGGGCCGGGGCCGCCGACGTGCTCAACATCAAGATTGGCAAGGCCGGCGGCCTGGCCAACGCCATGCAGATTGCCGCCATCGCCGAGGATGCCGGCCTGGAGTGCGTGCTGGGCACCGGGTTCGGGACGGGCGTCAAGATCGCGGCCAAGCTGCAGCTTGCCGCCGCGATCAAGGACTTCACCGGCGCGGTGGAATTCACCGAACTCGGGCTGCATGGCCCGCTGCTCCAGGGCGAGCAGGACGCGCTCCTGTCGCTGCCGCTGGACCAAGACGGCTGCCTGCCCGTGCCCGAAGGCCCCGGCCTGGGCGTGGAGCTGGATGAAGCCAAGGTCAGCGCTGTGACCCGGCCGACGCAGGCATAGCCGGAAACGGCCTCACTTTCAGCGAGAGCGGGCTACAGCTCCCGCGTCCCCCCAGGTGCTTCCACCGTCAGCTGAACGGCAAACGTCGAGCCCCAGATGATCGACATCAGGAGCAGCAGCAGTTCGTACTTGAGAAAGCTTTCCTTGTGGGACATTGAGACGGATTTCAAAAGTAGGTTCTACGCGTAGCAGCGATCCACCACGCCCTTCACCGTCGCGACCCACTGCGTGAGGGTGTCGGGATTGTTCGCGATCGTGCTGATATCCTTCAAAACGAACTCACAGGGGGTTCCGTGGCGTTGACAGGCGTCCAGGTAGCCACTGATCTCCTCCTCCACAACTGCGGGATTGAAGGTGCGTGAACTGACGTTGGTCGGATTAGGCTTGGCCGCCATGACCAAGTCCTGGCCCATCGCCTCGGCAGCGCGCTCGGGATCGGCCCAGGGGGTGATCGAGACCTTGCGCAGGTTCTTGAAGCGCTTGCGCAGAATATCGATCTTCAGGTCCATCGGCTCGCAGCAGCCGTAGTAGAGCATCCCGCAGCCGCCGAACGTCTTCTCGTTGTAGGCCAGGTCGAATTCATCGTGCATATCGGGCGAGACCGACCCGAAGATCTGTGCGGCGCAGCGGCCCCACACATCTTTGCGACGCACTTTGCCGGCGAAGTCTTTGGCGGGCAGCTCATCCGTGCAGGCCACGGTGCAGTGCAACTCGATCTGATCGGGATCAAGCACCCCCAACTCCTCGTACTGCCTGAAGGTGCCCTCGGCGATTCCCGTGAAGCGCTGCGCGATCTGGTGCATGAACTCCGGGCGCATGGCCAGGTCCATCAGCAGACTGTCCACCCCGCGGTAACGCGCAATTGTGTCCCAGATATTGTACTGCAGGGCGTGCCCATGCAGCTCGACCGGCATGATGCCGTCAAACACCTCATGGGCCAGTTCCATCGCCTGATCAGTGGCCTCCTGGTTATAGCTGATCTCTGGAATGCGGAACTTTGCCAGATCCTCCTCGTCCTTCAGCAGGTCGACGTACTCATGGGCGCTGATGCTTGTGCCGGTCTCGCTCTGGATCTGCGTCTCCTCGACGCGAACACCTACTCCCGTCGAACGCGTCCGCTTGCCCACGCGATAAGCGGGCGGCACCACCATATCGGCCTGGAAGTGCTCCCACTGGTAGAGCGTGCGGCGCAGGTGAGTCTCGATCCCACCAAGTTCCTGAGAACAGGTGTTGACCAGCGCCTCATCCTTGATCTCACCCCACGGCACTTCGTTAATCAGCACCACGGGCCGGACCACCTCCAGCGCATTGGTTTTGTAGTAGCGTTCGATCCGCTTCTGCTGCACATCCAACTGCGCAATCCCGGCATAGCGTTCGGCCAATCCACGGATCGTCTCTTTATCTTTCGTGCTCATCGTCATGGCAAGTAGCCTCTCTGTTATGATTTGACCTCTGATGGCGGCCAATAATGGCCGCCGGCTGTTACTGCGGCGCGCGGCACATCTCCTGCACCCACCGGTTCATTTGGAGGCAGCGGTCGCGAGTCAGGGGCTGTTTCCGGCCAGTGTAGGCAAATGCCGTGAGCACCAGCAAGCGCCCTTCTGCACAAAGGTCAAAATAGGTGCCCGAGGGTTTGTAGAAGGGCGGAAAGCCCTCCGGCCGGATCAGGATCAGGCTGCCGTGTTGCTGCTGCATCACCATCTTTGCGATGGCTTTCTCACCCGGAGAGATGAAGGGCGAGACCATCACGGCGCCATCTGCGGTTCGCTCAGCCACCTGCCCCTTCACTGCCCCGATTTCATCTTCCGAGGCCCGTCGCGAGACCTGCACCGGCAGCAGTTCGGGCTTTTCGATGAGGAACTGGTTGCCGAACCCTGCCCATGCTTCGCCTGTGGGCAGGCGCTCGTGGTGCAGTTCATTCACCCGCACAAACAGATCCGGGCGCGCCTTCTTGAGACAGTAGCGGCGCGGGTTGTCGCGAATGTAGTTGCGCTCGGCCCGCAAGGTTTCCGAGTTCATGATCACGCGATCATGGAAGCCCTTCTCCCACACCTTCAAGGTGGGGTTTCCGGAGGTCTTGCGCAGCTCCGAGGTGACCCCGCTGGCGAAGCCACGCAGCGTGTTGCCCACCGGCTTCTCGAGCGGCTGCTTCACGTAGAGAATGCCGTGCAGGTGATCCGGCATCACCTGCATCGTGGAGGCTTCAATCTCGGGACGGTGCTGCGGGATCTCGCGCCAGCGTCGCTGCACCACCTCGCCCGCCGGGCTCAGCAGCACGCGGTTATCACGGCACTGCCCGAAGAGCCGCCGGCGGCCGCCGGTCACCATCGTGATCATGTAGAAGCCCACGCGGCTGTAGTCGTGGGCGAACATGCGCTTGCCTTGCATCGGAGCCCTTCTCTATGGCGGCCAATAATGGCCACCCGCCGTTACTGCGCCAGTTACCACGGAGCGCCATTATTGGCGCGGATCTCCTCTGTCGAAAACGTTTTTGTCATGGCATCATCATGCGGACAGCAACGGCTGTGTCAAGGCTGCGAGCGTGATTTCACTCGTGCCGGTGGGGGCAATCGGCTAGTTTTCGTGAACCACTATGCGAGAGCCTCAGACAACCTTCAAAGCTCCCCCGAGAAGATACCAGCCCAAGGGTCTCTCTATTCTCTATGAGGACCGTGATATTCTGGTTGTGGACAAGACGAGTGGCCTGCTGACCGTGAGCAGTGACAAGGTCAGAGAGAATACCGCTTACTACCTCTTGAACACCTACGTCCGCAAAGGGAACGCGAAGTCAAGAAACCGGGTGTTCATCGTGCATCGTCTCGACAGAGACACGTCCGGCGTCATTGTCTTCGCCAGGCATGAGAAGGCCAAACGCTACCTACAGGCTGAATGGCATGGATTCAAGAAGGTATACTACGCCGTAGTCCATGGAGCCCCGCCGCAGAAAGAAGGAATCATCACGTCCTATCTTGCGGAGAACCAGACCCACAGGATGTACTCTGTTCGCGATCCCAGGAAGGGCAAGCTTGCCAAGACCGGATACAGGATTGTGAGGCAATCGCAACAGCACAGTCTGCTTGAAATCGATCTTCTGACGGGCAGGAAGAACCAGATCCGGGTCCATCTTGCAGAGGCAGGCTGTCCCGTGGCCGGAGACAGGAAGTATGGGCAACAGAAGAAGGGCGACGGGAGGCTGGCGCTGCATGCGGCCTCGTTGAGCATTCGACATCCCCACACAAAGGAGGAGATGCTCTTTACGGCAAAGGTGCCTGCCACTATTGACTCACTTGTACGCGGCGAGCCCCGCAAGGCCGGCGGGGCCACATCTTAAACATGCCAAGCGCGGGACGACGCCACTCCGGCACGAACCGGCCTGGCAGCACGAGTTGCTTGACATGCTATGGACGTGCGCTGACACTATCACCTCCCACTGAATACATCTGTGACTCGAAAGGACCATCATGAGAAGCGACACCATCAAAAAGGGCTGGGAACGGGCACCGCATCGCAGCCTGCTGCGCGCAACAGGACTGCAGGACGACGATTTCCAGAAACCGTTCATTGCGGTCTGCAACTCGTACACACAGACCATTCCCGGCCACTGCCACCTCAACGTAGTCGGCGAGTACATCAAGAAGTACATCCGCAAGGCCGGTGGCGTTCCGATCGAATTCAACACCATCGGTGTGTGCGACGGCGTGGCCATGGGGCACACCGGCATGAAATACTCCCTGCCCAGCCGGGAAGTGATTGCCGATTCGGTGGAATCGATGGTCAAGGCTCACTGTTTCGATGCCATGATCTGCATTCCGAATTGTGACAAGATCGTACCGGGCATGATGATGGGCGCCATCCGGTGCAATATCCCGACCCTCATGTGCAGTGGCGGCCCCATGGCTGCCGGCAAGACATCGGACGGCAAGGTGGTTGACCTGATCAGCGTATTCGAAGGTGTAGCCCAGCACCAGAAGGGCACCATCGATGACGCCCAGCTCTCCGACATCGAGAAGAACGCCTGCCCCACATGCGGCTCGTGCTCCGGCATGTTCACGGCCAACTCGATGAACTGCCTCTGTGAAGCGTTGGGCTTTGCACTGCCGGGCAACGGCACTGTTCTGGCCGTGGATCCCGCGCGCAAAGCCCTGTATCGCAAGGCCGCCAAGCGCATTGTTGAGATGGCGCTCGAGGGTGGCCCCCTGCCCCGCGACATCGTGACACGGGAGTCCGTGGATAATGCCTTTGCGCTGGATATGGCGATGGGCGGCAGCACGAACACCGTGCTGCATACGCTTTCCATTGCGCACGAAGCAGGTGTCGACTATGACCTGCGACGCATCAACGAAATCTCTGCTCGCTGCCCCAACATCTGCAAGGTGGCACCCTCTTCGCATTATCACGTTGAGGATGTTGATGCGGCCGGCGGCATCAGCGCGATCCTGAAGGAACTGCTGAATGTCAAAGGGCTACTCAACAGTGGCTGCATCACGGTCACCGGCAAGACACTGCGCCAGAACATCAGCCGCAAGAAGACTCTCGACGCTGACGTGATCCGACCGATTGAGGACGCTTACTCGGCCGATGGCGGTCTCACGATCCTCTACGGCAACCTTGCCGAGCGCGGGGCGGTGGTCAAGAAGGCGGGTGTCACGGCCAACATGCTGCAGTTCGAGGGCAAGGCCATCATCTTTGAATCGCAGGAGGATGCCTGCGACGGCATTCTCGGCGGTAAGGTTCAGCCGGGACATGTCGTAGTCATTCGTTACGAGGGTCCCAAGGGCGGGCCCGGTATGCAGGAAATGCTTGCACCAACCTCCTACATCATGGGTGAAGGACTCGGTGAGAGCGTGGCTCTGATCACGGATGGTCGCTTTTCCGGGGGCACACGCGGCGCCTGCATCGGCCATGTCTCCCCTGAAGCTGCCGAAGGCGGTTTGATCGGGCTCTTGAAGGATGGCGACACGATCCGCCTGGACATCCCTGCCCGCACGCTGGAGGTCGATCTCAGCGATGAGGAGATCGAGGCACGCCGCGCCACATGGGTGCCACAGCCGCCGAAGATCACGACGGGCTACCTCGCGCGCTACGCGAGCATGGTGCAGAACGCCGCCACCGGCGCGATACTCAAAGCCAATGGATAGCGCGATCCCGATGCGGGATACAGCATCGGCACCACGCGTCGCAATCCGCACAGTGGGATGCCGCCTGAACCAGGCCGAATCGGCCCAGATGGCGGCGGCGTTCCAAGCGGCGGGATACGTTGTGGTCGGTCCGAACGAGCCATGCGATGTCTTTGTCGTCCATTCCTGCACGATCACCGGCAATGCCGAGAGCGATTCGGCCCGCCTGGCCCGTTCTGCTTCCCGGCGCGATCCGCAACCGGTCGTGGTGCTGGCCGGGTGCGCGGTTGAGGTCGGCGGGAACGAGATTGGCGAGCGATCACATGCCGACCTGGTTGTAGGTCAGGCCGAGAAGTTTCAACTGCCTGATCTCCTGGCGGCGGGATTCGGACTACCCACCCCTGCCCCGCAGCAGCCTGGCGGCGCCCTGCCCCTCTTTACATCCACGCGCGCCATTGTCCGGATACAGGATGGCTGCCGCTTCGGCTGCAGTTACTGTATCGTACCTCGCACGCGGTCACGACTGTGGAGCCGACCGTTGGCAGAGGTCGTGGATGAGGTACAGCGACTCGGTGAAGCCGGCTTTCGCGAGATCGTCGTGACCGGCGCCAACCTCGGATGCTACCGGGATGACACCCAGGGGCTCACGGAGCTGCTGGCGGCGCTGCTTGCACATACCAGTACCCCGCGCATTCGGCTCAGTTCGATTGAGGCGTCTACGATAACCCCCGCATTGCTCGAGCTGATGGCTTCCGATGCGCGCATCTGTCGCGCGCTGCATATCCCGCTGCAGAGCGGGAGCGACGCCGTCCTCGAGCGAATGCGGCGGCGCTACACGCGCACCAGTTTTCAGACACTTGTCACCGAGGCCCTCGCAGCGATGCCGCTGCTTGGCATCGGGACAGATATCATTACCGGCTTCCCCGGCGAGACCGACGATGACTTTGCCACGACCCGTGAGCTCGTGGAAGCGTTGCCCTTTGGCAACCTGCATGTCTTCCCCTTCAGCCCACGCCCTGGAACGGACGCGGCGACACTCGACGGTACGGTTGATATCGCCGTGGCACGCGAACGGGCCAAGGAATTGATTGCTCTCGGGGAAGCCAAACGCACAACTTTTGCCAGGCAGTTCATCGGCCGGGAGGTGTCCGTGCTGGTTGAGAAGACCGACGCCACGGGAGGTACAGGCTGGACGTCTGAATACCTTCCCGCGCGGATTGACAGGAGCGTTCACGAGCATGATATCGCGACATTTCGGCCGAGGTGCTGGGAAGCGGATCGCCTGATCTAGACCTTCCCGCTCGCTGGGGGCAGCTCGCCCTACCTCACCCTCGATAAGGTAGGGCGAGCTCTCCGAGCGAGCCGCGTACCGACTGCCAAGCCTGTCTTGCCGAATTCTCTTGCTTAACTCTCTGATGTGGTGTGTTATACGTCTCAAGTTGACTATACCCAGTGCGGGGCCACGGTTAGATTTGTGAGGTGTTTAAATGACGAAACGGGATCTGGTTGTCCGTATTTCCAGAGAGACTGGACTGATTCAAGAAGACGTCTATGCGGTTATTCAAAAGACGCTGGACCACATTACCGAGGCGCTGGGTAATGGAGACCATATCGAGCTGCGTGAGTTTGGCGTATTCGACGTCTGCGTGCGCAAGGCGCGGGTCGGACGCAATCCCAACAGGCCCGAACACACGGTTCCGATTCCTGAGCGCAAGGTCGTTAAGTTTAAGGCCGGCAAGCGCATGAAAGAGACCATTGCCGCCGCCAGCGCGGCCCCGGCAGCGGGTTAAGACATGAGCAAGGACAAGCAGTCACTTGCCGCCCCGCGTGGGATGCGCGACTTCTATCCCTCCGACATGGCCGCCCAGATGCGGCTCTTCGATACGTGGCGCAGTGCCGCTGAGCAATACGGGTTTCAGCGCTATGATGCCTGCGTCGTTGAATCGCTCGATCTCCTCAAGCGCAAGGCGGGCGAAGAAATTGTCGACCAGACATATTGGTTCAGAGACAAGAGCGACCGTGAGTTGGCCCTGCGTCCCGAGATGACCCCCACCCTCGCCCGCATGGTCGCTGCCCGCCAGGGCTCACTCGAAATGCCGATCAAGTGGTACACCATTGCCCAGTGCTTCCGCTACGAGCGCACCACTCGCGGTCGCAAGCGCGAGCATTACCAACTCAATCTCGACATCATTGGTGAGACCGCCGTCACAGCCGAGGTCGAAGTTATTGCCTCCGCGGTCAACGCCCTGCTCGCCCTTGGACTGACACAGTCTGACTTCCGCGTCCGCATCAGCAGTCGCGCTTTGCTCAGTGACATCCTCACCGCCGGTGGCATTGCGCCCGACCACCACGCCGCCACCTTCCTCGCGTTGGACAAGCGCGGAAAGCTGGCTGACGACAAGATCAAGGAACTCCTGACCGACGCCGGAGTCTCTGCCGAAACACAGACGGCGGTCTTTGCGGTTCTGACCCTGACCAATCTGAATGAAGTGCGGACACTTCTGGGCGACCGTGACTCACAAGCCTTGCGCGACCTCGAGGATTGCATGGCCGGGCTCACCGCCTATGGCCTCGAGGAATGCGTCACGTTCGACATTTCGGTCATACGTGGCCTGGCCTATTACACGGGAATTGTTTTCGAGGCGTTTGATGTTGCGGGAAAATTCCGCGCCATTTTCGGCGGCGGCCGCTATGACAACCTGCTTGCCTCCGTCGGCGGTCGCCCCCAGACGGGCGTCGGGCTGGGATTTGGCGATGTCGTCGTGGCTGAACTGCTCGCCGACAAGGGACTCCTGACAGAAGACGGCGCACGCAGCCGGGTAACGGTGGGATACATGGCGCCTGAACAGCAGGACGCCGCCGTAAAGGTCGCGGCCACACTGCGTGCCGATGGCGAACAGGTCGACCTGGCCCTGCACGCTGAGAAACCGCGCGCATTCTTTTCCCGCGCCGACAAGCGGGCCTTTGCGCGCGGGGTCTACATCGGACCGGATGATGTCGCCAGCGGCCAGGTTCGGATTAAGGACCTGGTGACGCGAGAAGAGGAGACGCTGGATCTCGGGTAGTTGTCCGGCCCGCTCGGAGAGCGGGCCCTACCTTACGTTGGGTCATCCGTCTGCCGGGTAGGGCCCGCTCTCTGAGCGGACCGCGACTCAATCGCCCGACTACAGCCCCTTCAAGAACCCTTCCATCCGGTCCATACCCTCGCGGATGTTATCCATGCTGCAGGCGTACGAGAGACGGATGTTGGCGTCAGCGTTGAAGGGTTTTCCGGGCACCACGGCGACACCCGTAGCATCCAGGAGCTTCCCGGCGAAGGTCAGCGAGTCCATACCGCAAGACCCGATGCCGGGCAGCATGTAGAAAGCGCCCATGGGCTTCACGCACGTCACACCCTCCATGGCGTCAAGGCGCTCATAGAGGAAGGCCCGGCGCTGGGCAAACGCGTCACGCATCTCGGCTACACAGTCGCGTCCGCCCTTAAGCGCAGCAAGCGCGCCATACTGGGCAAACGTAGTAGGACCAGATGTACTGTGGCTCTGCAGCGCGGAGATCGCCTTCACCAGCGGCATAGGCCCGGCCAGGTAGCCCAGGCGCCACCCTGTCATCGAGTACGCTTTGCTGAATCCGTTCACCGTTACCGTGCGGTCATACACATCCTGCGACAACGTCGCGAAGGAGGGAGACTCGACGCCATCGTAGACCATCTGCTGGTAGATCTCGTCCGCGATCACGACCACATCATTCTCGCACGCAAACTCGGCAATCGCCGCCAACTCGTTCGGCTCGTACACCGTACCGATGGGATTGGACGGGCTATTCAGGATCAAGGCGCGCGTCTTCGGCGTCACGGCTGCCTGGAGACTCTCCTTCGTCACCTTGAAGCCGTCGCTCTCAGCGGCCGCCACAAAGACCGACTTACCCCCTGCAACACGAACCATCTCGGGGTAGCTCAACCAGAAAGGCGCGGGGATCAGAACTTCATCACCTGGCTGCAAGAGCGCCATAAAGATATTGAAAAGCGTGTGCTTGGCCCCGCAGCTAACCACAACCTGCGTCGGCTCATACTGCAACCCGTTGTACGTCGCCAGGTCCTCGGCAATCGCCGAGCGCAACTCGGCCAGGCCGACCGCGGGGCTGTACTTGGTCTTCCCATCACGCAGGGCCTGTATGGCAGCCTCCTTGATGTGATCGGGCGTATCGAAGTCGGGCTCTCCCGCCGCGAAACTGAATACCTCGCGTCCCTCGGCGGCCATGGCCTTGGCCTTGCTCGTGATCGCAAGCGTCACTGATGGTGCAATAGCGCTGATCGTCTCATTGAGTTTCATCCAGTTGCCCTTTCTCTCGTGCTCTATCGTGCCGCAGTCGTGCACGAACACGACCGCTTTCTCCGCCCTTTGCGACCGACAGTACCCGGCTCAGCACACTGCCGTAGAAGTAGTCTACGACCGGCTTAATCGTGTCCGCCTCAACATCGATGATAGCGATCTCCCGACGCGCATTCTCGGGTGAGTCTGAAGCGTGAGCCGCATTGACCATGATGTTGCTGCCAAACTCGCGTCGTACCGATCCGGGCCTGGCCTTACTTGGATCCGTTGGCCCCAGAATATTGCGAATCTTCTGAACGGCGTTGTGGCCCTCGTACACCAACGCCAAGCAGCCTTCCTTGCCTGCCCCGGCACGCTTGCCAGCGGGCACCTCGTCCGGCCTGTACCCCGTGATGAAGCGCACGATCTCGTCGAACTGCGCTTTGGCGAATAGCGGACCGAGCTTCCGGCACATATCTCCGAGCACAGCGGGTGGCGTGGTGATGCCAAACTCATTCCTGATTGCGTTGGCCAGGCGCTCGCTTCCAATGTCTTTGAACTTCCCTGTCAGTGCGTCCACCACCGGACCATAGAATTCCTCCGCCTGGGCCACGGTCATGGAGAACTTCTTCACTCCAACGATGCGCAGTCCCGATGTCGAGAGAATGTCGACAATGCTGCCCGCCCGCGAGCTGGGGACTCTGAAGTTGTCCGGCTTCAGCATGACGAGCGTCTGCTGGACATCAGACCCCTCGGGCACATCATCCGCCTGCTGAATCACGCCACCGTCCCGCTCAGCATAGCGCGCCCATAGCTGCAGTGCCGCCTCGGCGCGACGCCGTGATGGCGCCACAAGCACGGCCGGCTCGAAGTAGCTTACGCGCCCGTTCTCATCGACAATATAGTCGCCATAGGTATCCCGGATGGTCTGGCCGCTGCCCCTCTTGAGTGTAGCGTTTCCCGTTATGTTCCAGATCTTCTTGACCGCGTCCTCGCCCTCAAACAGGAGCAACATCACGCGGTGAGGCCGGCCCGTCTGCAGGTCCGGCATATACGTTTGCAGAATGTAATCGGCAATCAGGTCAGACGCCGTCGAAGCGCCGTGATCTTTGCTGCGAACGATGTCCGCATACTTCTCGGCCAACTCGCGGCTTGGCCCATACATGCGGGCCCCTACGAAATTGAGGTCCGATCGGGCGATGACCCTCGCGATGACCCCGCCCGTACGCGATTTCCTGATCGGGTACGGATTAATCAGTACATAAGCAAGTTCGCGTCCCATAGTGATATCCTAGACCTATTCCACTACTCATACCTGTGGACAGTAACCGGCGCAGCCTCTCCACGCCGAAAAGTAAGCGCGTATTAAAGATCATATTGAAGCAGACGTCAACTCCGCCGCTCACGCCATACCGCAAGTGATGCCCTGACCAGCAGGACGATGGCCATGATGAGGAGGAACAGGCCTGCCACCACCAGTGACCAGCGGATGGACTCCGCACGCAGGTTAACAATCACCAGGCTCACCAGGGCCCAGATACAGACCAGCATCATAAAGACCATGGGAATCAGCGATATCCAGAAGTTGGACTTCTTTCGAATCAGCACCAGTGTCACCACAAGCAACGTCAAGGCGGCCAGGAGCTGGTTAGAGGCGCCGAATACGGGCCAAATCTCAAACGCATCGCCACTGAAGGCGAGATAGCCCGCCCCGCCAATCGCAATGGCCGTTGCCAGGAAGCGGTTTGCAAGGAAGTGGGCCGCCGGCTTCTCATCTTCCTCACGTCCGCCATGCGCCGCGTCCGGCAAGAACAGTTCTTGCCAGGTGAAGCGCGTCAGGCGCGTGGCCGTGTCCAGCGTGGTCAGCAGAAAAGCAGAGATGGCAAGCGCAATGAATGTGCGCCCCGCCTCGATGGGCAGTCCCACGCGCGCCACAAAGGAGGCCAGCCCTCCCGCAAAAGCGCTCACGGCCCCCTCTGTTGTGAGCGTCTCCATGTAGCCTTCGCGACTCATGTAGGCGACCGACGTCAGCGCCATCAATGCCAGCACGCCCTCAACCAGCATCGAGCCGTAGCCAATGGGGCGGATATGCGACTCGCAGGAAAGCTGCTTGGATGTCGTTCCCGAGGCCACCATCGAGTGGAACCCCGAGCAGGCCCCACAAGCAACGGTCACGAACAGAAGCGGAAAGAGCATCATGGGGCTGCCCTTGGGGCTGACCGCCCGCCATCCCTCAAACGCCGGCATCTCAAGCGTCGGCTGCGCGACGACAATCCCAACAAATCCGGCCAGGATCATCGCATACAGCAGGTACGAGTTCAGATAATCGCGCGGTTGCAGCAACAGCCAGACAGGAATCGTGGATGCCACAAACACATACAGGAACAGGACCACCAGCCATATGTCTTCCGCACGCTCCGCAGAGACGCCCAGCACCGCCGTGAGATCGAGCGGCAACACAAGGCCCACCCACACAAACGCGAACAGAAGCGGAACAAAGATCAGCGATCCGGCCAGGATCGAGACTCCTTTCCGATAGACCAGCCACCCAAAGATCGGCGCCATAGAGACAAAGAGCAGTGATGCCGTCGCGACGGACGGGGTCTTTACGAAGGCACGCGCCACGAATACCGCAAAGATGGCCACCACCAGGATCAGCGCCGCCCATGCGAACAGCAGAAAGATCTGGCGCCCGACATAGCCCAGCTCGCGCTCGATCACATGCCCGATCGAACGGCCCTCGTCACGCACCGAGAGAAACAGCGCCGCAAAGTCATGCATCGCGCCAATAAAGATGCATCCAATCAGCACCCACAGCGCCACGGCCCCCCATCCGAAGTAGGCGGCGAGGATGGGTCCGACAATCGGCCCGGCACCGGCAATCGAGGCGAAGTGGTGACCAAACAGCACCATGGGTGGGGTCGGCACAAAGTCCACACCATCCTTGCGCGTGTGCGCAGGAGTGTGCAGAGACCTGTTGGTTCCAAAGAGCTTGTCAAGATAGCGCCCATAGATGAAATAGGCCGCCAGGAAGATAGCCGATCCACCCAGCACCAACACTGCACCATTCATTGCCACTCCTCGATTGGATGAATCGATAGGGTACTTCCGGATGCGCTCCTCTGTCAAACCCCGCTCCCGAATTGACCGCTTCAAGAAGAGATGATACAGCATGTCTCATGAAAAGACAGATGGACTACGCGGAACGTGCGCGCGAGGTAATGGATATCGAGATTGGTGGATTGCAGGACGTAAAGGCAAGCATTGGACCTGCGTTCAGCGAGGCAACCGACCTGATTCTTGACTGCCTGGCGCGCAAGGGCAAGATTGTGATATCCGGTGTTGGAAAGAACCACCACATTGCGGAGAAACTGTCCGCGACGCTGGCCAGTACGGGCGCCACCAGCGTCGTCCTGCATCCCACCCAGGCGATGCATGGCGATCTGGGCATCCTCAGCAGCGGCGATGTACTTCTCGCGCTGAGCTATTCGGGTGCATCCGAGGAGCTCCTCAACATCTTGCCCGTGGTACAGCGTCTGGACATCCCGATCGTGGCGATGACCGCCGAACCGGACAGTCAGCTCGCCGAATGTGCCGCAGCCGTACTGTCGGTGGCCGTTGAGCGCGAAGCCTGTCCATTCAACATGGCCCCCACCACAAGCACCACCGCGACGCTTGCTTTGGGCGATGCCCTGGCCATGGTGCTGCTGGATGCCCGCGGTTTCCAGAAAGAGGACTATGCCCTGCTCCATCCCGCGGGTGCTATCGGCCGTACGTTGCTCCTGCATGTGGCCGACATCATGCGGACCGGTGAGCGCCTGGCCAGTGTGCCTGCTTCCGCCAATGTCGAAGAAGCCCTCTTCGCCATGACACAGGCGCGGGCAGGCTCTGTCGCGATCGTGGACGACATGCAGCATGTGCTCGGTATATTCACGGATGGCGACCTACGTCGCCATATCGCACGCAAGGATCTGTTGGCGGTTCCGATCTCGGAACTGATGACCGCCGACCCCCTGAGCGTGACACCCGATCAACTCGCCGTAAACGTCCTCAAGATCTACGAAGAGCACAACATCGACGACCTGCTCGTGGTGGATTCCGAGGGCACGCTTGTTGGCGCCATCGACATCCAGGACCTACCGAAACTGAAGATTCTGTAGCCTGGATTTTTTTTGTTGCCATCGGCGCGCGCCTGACTATTATACGGGCTCCTTTTTGAGGGGGCGTAGCTCAATTTGGTTAGAGTCCCAGACTGTCGATCTGGTTGTTGCGAGTTCGAGTCTCGTCGCTCCCGCCACTCTTGGAGGTCCCATATGTCGGGGCGTAGCGCAGCCTGGTAGCGCGTCCCGACGTACGTCGGGAAGGTCCACCACACAAGTTGAGACAAGCAGAGTTTACGGCGGGGCGTAGCGCAGCCTGGTAGCGCGCTTGCTTCGGGAGCAAGAGGTCGGGAGTTCGAATCTCCCCGCCCCGACCAACCTTCAGGTTGGTCACTTCGCCGCGACTGGAACCGGACCTTTCCCATGTTCTTCGTCTATATCCTTCAGAGCAGATCAAGCAGCCGATTCTACATAGGCCATACAGACAATATCCTCGACCGTTTCAATAGGCATCGCGCCGGACGCAGCAAGTCCACCCGTGGCCGAGGCCCTTGGTGGATGCCATACTACGAGGTCCACGCCACTCGCAGCGATGCCGCCACTCGTGAACGGCAGCTGAAGGGGTGGAAGAGCGCTGCAGCCATACGCAAACTGATACAGTCATCAGGTTTGCATGTTGACACCCTATGACAGCGCGTCCCGACGGAGTCGGGAAGGTCGGGAGTTCGAATCTCCCCGCCCCGACCATCACTCTTCACGGGATCAGTGAAATCAATACCATCAGCTGGGCGCTGGATGCACTCACCGCTTGAAAGTCACGCAACGGAACGCTAGTCTCCCTCACCATGAATGACATTTTGGACAGGATAGCGTCGGGTGATGTGAAGATTGCGGTGATTGGACTGGGATACGTAGGCCTGCCGCTGGCGGTTGAGTTTGGACGAAAGTTCGACACGGTCGGATTTGACGTCAAGAAGGGGCGCATCGCGGACCTGGAGAACCAGGTGGATCACACCCTGGAAACCACTGCCGAGGAACTGGCTTCGGCAACCCGGCTCAGCTATACCTCGGATCCCGGCGAGCTGGCCGGCTGCGACTTCTACATTGTGACGGTTCCCACCCCCATTGACGACGGCAAGCAGCCCGATCTCACCCCTCTTATCGCCGCGTCGACCACGGTTGGGCGTGTCCTGGCGAAGGGGGCGATTGTCGTCTACGAAAGCACGGTCTATCCCGGATGCACCGAAGAGGTCTGTGTACCGATCCTCGAGCACGAAAGCGGACTCGAGTTCAATACCGACTTTTTCTGCGGATACAGCCCCGAGCGGATCAACCCGGGCGACAAGGAGCACCGCCTGACCACGATCCTTAAAGTTACGTCCGGATCGGACGAGGGCGCGGCCAAAGCAGTGGATGCTCTCTACGCCTCCATTATTGAGGCCGGCACCCATCTCGCCCCCACGATCAAGGTGGCTGAAGCCGCCAAGGTAATCGAAAATTCGCAGCGCGACATCAACATCGCCTTCGTCAATGAGCTGGCCATCATCTTTGATCGCCTGGGCATTGACACGCTCGACGTACTCGAAGCGGCCGGCACAAAGTGGAACTTCCTGCCCTTCCGTCCGGGTCTGGTGGGTGGGCACTGTATCGGCGTGGACCCCTACTACCTGGCCCACAAGGCGCAGGCAGAAGGCTACAACCCCGAGATCATTCTGGCCGGGCGGCGACTCAACGACAACATGGGACGTTATGCCGCCTCGCGCATCATCAAGCTCCTGATCAAGCAGGGCCACCGCGTGCTGGATTCGCGCGTGCTCGTGTTGGGCATCACGTTCAAGGAGAACTGCCCCGACATTCGCAACTCGCGTGTGATCGACGTGGTGGATGAGCTCACCGACTTTGGCGTACAGGTCGATGTCTTTGACCCCTGGGCCGACCGGGACGAAGTCGAGGCGGAGTACGAGATTGCACTGATCGACAGGCCGAGTCCCGAGCAGAAGGCCGAGTATGACGCGGTGGTGCTTGCCGTGGGGCATGACCGGTTCCGGGAGCTGGATCTGGAAAAGTTCTCCAAAGAGGGGTCTGTCATCTTTGACATGAAGGCGTTTTTTGATCCTGATGTGGTTGACGAAAGGCTGTAACAAGAATGACCTCCGCGGTCGTGCTTCTATCCGGCGGGATCGATTCCTCGACCCTCTTGCACTATGTCAGCCGTACGCTGGGCATTTCTAACATCTACGCCCTCTCCTTCAATTATGGCCAACGCCATTCCCGCGAGCTGCAAGCCGCCGCAGCACAGGCGGCAGCGGTCGGCGTTCACGAGCATCGCAGCCTGGATATCTCCGGTTTCGGCAGTCTGACTGCAAAAGGGAGCGTTCTGACCGATCTGAGCTCGGAGGTCCCCGACCTCGCCGACATCCCGGAGGCCGACCGGCAACAGCCCCCCACTTATGTACCGAACCGCAACATGGTCCTTCTCTCCCTGGCGGCGGCCTATGCTGAGGCGCACGCCGTTCATGACGTCTATTACGGAGCCCAGGCCCAGGACGAGTATGGCTACTGGGATTGCACGACCGATTTTCTTGTTCGAATCAACGAACTGTTATCGCTCAACAGGAAGCAACCCATCACGATTCGCGCCCCCTTTGTGGACAAGCGGAAGGCCGATGTTGTGAGGATTGGTCTTGCGCTGGGGGTCAACTATGCCGAAACATGGACCTGCTATTGCGGCGGGGACCAACCGTGCGGGCGTTGTCCCAGCTGTGCTGAACGCGCGCAGGCATTCGCGCATGCAGGTCAGAGCGACCCGCTTCTCTGTCTGTAACGGGGAAGCATGAAAGGAGGCTGTAGTCATGCCGGAAATTGATAATCTGTGCAAGGTACTCGTAGAGGAAGGCGGCAGCGACCTGCACCTTTCCGCTGGCCGACCGCCGATCTTGCGCTGTGATGGCGACATCAAGCGTACGGACCTGCCTGTTCTCACGGACACCGACATTCAGCGGATTCTCACTGAGATCATGCCTGAACGGAACAGAACCGAGTTCAGAGAGAGCAACGATTCCGACTTTGCCTACGAGATTCCCAACTTCGTTCGGCTGCGCGTCAACGCCCGGCGAGACCGCTATGGCATGGGAGGCACACTACGCGTTATTCCCTCAAGCGTCATCACGGCCGACCAACTGGATCTACCCAAGGGCATCCGTGACCTCTGTTACCTCTCCAAGGGCCTGGTGGTGGTCACCGGCCCCACGGGCAGCGGCAAGAGCACGACGCTCGCGGCGCTGATTGATCTGATCAATGCCACACGGACTGACCATATCATCACGATCGAAGACCCGATCGAGTTTGTCCACCAGGATCAGAAGTGCCTGATCACGCAGCGCGAGGTCTTCACACACACCAACAGTTTCTCCGGCGCCCTGCGCGCTGCCTTGCGCCAGGACCCGGACATCGTGCTCGTCGGCGAGATGCGCGACATGGAAACGGTGGAGATTGCCATCGAGACCGCGGAGACCGGCCACCTGGTGTTCGGGACCCTCCACACCAATACCGCCATCAACACGGTCAGCCGCATCATCGACACCTTTCCAGCCAACAGGCAATCACAGATCCGATCCATGCTCGCATCGTCTCTGAAGGCAGCAGTGTGCCAGACCCTCTGTCGCCGCAGAGGCGGCGGCCGCGTGGCGGCCATGGAGATCCTTCTGGTCGACAGCGGCATTGCCTCGCTCATTCGCGACGGTAAAACCCATCAGATCGAGTCCGCTATGCAAGTCGGTGCCGGCAAGGGCATGATGCTTATGAACGAGGCGCTTACGAAACTGGTTCAGGCTGAGCTTGTAGAGCCCGACGAGGCCTACATAAAGAGCATCGACAAGGGGGATCTCGTGAATCGCCTGCGCCGGCTGGATCTTCCGCTGCCCTCAGCCGTGAGCGGCACGGGAGAGTAGCTGAGCGCCGCATTCTCCTTGGGTGCCCGGCATCAAAAAAAAACCCTGATATTAGCCAAGATTCGGCTTGTACCCTCCGCAATTCTCGCCATAATCGAGTCACGGTAAGCAACGTTGTGCCCCACAGGGCTGTCAGATGACCGAGAGGTCGCACAAACACTAAACAGGAGGGTTCCAATGACGAAGAGTCAAACACTTGCGTGTCTCGCAGAGAAGACCGGGCTGACCAAGGTCCAGTGCGGACAGTTCATTGATGAGTTGGCCGGACTGGCCTACGTCGAAGCCAAGAACGGCTTCACCATTCCCGGTCTCGGGAAGCTCGTGCTTGTAAACCGCAAGGCACGCATGGGTCGTAACCCGGCCACAGGCGAGTCGATTCATATTCCGGCCAAGACGGTCGTCAAGTTCAGGATCGCCAAGGTCTGCAAAGAATCCGTTATGTCTGCCTAACGGTTGATACGTTTCTGGCTGAGGCCGTACGATATGCGTTATCGTGCGGCCTCTTCCTTTTCAGCCGTGACACCTATTCAAGAAACGTGAGATAATAGCCTCTTGGATCGGTTCCTACACTATGCGCACATCACTCAACAGATTGGCGATTGTAGCGGCCCTGCTGCTTATGCAGGCGGGTGCGGCCCCGGCTTCGCCGGAGCCAGGATCAGGCAGCGACAGCGACCTGAGTGCGCGCATCGCGGAGCGCTTTTCACGACGCATGCCCACCTACCACCTGCTACGACTGCCGATGGACGACGCCGTCAGTGCGAGTGCCTGGACCAACTTCCTCAGATCCCTCGATTTTGACCACATGTACTTCCTGCAGTCGGACGTCGCCGAATTTGCTCATTATCAGACGGCTCTGGACGACTCTGTCGGCGAGGGCGATCTCACGTTTGCCGAGGAGGTGTTTACACGTTTCAAGCAGCGCGTACAGGAACGCTACGACTATACCGATCAGCTCCTGACCGACGGATTTGACCTCCAGAAGAAGGAATCCTACCGATGGAACCGGCGCGAAGCCGATTGGCCCAGCACCACTGACGAGTGCAACGAGCTGTGGCGCCGCAAGATCAAGAACGAGTACCTGCGTCAGATCGTCGCAAAACAGATTGCCGAGGAGAGTAGCGAGGAAGAAGACAGTGACGGCGACGCCCCTGCCCCTACGAACACCTTGGCATCGGTCAGCGCGGACACACCGCCTGCCGGAACCAACAGCATCGACGAGACAGCCTTGGACGAGACACCTGACCTGTCACCCGAAGCGCTTATTCGGGGGCGATACAAGCAGATGTTGACGATGCTCAACGACAGCGACGGGAAATGGTTGATCGAGAAGTATCTTACGGCCTTTGCGCATGCCTACGATCCCCACTCCGGCTATATGGCCGCCAGCAGCGTTGAAGACTTTGACATCGAAATGAAGCTCTCGCTGACCGGCATTGGGGCGCTACTGAGGGCCGAGGACGGCGCCGCAAAGGTTGTGCGCCTCATACCGGGAGGCCCGGCCGACATGGATACACGCGACAGACGCCTGCGCCCCGGCGACAAGATCATCGCGGTCGGGCAGGACACCGAGCCCATTGTCGATGTTCTCCACTGGCCCCTGCACCGTATTGTGTCATTGATTCGTGGACCCAAGGGCAGCCGTGTGGTGTTGTCCGTTATCCCGGCCTCCGACCCCAGTGGTTCCACAACCAAGCAGGTCGACCTCGTCCGCGATGAGGTCAAACTCGAGGAACAGGCGGCTGATTCGAGTCTGCGCACCCTCATCGACACCCACGGCGACGAACGTACCTTCGGGGTGATTCGTTTACCCGCTTTCTACGCCAGCATGAGCATCGACGACCCTCGCCACCCCGAGTATCGCAGTGCAGCCAAAGATGTGCAGACCATCCTGCACAGCCTGCAGACCAACGGTGTTGAAGGTGTCATTCTCGATTTGCGAAACAACGGCGGTGGGTCTCTCATGGAGGCCATTCGCATGACAGGACTCTTCATCAGGAGTGGACCCACGGTCCAGGTCCGTGAGCGCCACAGCATTCGCGTTCTGCCCGACCGCGACCCGCGCCTGGCCTACGCCGGTCCGCTGGTTGTGCTGGTCAATCGGCTTAGTGCCTCGGCATCGGAGATCGTCGCGGGCGCACTGCAGGATTACGGACGCGCGCTGGTTGTGGGCGGGGAGAAGACCCATGGCAAGGGCACGGTGCAAACGATTGTCAGCCTTGGGCGCGACGCCAGGCTGGGATCTCTGCGCGTCACAACGGCGAGCTACTACCGCATCTCCGGGTCATCGACCCAGCTACGCGGCGTTGCGCCGGATATTCTTGTTCCGAGTCCCTTCGACTTCATGAAGCTGGGCGAGGACGCGCTACCCAACCCCATTCCCTGGTCCGCCGTCATGCCCACGCGCTTCGTGCCTGTCGCCGACCTGGACGGCATCAAACCCCAGTTACGCGCTGCATCCGAAGCGCGCCGCCGGAAGAGTGAACGTTTTGGAGCCTACCAGAAGCTGTTGGACCGCATTAAGGCCATCAACGATGCAGAGGAACTTCCTCTCGACCTGGAGGGGCGCCTGGCCCTCGCCCGCTCTGAGCGCGACCTGGCGGAACTGCAGGAATCTCTCATTCCCGAACCCGACAGCGACGAAAGCGACAAGGGCGAACAGGCCGACCTGGTTCTCGAGGAAGCGCTCCAGATCCTGGCAGATTTCACGGGCACACAGCACGCCACGGCCGCCCTGCGTCAGCAAGAGAATCTGCAGGATCGCAACCCCTTAATGCGCATGTTTGACCAGCTACTGCAGACGCCATGACCCAGCCCTTCTGGAAGATGCACGGTGCCGGAAACGATTTCATCCTTTTCGATGATCGTGCTGGCCTCTTCCCCCTCGCCAACCGGGAATGGATGGCCAGCGTTGCCGCCCGTCGAACTGGAGTGGGGTGCGAAGGCATCATACTTCTGCAAGCCGCATCCGATGCCGATTTTCGCATGCGATTCTTCAATCCGGACGGACGGGCAGCCGAGATGTGCGGCAACGGGGCACGCTGTGCCGCGCGGCTCGCCTTCGAACTAGGGATCGCTCCCGCATCCATGACCATCGTTACCGACGCGGGCGTGGTGCATGCCAACGTGAATGGCGACGCGGTTGAGCTGTCCCTGCCTGACCCTGTAGATATCGCTCCCTGCTACGATCTGGAAGTGGATGAACATCCCGTTTCCTGCGGCTCAGTCAACACCGGCGTACCGCACGTCATGCTGGAGGTACAGGATCTGGACGAGGCCCCGGTTGCGACTCTGGGCGCCACCATACGGCACCATCCCCACTTTGCTCCGGCCGGCACGAATGTGAATTTTGTGCGGTGCGTCGACACCTCGCACATCGAGATCAGGACCTATGAGCGCGGCGTGGAGGCCGAGACCGGAGCCTGCGGAACGGGTGCTGCAGCGGCGGCGATCGTCATGACGCTGCGCGGCCGCACCACGCCCCCGGTGACGGTCACGACTGTCACAGGAGATCAGCTCCATATCGGACTGGAGCGACAGGGCGACTCGGTCACCAGCCTGACCCTCGCCGGACCCGCGGTGCATGTGTACATGAGCTCCATAGAGCTGCCTGCTTGAGCTAGACCCTACCCAACCATGGTCTTGAAGCGGGCGTAGGCTTCATCCCAGGGCGCCTTATCGCCGGGCTCAAACTCCTTGATTGCGAACGCCGCACGAATGACCGGCTGCGCGGCCTCAATCGTCGAGATGATACCCAAACCCACGGCCTGCACCATGAAGTTACCAACAGCGGTACCTTCGGTGGGTCCCGCAAGTACCGGCAGGCCAAGGGCATCCGCCGTGAATTGGTTCAGCAGCCCGTTCTTGCTGCCGCCTCCAACGATGTTGACCACACGCGATTGCGTGCCGCTTATCTCACAGATCTGGTCATTCACAAAGCGGTACTTCAGCGCCTGGCTCTCGTAAACCGTCCGTGTCAGACTACCCCGATCTGCCGGCACCGCCTGTCCCGTCTTCCGGCAGAACTCGGCGATGGCCGTTTCCATGTTGTCAGGATTGTAGAAAGACGGATCATCCGGGTCGATCAATGCGGCAAAAGGCGGCGCTTCAGCCGTCAGCGCATCCAGCTCCGACCATGCCATCTCCTTGCCGTCTGCAACAGCCCAGGCCCTCATCAGTTCCTGGCCCAGCCAGCCCCCCATGCAGTTCTTGAGGAATCGCGTATTCCCTACGCCGCCCTCGTTGCTCATGTTGACCGCCATGGCTGCCGGCGTCGTGATGGGCTCCGGTATCAGCTTACCGATGAGCGCCCAGGTCCCCGAACTGATAATCAGTGCCGTAGCCGGATCCTCTACAGGCGCGGCGGCAAACGCACTGGCCGTATCGTGCGCGGCGGTTGCGGTCAGCGGAACCCGATTCAGATCGAGAGCTTTTGCCAGCTCAGCATGCATCTGCCCCACGCAAGCCCCCGGCGCAACGATCTCCGGCATGATGTGCTCGGGAATCGCCAACGCATCCAGCATCTCCTTGCTCCACTGACGTGTATGTGCATCCATGAGCTGCGACACACTGGCCCATGAGGAATCGACACTGCGGCCACCACCCAGGTAGTAGTAAAAGAGTGAGGGAACAGGCAGTAATGTCGCCACTGAAGCCAGAAGCTCAGGCCGGTTCTGAACCAGCCACAAGAGCTGGTTGCTCAGGTTGAACGGCTGAAAATGAATGCCGGTCAGCTCGTAGATGCGGGCCGGATCGATGCAGGCCTTCACTTTGTCGATCATCGTATCGAGACGGTGATCCCGGTAGCAGTACATCTTGGCCAGCATATCGCCGTCTGCGTTCAAGAGGGCACCATCGGCACCCCAGGTATCGAGTCCAATCGAGTCCAACTCATCCGCAACATCACGTCGGAAGGCCTGCAACCCCATGATGATGTTGCGATAGATGAAGGTATCGTCCCACACGGTTCGCTGCGTGACGGCACCCGATCTGTCCGGGATGAACATATCCAGTCCGTCGTGCGCGAAGCGATGAATCTCGTCCATCGAAAACGTTCCGCTGGAAAACGTCCCGACAAAACACTTCCCTCCGGACGCTCCCATGTCTACTGCAAACAGACGTTTTGGCATGACACCTCCTCCATTCCTCTAGACGCTAATACGGTCTCTAAACCACGACAGGGCCCGCTCGGGACCCATTTCTTCAAGCAGATCGGCCTGGTCATTCGACAGCGCGGCGAGCGCGCCGACGGACTCGAAACAGCGGTTGCGTTCGGCCACGCCTGAGAACTCGGCCGCCGCCGCACTGCCCATGTAGGGGAACGCCGCGTAACGCGCCAACAGTGTGTGCCCCACCATAATACGGGCCCCGGACAGGAAGGTCTCCTTGAACTCGCTCAAGACGCTGCCATCCAAGTCGTCAACGAACGGCAACCCCAGCTTGTTCATCTCTGTACCGATATTGACCGGCAGCCCCATGTCGACCGCCACGTCAACAATAGCTTTCAGATTGCCGATCTTCTCGGCCCGGGCGTCCGGGTCGGCGATGTTCCAATTGCGGTCGGGAACAATGTTGAGGGCCCCCGCGCCTTTCGCGCAGAGATGCTCACACATCTCACGCGGATTCGATTCCCCGCCGCTGGACCCGTCCAGCCAGGTGATCATGGGAATGGCATCGCAGCCGGCCACCCATGAGAGAAACGTCTCTACGGGCGGAAAAGCATCGACCGAAGGCTGCACATAGCCCAGGCCGCCACGTTTGGCGAGGCGGGAACGCATGGCCTCTTCCAGCGAAGGGCGATCGGCGAGCAGTGTCTGGACAGCAGAAACGTCCTTTTCGAGCAGTTCCGACAGGAACGCCATCAAGCGCTCCGGGTCCTCGAATACAGCATGGGCCCGGTCGACGTAGGCACTGATGATGTGACGCTCGGTGGCGTTGCCCGAAGGCGTCAACGGCAGTACCTGGCCGGCATAATCCAGCGCAATATCGGGCACCTTCTGGTTGAGACGGGCAATGAGCGCCTCGTTGCGTGCCCGGGCGCCGTCGCGGAATGCCGCCAACTGACTCTCCTGCGGCGAGCCGGCCTCGGGTACCCGGGCGAACCCGCCGCCCATGATGTAGGTTACACCGGGCTCACCGGGTGAGCTGATGTCCACATCGGCATACTCGGAGAAAGTGGCGCGGGTCTCCATGTGTACGGCCGTACGAAGCCCAACGGTACGCCCGGCGGCAAGATACTCCTCAAGCCCGTCCAGGACATCGAAATCGCAGAGCCCACCCGCACAGAATCCTGCCTGGTGCGCCGCCCATGCCAGGTGAGTCGGGGACCACCCTTCTGCATTGTAAGAGAAGAAGGAGTGCATGTGCATGTTGACATTGCTCGTCTCAACAGCACTACCCCCTCCCGCCTGAACCTGCGCCACCAACGCCGCGTTACGCTCTGCAGCGTCGAATGAATCCAGTGAATGCTCTGTGCCCTGCTCGCTCATGTGGTCTAGCTCCCTGTTGGATAAGGCGACAGACTAGCAAAAGGCGATCTTCTATGCCTCGAAAAAGAGGAGAGGGGGGAGAAATATCAGAGATCAGCTCAACCGCGCCAATGCCGGCCCGGCCCCGCCGTTACGCGCAGTACTTCATCGATACTCGTCTCGCCTGCCAGGACCCTGTGCCACCCGCACTGCCGCAGCGTCAGCAGCCCCGTTTCGATTGCACATTCCAGGATGCGCCCGCTGGGAGCCCGCTCGACAATCAGCGCCCTGATCTTGTCGTCCATCACAATCATCTCAAAAAGACCAATCCGGCCGTGGTAGCCCGTGAACCGGCAGTCCGGGCAACCCGTTCCACGGTACATGGTCGACTCTCTCACCTTCTCGCCAATCGAACGCACCATCTGCTCGATCAGCGGGCGCTCCACCGTTACGGCTTCCCGGCACGACGGGCAGACCCGACGAACGAGCTGTTGGGCGATGATGCCTTCCACGCTGGAGGCAACCAGGTAGGGCGGCACACCCATCTCGATCAGGCGCGTGGCGGCACTGGCCGAGTCGTTTGTGTGCAGCGTGCTGAACACCAGGTGGCCGGTCATGGCGGCACTCGTCGCAATACGTGCAGTTTCTTCATCACGTATTTCACCAATCAGCACGACATCGGGGTCATGACGAAGGACGGACCGTAATCCCGATGCAAAGGTGAAGTCGATATCCCGGTTAACCTGCAATTGGGTAACACCCGGCATTCTGTACTCAACAGGGTCCTCAATCGTGATGATCTTCCGTTCATCCGTATTGATGCGGGACAGGCTGGCATAGAGACTGGTGGTCTTTCCGCTGCCTGTCGCACCGGTATAGAGAATGATGCCATGCGGGTTCGTGATGAGATCCTCAACCATTTCCAGCTGATCGGGGTTGTAGCCAAGCTGCTCCAGGTTCAGGAACGATGACTCGCGGTTCAGTATGCGCATGTTTGCGGCTTCGCCATGCTCTGACGGCAGCACGGACACGCGGATATCCAGGGCGCGGCCATCCGTATCAAACGCGAATCGTCCATCCTGAGGCAGCCGCTTCTCCGCAATATTGAGTTGCGCCATCACCTTAATACTCGACACGATCGCCCGGGCGAACCGTTCAGAGCCCTGGGGCAGAGGAACAGCCGCCATCACGCCGTCGATACGGTAGCGTAAACGGATGCCCTCCTCGCTGGGTTCAAAGTGGATATCGGTGGCCTCGGATGCCACGGCATCCTCAATAATGGCGTTAACGAATGCCGTTATATCATGGGTATCGTGCTCGGCCCCATTGCGACCACTTGTCGTCTGACTACCCGCATCCAGGCCAGTCAGTGCCTGGATACCGACCCCGTAGTAGTGCTTAATACACTCAGTGATCTCGTGCGAACGACACAAGACCCAGCGAATGGAGTGGCCGAGCACGACGCGGAGTTCCTCCTCACGCGCCAGTTCGGCCACAGAGTCGGTCGCAAGGGTAATGGCCCCGCCATAGAGCCGTACCGGCACCACCCGGTAGCTTGCTATGACACGCACCGATACGATCTTCACCGCCTGCTCTTCGAGCTCCACGCGGGCCATTGAGACAACGGGAATGCCGGTTGATTCGGACAGCAGCTCCAACACGGCGACTTCATCGGCCAGGCCATCCCTGACCAGGAGACGGTCGAGCGGCTCTTTGAGCCAGTGGGCTCGATGCTGAGCCTGCTCTACTTTCTTGGAGTCCAGCAACTCACGCTCCACCAGTTTCTCACCGATGCGTCGCGCAATGGTTGCCTCGCCCGGCAACCGGCCTCCACCCACAACCCCAATGTAGTCATCAACCTTCACGGGCCATCCTTCCGAATCCGACCCACTACCCCCACTCGAAGCGCTGTTTCTTGCGCGGCCTCGCCCTGCCCCACGGCCAGCATGATGCGCTCAGCAGTGATATCCGTCACGCGACCGGCCTCCAGGACATCTCCAATCGCAAGGGCATGCTGCCTACCGCCTTCTACCTCACGAACGAGAGCGACGTGTTTGCCATCCGTCCGGGCAATCATTCCCTGGTAGATCACTCGAACCCACTTGAGCTTCGCCGGCTGTACAACCACCGGTGCGGGTTTGGGTTTGGGAACCGAAGGCGTGCGGGATCCGGCCGCCGTCCCACGGGCAGCCGCAAGCTCACGCTCGCGCTTGCGGCTTGCCTCAAGATCAAGCCAGGCCGTAAGGAAGACAGAGGTAAAGGGGTCCTCGATCCGGTTGACAGGAACAGCAACCATGGAGGGTCGTGCGCTGACGACACCACCATGGGCACCATAGGCACGGTGCCCAGGCATCTTCAGCTCGTTCCACTCGCGCGAGCCCCGGTTCAGCATGATAACGAGCGTGACGCAGAGCAGCAGCAGGGCGAGCAGAAACACAACACGTGTGTTAATCTTGAGAGCCAATCTCCACAGCAGTTCAACCATCGTAACGGCCCTCCCTGCGTTGCTGTGCCACACGTACGCGCCGACTGCGTCGCGCCCTCGGCCTGCCTGCCCCGGGGGCCGGCCCCTCATCCGGTGACTCGCTATCACTCTCGCCGTTGCGCACCTGAAAAAGGATAGCCCCTGCCACGATCTCGGCTTCCAGCATTCCCGCGCTGTGTATGCCCACGCATGCAACCTGCAGCTTGCGCACCGCGTAGAAACTTCCCTCCTTTGACAGCCTATCAAGGAAACGCACGAGATGTTTAAAGGAACAGCGCACCACGAGGCGAGTAGGGAACTCCATCGCCATCTGCGCCGCCTCATCGTCCAGCGCAAAGGCCATCGGGACTCCTGACTCTATGCGCGTGATGGCAGGCAGCCTCGCATCAATGGCCAGCTGCACCAGGCGGACCGTCGCCACCAAGTGCCACAGCCTCAGCTCGGCCCGCTCTTCGGTCCCGATGGTTTCCGAAACGCCCAGATCCTCCGGAAGCGTCACCCCGGCCTCTTCCGCACGCTCAAGAAGCTGCTCGCGCGCATCAAAGAGAGCCACCTTGAAATCAATCCGTCCGTCGTCATAAGCGGGCAATGCTTCCCGCAAGGCACTATGCCCCTGAAATGTGTGTACCCGACTGCGCAGGGCTTCCCACTCAGCAACAAGCCGACGATTCCGCCGCGCCGCATCGGACAAACGCTCGCCTAGAGCGCCATCCTCCATTTTCGCCGTAAAGGCCGCCAACTCCTCGTCACTATTCAGTATCTCGTCGCCGGACAGCACAATCTCCTCTCGGAGCGGGGTCAGCACGAACAGCCAGAGTCCACCCATGGCAACCAGACCCAGCACGAGAATCAGAACCACCTGGGTGCGCAACACGCGGACATCGCTATGAATCACCTGGCTCACGGCGTCTCCAGCATCATTTCGATCACAAAAAGACTGCATCCGGTATCGGCCCAGCGCTCATCGCGAACAGGATCGTCACGTAGACGCTCGTCCCCCAGCAGATCGGCCGCCAACACGCCCTCTTGACCGTACAGTCTTTCGATCATTTCCCCCACGGTCGAGAAGTCATCCACGGGCGTATACCCCTCTACAATCACGCTCACGATGTCGGCGCTCTCGCCCAGCTCCAGCATTCCATCACCCCCGCCCATCTGATCCGCGGCCGAGACTCCAAAATAGGCGTCTGCATCTGCAAGCAGGCTCAGCCAATCGTCCGGATGCTTCACCTGCGACACCGCCTGCAGTGCCAGGCGCAAGACCGCCGCATTCTCGACGGCGGTACGAAACGGAGCGATGCGGGCCTCCAGGTGCTCGTTGAGATTTTCGGTAGCGACCAGCTTGCGGTCAAGTGCGTGCAGACCGGCCAGCTCCACCTGCCGCAGGCGCAGGTACTCACGGTCCCAGCGCAACTGCAGAGACGCGCCGCCGATCAGCACCAACAGCACCCCCACCAGCGCGAACGCGCTGAGAAGCCAGTACTGTTTCTGCCAGCGGAGAATACGGGATTCGCGCAGGGCACGTGGCAGCAGGCTGATCCCCGCCCCCCCTCGTCGCAGGCCGCAGGCCGCCAGCCCAATCGCACACCCGTACCGCTCCACATCAGCCATGGGGAACCTGCGCACCCACTGCGCCAACCGCACCACTTTCACACCTGTCGCTTCGGAGACACGTGCCGCCACACCTTCCACCAGGTCGCCGCCGCCACTCAGAACGATGCGCTTCACCGCAAACGCAGGGGTGGGGAAAGCAGCATGAAAAGACTCAAGACAGGCACTGATTTCCTCGGGCAGCGAGCCGTTCTGCTTCCCTTCCGCCGTGGGCTCATTGGTCAGGCAACGGGAGAAGAGGACCTTGCTGCCCCGGCCCACCACGACTTCAACGCCCATGTGACCGATATCCACACACATGGTGCCTCCCGACACACCCTTGCGCCCACCCTCATGTACGGAACGGTAGAGCGCCATGGAAGCAGGAACGATGTCTCCCACGTCTTCTTCGTGAAGATCGGAGAGAACCGAGACAGCGCGCCCCACTGCATCAGCCCGGGCCATAGCCAGCAGAAGATAGCGATGCCCCGCACTACGAAAGACGATGTGGTCCACCGTTGTATCCCGCTCGGTCAGTCCCTCGACACGCGCCTGCTCAGCAGACACAGTATCTGCGATCGACTCGGATCCGCCTTCAGGCACTTCAACGGCATTGAGCATCATGTCCCTGCCGGCCACACCGACAACACAGGGCAAATCCGCGTACCCCTTGTCAGTCATGAAGGCGGCCAATAGCCTGCGCCGCTCGGCGACATCTTGCGGCAGGTGTACCCAGTCGGACTCGCGCACAATCAACCGGCCGGCAATGCGAATGGCCCGCACCACCTTGGCGGAGTGCGATCCCAGGTCCAGACCTACCATCTCCCTGTGAATCATGGATACGCTTCCCCGGGCCCAGAGCCCTGGACGAGCGATTCGCCTCGTTCAGATATTACGGTAGCGGTTACGAAGATAATCAGGTTGCGTCGCTGCTCAATCGTGTCCTTGCGTCTGAAGAGCTGACCGATGATCGGCAGGTGCCCCAGCAGCGGGATACGGTGTTCCACATCGCTCGACACCACTTCGATCAGGCCTCCCATCACAACAGTCTCGCCGCTCTGCACCACCACCTTGGTCTGCACCTCGCGCCGCGAGATGGTCGGCAACTTGACGGAAACCTGCTGGAGCGAATTGCTGGAGTCATTGGCGCGCGTATAGTAGTTGAAGTCATCCAGTTTGCTGATGGTAGGCGTCAGCAGAAGGCTTACACTCGAACCGTCCCCCCCCACACTCGGAACCGCCACCAGGGTAAACCCCAGCTGTGCGAGTACGGGTGCCCCCTTGGGCATCAGGGCTGTAACGCTGTACTTCTTACCGTTATCATCCAGCAAGCTGAAGGCCTGCGCCTGGAACTGTTCGTAATAGAGAAGGTCCTGTCCATGACGCAACTTGGCGGGGTTGTTGTTTACGGTGGTCACGCGAGGAACCGACAGCGTGCGCCCTTTGCCCGACACCTCCAGCGCATGCAGCACGGCAGTGAACATGGGCTGTGTCAGGATGCCCTGGTAGGTCAGGTTCAGCCCGTGATCCTCGAGGGACGGATCCCCCGCGGCCGCGTTGATCGGACGATCCGGGCCAGAGAAGGCCAGTCCCCCTGCCCCGGCCCCGGTTAGCTGGGCCGCCACTTGGTTCTCGGGCACCCCACCGGATATGACTTGCTTACGGGACATCGTCCATGGCTCGTCGAGGACCCAGTCAATTCCGATTTCCTGAAGATCGTCGACCGAGGCCTCCACAAAGCGGGCCTCGATGAGCACCTGGGGCGGGCTCACGTCAACCGCCTCAATAATCTCTTCGACCAGCGCCAAGTTGCCCAGCGTGTTGCGGACAAAGAGCGTGTGTGTGTTCTTGTCGAACAACAGTTCGGCCCCAGCGACCTTCGGAACAAACCGGGCAATCAACTCCTCAATATAGGTTGTCCTCGCAGGCAGTTCGGTGGCCATGAACGAGAGATCGGTACGATTGACCGGATTCGGTCCAGCCTTCTTCTGCGGACCCGCCAGCACATGCCAGTCCGTCGTGTGAAACTGAACGCCCTTGTGCAGCTTGTAGATGCGTGTCTCAAGCGGGCCGGCCTGCTTCGCTGCGGCCGGCGTTGCCCAGATCAGGTTCTCGCCCACGTAGAACTTAATGCCGTAGTTGCGCGACACGTAGTCGAGCAGTTCGCTAAGCGGCACGTCGTCCAACTGCATATCGAGTTTCTTGCCCCCGCCCAGACCGCGATCGGCGACGATATTGATGTTGTCATCGGCGCCAAGTACTCCGAGAATGGCCGGAAGGGCCGCGTCAACAAGGTGAATCGACACCTTGCGGTCCAGAACCTTGCGCATCGGGCTGTCGGGACTGACATGGCTCCGTATTGAACGGCGCTCATAGCGAACAGCGCCATAGCTAGGCGGGAGCGCTTCGTTCAGAACGGCCTCCACACCCATGGCCTCGGTTGAGGCCTTGCGGTCAACCACGCCCTGCCGTGCCTGTTCATCACGCAAGGCGGCAAGGATGCGCGTGCGCAGATCCAGCGCTGTAGGCGTAGGCGGAACACCTTGCGTGGCATCGATCCACGCCACCAGGGCCTGGTCGAACTGTTCCTGCTCGTACAGATCAATGACGGGTTCGAGTGACGCCTCGACCACCTCTTCCACGGCCGCCGGGTCCTCCACAGCAGGCTCCAAGTGACGGCAGCCCGCTCCCAGGATCAACACACACACACCACAAATCGCCAGCGACAGCAGCAATCGCTCTTTCATAGGTCATCAGCTCCGGCTAGATTCTTCAGTTTCCGGTCCTAAACATGCAATACATCACGATAGGGCGTGGCTGCCCCCTTGACAATGGTGAATTGACCTGACTACGATCCTGTCATGACTACATGCCATGCACACCCCTATCGCCGTGTTCTCGCCATTCTGGCCCTCCTGGCCTCATCAGCCGCCCTCTCTGCCGTTGCGGGCAGCATGGCCGGTCCAAAGGAAGGGTTGATCACGCTGAAGGAGCCCGAGGGTCTTTCCTTCTCCATGGCTTACGTCCAGTCAGATCGCGAAATGCGTTTTGAGAACCGGGTTACGGCTGTCGAATTCAGCCACATCACGGCCGGCGTCGGCCTGGACATCCTGCCCTCCCTTGCCTTGTATGCGGAGGCAGGCACGGCAGGCATGCAGGTGGGCGTGATTGAGAGCACGGGAGGATTCGAGTGGGGTATCGGTGCCCGCGCCGCCCTATGGGACACCGTCATCGATGGCACGCCCGTCGTGCCCCGTCGCCACGCCATCCGCCTGGAGGTCGACGTCGCCTATCGTGAGGCCTCCATGAAGATCGACGGGGTCTACTTTGGCCAGATTACCGGGACCCTCGCGGCCGACCTGGCCAATACGGACGACTATTTCAAGTGGTCCGAACTCACCATCTCGCCGCTGATCCGCTATACGCATAATCGGGCGACCGAGTCCGTTTGGAACCGCCGCCACCCCACCGGTATCTCGGCCTACATCGGTCCCATCTACAGTGATTGGGATATCGACCACGCTCCGCTCAAAGGCAAAGGCTACCACGATATGGGGATGCGACTCGGCGCCGACATGCGCATCGCCAACGGCTGGCTGATCCAGCTCGACGCCATCCTCTTCGACGGCTCCGACCGTCACTACACAATCGGCATGGGGTACTATTTCTGAGGCATGAGACGCGGGGCGCTTTCTTGCCCACAACCAGCCCGGCACACGCACGCTCACGACGCATGACTACCCAACAATGCGGGCACCAGCGGACGGGGTGATCACGCTGATATCACAGGGATGACCGTGTGCCTTCTCGAAGACGGCATTGATGGCGTGTGCAACCGTCTCGGCATCGCGCGGATGAATGAGAGCGACCACGCTTCCTCCGAATCCCCCGCCGGAAAGACGTGCACCGAGAACACCGGGGATGCCCTTGGCCGCGTTCACGATCGTATCGAGTTCGGGGCAGGAGTTCTCAAAGTAGTTGGCCGAGCTGTCGTGGCTGTCGAACATCAGCTTGCCAAACCCGGCTAAGTCGCCAGCGTCAAGAAGCTGCCGACCCTTCAGAACGCGTTCCGATTCGCCGATCGGGTGAGCGGCTCGCCTGGCGGCCAAGGCGGGCATTTTCGACTCGTGAGCCTCCCACTCAGCCCAACTGACATCACGAAGTGCTGCGACCGGGTGCGATAGTGCGCCCTTGAAATAGGCGGCGGCCCCTTCGCAATGCTCGCGACGTTCGTTGTACTCCCCATCCACGAGGGCATGCTTGGCTTTCGTATTGCACATCAGGAAGGCCGCATCGTCCCCCATGGGGAGCGTCTGCACCTCGAGTGACCGGAAATCGGTCATCACCAGTGCATTTTCCTGCCCGAACAGGCTCGACACCTGGTCCAGCAGTCCACACTTCACCCCGGCGTGCTCGTGCTCGGCCTTCTGCCCGATTTTCGCCATCTCGAGGGGCTCGACCTCAATACCGTACAGCTTGCCAAGAGCCAAACCCGTGCACATCTCGAGGGCCGCCGAGCTGGACAGCCCCGCTCCCAGCGGAATGTTCCCGAGGAACATGCCGTTAAAGCCCCCCTGGGCTTCGCCATGAGACTGCAGACCTGCCAAGACACCGATCACGTAGTTGGCCCAGGTGTTCTCGGTCACCGGGTTCGGGGCACTGACGTCGAAAGAGACCTCTGCCATCAGGTCGCCGGCAACGATCCGACAGGTCGTATCCTCCGAAGGCGACGCCAGGAAATAGGTACCAAAGTTGATAGCCGCCGAAAGGACAAAGCCTTCATTGTAATCCGTGTGGTTGCCCAGGACCTCCACACGCCCGGGGGCGTAGGACGCCACGGTGTGAGGATGTCCGAAATGATCTTGAAATGCCTTTGCAACGGTATCGTACATGAAGAACTTCCCTGTTTCGTAATGACCTCAGGCGGCCTGAGTGGTGGGCGAGGCGGGACTCGAACCCGCAAGCCGTGAGGCACAGGATCCTAAATCCTGCGTGTCTGCCAATTTCACCACTCGCCCGTGCTGAAGAGGTGTGAGTGTCGGTTGTAAGCCACACGCTGTCAAGATTCGGCTCGCCCAAATGGCCTGAGCATCTGCTCTCTGCAACAGTTCTCACGATGACCACTGCGCTCCGCAAACGCTGGCTTGTCATCCCGAGCTTGTCGAGGGATCTCCAATGCTTTCCATGATTATGAGATCCCTCGCTTCGCTCGGGATGACAGAAGGGCCTTCGAAAGGGGCATAATGAGAACTGCTTGCTCCCCGAAAACTTGACACATGCCAACCAACACCCGACACTCACCCGACCAACAGAGGAGATGAGCGATGGCAGCGTATGAGATGACCGGGACTGTGAAGGTTGTGATGGATGAGGTGACGTTTCCGAGTGGATTCAACAAGCGTGAGTTTGTTGTGACAACCGAGGATGACCGCTACCCGCAGGATATCAAGTTTGGGTGCGTTAAGGATAAGACCGCTCTGCTCAGCGACATCCAAGTGGGCCAGCGCGTAAAGGTGACGTTCGACCTGCGCGGCAACGAGCACAACGGGCGCTACTACACCGATCTGACCGCCTGGCGCCTCGAACCCGCCGCTGAAGCAGCCGCAGGCGACCCGGAACCTCCTGTGGATGACGACTCACTCGTCCCCGAAGATCTCGACAGCGACGAACCGCCGTTCTAGGCCGAACTACTTAATCTTGTTGGCTTCGCGACGCTTCTTGATGATCTCTTCGGCGATGGCGAACGGGACGGCTTCGTAGTGTTCGAAGTGCATCGTGAAGTTGCCGCGTCCCTGCGTAACGGTGCGGATCGCGTTGGAGTAACCGAACATCTCGCTCAGCGGGACACGTCCCTCCACCACGCGAATGCCGCCGGGCTGTTCGCTCATCGATTCAATGCGGCCGCGTCGCTGACAGATTGACCCGGTGACCGACCCCATGTAGTCCTCGGGCGCCGATACCTCGACCAACATGATCGGCTCAAGCAGCTCGGGCTGCCCCTGCATGAAGACGTTGCGGAAGCAAACCCGCGCCGCCTCGGTGAAAGCAAACTCGCTGGAGTCCACGTCGTGCGATGAACCATCGAACACCGTCACCTTCATGTCCACCACGGGATAACCGGCAAACGGGCCGCTCACCATGGCCTTGATAACGCCCTTCTCGACGGCCGTGATGTACTCGGACGGAATGTTGCCGCCCTTGACCTCGTTCTCGAACGAGAAGCCGCGTCCCGGTTCCTGCGGTTCGAGGCGCAGGTGCACGTGGCCGTACTGGCCGCGTCCGCCGGACTGCTTGGAGTGCTTGTACTGCCCTTCGAGCCCAACCGTGGCGGTTTCGCGATAAGCCACCTCGGGCCGACCGACATCGGCCACCACGCTGAACTCACGCTTGAGCCGCTCGACCAGGATCTCCAGGTGAAGCTCACCCATACCGGCGATGATCGTTTCAGACGTCTCATCATCGAAGCCTACGGTAAAGGTCGGGTCCTCCTCGGCCAGGGCATGCAGGGCCGCACCCATCTTATCGTTATCCTGGCGCGTAGCCGGCTTGATACTGATCGACATCACGGGCGCAGGGAACTCAATGCTGTCGAGCAGGATCGGGTGGTCCTTCATGCAGATCGTGTCGCCGGTGCGGGTCTGTGACAATCCCACCACCGCAATAATGTCACCGCACATGGCGCGGTCGAGGGCCTGCTGGCGGTTGGCGTGCATGCGAATGATACGCCCGATACGCTGCGTCTTGTCCTGCGTGCTGTTGTACACCGTTGTGCCCGACTCAACAGAACCCGAGTAGATACGCATAAAGACGAGTTTGCCCATGTGCTTGTCAGCCACCACCTTGAACGCCATCGCGGAGAAGATCTCCTCGTCGTTGGCCTGTAACTCCGTTTCACCATCATCATGCGCATGGATGATCGGCGGAATATCCTCGGGCGATGGCAGGAAATCGACAATGCCGTCCAGCAGACGCTGCACGCCCTTGTTCTTGAAGGCCGACCCGCAATAGGCCGGGATCACGCGGCGATCGACCGTGGCATGGCGGATAATCATGCGAATCTCTTCTTCGCTCAGGTCGCCGGTCTCGAGAAACTTCTCCAGCAGATCGTCATCGCCCTGCTCGGCGCACTTCTCAACCAGGTTGGCGCGCCACGTCTTGGCCTCTTCGAGTCGATCGGCCGGGATGTCCTCCTCGTGATAGGTCGCGCCCATGTCCTTGTCGCTGTAGTAGATGGCCCGCATCGTGATCAGGTCGATCACGCCTTCAAACTTATCTTCGGCACCGATTGGCACTACCATCGGCACCGCATTCGCGCCAAGGATATTCTGGATACTCTCGACGACGCCAAAGAAATCAGCGCCCGTGCGGTCCATCTTGTTGACGAATGCCAACTTCGGCACGCTGTATTTCTCGCTCTGGCGCCAGACCTGTTCGGACTGCGGCTGCACGCCGCCCACGGCACAGAACAGGGCCACGGCACCGTCCAGCACACGCAAACTGCGTTCCACCTCGGCCGTGAAGTCCACGTGCCCCGGGGTGTCGATCAGCGTAATCTGGTGGTCGCGCCAACTCGTGGTGGTCGCGGCGGAGGTAATCGTGATGCCACGTTCCTGCTCCTGGTCCATCCAGTCCATGATGGCAGCGCCGTCATGCACCTCACCGATCTTGTGCGTCTTGCCTGAATAAAAGAGAATACGCTCGCTCACCGTTGTCTTGCCCGCGTCAATATGGGCCATGATCCCGATGTTACGAATATTGCTAAGTGATATGTCCCGTCCCATGATCTACTCCTGACCGTCTCTGTCTCTGTCTCTGTATCTGTCTCTGCTTGGAATCAAGAAAAGCGCGGAACTATGGACTCACACCACTGCAAGTGCAAGCCTGTTCTGCGCACAAATAGTAGTCTTGACCCCTATCGTCCCCACCCCGATACTCCCATCGATCAACACGTGAGAGAGCACATGACTGATAGTTGCACCATCAGACCGGCCGAGTTCCGCGACGCCGAGCAGGTCTTCAACCTGATCAAGGCCTACCCTGACGAGCTCCTGGCGCGCCCGATCGGCGATATTGTGCAGAACATCGACCGCTTCCTTGTTGCCGAGCAGGACGGCGCCATCATTGGCACCGTATCCTGGCATGTTCTGCCCGAAATCGGTGCCCCCCGACATCCTTTTGTTGAAGTCAAGTCACTGGCCATAGCGAAGACTCACCAGGGACGGGGACTGGGACGCGACCTGGTCAATCGCGCCATTCAGCGCGTGACCCCCATGCACCCGGCCCGCATCATTGCGTTGACCTTCACCCCGCCCTTTTTCAAGTCGCTCGGGTTCGTCGAGGTACCCAAAGAGCAACTCATGCACAAGATCTACTCGGGATGCATGAGCTGCACGAAGTACGACAACCCCTTAACCTGCCCCGAAGTCGCCATGGCCCTCGATCTGCCCGGCTGATCAGGCGGTCGTCACCAGGTCCTGGATCTGGATATGACCGATCGTGGTTTCCATCCCACCATCAAGCTGCTGGAGCAGTTCGGACACGGCGGGATCGAGGCCATCGAGTCCCAGGTCGCCCGGCGCGCTTCCATGCTGCATAATCGCGTCCACCACATCCTTGACCGACAGGTCGGTCGGCGAGTGGCGCAGTACATAGCAGCCCTGGGCGTCGCTCAACTCTCCCATGATACCAGCCCGCGAGAGTTCCGCGACAACGCCATTCACAAAGCGCACCGGCACGCGGTGCTCATGAGCAAAGGCCTCGACATCAAACGGTGAGGGCTCCTTGCGGTGCATCGTGCGCGCGGCCTGCAGCACCAATACCAGAGCCAGTTGCGCCCGCGACTGCAGGCTGGCCGATCGGGCCGAACGCTCCATGCGGTAGGTGGTGCAGTTCTGAGATGCAAAGGCCACTTCCGCACCAAAGAGGACAATCTCCCAACTCACGTAGACCCACGCCAGCACGATGGGAACCGTGGCAAAGCTCCCGTAAATGCGCCCGTAACGCGCGGCACCCACCTGCAACCGTGCGCACAGCAGCATCCAGGCAATAAAGAGCAAGGCGCTGACCAGACCACCGGTCAGCCCCGGCCACAAGCGCACACGTGTGTTGGGCATGAACATGATCATGAATCCGAACGAGAGCGTACTCATCAGAACCACCATCAGGTTCTTGAGAAAGCCGGACCCGGCAAAGGCACGCACCATTTCCGCGCTGGAATCATCCAAAAATCGGGTGGCGAAATCGACAACCGGGATCGATGAGGCGAGCAGAACAAGAAACGGAAGAATGAACAGCACGCTAAGATAGTCGGTGAACTTTCGCCAGAGCGCTCGACCATGGCCGACCCCCCAGACCCGGTTAAACGAGGCCTCGATCTGCCCCAACACGGAAACCACCATCCAAATCAGGACCCCCAGTCCCACACCACCCAGGGCAGCAAAACTGATATTCTCAACCTTCTCGAAGCCGACTTCAACCAAGTGGTCGATCTCCCCGGCTAACGAGCCGCCCTCCGCCAAGGTGGTTCCTGGCGCATCTTCCGCACCGACATCACTCTCGGGCAGAGCTTGTGATGCATCCGGCTCCATCCCCTCGGAACGCGCATCCTCGAACCGGACGGTCCACTCCGATACGACGCTGCGAATCTTCTCCTTTGCAAAATCCTCGTTTCCCAGTCCGCGTGCCAGGGCCAGGGAAAGCGCCAGAACCGGCACGATGGCCATCAGCGTATTGAAGGTCAGGGCGGCAGCGTGAATCGGGCACTCATCCGCTTTGAATCCACGAAACACCAGGGAAACAACGCGCACAACGCGCACACCGGCACCGCGAGCGCCCTCAAGGGAGCCCACATCCAGGTCCCAGACATCCTCGGCAACAAACCGCCACGCTCTCCGCATCCCGTCACGGAACTCTGCCAGGATCTTCGCCAATCCACTCATACTCATACTCCCGTTACCGGCCAGGCACCCGCGGCCTCTCTCCATAGAGCATCTCGTAGTAGCCCTGGTAGGCCCCGCTACGGACATGTTCCAGCCACGTGTCGTTCTCCAGGTACCACTGCACCGTCGCTTCGAGCGCGTCTTCAAAGCCCAGTTCCGGCGTCCAGCCCAGCTCGTCGCGAATCTTGGACGAGTCCATCGCGTAGCGACGATCGTGCCCGGGACGATCCTCAACAAACTGGATCAGCGACTCAGGCCGGTCAACCAGCGCCAGTATCTGGGTTACGATCTCCAGGTTCGGGACATCGTGATCGCTTCCAATGTTGTAGACCTCTCCGCTGCGCCCCCCGCGCATCACGTCGTCAATAGCCCGACAATGATCCTGCACATAGATCCAATCCCGAACGTTCAACCCATCCCCATAGACCGGCAACGGCTTCTTTTCGAGCGCATTCGCAATCATGAGTGGAATGAGCTTCTCAGGAAACTGGTAGGGACCGAAGTTGTTCGAGCAGCGCGTGATGACCACGTCGATACCGTGCGACTTGTGCGCCGCGCGCACCAACAAGTCCGCACCCGCCTTCGTGGCAGCATAGGGATTATTGGGTGCCAGCGGTGTCAGCTCCGTGAAGCGCCCCTCAGGCCCGAGTGAGCCATACACCTCGTCGGTCGAAATCTGCACAAAGCGCTGTACCCCGTGAACCCGCGCCGCATCAAGCAGCACCTGCACGCCCATCACGTTTGTCCGAATAAAGGCCTCTGCACCGATGTGGAGGCTGCGATCCACATGACTCTCCGCGGCAAAGTTGACCACGATATCAATCTCATGGGCCCGGAACACGCTTTCAACGTCCTCTTCCGACGCGATGTTCTTGCGCTCAAGACTATGCCGCTCATCATCCTCAAAGGCAGAGAGGTTCTCCAGGTTGCCCGCGTACGTGAGTACGTCCATGTTGACAATTTCAATATCGGGATAGGTCGTCAGCATATGCCTGACGAAGTTACTCCCAATAAACCCCGCACCCCCAGTAACCAACAGTCTCATACTCGCCTTCCATTTAGTTCACCGCACTATACCCCGTAATTGACCCGCTTGTACAAGGATTTGATCCCTGCCACGCCTTCCCCTACCCACGCGGAAAGAAAGGGGAAGCCCTCCGCCGCCCTTACGCCCCCTACCAAAAGCGGAGGTCGAGGGGGAGGTCGCGCAGGCCTTAGCGGTTCGGTATTCCGAACCGGTCCAGCCAAGTGGCCCCTACCCAAAGCGTAGGTAGAGGGGGAGGTCACGCAGGCCTTAGCGGTTCGGTATTCCGAACCGGTCCAGCCAAGTGGCCCCCTACCCAAAGCGTAGGTCGAGGGGGAGGTCACGCAGGCCTTTGAGCGTGGTATTCCACGCTCTCCAGCCAAGTGGCCTCCCCCTCGACCGGAGCACAAGCTTGCCTTTCGCTGCGCTTTCAACTAGTCTGCATCCGCAAAACCCAATTAAGGAGAACCTTTCTATGTCGACGATTATTGATGTGTGTGCACGTGAGATCATTGATTCCCGCGGAAACCCGACCGTTGAGGCCGATGTCTACCTCGAAGGCGGCGCTGTAGGGCGCGCGGCCGTCCCCTCCGGTGCTTCAACCGGCGAGAACGAGGCCGTTGAGCTGCGCGATGGCGACAAGGCACGCTACCTCGGCAAGGGCGTTCAGAACGCTGTCACGAACGTCAACGACGTGATCGCCCCCGAGGTCTGCGGATTCGAAGGCGTCGACCAGGTGGGCGTCGACCAGGCCATGCTGGCCCTGGACGGTACGCCGACCAAGCAGAAGCTTGGCGCCAACGCTATCCTGGCCGTTTCGCTGGCTACCGCCCGGGCCGCAGCCGAGTACACCGGTCTGCCGCTTTTCCGCTATATCGGCGGAACCAATGCGAAGGTCCTGCCTGTTCCGATGATGAACATCATCAACGGCGGCTCGCACTCCGATGCTCCGATCGCTTTCCAGGAATTCATGATTCGTCCCGTAGGTGCGCCGAACTTCCGTGAAGCCATCCGCATGGGCGCGGAGACGTTCCACAGTCTCAAGAAAGTTCTGCATGACCGCGGCCTGAGTACCGCCGTTGGTGACGAGGGTGGTTTTGCCCCGACGCTTGACGGAACTGAAGACGCCCTTGAGAGCATCCTCAAGGCGGTGGAACAGGCCGGCTACACCCCCGGCGAAGACATCACCATCGCCCTCGACTGCGCTGCGAGCGAGTTCTACGAAGACGGCGTCTATAACTACGCCAAGTTTGAAGGCGACACCGGCGCCAAGCGCTCGCGCCAGGAGCAGGTCGACTACCTCGCCGAGCTGATCGGCAAGTACCCGATCGACTCCGTCGAGGACGGCTGCGATGAGAGCGACTGGGAGGGCTGGAACCTGCTGACCGCCAAGCTTGGCAGCAAGTGCCAGATCGTCGGGGACGACCTTTTCGTCACCAACGTGGACTACCTCGCACGCGGCATCAAGGAGCAGTCGGCCAACTCGATCCTGATCAAGGTCAACCAGATCGGCACACTGACCGAGACGTTGAATGCCATTGAGATGGCTCACAAGGCCGGTTTCACCGCCGTTGTCAGCCACCGCTCCGGCGAAACCGAAGACAACACCATTGCCGATATTGCCGTGGCTGTGAACGCCGGACAGATCAAGACGGGTTCCATGTCGCGTACGGACCGTATCTGCAAGTACAACCAACTCCTGCGCATCGAAGAAATGCTCGGGAATGAAGCCGTCTACGGCGACTAGAAGATAGGTCACAGGTGCCGGGTGTTAGGTGTTGAGACAGACACCTATCACTCACCACCTCGCACCTAACACCTGTCATTGGGGAGAGGATGAACCAGTGAATGGCTGGACCACAGTTTACCGGTCAGCGTGGGTAGTGCTGTTCATTCTCTTCACCATCGGGCTTGTCTGCATCTTTCTCCCGCGTTGCCATCGTCTGCGCCAGCTCCAACAGCGCAAGGCGGAACTGCTGGCCGAGAACCATGAGACAGATGCCATGACGCGAGCCCTGCAGGCCAAACAGAAGCGCTTCAGCACCGATCCTGCCTATGTCGAGCGCGTCGCCCGAGAGACCGGCATGGTCAAACCCGATGAGGTCGTCTTCCAGTACACCAACACCTCCAACCGCCCACAGCCGTAAAGGAGAAACCCCATGCGACACCTGAACCTGCTCCTTCTTGCCCTCCTGGTGCTCTCCGCCGGATGCATAGACTTCACTGAGACGCTGACCCTCAACGATGACGGATCCGGCCTTATTGACATCACCTATTCACTGCCCGAGGAAACCGTCACGCAGATTACAGGCATGATAAAGCTTGCCGACGAACTGGCCAGCGTATCAGGAGAAGAACCTCCCGGCGACTCACATGGCTATCTTGATCTGCTGCTCAACCCGTCCGAGGAGCGGATCAAGCGCAAGGTCGAGAGTTACGACATTGACGGTCTTGCCGTGAAAGACATGAAGGTTGAATCGCGCCATGGCGGTCGACACGTTAAGTTTCAGCTCACATTCGATCGCATCACAGACTTGGCCAAGACCGATTTCTTCGCGGACCAGGGGTTCACCCTTTCGCGCATTCAGGGCGATAACTATCGCCTCCTACGCAAGGGCATCAAGGCCCCATCCGAACAGCCGATCGACCTCGAGGACCCGCAGATTGTCCGGATGATCACTCCCATCCTCGGTGGGTTCAATGCCACTGTCGGCGTCAAGACACCCGGCCGCGTCCTACAGGCCAATACGACACGTCGTTCGCTGAGACAAGCGGTGTGGAATTTTGAGTTTAACCGTGATCCCGAAGACTTTCGCTCCTTCTACACCAAGGATCTGGAGGTCGTCTTCGATGGCAGCGGTCTCTCGCTTCCGGCCGAGTGAGGCGTTCGACCAGTCTAGTAGAGCTTCTCGTACTCCCCCTTGGACACCTTCTTGAGCTTGTGGAATCCTGCCGCCTTGGCACGGTCATCCGCCCCGCTTTCAGACGCCCCTACGTTAGGTGCTGAAATAAGCTTCTGCACCGGCGCATGGCATTCCGGACACCGCGCCAGCACTTCCACGCTCTTATGGAAATGCTCAAACCCAGCGCGGCAGTGCTCACATCCCCGCGCCCCCTCAGCCACCTGGTACTCGTAAATAGGCACTACCAATCTCTCCTTCACCCCATCACACGACAAGCATCCCCTACCCCAAGCGGAGGATAGGGCTGACCCTCACCATCCTAACCCGAGCGGAGAGGAAGGGAGGCCTTCCGCAGGCCTATTATCGCGCAGCGATACTCCAGTCAAGGAAGGCCTCCCTTCCTCGCAGCGCCGTCCAGCCAAGTGGCCTCCCCCTAGGCCGAAGCGACGGGTACCAGAACATGCAACCCACCACTCGACACCGTCACCTCTAAATCGCGCTCACACTCCATCAGCTCGCCATCGATCTGAATCGGCGTGGCCTCCTCGCGCTCCACTTTCATGGTCTTGAAGCTGCGAAACACGACCTCCGGCAGTTTGCTCAGAGACCCATCGAACAAGCGCGTGATGTTTGTGACCAACTTGGCGATATCCTGGCGCAGCGCCACGACCAGCTCCAGGCGACCGTCATCCGGGCGGGCATGAGGGGCAATCCTCGCCCCACCCCCGAACTGCGTGAGATTGGCCACAGTAAACACCAGCGCGTTATCGAACGAGAGCGCCTCCTCCCCATCCAGCACCACGTCCATCGGCTGCGGGCGGTACTCGAAAAACTCCTCAACCCCGGCAAAGACATAGGGAAGCACGCCGCGCACGGGCAGTCGCTCGAACCCGCTGACAATGGAAGCATCCCACGCCATGCTGCAGGTTACGAAGAACGGTCTGCCGTTCACGTGTCCCACGTCGATCGCCTGCCGCTCGGCTGACGCCAGTTGGACGATCGCCTTCTCGGGCGAAAGCGAGATCCCAAAGTGCCGGGCGAAGCCGTTGCCGCTACCGACCGGCACCACGCCCAGTGCCACATTCGTGTCGACGAGGACACGTCCGATCGTGCTCAGCGTACCGTCACCGCCTACCACGATCACCGTGTCGACGCCTTCCTCCACGCAGGCACGTGCCTTGTGGATACCGTCTTCAACCGACTGTGTGAACTGGTACTTGAGATCCACCTCCGGCAGCACTTCCCAGTGCTGATCGAAGGCGCGCCGCATCGCATCAAACGACCACATCAACCCCGACTTGGGATTGACCAACACCACCACCCGCCTGGAAGCCAACTGTGCCATGCCCAAACCATAGCCCAACCGCAAACGCCCTGCAACACCTGCGCCTGAGCATTTCTTGCCCGGTGAGCGTAAGATCGTCAGGACCATCCCGCTTTCCTGGCTCAGCACTCTGGAAACGCCTGTAAACAGGGGCCCATCCTTCTTCAGAATCTGGAATAGCCAACGGGCTGAGCTGTAGTAGGAGATGCCTCGACTTCGCTCGGCATGACAGAGAACACTAACGAACTGTCATCCCGAGCTTGCCGAGGGATCTCCTACTACAGCGGATGGGCGTAACTGGGGTAGATCCACAAAATCACAAGTTGACAACACTTGCCGTTAGAACTATTGTTATTACATGACAATGAAGACAAAAGTACGGAAGATCGGTAACTCCTATGGTGTGGTTCTTCCCAAGGAGGCCATGCAGGCTATGAAGGTGAAGGAGGGGGCAACCCTCTACCTCACCGAGGCACCGGAATGCTCGCTGCGCGTGACGCCGGAACGGCCGGGGTTTGAGGAGAAGGCTCAAATTGCTGAGGGCCTGATGCACCGCTATCGCAATGCCCTTCGGGAGTTGGCCAAGTGACTGAACCCACCTGGCTTGATTCAGTCGACTGCCTGGCCTTCCAGGGCGAGCTTGTTGCATGGTTCGGCGGCCCCGCCGGGGTACGCGATGAGGGGATGCTTGAGTCTGCACTTGCCAGACCGAGACAGCAGTACGCATATGGAACACCAACCCTCTACCAGCTCGGTGCAGCCTACGCGTATGGCATTGTGAAGAATCACCCCTTTATCGACGGCAACAAGCGAGCGGGTTTTCTTGCCGCCGCACTATTCCTTGAGGTGAACGGACTCACGTTCTCTGCCCCCGAAGAAGAGGTCGTCGTTCAAACCGTTGCCCTCGCGGCGAGCGAGTGCACCGAGGCGGAATATGCCACATGGCTGGAATCCGCGTGCGAGAATGGCTAGTCAGCTCCGCTGAAAGGGTTCAGAGGTTCAAGGTTCAAGGTTCACGGTTGCCGGACAAGACCGGCGTATTCCCAACCTTTGAACCTCTGAACCTTAAACCGCTCCTTGCGTTTCAGTTGTTTGACGCATGTAGTCAAACAATTGAAAAGCAAGGAGCTAACGGGGGTGCGGCTCAACCTTTTTGCCCGCACGGCGTTCTGCGTCTTGACCCATCGCCGCATTCCCGCAATCATCACGCCCATGGAGTTGCGGGTGACAGGTGGAGGTCGTGCGGGCGTGACGGGCATGGCCCTCCTGCTTGTCGCCTCCTGTTCGAACAACCCCTACCGGCCCGATGAGACCGCGGAGTCGGCCTACTTCTCCACGTTTGCGACCCCACCAACCAAGCTCGACCCCACCAGCGCCTATTACTCGCACGAGGGCGCGATCATCGACCAGATCTACGAACCGCCTTTCACCTATCACTATCTCAAACGCCCTTATGAACTAGTCCCGATGACCGCAACCGCGATCCCCGCGCCGGTCTATCTCGATGCCGGCGGTGCTGTATTGCCTGAGACAGACGCCACGGCCGACCGCGTGAAGCGCGTGCAGTACACCATCAAGATTCAGCCCGGTATCCGATACCAGGATCACCCCTGCTTCGCGCGCACGCCCGACGGCCGCTCGGTCTATGCCGATGCCGCGGCCGCGGATCTGGAGCAATATGAATACCCCTCGAGCTTCCCCGAGCAAGCCAGCCGCACGCTGAAGGCGGCTGACTACGCCCTCCAGATCCGGCGCCTGGCCGACCCCCGTCTCGCCTCCCCCATCTTCAGCACAGTGGCCCGCTATGTCGAGGGTCTGACGGAGCTGCAGCAGACCTACACCGAGATGATCGAAGCCGCGCGTGCCGCCCGGCGTGAAGCCGCCGGAGCCGGATACAACCAGGAGCAGGATGAGAAGGCCAACCCGCTGGTGATCGACTACATGGCGCCGGAGCTCCCGGGCTGCGTCGTCGTGGACGAGCTCACCTACCGCATCACACTCACCACGCGCTACCCGCAGATCCTCTACTGGATGAGCATGCACTTCTTCGCGCCCGTACCGCAGGAGGCCATCGACTTCTACGCCTTGCCCTCCGTGACTGCGGCCCAGTTCTCCCTGAACCGCTGCCCGGTCGGAACCGGCGCCTATTACCTGGAGACGTTCCGGCCGAACGAACTGATCGTGCTCGAGGAGAACCCGAACTATCACGGCGACGTCTACCCATCCGAAGGCGAACCGGGCGACCGCGAGGCCGGACTTCTTGTTGATGCGGGGAAACCGGTTCCGTTCATCAGACGACAGGTCTACCGCATGGAGAAGGAGGCCATTCCGTCCTGGAACAAGTTCCTGCAGGGCTACGTCGACGCTTCCGGCATCGCGAGTGATGTGTTCGACCAGGCCATCGAGATGGCTGCCGGCAATGACCCCTCGCTGTCCCCGGCCATGGCGGGCAAGGGAATGCGACTGCTCACCGACATTCGCACGATGCTCTGGTGGACCGCCTTCAACTTCAAGGACGACGTGGTCGGCGGCCTGGCGCCGGAGCGGTTCAAGCTGCGCCAGGCTATCTCGATTGCGCTCGACTACAACGAGCATCTCGATGTGTTCTTCAACGGGCGTGGCCTGGCAGCCCAGGGCCCTATTCCGCCGGGTATCTATGGTTACCGCGCCGGGGAAGCCGGCACCAACCCGTTCACCGATGTGTGGGATCCTATTCGCGCCAAGCATGTACGCCAGCCCATCGAGGAAGCCAGGCAACTCATGGTCGAAGCCGGTTACCCGGACGGCCTGACGCCGGACGGCCAGCCATTGACGCTCTACCTTGACCACGCGGCCGGACTGGACCCGCAGTTCCGTTCCCGCTTCCAGTGGATGCAGCGTGGACTCGATCGTATCGGCATCAAGCTCAAGGAGCGCGGCACCGACCTGAGTCGGTTCCGCGCCAAGCGCAACTCGGGCGAGTGGCAGATCAGTTCAAGCGGCTGGCTGGCCGACTATCCCGACCCCGAAAATTTCCTGTTCCTTTTCTACGGGCCCAACGGCAAGGTCGATCACGGCGGGCCCAACACGTGCAACTACGCGAGCGAGGAGTTTGACGAACTGTTCCGTCAGCTGGAGACCATGAACAATGGGCCCGAGCGCATGGCGCTGATCGACCGTGCCATGCACGTCATTCAGCGTGATGCCCCTGCCGTCTGGCAGTTCTATCCTGTCTCGTTCAGCCTGGCGCACCAGTGGTATCACAATTTCAAGCCGCACCAGATGTCCTACAGCACCGTTCGATTCCGGCGCATTGACGCCGCGACCCGCGTCCGCTTCCAGGCAGCGTGGAACCGCCCGCGCTGGGAGATCGTGGCGGGCGCCCTTGCTGTCCTGGTTGTTCTCGGCCTGCCGGGCATGATCCGCGTGTGGCGGAGCGAGAGGAGGAGCGCCTGATGTTTGCCTACCTCACACGCCGCATTGCCTACGCCTTCCCGATTCTGCTCGGAGTCAACCTTCTCGTGTTCGTGTTGTTCTTCTACGTCAACACCCCAAAGAACATGGCCGAAACCATCCTCGGCGAGAAACGCGTCACACAAGAGCAGATTGATAACTGGTTGCGTGAGCACAACTATCACCTGCCGCGCTTCGTCAATCTTCAGGAACGCTTCCCTTCCACCTTCACACAGACCATCTTCTGGCAGAAGAGCATGGGGCTCTTCGCGTTCAGGTTTGGGCAGTCCGATGTCGACAACCACGACATCAGCGCTGAACTCAGGAAACGGATACCTCACTCCGTTGCCCTTGCACTCCCCATCTTCTTCGCCAGCCTCCTGATAACCATTGCTGCCGCCATGATCGTGGCCTTCTACCGCGCCACGTATATTGACTACGTGGCGCTGGTGACATGCGTCCTGATGATGTCGATCTCCCTGCTGTTCTACATTATAGGCGGACAGTACCTGTTCGCCATTCACCTGCGCCTGGCGCCCGTCTCGGGGTACGACGCACAGTTCCCGCACTTGGTGAAGTTCCTGATCCTTCCCGTATTCATCGGTCTGATCGGCAGCATCGGCGGAGGCGTTCGCTACTACCGCACCATTTTCCTCGAGGAGATCAACAAGGACTACGTTCGCACGGCCCGAGCCAAGGGGCTGGGAGAAGGAACAGTCCTTTTCAAGCACGCCCTACGCAATGCCCTGCTCCCCATCCTGACCAATGTCATCGTCAGCATTCCCTTTCTCATCATGGGGAATCTTCTGCTCGAGAACTTCTTCGGCATCCCCGGACTGGGCAGCTACATGATCGAGGCGATCGGCAAGCAGGATTTCGCCGTCATTCGCTCGATGGCCTTTCTCGGCTCCGTGCTCTACATAGGCGCGCTGATTATTGTGGAGGTCAGCTACTCCATCGCCGACCCAAGGATTCGATTGCAGTGACCAACCTGCTCAACAATTGGTACGTGAAAGACGCGATCGTCGCGGTCGTGGTGGGGATCATGGTCTGGATCGGACTGATGCTCAGCCGCCGCGAAGTATGGCGCAGCGCGATGCGCCAGGTGTTCGGGCGCAGGATCGTGCGGGTCAGCTTTGCCATCCTCGCGCTCTACACGCTCATCGCCGTCCTCGACAGTGTCGGCTATCACCAGCCGCTGCGCAATAGTGACGGCAGCCTGCGCCGTCACCCCGAAACGAACCGTGTGATCTTCGACTCCGACGGACGAAGCCTGCTCGACCTGCTGCTCACCCCGCTGCGCAACATGGAGGAGAAGACCTACAGTGCGCCTTTCTCCGCCACGCAGTTCACAAAGGAGACGCTCTACGACGACGAGGGAAAGACCACGCGCGGCCAGCCGCCGTTGAAGCATCCTCGTCGCCATGTGCTCGGAACCGACCGCGTGGGCAACGATGTGCTCTACCTCTCGCTCAAGGGAATCCGCACCGGCATGATCATTGGAGGATTCACCACGCTACTGGTGATTCCCTTCGCCATTCTCTTCGGCGTCACCGCCGGCTACTTCCGCGGCTGGATCGATGACCTGATCCAGTACATCTACACGGTCCTCTCCTCAATCCCATCGCTACTGCTGATCATCTCGTTCATGATCGTTTTCGGCCGCGGCCTGCCCCAGCTCTGCATCATCATGGGTATCACGTCATGGACCGGACTCTGTCGCGTGTTGCGCGGCGAGACGCTCAAGCTGCGCGAGCTGGAGTATGTGCAGGCCGCCGAGGCCATGGGGGTCCGCCGCGCCCGTATCATGTTCCAGCATATCGTCCCCAACCTGATGCACATCGTCCTCATCACCGCCGTGCTCAGTTTCTCCGGCCGCGTCCTGGCTGAGGCGGTTCTCTCCTATATAGGCATAGGGGTCGGCGCAGACACCATTTCGTGGGGATCCATGATCAACGATGCCCGACAGGAACTCGCGCGCGACCCGGTCATCTGGTGGAAACTCATCGCCGCGCTCGTCTTTATGGTAGGTTTGGTTTTGCCGGCGAATCTGTTTGGGGATGCGCTGAGGGATGCTTTGGACCCGAGGCTGAGAACCGAATGAGCACTCCATCAACCATCTTGACCATCCGCGATCTCCGGACGCATTTCAATACGCCCGAGGGGTTGGTGCGGGCGGTGGATGGGGTCTCGTTTGAGCTGCGCGAGGGCGAGACGTATGCGCTCGTGGGTGAATCGGGCTCCGGCAAGTCCATGACCGCGCTCTCCGTGATGCAGCTTGTGCCGCGGCCGGCCGGCTTCATTGCAGGCGGGTCGATCACGTTCGAGGGACGTGAGCTTGTGGGGCTGCCGCCGGTCGAGATGCGCGGCATTCGCGGCAATGACATCTCGATGATTTTCCAGGAACCCATGACGGCGCTGAACCCGGTCTTTACCATCGGTAACCAGCTGGTTGAGGTGATCAAGCTGCACCAGGGCTTGCGAGGCGACAAGGCGGAGCGTGTGGCCCTCGATATGCTGGATCATGTTGGCATCGCAGACCCCGACCAGCGCCTGCGCGACTTCCCGCACCAGCTTTCGGGCGGCATGCGTCAGCGCGTCATGATCGCGATGGCGCTGGCCTGTCGCCCCAAGATCCTCATAGCCGACGAACCGACAACCGCACTGGACGTCACCATCCAGTCACAGATCCTCGAGCTCATGGCCGCCCTGCAGTCCGACCTCGGCACCGCGATTCTCCTCATCACCCACAACATGGGCGTCGTAGCCGAGAACGCCGACCGCATCGGCGTCATGCTGGACGGCAAGCTCGTTGAAGAGGCACCCCCCGACAAGCTCTTCGCCTCCCCCCAGCACGACTACACAAAACTCCTCCTCGACGCCGTTCCCTCGATGGCCGGCCCAACGCCCCACTCTGAACTCAACACTCAGAACCAAGAACTCCTCCAGGTCTCCAACCTGAAGCAACACTTCCCCATCCGCAAAGGACTGTTTCAGAGAGCCGTTGGCCATGTCCGCGCGGTTGACGGACTCGACATCGATATCCGGCGAGGAGAGACATTCGCCATCGTCGGAGAGTCCGGCTGTGGTAAGACAACCGTCGGGAAGTGCATCAACCGCCTGGTCGACCCCACAACCGGGAGTATCCGGTTTGACGGTCATGAACTGGCTGATCTGAAGCGCAAGGGCCTGCAGCCGTTCAGGCAGCGTATCCAGATGATCTTTCAGGACCCCTTCTCGAGTCTTAACCCACGCATGCGCATCGGCGCGACCATCGTGGAGGGCATGCGCACGCACGGTATCGGCATGCCCGCCGACCGGACCAGCCGCGCAGCGGCCATGTTGGAGCGCGTCGGTATGGAAGGCGATATCCTCGACCGCTACCCCCATGAGTTCTCCGGTGGACAGCGTCAACGCATCGGCATTGCCCGCGCCCTTGCGGTCGAACCGGACCTCGTCATCTGCGATGAAGCCACCAGTTCGTTGGATGTCTCCGTACAGGCGAAGATCCTCGACCTGCTGGATGATCTGAAGGCTGAGTTCGGGCTATCCTATCTCTTCATTTCGCATGATATAGCGGTTGTGCGGCAGGTCTCCGATCGAATCGCCGTGATGTACCTGGGGCAGATCGTCGAGACCGGTCCGACACGCGACGTTATCGATGAACCGCAGCATCCCTACACCCGCGCCCTGATCAGTGCCGTGCCGCGCATCGAGAAGGACGGTCGCAAACGCATCGTGTTGCCCGGCGATGTCCCCTCGCCCGCCAATCCGCCCTCCGGCTGCCGCTTCCATCCGCGCTGTCCGCATGCCGTTAATGCGTGTCGCCAGATGATGCCCGCGCTTGAAACCACTGACAACCGCCGCATAGCCTGCCTGCGCAGCGGCGAGATTTAGCCTTTTCTGATTTAGGCTGATGTGCATCCTCCACGAAACACTTGCCCGGACCGGGCATACGCGGCACAATGCGGTGAGGAGGACTGACATGATGCATTCCCCAGGTAGATCCGTTTGTGTCTTGATGATTGTGGCTCTTGCCGTCTCTCCCTGTGCGAACGGACAGGGGTTCAAAGAGTGGCTTGAGAAGGACAAGGCTGAAGCCAACACGTTTGATGGCCCGGCGAAGACGCCCGAAGTCACGGCCCCGGACAAGGAACCAGCGCCTTCCTCTACTCCCAAGCCCAGCCCGAAGCCCAAGGCATCCCCAGCACTTCGGCAACCGATTGAGCGTCGCCGGCCTGCCCACAAACCGATCAGCCGTGTGTCTCCGCTGCATCCCTTCGTCAAACGTGCCGTGCTGGGGCTCCACGAAGGCAAGGAGGCGTCCGAAAGCAATTATGTCTGCGTGATCAACAGCGGAATCAACGCCCTCATCCTGCGTCTTCACCTCATCCGCAATGCGCAGAAGAGCATTGATGTGCAGACCTTCATCTTCAATGATGACGAAGTCGGTCGCCTCTTCGCATACGAGTTCATCCAGGCCGCCAAACGGGGGGTCAAGGTCCGTGTCATTGCCGATCACATGGTGTCGGCTCACAACACGGACGCCGCCGCATTCCTGGCGACCGTACACCCGAATATAGAGTTCAGGCACTACCGTCCCGTGGCCAACCGCATGAACCCCTCCAAGTTGCAGGAGATAGTCGACGGACTCATCCCGAATCGCACCAACCAGCGCATGCACAACAAGCTCTTCCTGGTGGACGACCTGTTGGCCATCACGGGCGGGCGCAACATTGAGAACAGCTACTACGATTTCAGCACCGGCATGAACTTCAAGGATCGCGATGTGCTGATACTGGGTCCGGTGGCTGCAGACATGAAGGTCTCCTTCGATCAGTTCTGGGAATACAAACAGTCTGTCCCAAGTCGCAAGCTTCGTGATGTCCAGAAAGCCATAGACAAAGGCAATTTCAAGCGCCCCGAAACAAGGGAGGAATTTCGACTGGATGACCGGTTCGATACGGTCGAGCGACTCGCCACAAACCACGAGTATATCCGGGATGTATTTGCCAAGCGCCTTGTCAAACCGACGCGCGTCGTATTCCTGGCCGACAAGCCCGGCAAAAACCGCAAGTTCTTCTTCTTTTCGGGAGGCGGGAGGATAACAGAGCAGTTGGGAGAGGCCCTTCAGTTGGCTGAGTCAGGCCTGGTTATACAGTCACCCTACCTCGTACTCGATCGCAAGATGCGGCGCCTCTTTAGGGGAATGAAGAAACGCAATAAGAACATGCGCATCATCATCTCCTCGAACAGCTTTGCAGCTACAGATAATACGATTGCCTACTCGGCCAACTACAGGCTCCGTTCTTCCTATATTGAGGATGTTGGGGCCGAGATCTACGAGTACAAGCCGCGTCCGACCGATCTGCTGAATGTGTTCCCGCAGTTCCCTGAAATGAAGGCACGAGGCGAGGCCGAGGGAGCGAAGCAGGCGCCCCATCTCTGCATCCACGCCAAGACGCTCGTCATTGACCAGCAGCATACATTCATCGGCACCTACAACCTCGATCCGCGTTCGGCCAATCTCAACACCGAGATGGGCCTGCTGATCGACGACCCCGTCGTGGCCACCTGGGTACGCAACGACATCCTGCGCGATTGCCTGCCCCGCAATAGCTGGGTCATCAACAAGCGGCGCATGCCGCTGAGCCTGGATGACGTCAACCGCCTTGTGGAAGGCACGCTCCGCCACACACCGGTCGACATCTGGCCCATTCGCAACACCACCAGCTTCGCCCTCCGCAAGAACCGTCCCGCCGTTCCGCCCTACCATGCGGATTTCTACGACTGCTACAAGGAGGCCGGCAACTTCCCCGGCGCTTGCGACGATCTCATGGGCAAAGAGATCATGGCGCGTCTGCTCAAGACCATCACCAGTCCGGTACAACCGCTGTTCTAGGGTCGATCACGTTTTGCCAAGAGGAACGGCGTCATGTGCGTATAGTGCGGCGGAGATGCCTCGGCTGCGCTCGGCATGACACAAAACGCTAAGGAGTTGTCATCCCGAGCGAAGCCGAGGGATCTCCTATTCGACCCGAGGCACGAAAGTGGAGCAAGTCAAACCCATCCCCCTCTTCTTGACTTCTCCATATCTAGGGAGGATTATATCTCTCCATGAGCACTCATGACCGTACCGACGACGTCAATTCACGCCGCGCACGCCTGACCGGTGTCGCGGTTCTTTCTCTTCTGCTGGCAATCCCCGCGTTCATGGCGTGGTGTGTCAACCTGGAGGTGGCCCTCCGCGGCGTGCTGCCCTCCTGGCCGGGACTTATCGGTGAGAATCCGGGCACGCTGCTACACATCCTGGTGTTTCTGTCCGGAGACCTCAGCACCGTCTCCACGCTTGTCCCGCTTCTGCTCCTGGCATTCCCGCTGGTACAGAGCCTTCGGATTCTCCGTCGCCCACACGATGACATCGCATCCATCCATGCCATGGAAGCGCTACCCTACCCGGCCCACTTCCCTTTCTTCCTCGTCATGCTGGGATTGACCGGCACACTCTATGGGCTCTGGATTGGCCTGAGCGTCAGCGGCGTGTCGGCGATGACCGAGCGCGTGCCAAACGCCGAAGAACTCCCTGTTGTGCTGGATCGTCTGCTGGACGGTACCGCCACGGCCCTGCTGAGCTCTCTGATCGGCCTGATTGGCGCTTTCCTGGCCGCCAAGCCGCTGCCCTATCTTTTCGAGCGCGCCGCCTGCATCGAGCCCGTCGAGGAGGAGCGGTCCCTGGCCGATACGATCGACCACTTGACCCGCGACCTGAAGGCGCTCAGCGCCGCCAGCCGTGAATTCAGCGCCGGACTGCAACCCGACGCCATCTCCGAAGCGCTGGACGCCGTACGCGGTATGGAGACCGCCGTCAACGAGCAGACCTCGGCGATCACAAACGCGGCGAGCGGGCTCGAACGACTCGAGGCGGGACAGCGCGATGGTGTCGCGCAGCTAGAGAAGCTGGACGGCATTGCGGAGAACGTCAGCCAGACAGGTCAACGTTTCGACCAGGCTGCCGGCCTGCTTGAAAGCATGATTCAGACAGAAACGCGCGTCGCCGAACTCCTCGGCGAGCTGCTATCCGAGGTCCGGTCTGAACGGCGCGAGTCGGTTGAACAGCTCACCGCCCTGCGCAAAGCGGTCGAGGATGAATCCGCTGCCGCCGACAGTGAACGTAGTCAGCTACGCAAAGCATTCGCCACGTTTGCAGGAGGCAGCTCCCGTGGCTAAGACAGGCTACAACGCCAGGCGTGCGGCGCGACAGATAGATGCCCTGGTCAATCGGTCGCAGACGCAGCTCTACACACACAGTCCGAACGATGTCCTCGTGCAGATTGCGTTGCCCCTGATTCTCATCCTGGCCATCACGACCCGTCTCACGATGGTGGCGCACAGCATGATGGCGCAACAGGATACGGGACCCGCCGTCATGGAGCTATGGAAACAGCAGGTCATTCTGCGTATTGATCGGGAGATCGATGCGTGGGAGCGTGAGGCGAACCTGGCGCTCTTCCCTGACTTCTCGCATGTGGTCTTTGCCGACGCCTGGCCGGAGGATCCGCGTTTCAGTCAGCTCTGTCGCAAGGCCGGGGAGCTAGACGATCACGAGCGCCTGCAGCGGAGCATTCTCAGTGCCGCACTTGCCACTCAGACCGCCGGTACCCCCGACGCGGTAGCCAGGCTCGTCCCGGAGGCCGATTTCACACTGGAACCAGGGAGCCCGGAAGCCGCCTACGCTGAAGACTACATTGCCCAAAGACTGGCCCAATGGAGTGATCGTATTGCGGGTCTGCACTGGGAAACCGTTGGCCATGTCGCCGCCCGCCTGCCGCTGGCCGACCAGGCCGGTGCTGCTGATGCGCGCTCCCAACTGCAGCACATCGCATCTGAACTCGACAAGCGCGGCTATCCGCTTGTCGCGTCCGTACGCGCCGAGTACGGAAAAGGAGAGGGATCACCATGAAGCGTATCGCCATCATACTGGCCCTCATGACATGCATCAGCTCCGTAGCGCCCGGCGAGGAGCCCCACGTAAGTGCACGTGAACGCGCCAAGCGCCAGCTTGCCGTGCGTGCCGCAGCACAGAAGATCGTAGACTCTCTGCAGGCCGCACCCGTCACCACCGAAGACGGCGAACGTGAGCTGGTGGCGGAGCTCGGCGCCCGCATGCGCAAGGACGTCAAGGCGCATGGCGACCCCAAGGCCAGCCGCACCATCTGTCTCAAACATCTCGTTGATGAGCGCCTGCGCGCCCTCGACCGCCGCATCGACGATGCCGTCGCCCGCGCCCGCGAGCACTCGGCCCTGCCCCTGAAACGGGAGGACGTGGCAGCTCTGCTGGGCGATGACTGGACCCGGCGTGCCAGGACCGAGGCCGACGCCTTCGCGGCCCGCAGCATTGATAGCGCCTTCAGCCAGGCCCGCAGGCAGAGCGTCGCCCTTCAACGGGATGAGCTGAAAGGGCTTATCCGCATGCCAACCGAGAAGGAACTGGACGCACGTCTGACAACACTCGCAGGTAGCACCGGGCATCATCCTCCACAGTCGGCGGATCTGGACGGCCTAACCGACTGGCTTTCTTCTTTCGCCGCGCCTGCGGATCGGCCGCTCTTCAAAGAGGTCCAGCACAGCACGCGCGAAGCCGCGCAGCGGGTCATTGGCGAGGTCAGAACGCAGTACAACCACCAACTCACGTCGCTCAGCAAGGCGGCCAAGACACTGCCTGACCACGCGATTGACGCCAAAGGCATACGTGGCTCGCTGCAGAAAGCCACAGAGACGGCCATCCAAGCACTGCAAGTCGAAGAGATGCGCAATCTCCCGGACGAACGTGCCACCATCTATGGCCCGCTTACCGTGATCCGTCAGGAAGCAGACCGCATGGCTGGCGTGCTGGAAGAAGAACGCCTTGATGCCGCTATCCGCCGCAGCAACGACATCCCCCTGGAGACCGCCGCCGTTGAGTCGACAATACGATCTGATCTTGCGGCCCACCGCAACCAGAAACAGAGCCGGACACAGCTCCTCAGCCGCTACACGTCTGATCTCACACCATGGTTCTCAGAACAGCTCGCCACTCGCGCCGGGCGGCGCGATGACAGTGCCTTCCTTACCCGCATCCGTGATCTGCTCACCGGGAATGCCCGCCTTGCCACGTCTGTAAGCGGCCAGGTTGCCCAACAGCTTGACCGTATGCTGCCCGAGATACGAGAGCGCGTTGCGCAGGACCAGTTGCGCGCTGCATTTGGAGCGCTCCCTGCTACGCTTGAAGCCCTTACTCCTGAAGCTGTTGAGGCCATTTGGGTTGCAGACCGCTGCCAAGCGGTCAAGAAGCTGCAAGACGCCTGGCTGTCGCTGCAGGATGCTGAACTCATCGTGGCCCCTGCCGAGAAAGGCCGGCTTTTGGACGAAGCGCAGAGAAAGGTCATAGACACTTGCAACCGTCTTATCCCCACCGCCTGCCGCGCCATGCGCGAGCAAGGCAACCAGTTGCATCTCCTGGAGAAGGATTGGACACCTCGCCTTCAGAAGGATGTCGAGTCCGGACGCCCCATTGAGAAGATCGCGGCCGACTGGACAGGCGAATTGAATCGTCGCTGGATCGCCACTGCCGAGAAGCAGAAGCTCCCCTACCCCGATCTGTTTGCGCGCACACTCGACCTGCTCGACAAGACCGTCCGCAAGCTTTTCGAATCGCAACAGGCCCAAATGGAGAAGGAAGCCGAGGAGAAAGCCGAGGCCGCTGCGGAGCCCGCACCCGAGCAAGAGACCGTGGAGGAGATCGTAGAGGAGCCTCCTCCCGAGGAGACGCCAGAGGACGCCACGTCCGTCACGATCGAAGAGATGCTCGAAACACTCGATTTTGTGCTCTTCTTCCGCGATGCAGGCCAACAGAGCGAGGCCGTTCTGCTTAACGGAGATGGGGTGTCACACCGGATCGCCTTTGACGCCGGCAACATCGAACACTCAGTCGATGCCATCTACGAAGCCATCAAGCCCGCCATCGCGACAGCCGCCAGGAGCAAAGCAGTCAAGCGGTCGGATACGCCTGTTCTGCTGGGGATCTTCCAGCGCTTCCGCTCGCTGGATCTGAAGATGGCTGTCCTGGTGGGCAGCAAGCAGGTACGGCATATGACCAGCATCCTGCTCCGCAACCGTGTGGAGGTATTCGTCGAGGACTGGAACGCCGATCCCGGGAATCCGACTCTCGAGCTGGAATGGGAAGACAACCTGGAAATTGCGCAATGACCGCGCCAGAGGCAGCCATTCCAGCTCGTGTTGATGCTATTGATTGGAAGACCTGGCAGCCCACGGAAGATGCTACGCTGCTCTTTGTCATTCGCGACGGGTCTATTCTCCTGATTCACAAGCTGCGTGGTCTGGGCAAAGGCAAGATCAACGGTCCCGGCGGGCGGGTTGAACCCGGCGAGACGATGCAGCAGTGCGCCGTGCGCGAGACGGAGGAGGAGATTGGCGTGACGCCCACTGGCGTTGAGTATGCCGGACGGCTCCATTTCCAGTTTGTGGATGGCTATGGGCTGCGCGGCGAAGTCTTCCGGGCTTCGAATTTCACGGGTGAGCTGATTGAGACAGACGAGGCCATTCCCGAGTGGTTCGCCATCGACGCCATTCCCTATGATCGTATGTGGGCCGATGATCCCGTGTGGTTTCCGCACCTGCTCAGTGGAACGCCTTTCACCGGCCACTTCATCTTTGACGACGATACCATGCTGGATCATCGCGTGGTTGCTTCGGAGGGCTGATTCCAGTAGTATGTTCCTGCGTAGGAACAATGCAATCAACAGCGGAGGATTCATCATGAAGTCACTCAGTTCACTAATCCTGGCCCTCGTAGCACTGACTCTCCTGACCGGATGCGCGGCCTTCCGCACATCCGTCAAGGACGTGGATCCTAACGATGCATCCACGCTGACCGCGAACTACGACCAGAGAGACCTGCTCTCCTGGACCGATGAGATGACCACCCTCATTCTCAAGCAGTTCCCGCCCGAAGGCGCGAAGAGCCCCATCGTGTCCGTTTTTGGAATTCAGAACCGGACCAAGCAGCACCTGGATACTGAATCGCTTTCGGACACCATCAGCGGAAAACTGCTCGACAGCGGAAAGATCATGCTGACCAATACCGCCCGACGCGATGAGTTGCTGCGCGAGCAAGGCTACCAGCTTCAGAACGCCACTCCTGAAAGCCGTGTCGCCGTGGGCAAACAGCTTGGTGCCAAATACATGCTTACCGGATCCCTTACCGAGATCTCCAGCCGCTCAGGGCGACAGGTCCGTGTCTCCAAGAAAGAGGACAAGTTCTTCATGCTGACCTGCGAGATCACCGATCTTGAGACCGGGCTGATCGTGCTCCGCAATCAGGTTGAGCGCATGCGCCGTGCCCGCAAGCCGATCATCGGATGGTAGCAGGCGAAAGGCAGTTGGGGATGGGCACGCGCGCACTGGCACTGATACTGGTGACGGCCGGTCTTTCAGGGTGTGCCACCACCCAGCTATCCCGTGCACGCAAGGACTTCTACGAGGGAGACCTCGCCAGCGCCACCACCACGCTGCAGGATGCGACCACAGCGGACACCGACCACGTCCTGCTTCTCATGGAACGCGGCATGGTCAAACATGCCTCCGGCCGGCACAAGGCCTCGGCCGCGGACTGGCTTGAGGCCGTGGAGACGATTGAGCGACTCGACAAGGTCAGCGTGTCGCGGCAGACCGCCAGCTTCGTAACGAGTGACCGGGTCAAGACCTTCCGCGGATTCCCCTACGAGCGCACGTTGCTGCACGCCTTCAGCGCCCTGAACTACTTCGCGATGGCCTTGTGGGATGATGCCGCCGTCGAAGCGCGCAACGTCATTGATCGTCTCGAGAACCTCAACGGGTTTCCCGACGACGCCTACAGCCGCTATCTCGCTGCATTCTGCCTCGAGCTCATCGGCAATGCCGATGGTGCCCGTCGTCAGTATGAAGCGGCTGACAGCTTGACCGCGACACTCGCCATAACCTCCACCGGCACGATCATCCCCAGTAGCGAGGGCAAAGCGACGGATGAGCAGAATCGCGCCCGCTCCGAGGGAGCGGAGTTGCTCTGCTTTGTCAGTATCGGGCGGGGACCGGATGGGCACGGACGCGTACGCGGCCGGGGACGCTGGGGGTCCACGCCCTTTGTTGAAGTATACGCCAAGAATGAACTCCTGGGCCGCAGCTATGCCCTGGGCAATACCTCTATGCTCTATGACCGGACCCAGGACAAGCTGGCCGCCATCCGCGCGGCCAAGGAGATCTCACGCGTTGTCATAAAGGAGGGCCTTGCCTCCTCTGTTGGGGAGGACAACCCCGCCCTCGGCATGCTGCTCTGGATCGCCATGTTCGCCTTCGAGGGCCAGCCGGAACGCCGCTGGGAAACGCTCCCGCTTTCGCTGCAGGTGGCACGCGTGAAATGCCCTGATGACCTGCGCCGGGTCAAACTGGTCTATCGCGGCCACAACGGCTCCATTCAGGGCCAGGAAGTCTTCAGCACGCCGCTCACCCGGCGGCGCAGCACCTTTGTGACGTTTGCGCGGAGCTCGCCCCCGTAGCCCACGGCCCGCCGGGGTAAGCTTGTCCCGGCGTGTTGCCCAGATCATCACAGTTGCTCAAAGGAGATGCTTCGACAAGCTCAGCATGACAACTTCTTAGAAAACTCGGCAATTCCGGAGCTGTCATCCCGAGCGAAGCCGAGGGATCTCCTATGCGACCTAAGGCTCGAAACTGGGGAAAGTCCTGCCCAACCTCCGTATTGACCCCCACCAACTCTTATGGGAGCATCCTGTCCACTAACTGCAACTGCGAGGGAGCGAACAATGAAGGTCTTGGTTACCGGCGGTGCCGGTTACATTGGAAGTCACACGGTGCTTGAACTGCTCGATGCCGGACACGAGGTCTGTGTGGTCGACAATCTCTGCAACGCCAGCTGGGAGTCGCTGCGCCGGGTTGAGGAACTGACCGGCAAGACCGTCGACTTCCACGAAGTCGACCTTCTCGACAAACCGGCCCTCACCTCCATTGTCGCGGGCGCCGGGTTCGATGCCGTGATCCACTTTGCGGCACTGAAGGCTGTTGGCGAATCCGTCTCGATTCCACTGCGTTACTACGAGAACAACATTACCGGGACCCTGGTTCTGTGCGAAGTCATGCAGGAACAGGGCGTGAAGCGTATCGTCTTCAGTTCCTCGGCTACGGTGTACGGCGATCCGCACACCGTCCCCATTACCGAGGATTTCCCGCTGCAGGCGACGAATCCTTACGGGCGCACGAAGCTGATGATGGAATATATTCTCACCGACCTGCATGTCGCCGACCCGGATTTCCATGTGGCCCTGCTGCGCTACTTCAACCCGATTGGGGCCCATGCAAGCGGACGCATTGGAGAGGATCCTTCCGGCATCCCCAACAATCTGCTGCCCTTTGTCGCGCAGGTCGCCGTGGGGCGCCGCGAGAAACTGAGTGTCTATGGCGATGACTATCCCACACCCGATGGCACCGGCGTACGCGACTACATCCACGTGGTGGACCTCGCCATCGGCCACTTGCGAGCCCTGGATGCGCTTACAGAGGACCCCGGCATCATCACCTGCAATCTCGGCACCGGACGCGGCTACAGCGTCCTCGAAGTGGTCAAAGCCTTTGAAGATGCCAGCGGCAAGCCCGTGCCCTACGCTATTGTCCCACGCCGCCCCGGCGACATTGCCGAGTGCTACGCCGATCCCGCCTATGCCGCAGAGCGCCTCGGTTGGAAGGCAGAGCGGGGCATTGAGGACATGTGCCGCGATGGGTGGCGGTGGCAGTCGCAGAACCCGAACGGGTACAGCACGGAAGCGTAGATGCAGCAGAGAATCCTGGTCGTCGAAGATGAAGCCGGCATAGCCGAGAACATCCGCTACGCCCTGCAGACAGAAGGATACGACGTCACGTGGTGCTCAACTGTGGGCGAGGCCCGTGAGACAGTTGCCGCTGATGGCATTGCCCTGGTCATCCTGGATGTGGGCCTGCCGGACGGTAACGGGTTCGATTTCTGCCGCGACCTGCGCAACAGCTCCCGCCTGCCCGTCATCTTTTTGACCGCACGCACCTCCGAGATCGATCGCGTTGTGGGCCTCGAAATTGGAGCCGATGACTACGTGGTGAAGCCTTTCAGTCCACGCGAGCTGTGCGCCCGCGTGCGCGCGGTCCTGCGGCGCACAAACGGAACGGACACGACGCCAGCAGGTTCACCCGGCTTTGCAGTAGATCCCGAACGGATGCGCATCACCTACCACGACAGCCTGCTCGATCTGTCGCGCTACGAATACCGCCTACTGGAAGTGCTTGTCGGCCGTCCCGGCCAGGTCTTCACGCGCGACCAGCTCATGAACCAAGTGTGGGAGGAACCCGAAGCAAGCCTCGATCGCACCGTTGACACACACATCAAGACCCTGCGAGCCAAGCTGCGCAGGATCACGCCCGACCATGATCCCATCAAGACGCACCGTGGCGTCGGCTACTCACTGAGGGAAGACCAGTGAAGATTCGCACGCGCCTCTTTCTTGTCTTCTTTGTTCTCGTGGGACTCGGCTTCTACCAGCTCGTCAACATCATGGTTGACGATCTGCGGCCGCGCTACCTCGCCACCATGGAGGAATCCATGGTGGAGACCGCCACGATTCTCTCTTCACTGGTTGCCAGCCAGATGGAGGATGACACGCTTCCCACCGCGGACCTCCACACGATGATTGACCTCGCCAGCCACTGGAACGTCGTGGCGCGTATCTACGAGATGGACAAGACCCGACTGAACTTGCGCGTCACTGTCACCGATGCCTCCGGCATCGTCGTCTACGACTCGGATGAGGGCCGCGACGTCGGAAGCGACTACTCGCAGTGGAACGACGTCTATCTCACGTTGAGAGGCAAGTACGGAGCACGGGCGACACGCAAAGACCCTGATGATCCAACCTCAAGCATCCTTTACGTCGCCGCACCCATTATGCGTGGGGGCGACATCATCGGCGTGCTCACCGTTGCGAAGCCGGCCGGCAGCATCGAACCGTTCCGCGAAACGGCCGAACGACGCATCACTCGCTACGGCGTTCTCGTCGCCATCCTGGTGATACTGCTCGGCATGGCCATATCGCTCTGGATCACCTCTCCCATTGAGAAGCTCACCGCCTATGCCAACGCCATTCGCGACGGCAAACGCGCCACGCTCCCCAAGATGGGACACAGCGAAGTGGGACGCCTTGCCCAATCCTTTGAAGAGATGCGCGATGCGCTGGAAGGCAAGCAGTACGTGGAGCAGTACGTCGAAACGCTGACCCATGAAATGAAGAGTCCCCTCTCGGCAATACGAGGCGCCGCCGAGCTGATGGAAGAGGATATGCCTCCCGAACAGCGCCGGCGCTTCATGCGCAATATCCGGGGAGAGACCGACCGTATCCAGACCCTGATCGACCGCCTGCTTCTCCTCTCCGCACTGGAACGGCGCAAAGGACTGCAAGACGTGGAAGTCATTACGATCTCCGACCTTGTCAGGGATGTCCTGGACACCATGACACCTCAGCTCCAGACAGGCCAGATTGAGGTCGTAACCACACTGGACACCGAGAAAGGCCTCCGCCAACTGGCACCACCCTGACCTGCCTGCACTCCCGTCTCTCGACCGCGCAGCAGGCGGTTATCAACGAGGTTTCACCAAGCATTCCGGTGAATTGCCTTCTGGATGTAGAGGGAGCCGAAAGAACAAGATACACCTGCCCTTTCAATATGCACCCAACTCTTGTGCTATGATACGCTAGATGCGGTTTTTGGTCAATATAGGACCTTGGGTCTATTCCTTATACGGCACTATGCGCCGGGGCTACATGCTTCGACCAACACCGATGGCATCCAACGCGGTCTCAGCCCATGCGGAACCGGCGGGGAGAGTTGCCGGTGATGCGGCGGAATTGGCGGGCGAAGTAGTTGCTGTCGTTGAAACCTACGTCCATGGCGATTTCGGTGATGCGCCGGTCGCTGTTGCGGAGGAGCTCCATGGCTTTTTGGATGCGCAGACGAACAAGGTACTCGATGGGGGTCTGGCCGGTGGCTTTGCGGAATACGCGCATCAGGGTGCTGCGCGACATGTGCGCGATGGAGAGGAGTTCCGATACGCGCCACTGCTTGGCGTAATCCTGCTCAAGGGCGCCGATGACGTTGCCCACGCGCAGCAGTGCGTGTGCTTCAGTTGTATCGCTCTGCGTGTAGGCGCGGGAGAGGTAGACGATCAACTCGAGCAGCTTGGCCCGCACCGCCACTTCGTAGCCGGGCCTGCGTTCCGTGCATTCACGCTCCATCTCCTCGGTCAACCGCTCGACATGGGCCAGCGGGACGCGCTTGAGGTGCAGGCGGCTTTCAAAGCGATGGCGACGACGGTAGGTCGGTTCCAAAAGGAACATGGCGGAATAGCCGGCCAACTTGCGCAACTCGCCTTCGGGCAAGCCAACCCCTTCAGGATCGTACATGATGTTGGTGAGCACCAGGTCCTCGCGGTCGAAGAAGTAATGGTGCTGCCGCCCCTGCAGCAGGAATACATCCCCGGCCGAAACAGGGAAGTCATCCCCCTCAAGACAATGCATCGCCCTGCCCTGCGTCACAATCACCAGCTCACAGAAATCGTGACTGTGCTCGACCTCGGTTAGATCGTGCGGGTGTGAAGGCGTGTGGGCCGGGTCGGTCCGGACCCTTCGCACCGCCAAGGGCACTCCCTCAAGGCCAAAATAGTGAATTCCATCTGCAATAGTTGACGGTTTAGGCATGAGGATATTGTGCTAATAATTGAGACAATACTCAAGGCAAAGGAGAGGGGATTCAGTGGACGATGGCGACGGAGAACAGGAGAATCTCTGACTCCCACCGGGTAAAGCAGGTGAAGGGGTCAAGAAAAGGATTGCATCATGGCATACTTACTAGGAATTGACGTTGGTAGTTCTTCGGTGAAAGCATCCCTGCTGGATGCTGAGTCAGGGCAGTGCGCGGGCAGTGCATTCTTTCCGGAGACGGAACAGACGATTGATGCGCCGGAGCCGGGGTTTGCGGAACAGGATCCACAGTCCTGGTATGATTGTGCCCGTGACGCGGTACGCGGTGCGATGGCACAGGCCGGTGCCCAACCCGCCGACGTGAAGGCCATCGGGATCGCCTACCAGATGCACGGCCTCGTCTGCGTGGACAAGGATCAGCAGGTACTGCGTCCCTCCATCATCTGGTGCGACAGCCGTGCGGTCCCCTACGGCGAAAGCGCGCTCGACGCTATCGGCAAAGAGAAGTGCCTCGACCATCTCATGAACTCGCCGGGCAACTTCACGGCCACCAAGCTGGCCTGGGTGAAGGAACATCAGCCCGAGATCTACGCCACCATCGACAAGATCATGTTGCCGGGCGACTGGCTGGCCATGAAACTGACCGGCGATGCCCGCACCACGGAGTCGGGTCTTTCGGAAGGGATCCTGTGGGACTTCAAAGCCGAAGCGCCCGCTGACTTCTTGCTCGATCACTTCGGGTTCGATCCCTCACTGCTGTGCGACACGGTCCCGACCTTTGGCGTCCAGGGGGAGCTGACGGCAGCAGCCGCTGCCGATCTGGGCCTGCAGGCCGGCACCCCGGTGTCTTACCGCGGCGGCGACCAGCCCAACAACGCCCTCTCGCTGAACGTGCTCAATCCGGGCGAGATCGCCGCGACAGCCGGGACCTCCGGCGTCGTCTACGGGGTTACAGATAAGAAGCAGTATGATCCGCAATCACGCGTCAACACGTTCATCCATCTGAATCACACGGCCAATGACCCGCGCCTGGGTGTGCTGTTATGCATTAGCGGGACGGGAATCCTCAACGCCTGGACGAAGCGTCTGCTGGGCGATATCTCGTACAAGGAGATGGATCAACTCGCCGCCTCAGTCGCCATCGGCAGTGACGGCGTCACGATGCTGCCCTTCGGCAACGGCCCGGAACGCGTCCTGGGCAACAGGAATATTGGCGCCCAAATTGCCGGGCTCGACTTCAACCGTCACGACCGCGCCCACATCTGTCGCGCTGTGCAGGAAGGCATCGTCTTCTCATTCCAGAACGGCATGGATGCCATGAAGGAGACCGGCATCGAACTCAAGACCATCCGCGCCGGCTTCGCCAACATGTTCATGAGCGATGTATTCTGCAGCACGCTGGCCGGTATCAGCGGCGCGACGATTGAACTGTACGAGACCGACGGATCACTCGGCGCCGCACGCGGCGCCGGGATCGGGGCCGGCATCTACGCCTCCTTTGAGGAAGCCTTCGCGTCGCTGGAACGCCGCAAGGTGATCGAGCCGGGCGAGGGCGACTACGCCGCAGCTTATGCGGCGTGGAAGGGGCATTTGGAGAAGGCGTTGGGGTAGAGAAGGATACCGCGGGGAAGATTCTTTGGCCCCCACCGGCCTTGCGCCGGTGGAGCCAGAGATCGGCCTCTCATTGCGGAAGGGTGACCAGGAGAATGACTGCGGCTGGGGAACGCGAGCCAAGAGCACTGCGCACAGACTCGCGCTAGCCAGCCGCAAGAGACATAGAGACACTTGCCTGCTTGGGATCATCTTTCGCTCCACCGGCGCAAGGCCGGTGGGGGCGTGAATTGAGCCTGCGGACAACAACAGACCACTAGGAGAAGCACCATGACAGTAACCACAGGCAACACAGAGTATTTCCCGGGTATCGGGAAGATCGGGTTTGAGGGACGCGAGAGCGATAATCCGCTGGCGTTCAAATGGTACGACGAGAACGCCGTCGTGGCAGGCAAGTCGATGAAGGAAACGCTGCGTTTCGCCATCGCCTACTGGCACACGTTCTGCGGCACGGGCGCCGATCCGTTCGGCAGTGGCACACACGCTTTCCCCTGGTTCGCCGGCGACGACGCCGATGCGCGCGCCAAGAACAAGATGGATGCGGCCTTCGAGTTCATCACGAAGGTGGGCGCGCCGTACTACTGCTTCCACGATATGGATATTGCGGAAGAAGGGGCCGACTTCGCCGAAACCACGAAGCGCCTGGAATCCATCGTGGCCTACGCCAAAGAAAAACAGGCGGCTTCAGGCGTCAAACTGCTCTGGGGAACGGCCAACCTGTTTTCCAACCCGCGCTACATGAACGGTGCCGGCACGAACCCGGATTTCAGCACGGTCGCCTACGCCGGCGCCCAGCTCAAGAACGCAATCGACGCCACGATCAAGCTCGGCGGCGAGAACTATGTCTTCTGGGGTGGCCGCGAGGGCTACATGAGTCTGCTGAACACCAACATGAAGCAGGAACTCGACAACTTCGGGACCTTCCTCACCATGGCGCGTGACTACGCCCGTGCCAACGGATTCACCGGAAACTTCTTCATCGAGCCCAAGCCGATGGAGCCGAGCAAGCACCAGTATGACTTCGACGCCGCAACCGTCGTTGGCTTCCTGAATGCCCACGGCCTGCAGGATGACTTCAAGCTCAACGTCGAAGTCAACCACGCCACGCTCGCGCAGCACACCTTCCAGCACGATCTACAGGTTGCCGCCGACAACAACATGCTCGGCAGCATCGATGCCAACCGCGGCGACTACCAGAACGGCTGGGACACCGATGAGTTCCCGGTCAGCATCCGCGAAACCGTTGAAGCGATGCTCGTCATCCTCGAGGCCGGCGGCCTACAGGGCGGCGGCACGAACTTCGATGCGAAGATCCGCCGTAACTCCACGGACCTCGATGATATCTTCATTGCGCACATCAGCGGCATGGATACCTTCGCCCGTGCATTGGTCATCGCGGACAACATCCTCACCAACTCGCCCTACAGGAAGATGCGTGCCGATCGCTATGCCTCCTTCACCGAAGGCAAAGGCGCGGACTTCGCTGCAGGCAGCATGACCCTCGAGGAACTTGCAGGCATGGGTGCAGCAGGCGGTGAAGTCGCCCAGATCAGCGGCAAACAGGAGCTGTACGAGGCCATCGTGAATCAGTACATCTAGCATGGAATGGCACTTGGATAGGGCGGGGTTGGGATGCATACGATTTGGTCCCAGCGATTCTCGCTGGGCTATGAAGGGACACCCCTTTGGGGTGTTTCGAAAGGACCCCAAAGGGGTCTAACATCATAGCCAGGGGTGAAACCCCTGGGAACCGTGTGCCCGAGAAAAGGCTTATCTAAGCGCCGTCACCTCTAGCCCGCATCGCTCTGCAGGAGTGTTTCGAGTTCATGGTGCTGGATGCCGTAGAAGGCTTTCAAGGCTGCGACTTTGGCGAGGATGACCTCTCGCTCAATCGTCTGGCTGTGTTTGATCCCCAGCAGCATCTTGTTCTTGCTGGTGTGTTCCAGCGACACAAACTCCAGCAACCGCGTACGATAGCCGTGGGCCTCAAGCAGAAGGGCGCGTAAGGTATCCGTAACCATTTCGGCTTCCTGCCCCAAGTGCACACCGAACTGGAGCATGGGATCGAGAACCGGAGGACGCTGCATCTGCTTCCGAATCTGCTTATGGCAGCAGGGGGCACACATGATGATTTCTGCGCCTGAGCGGATACCGAGGTGGAGAGCCAGATCGGTGGCCGTATCACAGGCGTGCAGGGCAATCAGCACCTGAATGCTCTCAGGCGCATAGCTCCGGATATCGCCCTGCCGAAACTCCAACGTGTCGCCGCCAAACGTGCTGGCGGCGGTAGAGCACCCTGTGACCAGGTCTTCACGCAGCTCAATGCCAGTCACCCGCGCTGCGACACCCAGCGTCTCCCGAAGATACTCATGCATCGCAAAGGTCAGATAGCCCCTGCCTGACCCGAAATCCACCACCCTGACGTCATCGTCTCGGGAGAGTTGTGATGAAGTGAAGGCATGATCAAAGACTTCCAGGAATCTGTTGATCTGCTTCCATTTGCGCGACATGGACGGGATGATCTGATGGTCTTCATTGGTGACACCCAACGCGACCAGGAACGGCGATGCCGGATCGAGCAGGCGCTGCTTCTCACGGTTGTGCTGCACGGTGGGCGCCGTACTGCACGTGGCGGGGGAGCAGCTCCATGCACATTTCCCCTTGCGACTGAAGACCAGTTGGACATCCTCTGTTGCCGTGAACAGGTGGGCGCTCTTGAACGGATTGCCCAGCAGCCCGCCAATCATCTCAAGCCCTTCTTCCACCGCCATATTCTCCGTCACATCCCTGGTCTTATAGGAGGTGACGAATGACAGGCACTTCGACCCCTTGACCGTGAGCGGCCGAACCAGTATCCGTCTCAGTGTGGGATCCTGACCACGGTACTTCCCCAACGTGAGCTTGATGAATTCGTTCGCGTCGAGATTCTCCCGCAGAAGAACAAGGAACCGAGCTTGGGTCTCGGGGTCAGAAGGAAGGGAAGCGGATTGGGTCATGGTTCAGTTACCTCTACTGTTGACGCCCTGAACCTTACCGCGTACCGCTCACCCGGCAAACTGTTATCTGGTAGCGTACTGGATGTTCTGCAATTTCGATTAGAGCGGAGGCCCAGGCGCGGCCGAGCACCCGAGAGGGGAAGATTGAGGTGAAGGATCAGGGCGAACGATTAAGGAGCATGTACCCGTGCAAACGGAAACTGTACGAGGCCGTGTTGAATCGGTACATTTGACTGCATGACCACGTCACTCATAAAGTGCGGCATTGCAGGCTGGTCTTACAAGGACTGGGACGGCTATGTCTATCCGCGTGGGGTCAAAGACAAGCTGCGATATGTAGCGGAGTATGTGGACGTGGTGGAGGTCAACAGCACCTTCTACCGTCCACCCGACGCGCGCATGGTGGCCAGCTGGGCGGAGCGCACGGCCGATTTGGACGGCTTCACGTTCACGGCCAAGCTCAACCAGGAGGTCACACACCGCGGTCGCGTCGAGGCGCCCATGGTGCGCGCATTCCACGACGGTCTGGCGCCGCTGGTGGAGTGTGACCGGCTCTCACACCTGTTGGCGCAGTTCCGCTACGACTTTGCCGACACACCCGAGACACGCGCACATCTTGAGCGCATCTACGATGCCTTCGGCAGCATCACGAATCTCACGCTCGAACTGCGCCACAACTCGTGGCAGGCACCTGGTGCGCTCGACTTCCTGCGCGACATGGAGATTACGGTTGCGAACTTGGACTATCCCACGGCGAAGAACTCGTTCAACCTGCGCTATTGCGACATTGGCGAACACGCCTACCTCCGTCTGCACGGCCGCAATGCGAAGGCGTGGTTCAGCAAGTCGGGACGCGACGAAACCTACAACTACCTCTACAGCAAAGATGAGATGGACTCGATCGCTGAGCGTGCCGCCAAGATCGCAACGATGTCCAAGTCGCTCACCCTAATCGCCAACAACCACTACCAGGGCAAGGAGTTTGTCAACGCGCTCGAAGCCCGCGCCAAGCTCTCCGGCGGGAAAGTCGCCGTGCCGGCGCCTCTCCTCGAACGCTACCCGCAGCTGAGAGAGATTACGGAGTGAGATGGCAGAGCTTGGGCCACTCATCGGATTCCCGGCGATTCTCGCCGGGCTGTGACAGGGCACCCCGTTGGGGTGCTCTCCGGAACGACCCCAAAGGGGTCGAACATCATAGCCAGGGGTGAAACCCCTGGGAACCCGTGCGCCCGAGAAGAAGCCCTATCCAAGCGCCATTCCAGACTAGAGCACGCTCTCCACAGCTTCCATAATCACGTCGAGTGCAACCAGCCGACCACGGCCCTGGTAGCCGCAGGCGAGGTCGCCTTCACCAACGTCGAGCACGTTTACACCGCGTTCCTTCAGGATGGCGACGTTGGCCTGGGTGGCGGGATGGTCCCACATTTTGACGTTCATGGCGGGGGCGATGATGATGGGGGCTGTGCAGGCCAATAGCGTACAGGAGAGCAGATCGTCCGAAATGCCCTGTGCCGCCTTGGCAATCACGTTGGCGGTGCAGGGAGCGACGACGATGCAGTCGGCCCAATCGGAAAGCGCGATGTGCGGCACCTGCTCAGGTTCCGCCTCAGGAAACATCTCGATGCCGACCGGGTTGTTGCTGAGTGTGCGAAGGGTCAATGGACCAATGAACTTCGTGGCCGCCTCGGTCATGATGACAGAGACATCCCATTCACGCTTCTTCATCAGGCGGACCAATTCGGCCGCCTTGTAGGCTGCGATCGATCCGGTTATGCCCAGTACTACATTGCTCATGCCTCACCTCCTGCTTCCCGCATTACGATCTCACGCAATCGCTTGTAGGCCTCGTTCAGGTCATCGTTGATCACAGTATAGCGATACGCGTCGGCACACGCCATCTCCGCGTCCGCGTTCTTCAATCGTTCTTCGATCACGTCCGGGGTGTCTTCAGCACGCCCCTCCAGCCGCTTGCGCAACGCCTCCAGCGAGGGTGGGCTGATAAAGATATCCACCCAGTGTCCCGCTATCGGATCGTCCGGACCGGCAGCAGCCAGCGCATCGCGAATCTGTGCCGCTCCCTGCACATCAATATCCATCAAGATCGACTGCCCATTGGCCATAGCCGATTCGATGGTCTCTCGCAATGTCCCGTAGTGGTGCCCGTGCACGATGGCGTGCTCGAGGAAGGCGCCTGCTTCCACCCGCGACACAAACGCGTCCTCAGAGAGGAAACAGTAGCTCCTCCCATCGACCTCTTCGCCACGGGGTGCACGCGTGGTACACGAAACCGAGTAGACCATGTTGCTGGTCTCATCCAGCAACCGGTCGCACAGCGTCGTCTTCCCCGCCCCTGAGGGGGCGGATACGATAATCAGGATTGGCTGAATCTTGGACATCGATTAACTCTGTATTCCCTTTGCGCTCTTTGCGTTCCTTCGCGGCTGCTTCCCTTGGCTATTCCACATTCTGAATCTGCTCACGCACGGCTTCCAACCCGGCCTTGAACTGGATCACGTGTCGCGCGACAACCGTGTCGGCGGCCTTCGATCCGATCGTATTGATCTCACGGAACATCTCCTGGCACAGAAAGTCCATGGTCCTTCCCACCGGCTTGCTGTCGTGCACGAGTTTCTCAAACTGGGCAAAGTGACTGTCCAGCCTCACCAGCTCCTCCGTTATGTCCGAGCGTTCGGCAAACAAGGCCAAGTCCTTGATCAAAGCAGGATCATTGCGGCCCAGTTCGATCTCGGCTTCTTTCAGTCGTTTGAGCAGTGACTTGCGATAGCGCTTCACGAGCAGCGGCACTCTGACACCAATCGATTCACGGTGCTTCTTCAGGCGCGCCAGTCGCCGTACAATATCACTCTCAAGTGCGCCGCCTTCGTGCTCGCGCATCGCCACCAGACCTTCCACAGCCTGCTGCAGAGCCTTGCGCACGGCCGGCCACATGCGGGCCGGCTCATCCTGGCGGGCTTCGCATGAGAGCACGCCGGGCATGCGCGCGAGGTCGACGGCGGTGAGCTGATCATCCACACCCAGCTTGCGGGCGGTCTGACGGAGTCGGCGCAGGTACTGGCGTGCCAGCTTCTCGTCCACGCGCGCCTCGGCCGCCTGTTCACCCGCCACGGTCGTGATTCGCAGCACACCACTCACCTGCCCACGAGACAGGGCCTTGTGGACCATGCCATGAAGTCGCGATTCCAGTGATCCGAGCTGCCGGGGCAGGTTCAGGCGTATGTCGAGCTGTTTGCGATTCACAGAACTGAGCTCTATCTCAACGCGCAGTCCACCCACCGACGATTCGCCGCGTCCATATCCGGTCATACTTGTTAAAGCCATGGTCTTCTCCACTTCTGCGCCCCCACCCCGCTTGCCGGGGTGGGGGCCTTCCTGCAACGACCTTACTCCACCTAACCCAAGCGGAGGCTGGGGTGAAGGGCTCGTAGGCCTTAGCGGTTCGGTATCCCGAACCGGTCCAGCCAAGAGCTCTTCACTCCGGCCGGAGCTCCGCTGCCTGCTTCTTCAAATACGCTTCAATAAAGGGTTGGAGCGCGCCATCGAGTACCGCACTCACGTTCGACGTCTCTTCGCTGGTGCGATGATCTTTCACCATGGTATAGGGCTGCAAGACGTAGGAACGAATCTGGCTGCCCCAGGCGATCTCGCCCTTCTCGCCGTAGAACTTCTCCATATCCTTGCGGGTCTGGTCGAGCTTCCATTCGTAGACGCGCGCGCGCAGCATCTTCATCGCCTTGGCGCGGTTCTTGTGTTGCGAACGCTCGGCTTGGCAGGCCACGACAATCCCGGTTGGCAAGTGTGTGATGCGAACGGCCGAGTCGGTTGTATTGACGTGCTGTCCCCCCGCCCCGCTGGAACGATAGGTATCGACCCGCAGGTCTTCATCCAGAATCTCCACATCGATGTCGTCAGCCACCTCCGCCACCACGTCCAGCGCCACGAAACTGGTGTGCCGCCGTTTGGCCGAGTCAAATGGGCTGATACGCACCAGCCGATGGACTCCACGTTCGGCCTTGAGATAGCCATAAGCAAAGTCGGCGCTCACGAGGATCGTGGCGCTCTTGATTCCCGCTTCATCGCCGGGGGACAGCTCGAGGATTTCCAAGCTCAAGCCGTTATGCTCACAGTAGTAGCGATACATACGAAGCAGCATCTCGGCCCAGTCACACGATTCGGTGCCACCGGCGCCGGCATGTAGAGTCAGGTAGGCGTTGCTGCCATCCAGCTCGCCACTGAGGAGCGACTGCATCTCGAGGCGCTCAAAGTCTTTCTCCGCCCCGTCCAGGCTGACCGCGACATCCTTGACGGCCTGGTTGCGCTGCGCTGCGTCCTCTTCCTGCTCGGAGAGTTCGATCATCAGCTCAGCGTCTTCAAGTGAGCTGGCCACTGCATCAAAGGGTTTTAAAACCGCCCGGTAGCGGTTGGTCTCATCAATGACGGCACGGGCCTTGTTGGGATCATCCCAGAAGCCCGGTTCCACGGCCTTGGCATCGAGTGCGGCGACTTTCTCGGCCAGGTCTGCAACGTCAAAGATACCCCCGCATCTCGTCCAAGCGGGAGCGAAGCGATTCAAGGCGGGGTTTCAGTTCATCAATCATTGTCAGTCCTTTTCCTGTACGGCCGCCCCTCGTGACTAGAGATTAGGGCGAAAGATTACGGTGAAAGATTAGGGCAAGAGCATGTTCTCCCCCTAATCTTTCACCTTAATCTTCCCTTTCGTGCTTCTCCACGCCATCACCCCCGCCAGCAGCGCCATGGCGGCGGATGGGATGGCGAACGGCCAGTCTCCAAAACGGGTATAGAACGTGTGGGGCATCTCATCCAGGGGGACGTACACCACGTCCGTCTTAACCTGGTCCTCCGTCCACCTTCTACGCTTCACTGATTCGCGAGTAGGTTCATCGATTTGCCCTGTTCTGTCAATGAAGCAGGTCACCCCGGTATTGGCCGCACGCACCGCCGGAACGCGGTTCTCGACGCAGCGGAACACGCAGTGACTCATATGCTGAACGGGCGCCGCTGAGCCGTCGAACCAGGCGTCATTGGTCTGGTTCACCAGCATGCGTGCGCCGTTGCGAACCATACGGCGCGCCACGCCGGCAAAAACATCCTCGAAGCAGATCAACGAGGAAAAAGGAATCGATCCACCGCCCGGCACATCAACGCGAAAGACCGTACCGGTGGTTCCGGCCTGGCAGCTGAATCCCAGCGGCTCGAGTCGTCGTACCCAGCGCCAATGTTCATCCAACGGGAGATACTCACCGAAGGGCACCAGGTGTTGTTTCCGGTAGCTCTCCACGATCTCACCCTCGGGACCATAAAGGAACGTACTATTGTGCAGTATCCAGTCCCACGGCTGCGGGTCAGCGTCGCCGGGCACCGGGTACTGTCCCCCAACTTCCATAGCGCCTACCAACAGCGCCACCTTCTTCTCCCTAGCAAGCTGACGCACGAATGTGTCGACTTCACCGTCGTGTGGCAGATAGCCTGGCACAGCAGTCTCCGGCCACACAACCAAGTCCACGCTCCCCGTCGCTACACAGTCCATGCGCCTTTCAAGGACGGCATAGATATCCTGTGCAAACTGCTCCGGCCATTTCTTGAGCTGCGGAATGTTCGGCTGGATGGCTGCTACACGAAGCGCTCTATTATCAGTCCTGGACATCCGATCAAGAGCCATTTTTCGTCGCTGCCCGTGAAAGAGCACAGACACCATCAAGAGAATCACTATCATCAACTCAAGCTGGACACGGACAGAACGCCGTCCCATATAGACGCCTCCCACCCGCGCGAACATCAGGGCAATGCCCGTGTTCACGGCAACGAGAACTGCAGAGACCGCGCTTACGCCGCCCCATTCGGCCAGCTGCAACACAGGAAGATTGCGGTACTGGCTGATCCCTAGCCCGTTCCAAGGGAATCCTGTAGCAATGATTCCACGTAGGTATTCGAATCCGACCCAGAGAACAGGCAGAATCACGATCAGCGGCAGCGTGCGATGAAACGGGATGTGATCATCATCACGCGACCTTGCTGCTAAAACTTCGAACGCCCAAGCTGCCGTCGCGGCAAACCCTCCACGAAAAAGCCCCAGGCAGAGAGACAACGCCAGCCAAGCCAACACGGCAACAGCGATCGGGCACCCCGTGACCCCAAGCCGCCACAGCCAGCTCAACGTGATTAGCCAGAAGAGTGTACCGCACCCCCAGCCCCAGTAGAATGCACGCCCCGGAGACACACTACGGACAACCAAGATCAGCGGCACAAGTGCCAACCATGCAGCCAGCCACTCCTCAACGGGAGGAAAAGCAGTGGCGAGGAGGATGCCGGAGAGGAGGATGCCGGCAAGCCGCAAGATGCGACCACCAGACAGCTTGAACTCTATGTTCATTGCCATTGTTGTGTCTGTTTCGTGGAGTTTGAGTGGGCCAATGTGTCATCCCGAGCTTGCCGAGGGATCTCCATCTCATTCGTTGTATCGGAGATTCCTCGGCTTCGCTTCGCTCCGCTCGGAATGACAGACTGCTGTTCTACCTGCTGGTCACGCCCCATGGCATTTCTTGAACTTCTTGCCGCTTCCACAGGGACAGGGATCGTTGCGGCCGACCTTCTCGGCGTCACGGTGCACGGTATTACTCACGCCCGGCATGGCGCCCGGAGGTGGACCGCCCGGCAGTCCGGCTGGTGGTGCCCCCTGCGGAGGCAGGCCCGCGGGCGGAGGCATACCGACCGGTGGCGCAGCGCCTCCGGCGCCCAGCAGCGAGACGTCGTCATGCACGAGCGTCTGTGGCAGGGACGAAATGAATGACTCAAACGATTCGACGTTCGTTGTGGTGCGGAAGACCGCGGATGCAATGTCCTGCTTGATGCTGGTCATGAGCTGACCAAACATCTCGAAGGCTTCGCGCTTGTACTCCACCAGCGGATCGCGCTGACCGTAGGCGCGCAGTACCACGCCCTGGCGAAGCGCATCCATGGAGCGCAGGTAGTCCTGCCACTGGGTGTCAACGCTCTGGAGCACAATCTGGCGCTCCATCATCTCGACCGCACCCGGATCCTCTATCTGACACTTCAACTCATAGGCCCGTTCCACCCGTTTGAACACAGTCTGGGCAACCGCCTCGGGATCGGACAGTCCTTCCAGATCACCGGCTCGGAAAGCGATCGGAAAGGTAAGCTGCACCCACTCTATGAAATCGTGAAGTGACGCTTCGTCCGGGTCCGCCGGCAGCGCCTCGGCTTGTTCGAGAATCACGTCATGCAGGATGTCATAGACCTGCTCGCGAATGTTGTCGGCCCGCACAATGTCACCACGGAATCCATAGATCACTTCGCGCTGCCGGTTCATGACATCGTCGTACTCAAGCGTGCGCTTACGAATCGAGTAGTTGTGCTGCTCAACGCGGCGCTGGGCCGTCTCGATCGACCGGTTCAGCCACTTGTGCTCGAGTTCCTGCCCCTCCTCCAATCCGAGACGCTCCATGATGCCCGCAATACGGTCTGAGCCGAACAGACGCATCAGGTCATCCTCGAGCGACACGTAGAAGCGTGAGGAGCCCGGATCGCCCTGGCGGGCGCAGCGTCCACGCAACTGGCGATCGATACGCCGTGATTCGTGGCGCTCGGACGCAATCACGTGCAGGCCGCAAGGCTCTTCCTCCAGCGCGGCACGCAACGTCTTGCCGCCTTCAAACCGGTCCTCGAGGCTGGTCTGTGAGAGGATCACCTCGCGCTCGAGCTTTACCACGCCCTTGCCCAGCTTGATGTCCGTTCCGCGTCCCGCCATGTTCGTCGCAATCGTTACGGCTCCGGGCTGGCCCGCGCGTGTGACGATCTCGGCCTCAGCCTCATGATTCTTGGCGTTCAGTACGTTGTGTACAATGCCGGCCCGCTTGAGCATGCGGCTGAGCACTTCAGATGTATCAACCGTTACCGTACCCACCAGCACGGGCTGTCCGCGGTCGTGGTACTCACGAATCTCTTCGATCACGGCGCCGAATTTCTCGCGCTGCGACTTGTAGACCCGGTCATTGGAATCCACGCGCCGAACCGGCCGGTTGGTCGGAATCACGACCACGTCGAGGGCGTAGATGTCGCGGAACTCGTTGGCTTCCGTTTCGGCCGTACCGGTCATGCCGGACAGCTTCTCGTACATGCGGAAGTAGTTCTGAATCGTGATCGTGGCCAGCGTCTGTGTCTCACGCTCGATCTTAACGCCTTCCTTGGCTTCCACGGCCTGGTGCAGACCATCGCTCCAGCGGCGCCCCGGCAGGATACGACCGGTGAACTCGTCCACGATCATGACGCGGTTGTCCTGGACCACGTAGCCGACGTCGCGTTCATAGAGGCAGTAGGCCCGGATCAATTGGTCGACGTTGTGAATCTTCTCGCCGCGGTCGGAATAGGTCTGCTGAATCTCCTGGCGCTGGCGAGTCTTCTCCTGCTCCGAGACCTCATCGCCCTTGCCGTCCAGCTCCGACATAGCCGAGATAAGGTCGGGCAGCACATAGGCTTCCGGATCGGTTGGATTCAGGGCCTCACATCCCTTCTCGGTGAGGCTGGCATCGTGCCCGCGCTCATCGATCGTGAAGAACAGCTCCTCGCGCAGTTCGCGCGCCTGCTCCTTGCGCATGTCCGTCAACATCATGTTCTCAACCTGCTCGTGCAGACGCCGCACGGCAGGATCTTCGAGCATGTGCATGAGCTGCTTGTGCTTGGGCATGCCGTGATAGACCTGGTAGAGCAGGTATTGGGCGGCCTCGGTTTCCTCGGCGTCGAGGTGTTTCTTGATATCGGTCACCAACCCGTTGCAGAGCGCACGCTGCTTGCGCACGAGCTGCTCTACGCGCGGCTTGAGCTCAAAGTACTGGTTGGAGGAGTGCGGCGCGGGCCCCGAGATGATCAGCGGCGTGCGGGCCTCATCAATCAGGATACTGTCAACTTCGTCGATGATGGCGTAGTAGTGTCCACGCTGCACCTGGTGCTCCGCATCGAAAGCCATGCCGTTGTCGCGCAGGTAATCGAAGCCGAACTCGCTGTTGGTTCCGTAGGTGATGTCGCAGGCGTACTCCTGGCGGCGCTCGTCGGGACTCATCTGGTTCTGGATGCAACCAACGGTCAGGCCGAGATACTCGTAGACCAGGCCCATCCACTGCGAGTCGCGACGGGCCAGGTAGTCGTTCACCGTCACAAGATGAACGCCCTTGCCGGTCAGCGCATTGAGATAGACCGGCATCGTCGCGACCAGGGTCTTGCCTTCACCCGTAGCCATCTCGGCGATCTTCGAGCCGTGCAGCACAATTCCGCCAATGAGCTGCGTGTCGAACGGGACCATGTCCCACGTCAGCTCGTGCCCACTGACCATCTCCGTGGTGCCGACCAGGCGCCGACAGGCGTTCTTCACGACGGCGAAGGCCTCGACCATGATGTCTTCCAGCGTCTCGCCCTTTTCCAGGCGGCTCCTGAACTCATCGGTCTTGGCCTTCACCTCGGCCTCGGAGAGGGATTGATACTCCTCCTCCAGCGCATTGATACGTTCGACCTCCGGCATCATCTGCTTGATATCGCGCTGATGCTTGGTCCCAAAAATCTTCTGAATGGCAGACAGCATGTTCTCTCCGATGGGGACTATCGACCTATGTTCGTGGTGGGCACAACGCCCTGTTAAAACACGTAAGCAGTCGTCATTCCGAGCGAAGCGAGGAATCTCAGATCCATGTATGGGCAGAGATCCCTCGCTTCGCTCGGGATGACACACCAGCTATACTAACTCAGTTGTAACGCAGGATGCTAGAGGAGACGGCGCACCTTGGCGAGATAATACACCCCGTCTTCGCGGGGCTCGGCACTGAGCCGGTTGCTCTCCTTCAGTCTGGTCAGGAGCATTTCTGAGTCCTTTTCGCCGATACCAAACGAGGCGGCGATATCGGCAGCCGTGCAGGGGCGTCGGGCCAGCATATTGACGATCTCAGTTTCTGTAGCCGAGGCCGCCTGGCCCGGCTCCCCCTTGAACCCGGCAATCAGTTCAGCTTGCGGGGTAAACAGTTCCGCCAACTCTTGCAGCGTTTCTGTGGGGACGGTGGCCGCAAGGCCATCGGCAGGGGGTCTGACAACCGTGTTGAGTTGTATCCGGTCGGGACGTATCCCTGCGGCCAGCTCGGCAATCCGCTTCACATCGGCAGGATCGTCGTTGACCCCGGCCATCAGAAAGACCTCCATCCACATGCGACCGCTATATTCTTTGCGCAGCGCACGCAAGCCATCGACCATGGCCTTAAATGATAGCGAGGGGCAGGCTTGGTTCACACGCATGAAGGAGTCTTGATTCCAGGCACTGAGGGACACCTTTATGATCGAGGCATTGGCCGCCCCGGCCCGCACTTCGGGCAGATGCATCAACGAACTGTTGGTGAGCAGGGCCGTAGGAATATCGCACCGCGCGGCAATGCCGGAGAGGATCTCGCCAAAGCGCGCATGCAGCGTCGGCTCCCCCGAGCCGGCTACGGTGATGATATCGGCCCGGCCGCCCGACTGCAGCCAGGCATCGAACTCCGCCAGCACAGCATCGACCGGCACATACTCGCGCCGCTCAAGCGTATGTGCCGTCGTGAGGCCGACCTCGCAGAAGGGACAGTTGAAGGTGCAGGTCTTGACCGGCACAAGGTCAACACCCAACGAGCGCCCTAAACGACGAGAGGGTACCGGTCCAAACAGGTACCGGTACCCTCCCTGAAAATCATGTTGTGAGTTGCTCACAACGAAACGATCGGTTGCACGGCTCAGTCGCCGGCGGAGATCGCCTCGACGGGGCACTCATCCACGCACAGCGCGCAATCCACGCACTTCTCGGGATCGATAACGTAGTTCTCGTCACCCTCAGAAATCGCCTCGGCCGGACAAACCGGTTCGCAGCTACCGCACTTCGTGCATGCATCAGAAATCACGTATGCCATAATTATACTCCTACTTGTGTGTTGAGACGATCGCACAGAACGTCGTGCGAAAGCGGGTAAGTTAACCAAAAGGCCGTCGGGCAGTCAAGTACACTACTTGACAGTTTTCCAAGCCAATGCTCTGAAAACGCCCGAAAACAAAGGTCCGTTCTCATTCAGGATCTGGAACAGCCAACGAGCCAACTCGAAGGCTGAGATGCCTCGGCTTCGCTCGGCATGACAAGAAACCTTCGGAAGCTGTCATCCCGAGCGAAGTCGAGGGATCTCCTATGAGCCAATGGCGCGAAAAGTGGGGTAACTCCTCTACTACTTGCCGATGGCGAGGCGTTCGGCGAGGCGTTCAGGAAGCCCTGCGGCACGAATCTTCGCCTGCGCAGCAGCCAGGTCATAGGTCAAGCGACGAAACTCCACGGTCTTGGCCGCGGTGTCGTAAATAACGTAGCCGCAGCGCGGATCGCCATCACGCGGCTGACCCACGCTGCCGACGTTGATGAAGTACTTGTGACCGATCTCGATCTTCAACGTCTCCGTGTCACGTCGCGTTACACGGCCGAGTTTGTCGAACACAACCGGGACATGCGTGTGGCCGAAGAAGCAGACCGAGGTATGCTGGTAGTTGAAATGGGCCTCCGCTTCCAGCGTATCAAAGACATATCCCCAATGGTCCGGCATATCCAGCGTGCTGTGGACCATGGTGAACCCGTCCAGCGAGACATGCATCTTCAATTGGCGCAGGTACTCAATCTCCTCGTCATTGAGCTGGTCACGTGTCCAGGCAATCACCTTCGCGGCAAGCGGGTGGAAGTCGTGCAGGGATTCCTCGTGCGAGCAATAGTGGTCGTGATTGCCGCGCACCACAACGCAGCCGAGTTCACGGATCTTCTCCAGGCACGCCGCCGGATCGGCATTGTACCCCACCAGGTCGCCGACAGACACATACTCGGTGACGCCCTGCTCAGCCGCGTCCGCAAGGACGGTGCTCAGGGCCTCCCAGTTTCCGTGTATGTCCCCCAGGACCGCGTAGCGGGCTGACTTCATGGAACGAAATTCCGATGCAGGTTGAGCAGAGTAGTGGCCATCGCCAGGTCGTCCGGCGTGGTTATCTTAACATTTGAGACGGAGGCCTGGACCAGCCGGACCTTTTGCGAGGTCAGTTCCACGGCTGAGGCTTCGTCGGTAATCGTGGCGTCCTGCTCCTTGACCATCTCGAAGGCCCGCTTGAGGAGACTGAGCTTGAACGTCTGGGGGGTCTGTACGGCCCACAGCTTGGAGCGATCCACTGTCCGCGTAACCGTCAGGCCACGCTCAACATGCTTCACCGTGTCTGCAATGCGCACGGCTGCCACACCGGAGCCGTAGCGCTTGGCCGATTTAATGGTTTCTGAAATCAACTCTGTCGTCACGCAGGGGCGCGCCCCGTCATGAACGGCAACAATCTTGACATCTTCCGGCAGTGCATCCAGGCCGTTTTCAACCGATACCTGGCGCATGGGACCACCTGCCACGACCGCCTTGACCTTGGAACAGCCAAACATCTCGGCCACACTTCGGCCCGCTCCCACGCGCTCCTTGCGCGTTACGAGTATGACGCCATCAATATCGGCGCATTCCTCGAATGCCATGAGCGAATAAGCCAGAACCGGGCGTGGACCCAGACTGACAAAGGCCTTGTCAACCTTGGCGCCCATGCGCTCGCTGCGTCCACCCGCTACCACAATGCCATAATTCATGATACTTACCGTTCTTAAACCCACTTCTTACATGCGTGCCGTAGGTTACGCTGTCGGGACCCCGTGGGTCAAGCAGGGGTTTCGCGCTTCTATAGTGACGGCCAAAGCTGGTTTGGTTATCCTTTCCCGCTTTGCCACCTTATTCAGAGTAGGAATTTGTAATGAAACGTACCGAGAACGGCCTTCATGCAGGCGACATTCTAGACGGTTTCGAGGTCACGCGCGTGACCCCCCTGCCCTCCCTGCAATCCGTAGCCTACCAGCTCCTTCACTCCGCCAGTGGTGCCAGGTTGCTCCATATCCACAACAACGACACGGAGAACTTGTTTTCCATCAGCATCCCGACCCCGCCGCCGGACGATACGGGACTGCCCCATATTCTCGAGCACTCCGTTCTGGCCGGATCGGAGCGCTTCCCGGTGAAAGAGCCCTTCTTCGAGATGATCAAGATGAGCATGGCCACTTTCATCAACGCCATGACCGGCCCCGACTGCACCTACTACCCTGTCGCCAGCTGCGTCAAGCGCGACCTGTTCAACCTGGCCGATGTCTATTTCGACGCCGTATTCCACCCGCTCCTCTCCGATACCACATTCCGGCGCGAGGCCCACCATCTCGCGCCTCGCGATCCTGCCGAGCCGACCGGAGCGCTGACAACCAACGGAATCGTCTATAACGAGATGAAGGGAGCCTTCTCCAACCCGGAAGCCTGCCTCTACCGAACCCAATCGCGCGGACTCTTCCCCGATACGCTCTACGGACTGGAATCAGGCGGTGATCCGGTGGCCATTCCCGACCTTTCCCGCCCGGAGCTGCTGGACTTCCACAAAACCATCTATCACCCCTCCAATGCCCGCTTCTTCTTCTACGGAGACATTCCGACGACGGACTATCTCGCTTTTCTGGGGGAGCGCCTTAACGCTTTCGAACGTTCCGCGCCCGCGCCCGCGATCGGCCGCCAACAGGCCTGGGACGCCCCGCGCGCCACCAGCGACACCTACCCCATCGGCCACGATGAACCGATGCAGGAGAAGACGTACCTGACCATGAGCTGGCGCTGTTACGACGCGGCCGATCCCGTGACCGCCGTCCTGATGCGCATCCTGGAGCTGGTTCTGGTCGGGAACGAAGCCGCCCCGCTCAAGAAGACCCTCATCGACTCCGCCCTGGGTGTGGACCTGATCAACACGCATGCCGATGCCATGGGGTGCGAAGGCACCTTCTCCGTGGGCCTGAAGGGCTCTGAACCTGATCGCCAGGCCGCCTTCGAGCGCTGCGTGCTTGATACGCTGAGACGCATTGCCGACCAGGGGATTGACCCCGCAGCCATCGATGCGGCGTTCCAGCAGGCGGCTTACCATTATCTTGAGATCCAGACGCTCTTTCCGCTGCATGTCATGGATCACGTGATCCATAGCTGGCTCTACGGTGACGACCCGCTCCCCTTTGTCGGTATGCAGGAACATCTGCAGACCTGCCGCGAGCAGTACAACCAGAACCCGGAGCTGTTCAGCACACTTATCCGCGAGCGGCTGCTCGACAATCCTCACCGCCTGAGCGTCAGGCTCTCTCCCGACCCCGAGCACGAGGCGCGCGTACTGGCCGCCTTTGAGGCACGCATGCAAAAGGCGCGTGAGGGAATGAGCGACGACGACGCGCGGCAGATTGCCGCAGACGCCGCCGAGTTGGACCGTGAGAACAGCCTGCCCAATACCCCGGAGCAGGTCGCCTCGCTGCCCCAGCTTAAGATCTCAGACCTGCCGGGCGACCTGGTGCACATTCCAACGGCCGTGGAATCCGCCGGCCCCATCACGCTGCTTGTGAACGATGTCCCTGCCAACGGCGTCAACACCCTCATGCTCGACTTCAACCTGCAAGGGCTCCCCGAAGCGCTCTGGCCCCGCCTGGCCCACTATGCCGAGGCCATCAGTAAGATGGGCGCGGCCGGCGAAGGCTACGAGGTGGTCGCCCACCGCAAGGCCGCATCGACCGGCGGTATCGGGTGCATGCCTGTCATTATGACGCATGCCACGGACGCGAACCGGCCGGTCTGGGGCCTGCGCGTCTCCTTGAAGACGCTTGATGAGCGCATTCAACCCGCCCTGGATCTGCTGCACGACATCCTGTTCGCCGTCGACCCGCGCGACCGGGAGCGTCTGCACGATATTCTATCGCAGATGCGCGCCCACTGTCGCACCGATATGGTTCACCATGGCAGCGGCACGGCAGCCACACACGCCGCACGCGGGATCAGCGTGCAGGATCACCTGGAGGAGCTGCTGCACGGCCTGCCACAGCTCGACCTGGCCGAAGACCTGGTCGAGCGGTTCGATGACGAATACGAACAGGTTATGTCAGATGTTGAGGCGATTCGCGATCGGCTGCTCAACCGCGACCGGCTAACGGCCAGTTTCACCGGCTCGCCAGCCGTTCTCACGGCGGTGCAGGCGGCCCTTTCAGATTGGGCTTCAGAAATGACCGAGGGGCTGCCTCAGCCTGCACCGACAGGCTTTGTTCCTTATAATGTCCCACCACGCGAAGGGCTGGCCGGGCCCATCCAGGTGGCCCACTGCGCCCTGGCTATGCCTGCGCCCCACCTCTCGCATCCGGACGAGCCCCTGCTGGCCGTGGGCACGCACCTCGTGAAGATGGAGTACATCCTCAGCGAGATCCGCTTCAAGGGCAACGCCTATGGCGCCCATCTGAACCATAACCCGTTCCATGCACGCCTATCGATGGGGTCATTCAACGATCCGCACATCACGCGCACACTGGACGTCTTCAAAGGCGCCCGGGCCTTTGTGGAATCGGCAGCGTGGACCCAAACAGACGTCGACCGTGCCATCATCGCCACCGCCAAGGAGCTGACCCGTCCGATCCGGCCGGCGGCCGCCACGCGCGACGCCCTCATGCGCCACCTGATCGGTCTCACTCCCGACGTGCGCGAGCGTCGCTATGCACGGCTCAAATCCGTCACACCCGCCGATGCCAAGCGCGCCGTTCTGGACGCTCTCGACGCCGGCCTGCCAAAAGCTGCCATCTGCGTCGTCTCCAGCCGCGAAAAACTCGAAGCCGCGAACAGGGAGCGCCCGGACCAGCCGCTGGCCATCCGGGACATTCTCAGCCAGAACGCCTAACTGCTATGGCGGTAGGCGCGAGGTGTTTTTTCGAGTTTCTGTTTGAAGATGCGACTGAAAGCCTGGGGGGACCCGAAGCCGACCTCTTCGGCGATTGCGGCGATGGGCAGGTCGGTCGTGCGGAGCAGGGCCATCGCGCGATTGAGGCGGTAGTTGAGCATGTAGCGCCCAAGGGGCACTCCGGCGGTTTCCTTGAAGACAGCGCGGAGCCGTGATACGGACATGCCGAGGCCGTCGGCGAGATCCCCCGCCCCAACCTGTCGGCCCCGCCACTCCGCCAACAGCCGGTTGACCGAGCGCAGCAGCGCCCCTTTCGGCTCCGGCGGAAGGTCAAAGGCCTGTGCCTGCAGGTCATCACGGAGCGAGGTTAGGAGATAGAGGAGCAGGATCTGCAGCTGCATTTCCTGCATGTTCCCCCGCCGGGCTGCATCCCGGCAGCGATGCCAGTCGGTCAACAGAAGGTCCAGCGCCTGTCGCGAGCCTCGCCGCGGTGTCAGCACACGATTCCGAAACGGCTCAAGGAACGTCCCCTCGCCCATCTCAAACGTACAGAAAAGCCATTCGATCTTCTCTGCGGCCAGATGACTGAAATGGTGAAACTGGTAAGGCAGAATCAGGAGTGCCTCCCCGGGTTGAAGCGGCATCAACAGGTTATCGACGTGTACAGTGCCCGAGACCCCGAGATTGAAGATCAACACGTACCGGTGATGCGACCGATTCTGCAATGCTTCCTGCTGGAGCTTCTGCCTCGTCGACCGCAGGAAGAACAGGATATTTATGGGAATAGGCAGCGCTGCATTCCCACCAATACCCGCATGGTAGTCGCGCGGTTCATCCAGTTTCAGAAGTGTTCTGTCGATGCGCATTGCCGTTCGCCCCGTCAGGCAGGGCCCGATCTCCGAGCGGGCCGAGCGAAAGGTCCAGCGCATCTCCTGCGAAAGACCAGCGCCTTGCACTCTCCTTTCGCAAACATGCGCACTCCGAGCTCGCGGCGCGGCGGGGACGCCGCGCCCTACCTTCTGACTCGATGGTTCGAGGGTACTGTCAAAAGTTTAATGAAAAGTATGAAAGATGGGTGTGGTGGCCTGAGCTGTGGGTAGGGCAGCAAAGGGGTTAGGCGCTAGGCGCTAGGGATTAGACTCTTGGAGCTAACGACTGGCAATTAACGACTTACGCTTGGAAGGCGAGGTCGGTATGATGCTGAGATCAATGAATGAACGCTCCTAACGCCTAGCGCCTAGCGCCTAACTCCTAGGGGAGAAGGGCCAATTCGCTACAACTACTTAATGAAACGACAGTTAACCAAACAACTGGGGCAGAATTCTTGACAGAACCGGTTCGAGACATAGGATAGGAAATGCCAAACTCACAGTCAATATAGTTAAGTTTATTACACAAGCAACAACTAAATGATCTTTATGAAGTCAGCGATGTGAGCGATCCTTTCTTCAGCGAAGGAATCAGGATGATGGAGATCGACGTCAAGGTAAGACCTGTGCTGGACCCGGAGTTCGTTCCGGCGGTCCTGTGGAACCGTGCCTACCGTGCAGCCTGCGCAGACGATCCCGACGGCGATCCACTCGGCATTGCCCTGTCGCGACCGGATGGCACCGTCTACACCATCGCAACCACCGTACTCCCCCACGAGGGTGAGAACATTGCCCTCAACGCTACCTACGTGGAGCGGCTGGTCAAGACGCTGTTGTGGAGCAAGGGCGGTTCCCGCATCACAATCGCCGGCAACCCCGCGATCGGAGCGCTGATTGCCGAGGCATACAGCGCGGCAGGCGCACGTGCGTTTGACTACGATATCATGGGACGGCGTATGTTTCTGGAGCCCATGCTGCTCAAGAGCTGTGCGTTCAACGAGCTCCCCGAAGCGCGCGAGGAAAAGATGTCGCTCGGCCGCAACCTGGACGGCTGCCGGATCGGGTTCGACCTCGGCGGCAGCGACCGCAAAGCCGCCGCGGTGATAGACGGCGAGGTGGTCTTTTCTGAAGAGATCGAGTGGGACCCCTATTTCCAGAGCGATCCGCAGTACCACCTTGACGGCATCCGCGATTCCCTCAAACGTGCCGCGGCACATCTCCCCCGTGTCGACGCCATTGGCGGCAGCGCGGCCGGAGACTACGTGAACAGTGAACCCCGCGTTGCTTCGCTGTTCCGCGGCGTCTCGGAGAGTGATTTTGACCTGCATGTCCGCGGCATGTTCAAACGCATTCAGGCCGAATGGAACGACATCCCGTTCGAGGTCGCCAACGATGGCGAGGTGACCGCCCTGGCCGGATCGATGTCACTCAAGAGCAACGCTGTGCTCGGCATCGCCATGGGCACCAGCCAGGCCGTGGGCTACTGCGATCCCGACGGGTTCATCACAAGCGGCCTGAACGAGCTGGCTTTCACCCCGGTCGATCACCGCGCCGACGCGCCCGCCGATGAGTGGTCCGGCGACGTCGGCTGCGGCGTACAGTACTTCTCACAACAGGCCGTGGCGCGTCTTGCCCCTGCGGCAAAGATCGACCTTCCCGGCGACATGCCCTTCCCCGAGCAGCTCATCGCGGTACAGGAGCTGATGGAAGCGAGTGATCCGCGCGCACGGACCATCTACGAGACCATCGGAGCCTACTTCGGGTACGCCCTGGCCACCTATGCCGAGACCTACACCATTGAGCACCTGCTCCTGTTGGGACGCGTGACATCCGGTACCGGCGGCCAGATCATCATCGACTCAGCTGAGCACGTGCTGAAGGCGGAGTTTCCGGACCTGGCCGAACAGGTCACCATCAGCACACCAGACGAACAGCTCAAACGGCATGGTCAGGCTATTGCGGCGGCAAGCCTTCCTGTAGTGGAGGAATCACGATGAACACATACCTGGATTTTGTAGAGAGCATCCAGGCCGCTGTTCTGGCAGGGCAGAAGATCACACCGTCCAAAGCCCGAACAGAGCCTGTTGAACGCGCGGCAAAGGTCCTGCTCTTCTCGCCGCACCCGGATGACGAGTGCATTACGGGCGTGCTGCCGCTACGCCTCATGCGCGAAGCCGACAAGCAAATCATCAACATCCCGGTCACGTATGGCAGCAACAAGGATCGGCAGACGGCGCGAGCCGAGGAACTGGCTGATGCATGCCGACTCCTGGGATGGACCTCCTACCGCAACCGCGACGATCTGGCCGGTTTGGATACCGACGATATCGCAGCCATTCTCAGTGAGCTGAAACCCGAGATCATCTTTGTTCCGCACGTGCAGGATTGGAATCCACGACACATATCCACCCACACGACAGTCGTGCAGGCATTGCAGCGACTGGGTGAGGCATGTGCCTGCACAGTAATCGAAACGGAGTACTGGGGTGCGATGGATGACCCCAACCTGATGGTGGAAGCAGACGCACAGACGGTTGCCGACCTGGTGGCGGCGACGGCGTTGCACGTGGGCGAGGTGGCGCGGAACCCCTACCACCTGTTGTTGCCGGCCTGGATGCAGGACAACGTGCGCCGTGGCGGGGAACTCGTGGGAGGCCCTGGCACCGCTCCCCCGCCCTTCAATTTCGCCACCCTCTACCGTCTCCGCCGTTGGGAGCGGGGTGGCTTTGTGGAACAACTCGACACCGGGACCTTCATTGCGATGGAAACCGGGACCCTCAAGGAGATCTTCTAATGGAAGTGATTATCAGTCCGGATACCGAAACGGCAAGTGGTGCTGCCGCCCGCGTTGTGGCACGACTCGTACGCGAGAAACCGAACGCGGTGCTGGGGCTTGCTACCGGCAGCACGCCCCTGAAGCTGTATCGCAAACTGATTCAGCTACACAATGAAGAGGAACTCGATTTCAGCGAGGTGACAACATTCAACCTGGACGAATACGTGGGATTGGAGAAGGAGCACCCGCAGTCCTACCACGCGTTCATGTGGGAACACCTGTTCAGTCAGATCAACATCAAGCCGGAGAACGTTCACATCCCGGACGGCATGGCCAAGGATATCCCGGTCTTCTGCGCGGCGTATGAGCGCGCCATCGCGGAGGCGGGCGGCATCGACCTGCAGGTACTCGGGATTGGGTCAGACGGGCACATCGGTTTCAATGAGCCGACCTCTTCGTTTGCCTCGCGTACACGAATCAAGACCCTGACGCAACAGACCGTACAAGACAACGCGCGGTTCTTCGATGGCGATGAGTCACAGGTCCCTCACCACTGCATCACGATGGGAATAGGGACCATCATGGATGCAAAACGCTGCATCATGCTGGCGTTTGGCGAGGAGAAGGCCGAAGCCATTGCCGCCACCGTCGAAGGTCCCGTAGCCTCGATGGTTCCGGCTTCCATTCTGCAGCATCACCCCAATGCCAAGGTATTCATCGACAACCCGGCCGCGGCAGGCCTCAAGCTTTCCGATTACTACCGGTGGGTGTATGATGGCAAACCAGACTGGCAGCGCGATGCTTAGAAGGACCTACAGATGACACATGACATCAAGGCCGTTTCAGCAGCATTTGATATAGAGGGCCCATTTGTATCGGGGGGGCCCTACGGCACGGGACACATCAACGACACCTATGCCGTCACGTTCGACCAGGCGCAGGGGCCCACGCGCTACATTCTCCAGCGCATCAACCACGATGTCTTCAAGGACCCCGTGCAGGTCATGGAGAACATCGGGCGGGTGACGCAGCATCTGCGGAATAAGCTTACCGCCGCCGGGGTCGATGACAGTGATCGCCGGACACTCACACTGATTCCCACACGTGACGGCGCTTCATACCACGTCGACACCGATGGCCATTTCTGGCGCATATACATATTCATTGAAGACGCCCAGACCTACGATGAGCTGGAAACGACGCATCAGGCCTTTGAAGCCGCCAAGGCCTTCGGCGCCTTCATGAAGCAGCTCGCAGACCTGCCCGGTGGTCCACTGGCGGAGACGATCCCGGCTTTTCACGATACGCGCGCGCGTTTCGACACGCTCCAGGCCGCCATCGAGGCCGATGTCTGCAACCGAGCCGCGGATGTGGCCGCGGAGATTGCCTTTGCGAACCAACGTGAGCCGATGGTGGACACGCTCCTGGACCTGCAACGCGCCGGCAGAATCCCGCTCGTCACAACCCACAACGACACCAAGCTCAACAACGTCATGCTCGATGATGCCACCGGAGAAGGGATCTGTGTGATCGATCTCGACACCGTGATGCCGGGTCTCGCCCTCTACGACTTCGGCGACATGGTACGCACCGCCATGCGGCCTTGCCCGGAAGACGAAACCGACCTCTCCAAGGTCGTTGGCCGCATCGAGATGTTCGAAGCCATCACCCAAGGCTACCTCGCAACCGCCGGCGATGCGCTCAACGCCACCGAGCTGGACCATCTTGCCTTCTCCGCGCGCCTGATCACGTTCGAGATCGGTATCCGGTTCCTGACCGACTACCTGCAGGGCGACGTCTACTTCAAGACCCACCGGGATGGCCAAAACCTGGACCGCACCCGCGTACAGTTCACCATGGTCAAATCGATGGAGCAGCAAGCCGACGCCATGGAGCAGATTGTCGACACGCGATAAGCGACCTTAGGTCACAGGCGGTCGAGAGTGATGGGGAAATGATGCCGTTTCGTAGGCCCGATTCTTGATTGGACTGCCGGCAACTCAGATCCCAATGATGACTTACCACCGAGAACGCCCGCAAAATGGGCCCGAAAGCGTTGCTTAGGCATAGCAAGAGGCCACGCCCACGATATGGACTGCTCCTTGATGTCAGTGGTCGGCATGGCGTCGGAACCGCTGCCCAACGTTAGGATGGTAGTGTGTTTTCTATTCTCGCGGTCTGCCCCGACCCCGCTCGCCCCAAGTCGGCAATGCGCCTCTCACCCTGCGACTGCACCAGCGTGCCGTCGCGCGCCTCGACGGTCTTGCTGATCTCGACCTGCATCTCGAAGTTGCGCCGCGACAGAAAGGTCTCATCGAAACAACGGTCGCAGAAGGCGCGCTGAAAGGCCCGGTGTGAGCGGGAGTATTCGCTGAGGTATTTGCCCTTTAGCCTGCTCCCGCGCGGTAGTGGCTGGGGGCGCAGCCTGCAAGCTGGCGGAACTTGCGGTTGAAGTGGCCGATGTCATTGAAGCCGCAGGTGAAGGCGATGTCGAGGATCTTGCGGCTGCTGTTGCGAAGCAGCTGCTTGGCGGAATCAATGCGCCGCTGGGCGAGGTAGGCGAAGGGGGAGAGTCCGGTGTAGGCCTTGAACTGGCGGCAGAGGTGGGCTTCGCTCATGCGTGCGTGTGTGGCGAGATCGGCAAGGCGGTGGGACCGATCGTAGTGTCGCTCGAGGGTGAGGCGAACCGACTCGACGGGTGCCCAGCGCGACTGGTCGGCGACCAGCGTCTCGATTCCGTCGGCCATCGCCTGACGTGCGCAGCTGATCAGGAAGGCGCGCCAGGTCGACTCCAGGACCTGTTCGTAGCCGGGGGCTGCCCGTTCTTGCTCTGCGAGGCAGTAGGCGAGCAGGTGGGCAATCCGGGTCGTTCGCGTACGCCATGACGGGCTCAGTGTCGTAGTCCGGGAACGGATCGTCGAAGCAGAGCTCTATGACCTTATCCCCAAGTTTGGGATGGAGCAATCAACCTCGTTGAGAGCTCAGCGATAGTGACTGAAAATCACTTCTCGTTGATGGTCTCGCAACCCCACTTTGCTCTCTTCTCGCAAGTTGTATGCAGACATCTTGGATGAATAAAACCGACTGCCATGGTCGGTTGTTAACTGTTGTTGGCCGAGTGAGTATGCGCTATTTTCTGACTCTGCAGGCCGCGACGGCTAACCGGAGCCAGACGGCGAGCCGTTGATTCGATGGAGAAGGGCAGAAAATGAAAAGAGTGCTCCCTGTCATCTTTACGTTGATTCTTACAGCGGCGACTCTCTTTTCCGGTGAAGCCAGACCCAACTTCCTGTTCGTGATGATTGACGATATGGCGCCGGATGCTTTGTACAACGATCGCTTCCCGTTCCTGAAGACGCCGAGCTTCCAGCGGCTGGCCGACGAGGGCGCGGTGTTTGACAACATGATGGTGACGACCTCGCTCTGCTCCCCGAGCCGGGCGTCGATTCTGACCGGGACCTATGCCCACATTCACGGCGTGCGCTACAATGAGATCCAGGATCCCGAGCCGCACCTGGAACAGTACCCCCAGGCGCTGCAGAAGGTCGGCTACAAGACGGCCCAGATCGGCAAATGGCATATGGCACACCACGCCCGTCCCCGCCCGGGGTTCGACTACTGGCTGAGCTTCAAGGGGCAGGGGGTCTACAACGATCCGGAGCTGAACATCAACGGCGACGTCGTAAAAGAGAAGGGGTACATCACCGACATCCTCACGAACAAGACCATCGAGTTCCTATCCGAAAACAAGGACAAACCGTTTTGCATACAACTCTGGCACAAGGCCTGCCATGGGCCTTTTACTCCAGCCGAACGGCATAAAGACGCAGCTCCTGACGGCACGTTTCAGGAACCAGCCAGCTGGTCGATCGACTTTTCCGATCGACCGCTGTGGCAACGGCGAGCCAAGTACGGCGTGCACTACAAGAAATGGGTCGCGAGTGAAGGTAAGCCGGTGCCGGACTACATTCCGCCGGGTAAATGGAGTGAAAAGAACCCCACACGGCTCAATATGCTCCGCTGTCTGCTCGCCGTCGACGAAGGGCTGGGGCGAGTGATGGACCTGCTGGCAAAGCAGGGCCGACTGGACGATACGGTCATCATCTTCATGGCGGACAACGGCTATTTCTTCGGCGAGCACCGCAGGGGGGATAAGCGCCTCGCCTACGAAGAATCCATACGCGTCCCCTTTGCCGTCCGCTATCCCGCCATGCTCAAAGGCGGTTCACGGATCACGGGCATGGTCGCCAATATCGACCTGGGCCCGACGATTCTCGAGCTGGCCGGTGCGACGATTCCCAAGACCATGCAGGGTGAGTCCTTTGTGCCGGTAATGCTGGGCAAAGCCGAAGGCCGCATCGCGCCCTTCTTCTATGAGTACTTCCAGGAGAAGTATGCTCCGGGCATCCCGACTCTACTCTCTATCCGCACGCCTGAGTGGAAGTACATCAGCTACCCCTACGAATCGGCAGAGGAGGGGAATATCGATGAGCTTTACCATCTGAAGAAGGACCCGAATGAGATCAGGAACCTGATCCATTCGCCCGAGGTTGCAACGCAGCTGAAGAAGATGAAGCTGCTGCTTGAGGAAGCCAAAGAACGGTACAACTACACCGAGCCGGCGTACAAATACGAACCGCCGAAGGGATTACGGAATTCACCATGAAACGACCGAACATACTATTTGTGTTAGCTGCCGCAGCGTTGGCATTCTGTTTGGCTGCCAGTACGTTCGGGGCAGAACGCCCGAACGTGGTCCTCATCTTTGCGGATGACCTCGGGTATGGTGATCTTGCCTGCTACGGGCATCCCTATGCCAAAACGCCCGCGCTTGACCAACTCGCAGAAGAAGGGACCCGCTATGAGCAGGCCTATGCCGCCGGGCGGGCCTGTAACCCGAGTCGGACGGGATTGATGACGGGGCGGTCGAACGCCCGCTTCCCGAAACGAACCGACGATTTTGATTTTCAAGGACGAGAAACAGTAACGTCATTACTCAAAAAGAGCGGATATGCCACCGGGCACTTCGGCAAATGGCATATCGGGATGGATCGCAGTAACGGCGTGTATGGCATCGATGAAAATGATTCGGGCGGAAGACCGGATAAGTTTTCGCCGAAAGGGCGTGATACGCCGATCTATGATAAGGCCATCGATTTTATCCGTCGACACAAAGACGAACCGTTTTATGTGAATATCTGGGGATTTACGACCCATGCGCCTGTGGCATCGGCACCGAATTATCTGGAAGTGTTCAAAGATGTGAAAGTGAACCGCGCCGACTTTTCCGAGTATATGCAGCCGGTGTTCGACGATAGCATTGCTGTTTTGGACGATCTGAATCTGAATATGCGCCATTATCTCGCAAATGTGTATGCGCTCGATCTCAATGTTAAAATGGTCATGGACGCGCTCGACGAGCTCGGGCTTTCCGAAAGCACCGTACTCGTGTTTTCAAGTGATCAGGGTCCGCCTCGTCCATTAGGACAATGTCTGGGTGAACTCGATACTGACCTGTTTGCTCCAAAAATGTGGAAGATCAAGGAAAAGAGGCTGTTACAAGGAAAACAAAGAGCGATAGAGGACGCTAAGAAAGATGTTCCGCAAGACAGAAAGAAACATTTTCAGAATCTGCTCGGCAATACCGGTCCGTTTAGGGGCAGCAAAGGCTCCTCGCAGGAAGGTGGCCTGCGGGTTCCGTTTATTGTCCGATGGCCGGGCAAGGTGAAAGCCAATTTTATGGATACCGAAAATGTGATCGGCGGCATCGACTGGTTGCCGACCATCTGCAGCTTGGCGGGCGTGAAAGATGTTCCGAACGATCTTGATGGCGAAGACGTTTCCGATATCTGGCTCGGAGCCACGCGCAAACGCACTAAACCACTTCTGTGGGGGCCCCGAGAACCTGGGCCCACGATTCGAGAGGGTAAATGGAAATATTATGTTCTTTTCGACCAAGACAAGAAGTACTTCGGAGAGGCCCTCTACGATGTGCTGAGTGACCCCGGCGAAAAAAACAATCTGGCTGAGAAGTACCCGGAAGTCGCATCGAGTCTTAAGAAGAAGGTTCTCGCTTTCTATGAGGAATTGCCTAAAAACGTCGTAAAGACCGGAACGTACAAGCATCAATACTAGGCAAGAGCGAAACCAGAAGGCTTGGCGTAAGCGGACAGAAGAGAAGATTGAAAACAGAACGAGCTGTAAAATGAGAAAAACGCTGGCAATAAGGATGGTTCTAGCGCGCATTATTCATGAAACGCCTCAGGAGTCGAGAGAAACGCGTTATGAGTTGCCGCTAAGAGCGGTTTTGCACGGTGCGGTTATTGGTCATCCATGATTGGGTCGAAAATCGAGCCGAGAATGCTGTTTTGTCGAG
>JASLOA010000007.1 GCA_030745755.1 Kiritimatiellia bacterium | reverse complement strand
AGGCGTGTTGCCCAAATCGGAAAGCGCCTTCGGCGAGATGCTTCGGCAAGCTCAGCATGACAGTTCTCTAAGGAATTCGACTATCCCAAGAGTGTCATCCCGAGCGAAGTCGAGGGATCTCCTTTTGGGCAACACTCCGTCCAAAGAGGAGATGTGGTATGTCCAGTGGCGCTTCCTTCCTGATTCCCGTTCGCCGGTGTCGCGAGCTTCCTGGTCTTTTCACCTGGCCGGACGTGATTCGGCTCAACAGCAGTCGCGATGCAGATGGGCTGCCGCTTGGGCAGTTGGCGCTCGATCTGCGCCGCCATCTTGGCGGGCGCGTGTCTTGTCGTTTCAATGCCGCGGGGGAGGGGACGGTGGTGGTTCGGCGCGATCCATCCATCCGTGCCAGAGAAGGGTACCGCCTGGTTGTTGAGAAGAAGCAGGTCGTGATCAGTGCATCGGCCGATGCCGGGGTCTACTACGGTATTCAGACGCTGCGCGAGCTGGTGGCGGCCGCAGGCCGTAAGCTCTCCTGCTGTCGGATTGACGATGCGCCCGACTTTGCGCGGCGCGGGGTCTACTACGATGTGGCGCGGGGGAAGGTGCCAACGGTGGAGACGCTCAAAGAGCTGATTGAGCGGCTGGCGCATTGGAAGCTGAACGAGTTTCAGATCTACATCAAGAACACGTTCACCTGGGCGGCGCATCCGGCCATTGGTAAGGGCTTCAGCCCCTATACACCCGAGGATATTCTGGCGATCCAAGCGCACTGTCGTCTCCATCATGTCCGTTTTGTGCCCTCGATGGCGACGCTCAGTCACGCCGAGTTGATTCTGCAGCACCCCGAGTATATTCACCTGGCGGAGAAGCCCGGGCATGCCGGCTGGGAGGGCGGGACGATGTTGTGTCCGACAGATCCCAAGGCGTTTCGCCTGACGGAGGACCTCTACTCCGAGTTCGTGCCCCTCTTCGAAGCCGAGGATATGAACTGCTGCTGTGATGAGCCGTGGGAACTGGGCCAGGGGCGTAGCAAGCGCACGGCCGACCGGATCGGGCGCGGCCGCGTCTACCTCAACTTCCTGCTTAGACTGCACAAGCTATGTGACAAGCACGGCAAGCGGATGAATATCTGGGGCGACATTGTTCTGAAGTACCCCGAGCTTATCCCTGAGTTCCCGAAGGATGTCGTGATGCTGAACTGGGACTATGCGGCCAAGGGTTCCTTGATGCCGCGCACCCGCGAGTTCAGCGAGGCCGGTCTGTCCACGATGGTCTGTCCCGGAACCAGCAGCTGGCAACGGCATGGCACCGACCTGCCCAATGCGATGGCTAACGTCACCAACTTCGTGCGTGCGGGCAAGCGGCACAAGGCGGAGGGCGTTCTGAATACGGACTGGGGTGACTTCGGGCATCGCAATCCGCTCGGCGTTAGCCTGCACGGCTACGCCCACGGTGCTGCGCGGGCCTGGTATGGCGCGGGCGTGGACGACGCCACATTCACGCAGACGTTTGCGGCGCAGACTTTCGGTGACCGCAGCGGCCGACTGGCGGATGCGATCCGTACACTGGGCGAGGTGGCCGGACTCGTGAATCCCGACAGCCGCTGTCTCTATCACGCCCTCGTTGAGCCGCTGCGGGAACCGTCCAACCGTTTCGTCAAGCGCTTCAGGCGTGTGTCACTGGTGGGGCATTACCCGGACCAGTTCCCGAGCATGATTGAACGTGGTAAGACGGATGCCCTTGCATCGGTGGTCGACATGCTGTCGGTTCCCGGCTTGTGGCCGGAGCCTGATTCGGCGCTGCTCGACTTTGAGCTGCATGCCCTGGCAGACTATCGTCTCGCCGCTGCCATGGACACGCTCGCGGCCGAGCGTTCTTTGCTCGGGCAGGCCTACCGCAGCGGGTGCAAGATTCCCGCCGCCGAGTTCACGGCGTGGGCCGACGCCATGGCCTCATTGCGGGACGGTTTCGAGACGCTATGGCGTACGCGGTTCCGTCCCTCGAAACTGAGCGACAACCTCCGCCTCATGCGTGCGGCAGAGGCGGAGTGTCGTCAATTGGCGAAGTAGTCCGACACGGGTCTTCGCATTGGGTGCAGGGCCGCGCCGCGTGCGGCTGACGCCCCCGAGGGATCTCCATGCTGCTCAGCAAGTAGGAGATCCCTCGACTTCACTCGGGATGACAGAGTGCCGAACGTGGGATGAATCCCTACAGCCTAAACGCCTCGCTTGGGGTAAACGGAGAATCACACCCATGATCTACGCTGCTACCATTGATCCGAGTAACAGTGAAATTGGCTCGCGACTCTAGTCCAGCGACCACGGTGCGCGCATGGGACGGGACCGCATGGCATTGGCTTCATCGTCGTTGGCGAATGATTCGCTGACGGGATCCCATTCAAGTGCACGTCCCAGGCGCATCGCTATGTTGCCCAGGTGGCAGACCGTAGCGCTGCGGTGTCCCGTTTCCATCGGGCAGATGGTCTGTTGGCGGCTGCGCACGCAGTCGAGGAAGTTCCCCATGTGGTCGTCGCTGCGATAGAGACGAACGGCATCCGGGGGCAACGCGGCATCTTCGAGTTCAATCGGCGTGGCCTCAAAATGGCCTCGCCCAACCGTGATCGTGCCGGCTGTGCCGATGAACGTGCAACGGGGCTTGCCTGTTGTGCAGTGTACCTTTGCCCCGCTGGCATAATCCCATGTGACGTCCATGCCAGTGGGCGTGTCGTAGATTCCATCTTGGGGGAAAACGCCCGTACCTTTCACGCGCACCGGCCCGGAGCTGTCGGCATTGAGAGCCCATTGTACGATGTCAAGGTTGTGCGCTCCCCAGTTGGTCATCTGCCCGCCTGAGAAATCGGACACATAGCGGAACGCATAGTGACAGGTCTCTTCACGGTAGGGGCGCCAGGGCGCCGGCCCGAGCCACAGGTCGTAGTCCAGCTCTTGCGGCACCGGTGCAGAGTCGCTGATCGATTCGCTGTGCCGGTTAGGCGGCGGAATGCGGATAGCAACGGACTGCACTTCTCCTATGGCGCCGTTACGAATCAGTTCGCAGGCGTGTCTGAACTCACGTGCCGACCGTTGCTGGCTTCCTGTCTGGCAGACGCGTTCGGTTTCGGACGCAACGTCGCAAAGCCGACGTCCTTCGGCGATGGTCAGCGTGAGGGGTTTCTCGATATAGACATCCTTGCCGCAACGCATGGCGTCTATGCCCTGGATGGCATGCCAATGGTCGGGTGTGCTGATGATGACGGCATCAACGTCCTCCCGACGGTGGAGCTCACGGAAGTCGCGGAAGCACGTGACAGTCCCCGCGCCCTGTTGCGCCGAGAGCTTCTCGGTGGCGGCTGCGAGCCGGCTGGCATCGACATCACAGAGGGCCGTGACCATGACGTCCGTGCGGGCCAGCAGATCGCACAACGTGATATCGCCCATGAGGCCTAAGCCGACCAGGCCCACGCGGAGGGTGCAGGCATCGGCATTGCCGTTTGAGCCGGCCTCGCCAACGTCGGGGGATTGCCACCTGTAGGAACGGGTGATGCTCATAGAGGTCAGACCTTTACGCTTTTCTGACATGCATGGAAGGAAAGCAGTCTAATGGCGCTTTCTCAGGGCGCAAGCATTTCTGTTGCCTGCATTTCTGTTGCCTGCGCGCCCATCAGATGGCGCTTGCTGTCAAGGGGCGGGATCTGTCACCATAGCTGCACCATAATTAGAGGAGGATAATGATGAGTATCAGGTTTAATGCAGATGAGATCTTCGCCATGGCCGTACAGATTGAACGCAATGGTCAGGCATTCTACCAACAGGCTGCGGACATGCAGAAGGACGAGACCACGCGCGAGTACTTTATGAACCTGGCGAACATGGAGAAGGAGCATGTGACGACCTTCCAGAAGATGAAGGAGCAGTTTTCCGACGTGGGTGAGTCGATGGATCTTTATGATGAGGCCGGCGCGTATCTTGCCACCATGGCGGACGGCTACAAGCTGGAGGGCTCACCTAGGATCACGGCTGCACTCACCGGCAGCGAGACGATCGAAGAGATCCTTCGCCTCGCGATCGGGCTGGAGAAGGATGCCGTGCTGTTCTACCTGGGCATGAAGGACGTGGTTCCTGAGGCCCTGGGCAAGAACAAGATAGATTTCATCATCGAGGAAGAGAAGCAGCACCTCGTCACGCTGACCGCCGAGCTCAAGAAACTCAAAGCATAGCCGGCTGGCAGCAGGAGAGCCCATGACAGACGCGGAACGCAAGATCTTCATCCTTGATACGAATGTCATTTTACACGACAGCGCCTGCATAGACCAATTCGAAGAACACGATGTCGTGATCCCGATCGTCGTTCTGGAGGAATTGGACCACTTCAAGAAGGGGCACGAGAGCATCAGCTATCATGCCCGTACGTTCCTTCGCAAGCTGGACGATCTGAGTGGCGACAAGTTGTTTGAGGATGGGGTGCGGATGGGGCCGGGCCGGGGCCGCCTCAGCGTGGGGCTGGCGCGCCCGATGCATCAGGACCTGCGCCTCAATTTTGCGGGCAGTGAGCCGGACCATCGTATCCTGAATATCGGCTATACACTTGCTGAAGAGCATACCGATCGCGATGTGTTCCTGGTGTCCAAGGATGTCAACTTGCGACTCAAGGCCAAGGCCGTTGGGCTTAAAGCGCACGACTACACGACCGACAGGGTGCGCGATGTCTCCGAGCTCTACACGGGCAAGCGCATGGAAGAGGACGTGGACCCGGAACTGGTTGAACGGCTATACACAGCGCCCCAGGAACTGCCGGTGGCGGAGGTGCCGTTTGGTGATGACCTGACGCCCAATGAGTTTGTCATCCTGCGGTGCGGCAAGAAGTCGGGATTGGGAACCTACGATGCCGAAGGCAAGATGTTGCGGCACGTCGACAAGGCCCCCGTCTACAACATCATGCCGCGTAACGCGGAGCAGATCTTCGCCCTCTGCGCCTTGCTGAACCCGGCCATCCCGCTGGTGACACTGACCGGTAAGGCAGGAACGGGCAAGACGTTGCTGGCTCTGGCGGCGGCGCTGGAATCGCGCAAGCAATACAAGCAGATCCTGCTCGCCCGCCCGATTGTCCCGCTCAGCAACAAGGATACGGGCTTTCTGCCCGGCGAGATCGATGAGAAGTTGGCCCCCTACATGCAGCCGCTCTATGACAACCTGGGCGTGATCCGCAACCAGTTCGCGAAGTCCGATACGCGCCACAAGAACATCCGCAAGCTTCTCGACGAAGAAGAGCTGGTCATCACGCCACTCTCCTATATACGCGGGCGCAGCCTGGTGAATACCTTCTTCATTGTGGATGAAGGTCAGAACCTAACCCCGCATGAGATCAAGACCATTATCACGCGGGCGGGTGAGGGCACCAAGATTGTGTTCACTGGCGATATCTACCAGATCGATCACCCCTACCTCGACTCGCAGTCGAATGGCCTGAGCCATCTTATTGAGAAGATGCGCGGTCAACTGATTTACGCCCATGTCAACCTCGAGAAGGGCGAACGCTCGGACCTCGCCGAGTTGGCCAGTGATCTGCTCTAGTACTAGTGTGCCGATTGGCAAGTTCGCAAAGGAAGAAGCTTTGCTATGTCATCCCGAGCTTGCCGAGGGATCTCCACGGCACTCAACGGGATTGAGATCCCTCGACTTCGCTCGGGATGACATCGTAAAGATAATTGTTTCGCGGATTTCTGAATCACGACACTAGCCTTTCTTGAGCAGCGCAGCGGCATAGGCACCATCCGTCCGGGTTTCCGGCGGAAAGAGTGTTTGGGATGTCGTGAGACTGAAGGCGGGATTGTCGCTCAGCCATGCATCGACCTGGCCCTGGTTCTCCTCCGGCTCAAGACTGCAGGTGCTGTAGACCAGGCAGCCGCCCGGCTTCAGAAGCTCGGCCGTACGGTCGAGCAGCGCACGCTGCAGGGCCGTGACCTTGCCAAGGCGCTTTGCATCAAAGCGCCAACGGGCATCGGGACGGCGGCGTAGGACACCCGTGTTGGAGCAGGGGACATCGAGCAGGATACGATCGAAGGGGGCACTTACCAGGACGTCCGGAAGTTGCTCTTTCCGCAGGTCAGCCTTGAGGATGTCAACACGGTCCAGGTGCAGGCGCTTGAGCGTATCCTCGAGCAACGCCATGCGATCGGCGTGCACATCGCACGCTATGATATCGCCGTCCTCGCCGGTCCTGTCTGCCATAACAGCCGTCTTGCCGCCCGGTGAGGCGCAGGCATCCAGGATCCGCTCTCCCGGTTGGGGGTCGAGCAGGTCGACCCCAACCACCGTGGCAGGGTCCTGGATGGCGCACTCGCCATCGCTGAATCCAGGTAGATCGGTTGCGCGCGTTCCATGGCTAATGGCCAGGAACTCATTGGGACGGTAGGGGTGCGGTTCAAAGGCTATGCCGGACGCGTTGAGGCGGGCGCAGTAGCTTTCGAAGGCGGCCGGTCCCGGGCGGGGCCGAAGCACAATGCCCGGTCGCGTGTTGTTCCAGTGACACAGGCTCGCACAGCGGGCGTCGCCGTAGGTGGCGGTCCAGCGTTCGACGAGGTCATCCGGATGAGATTCGCGAACAGCGATCGGTTGCTCTGCAAGTTCAACCAGGAGCTGCTCCCGCTCACGGGTGACCCGGCGCAGAATCGCGTTCACGTATGATACGCGGCCGCGATGGCGTGTCGTGGCGCGTAGCGCATTGACGGTGTCATTTACGGCTGCGTAGTCGGGCACACCATCCATGAACAGGATCTGCTGTATCCCGAGCATGAGAGCGGGCAGCGTGGAAGGGGTGGGGGTGCGATCAGAACACTGAGTCGCCAGCCATTCGAGTGCGCGGCGGTTGCGGATGGCTCCGTAGACCAACTCGGTAAGGAAAGCGCGGTCGCGTCCGGTACCGGAGATCATGCGGTCGGGAAACTCGGATGTTCCAAGCCAACGAGAAAGGATGCGCAGGGCCTCGGTGCGGCTGTCGGCGGGCGCCACTTAGGGGACCATGCCCTTGTAGTACGAGTTCTCGATGAACTGCATCGCTATCACAGCGCCCAGCAGGCCACATGCAATCAGGGCCATGATGACATAGGGGACGAAAGAACCGCCGCTCTTGACCGGTGCGGAATCTGCCGGACCACGCATGGCGGCGAGAACGGATTCCGGCTCTTCGGCGACGGACTGATCATCTGGCGCGCCGGGCGCATCAGACTTCAGTTTCAGTGTCTTCTTCTTCTTAACAGTAATGGCCACGGTTCAGGACCCTCCCCATTTGCTCGATTCTAGAACCTGATATGCACGCCGCCTTCATAGGTCATGGCATCCATGTGCCGCAAGCCCAGGTCCAGCGTGATGTGATCGGTCATAAACACTTCGATGCCGGCCATGAACCCGAAATCATCTTCAAGTCTGATGTCATCGCTGTCGATGTAGTTGTAGAACGGTCCCACGTAAACGGCCACGCTGTTGGGGTTGAAGATCTTGTTGCCGGTCGTGTCGTTGACAATGCTGACGGTAATGAAGGCGGTTCCCTCTTGCCATCTGACCTCGCTGCCAAGCCACTCAGCCTCGGTGTAGCCCCAACTGGCGCCGGCATTGAGGCGCAGCTTGTCTTCGAAGAAAGAGGAGTCGAGAATGTCATGATCGATCAGGTTCAGCAGAATGCCGGCCTCAGCCTTCTGGGTACTCTCGGATTCAAGCAGGCCCACCTGGTGGTCTGCCAGTCCGCCGGAGACGAAGAGGGTCAGCCATCGTGTGAGATCCAGTCCCAGGTAGAGCATCGTCTGTTGTGACTCAAGTACCGTCAGGGTATTGAGGTATTCGACTTCGCGTTCAATCGATCCGGTATAGATACCGGCACTCAGCCTGTCTGAGAGTCCGGTACCCGACAGATAGTCGCCGCTTTCATTGCTCTTGCCGGTTGGGATGGCATGCGCAGAAGTGAGGCAGACAGCGATAAAGGCGAACGCAAGGATGGTAAGTGATGTTTTCTTCATAGTGCGGCTCATCGTAGTGTTTGCTCTCGCTGCTGGGCAAGCCTATAATTGGCGCACCGTGAGAAATGGCTCATGGTTGGAGGCGAAGACAGAGGGAGTGTGGGCACGTGAATAGAGTAAGAGATATAGTGGTGATAGCCGGTGCTGCCATGACAGTGGCATTCTGTGGGGGATGCTTCCCATGGCGTGCTCCCGACCGGTTGGTGACGGCCGCGAGTGTGGAAGAGGCCAACGCGGCGCGCGAGACCCTGCAGTTTCTTGATCTGCATGCTGCCGGCCTGAAGACGTTGCCGTCATCGCTGGCGCACTATCCGTCCCTGGTTAAGCTCGGTGTCCGTGGAAACGCGTCCGTCACACTGCCGGAGCAGTGGGGCGAATTGGCTGCGCTCAAGTGGCTCGATGCAGGGGAATGTGGACTGACCAGTGTTCCTGCATCCATGGCCGGCATGTCCGGCCTCACAACGCTCTACCTGAGCGATAACGCGCTGACCTCACTGCCGGAGTCGTGGAGCGCCCTGACAGGCCTGTCGTATCTTAACCTGGACCGTAACAAGCTGTCCGCCTTGCCGCGCTGCGTGCTTGCCATGACCGGACTGAAATGGCTACGCCTGAACGGGAATGCCCTGACCTCATTATCGGCGGAGATCGGCGGCTTGAGAGCACTGCAGCGTCTGTACCTCAATGGTAATAAACTGACTGAGATTCCCGCGACGCTTAGTGACTTGTCAGCCTTGACCGATCTGGCCGCGTCGAGAAACCAGTTGGTCACACTTCCCCCGTCCATTACGTCGATGGTAAACTTGGAGCGCCTGGATCTGCAGTACAACAAGATCAAGACGCTGCCCGGCGATCTGGATCAGATGAGCGGCCTGCGCTGGCTCAACCTGCTGCGGAACCCGATCAGCGCGGAAGAGAAGGCCCGTATCAAGGCGGCTCTCCCGGACTGCCACGTGATCTTCTAGTCAGACGTCATTCGAAAAGGGTGGTAGGGCCCGCACTCCGTGCGGGCCGGACGCAAGGGGTACGCAAGACCGGTGACAGGGAGGCGATTCTCGCTTCTTCTGTCACTTTGTTGCGCATGTCTTGCTCGCGGCCCGCGACGGAGCGCGGGCCCTACCTCCTGATTCCTGCCCTTTCACAGATGCTGACCCTTTTCGAATAGGGCTCTAGCCAGCTTCGCCGGGAACGGTTCACGGACGAGATCTGTCCGCGACCGTTCCCAACCTCTGAACCTATGAACGTTGAACTGTGAACCCCCTGCCTAGAGCAGGAACTGCACGCCCACGAGGACCATCTCGGGGCTGTCCCCCCAGCGGTACTCGATGCCGCCGCGGGCATTGTGCTTCTTCAGGAAGTAGTGAACGCCGGCCGTATAGTCCTCTGTGAGTGCCGGGCCATCCGGGTCCTGGATGCTGTATTTGCCGGTAAGCATGGTCTTGCCGCTCTGGATACCTGCTTCGATAAAGGCGGTGTTGCCCTTAAAGGCGGAGTTGTCCCAGTCGTACCACGCGGCATTGATCGTTACATCGCTGCAGCCGAGGCCGAAGCCGGACTGCATATCAACCACCCAGGCTACGGAGTCCGCTTCAGCCACCACAGGAACGGAGCCTGAAGGAACCGGAACAGAAACGAGTGTGGCCTTGTCCTGCCAATCGTAGCCGGCGCCGAGGGAGACGTAGGCATCGGCGTCCTGACGGTTCTGACAATAGAACCAACCGGTTTCGGCTTGGCCCACGAGGTTGAGGGCAACATGGCCGGTGAAACGGACATCGGCATCCGGATTCTTGGCGCTGCCTGCCACGTCGTAACCGTCAAACGCACCGATGCAATAGGAGATCCGCTTGTCGAAGAGCGATCCGTGCAGTTCGGCGCCGTAGTCGCGCCAGACGAACGTGTTGACAAACTTCACGGCGTCGCAATTGTAATCGAGCCCCAGCAACGATGCCGCGGACGATCGGGTCTCGAATGAGAAGGGAAGCAGAATCAGCCCCACCTCAACCCAGTGCTCGGAATTCATGATCCGGATATCCACGAAAGCGTCCTGGATATCCATCGAGACGGATCTACCACGCTTGCCGGCGCCGTCGTTATCGGTCTCGACAAAGAAGGTCACGCCATCCATGACCTGGCCGGCCAGGATGATGCGTCCACGCCGCAGGTAGACATCGTACAGATCCGTGTCGCAATTGGTGTATGATCCATGAACCTGTCCCAAAATGCAGGCTTTGAGCCAGGCATCCTCTCCCAGATCCCATTGCGGCCCTGCGTGGCAGAAGGATGTCGCCAATCCTAATGCAATACCGAGTACAAAGGAGCCAATGCAATATGATCGCGTCCGCATGTCCATCACTCTTTCGTAGCTGTGGTTCTGTGTGCCTGACTCCAGGCTGATTTACGTGTGTCCGTAGCGGCATCTGCCGCGTGAAATGAAGCCGGACAGATTTCAGAAAGCGGGCACGGTAGCGCCTTGGTTATGTTTCGTCAATAGTTTAACGAAAAACTGTTTTCGTGGCTTGGAGTGGTGCTAAGGCCGATCTGGAGAGGATTGACAGATGTCTGTTGCGAGGCTATCCTATAGCGGATTGACAGGTGCCACACTGTGGTAGTCGATACGAATGGACTTCGCAACCAGTTGGTTTGGCAGAGCAGAAAGAGAGGGGCGCATGAACGGCGAGGCAGAACGCGGCAAGGTGTATTGGAGAAAGAACCTGAAGCTTGTCCTCATTCTTTTGAGCGTCTGGTTTCTGAGTGGATATGTGCTGAGCATCTTCCTCGTAGAGCCGCTCAATGAATTCAGCGTCGGGGGCTTTCCGTTGGGTTTCTGGTTTGCTCAACAGGGCTCCATCTGGGTCTTTATCCTGCTGACTCTTGTCTATGCCCGCGTTATGGCGAAGTTTGATCGGGAGTTGGAGGATGGGGATGAGGTTTCGTCATGAGTATTCTTGCCTGGACCTACATAATTGTCATTCTGAGTTTCGCGCTCTACATAGGCATCGCAATCTACTCCCGTGTGCGGACGACAGCCGGGTTCTATATAGCGGGCCGGGGCGTGCCTGCCATTGTGAATGGGATGGCCACCGGAGCGGACTGGATGAGTGCCGCCTCGTTTATCTCTATGGCCGGACTGATCTCCTTCATGGGCTACACAGGTGCGGTATACCTGCTGGGGTGGACAGGCGGATACGTCTTGCTGGCACTGCTGCTGGCGCCTTACCTGCGTAAGTTTGGCAAGTTCACGGTTCCAGACTTCATAGGCGACCGCTACTACTCCGATACGGCGCGCATGGTTGCCGTCTTCTGTGCCATCTTCGTTTCCTTCACATACGTGGCCGGGCAGATGCGCGGGGTAGGAGTTGTTTTCTCTCGGTTTCTCGAGATCGATGTAAACAGCGGCGTAATCATCGGTATGGTTCTGGTCCTGGTCTATGCCACGCTCGGGGGAATGAAGGGCATTACTTATACGCAGGCAGCGCAGTATGTTGTTCTCATCATTGCTTATCTTATTCCCGCCATTGCCATCTCATGGAAGATCACCGGCAATCCGATCCCGCAATTGGGTTTTGGCTCAAGAATCGCAGCCGGTGAGAATGCCGGTGTTTACCTGCTGGAGGCCATCGATGCCATTCATCGGGACTTGGGGTTCCCCGAGTATACGGCCGCGTTTGTCGAGGGTAAGAAGAGCATGCTTGACGTGTTTGCCATCACGATGGCTCTGATGGTCGGTACGGCCGGGCTGCCGCATGTGATTGTACGTTTCTACACGGTGCCAAGCGTGCGCGCTGCGCGGATCAGTGCCTTCTGGGCGCTCCTCTTCATAGGGTTGCTCTACACGACTGCCCCGGCCGTAGCTACTTTTGCCCGCGTCAATATGATTCAGACGCTGCATGGCGAAGCCTATGACAGTGCGCCGGAGTGGTTCTCGAACTGGGAGAAAACCGGACTCATCAGGTTTGAAGACAAGAACCAGGATGGCATCATCACATACAGCGGTGACAAGGATACGAATGAACTGATCGTGGATCGCGATATCATGGTGTTGGCGAACCCTGAGATAGCAAAGCTCCCCGCCTGGGTGGTCGCTCTCGTGGCGGCAGGCGGATTGGCCGCAGCACTGTCTACCGCCGCCGGGCTGCTGCTTGTAATATCGTCAGCCATTTCGCATGACCTCTTCAAGCGTGTTCTGAAGCCTGACATGGGAGAAAAACAGGAGCTCCTTCTTGCCCGTCTAGCCGCAGCCGTGGCGGTGATGGTTGCCGGGTACTTCGGCATTCATCCGCCCGGGTTCGTAGCACAGGTGGTTGCCTTTGCATTTGGTTTGGCGGCAAGCAGCTTCTTTCCTGTTATCATCCTTGGCGTTTTCAGCAAACGCACTACGAAGGAAGGTGCGATTGCGGGCATGTTGAGTGGGATTCTGTTCACGGCTGCGTATATCATCTACTTCAAGTTTATCAATCGTGCCGCTGGACCTGAGTGTTGGTTTCTCGGGATCAGTCCAGAGGGCATCGGCACAGTAGGCATGTTGATTAACTTCTTTGTGACCTGTGTGGTGTCGAGGTTCACGAAAGCTCCTCCCGCAGAGGTACAACAGATTGTTGAGAATATCCGCCTGCCACACGCCGCCCGCGACTGATCCCGCGAGGGTGGCCATAGGCCGATAGCGTGAGGCGATATGGATGAGCGGCCCGATAGGCCGAGGGTGCCCGACAGGGTAGCAACCCTCATCGAGACGACGGCGCCATTCTCGTTGTTGGAGCCCACGGTGCGGGCATTGCTTGTGAACAGCCTGCTCGTCGAGTACTTCGAGGCGGAAGAGCAGATCCTGGCGCAGGGCGCTCCGGTCACGGCGTATCTCTATATTGTGGAATCGGGCTGCGTCCGCCTGGTGGATAATGCTGAGAGACGATCTGTCGACGTGTGTGGCGAGGGCGACACTTTTGGTGCGGCAGGGCTGCTGATGGAGGACCCTCTTCCGTTTGAGGCTACCGCCGCCGAACCCACGGTGTGCGCGTTGCTCCCTGCAGAACGCTTTCACATGTTCTGCGAACAGTGTGTGCCATTCGGCCAGTTCTTCGCTGCCAGGCTTGACCGGGCCACGCGTGCCACCTCCACCCGTATTGGCGAAGATGGGCCGCAGGCATACTTCGGTACGCGAATTGGCGCTTTAGTTCGATGCCGCCCACTGCTCTGTCCTCCCGAAACGGCGGTGCGTGATGCGGCGCGCCTGATGCGGACCACACGTGTCGGGTCAATTGTGATTGCCCGGAACGGTAGAGCCGTCGGCATTCTGACGGATACCGATCTGCGCAACAAGGTTGTCGCCGAGAGTGTTCCGGGCGATACGCCGGTCGCGGACCTTATGTCTTCACCTGTCCACACACTTGAGAGTAATACACCGGTAATCGATGCGGTGATCAGCATGTCTAAACAAGGGGTGCACCACCTCGTTATTACCGCGAATGACGACCCTGCTTCTCCCATCGAAGGCGTCATCTCTGACAAGGATATATCGCAGGCCGGTGACCGCAGCCCGACCGTTACTATCAGGCGTATTGAGAAATCGGTAAATATCTCGGAGCTTGCTCGCATACGTTATGACACGGACAGGCTTGCCCTGCATCTCTATAGCCGCGGCGTGCACCCGGGCGACCTGATGGAAATCATGACTGAGATCATTGATCGGCTGACCTGCCGAGCTATCTGCCTGGCAGAGGAGTCGCTCCAGGAACTGAAACCGCCGGCGGCCGAGGATAGGCCCTGGGTGTGGCTTGCCCTGGGAAGCAAGGGCCGACGGGAAATGGGCCTGACCGGCGATCAGGACAACGCACTGTTATACGCCGACGGTGGTAACGAGACCGAGAACGCGGAAGTGCAGCAGTGGTTCTGCCTGGTGGCGAAACGTGTGAACCTTGTCCTCGCGGAGTGTGGATTTCCTTTCTGCAGAGGTGGAGTCATGGCTGCAAACCCCAAGTGGTGTCAGCCACTCGAGACATGGAAAGAGACCTTCAGAACCTGGATACTCGAACCGGTACCCAACGCGCTGATGCACGCTTCAATCTTCTTCGACCTGCGTGCGGTACATGGTGATGCAAGTCTTGTTGACGCGCTCAAGGATGACCTCGTTACCTCCCTCCGCCACGAGAGGGGCTTTCTGGCATTCCTGGCGGCGAATGCGCTGACGATTCGCCCCCCCATCTCCTTCTTCAGGCGCTTTCTTGTCGATCATTCCGGTGAGTACCGCAACACCTTTGACCTCAAGCTGCACGGTATCATGCCGCTTATCGACCTGGCCCGGGTGCCTGCGCTCGATGTGCGATTCTTGTCCTCCAGCAACACGTTCGACAGGCTTGAGCATGCAGGCAATGCGCTGAGCGATGTCGCGGTGCTCACCTCAAGTGCAGCCGATGCCTACCGCTATCTGCTGGACCTGCGACTGGGCCATCAAGTGAAGCTCATTGGACGAGGGCTCAAGCCTGACAACCACATTAATCCTGCAGACCTGACGAAAACGCAGCAGAGAATGCTGCGCGCTGTCTTCTCAACCGTGCGTGAGCTCCAGGAGAGTCTTGCACACCGTTACGGTGCGCACATGATGCGACGGTGATCGATATGGGAGTGATTGACAGATGGGCGTTCAGGCTTCGCTGTCGGCAGCGTGAACGGACGCGCCGACACCATCCGGTCTGCGGAGAGTCCGCTCGCGCATTGTCTGCGCAACGCGAGGCATGGCCCACCGCTGCACGCCTCTCCCGGCCGTGGGAGCACGAACGTTTCGTGGTGCTGGATACCGAGGCAACAGGGCTTGACCACAGGGCCGACCGTCCCGTCTCGCTCGGAGCCGTGACGGTCGTGGCCGGGCGCATACATCTCGGCGACACGTTCAGCCGTGTGCTTGCCTCCGAGGTCCTGTCCTCGCGGACCTCTGTAATCGTACACGGGTTGACACCAGACAAAGTGGCGTTGGGCACGCCACCTCATGATGCTCTGTCTGACTTTCTCGTCTGGGCCGGTGATGCAATCCTGGTTGCGCACCATGCCTCGTTCGATCTGGCCATGCTCAATCCTACGGCAGTCCAATTGCATGGGCTTCCGCTACAGAACCTGGTGCTTGACACGATACACCTGGCGCGAAGAGTGGAGCGCGACTCGGGATACGACTATGACTTGGACAGTCTGCTGCAGCGTTTCGAGATCTCACAGTCCGGCAATCGACACACGGCGCTTGGTGATGCCCTGCTTACGGCTCGCCTGCTGCAGAGGCTTCTGAAACATCTCAAGGCCAGTGGCGCCGTGACTCTACGCGACCTGGCGCTGTCCCCATTCTGACGTGCTCAGCGATGGCCGGTCCTGCGTCTTGCATTCGGGTGACAGTTGGGCAATGCTCTTCGGATGGTTGATTTTCGTGGTGTAAGCAAACGGTACGGGGCGCAGATCGTTCTGGATGACGTGAGCTTCCGGTGCAATCCGGGAGAGCATATCGGTATTGTGGGCCCCAACGGGGCTGGCAAAACTACGATTTTCAGCCTGATCGTAGGGGAGATGGAACCCGACAGCGGCAGTGTGCTGCTGCCCTCTGACTGTCGCCTGGGGTACGTGCGCCAGCATGTGGGCAGCGGCATCGAAGACCGACCGCTCCTGGCGCACGTTGAGGCGGCCGTGCCGGAACTGCACGACCTCGAACAGGAGACCCACGCCATTGAATCACGCCTGCAGGCGGCGGATGCCGCAACGCAACCCCAGCTCCTGGCGCGGCTGGGTGAGGTCCAGACCCGGTTTGAGGCCCTGGGTGGCTACAGCATGCGTCCGCGCGCGGAACAGGCCTTGAGCGGACTGGGATTCTCGGAGGCGGCCTTCCAGGATCCCATGGGCTCGTTCAGCGGGGGGTGGCAGTCACGCGCCGAGCTGGCGCGTGTCCTGGTGGCTGAACCGGAGGTGCTGTTGTTGGATGAACCATCCAACTATCTCGACATGCCCACGATCGAATGGCTGCAGCGCTACCTGCGTGAGTTCAAAGGATCGCTTCTGCTGATTTCGCACGACCGCTACCTGCTCAACGCCCTGACCCGTGTCACGCTCGAAGTGTCCGCCGGGGAGGTCGAGCGCTACAACGGGAACTACGACGCCTACGTGTCACAGCGGGAACTGCGCTATGAACAGCGTTTGGCAGCCCAGAAGAACCAGGACCGGCGACGCGAGCAGATCGAAACCTTTGTGACGCGCTTTCGCGCCAAGAACACGAAGGCCTCGCAGGTTCAGAGCAAGATCAAGATGCTTGAACGGATGGAAAGCGTGGACCGGCCACGCCGACTCAGAAGTCCCGGAACGATTCGTCTGCGGCCGCCTCCACACAGTGGCGTGGAGATCATGCGACTCGAAGGTGCGGGGCTTAGCTATGACGCGGAGCACTGGGTCTTGAGGCAGCTCGACCTCCGCATTACCCGTGGCGAGAAGATTGTCCTGGTGGGGTTGAATGGGCTGGGCAAGACGACCCTGCTGCGCATGCTCTCCGGGGCCCTTCCGCTGTCGGAGGGAAGGCGCGTCGTCGGCCACAAAGTGGTCATGGGTTACCAGTCCCAGGATTTCGCTGAAACCATGAATCCGGGGCAGACCGTCTACGAGGCTGTGAAGTCCGTCGCGGCCGAAGTTCCCGACCAGGAGGTGCGGACGCTGCTGGGTGGCTTCGGGTTCTCGGGCGAGAGTATCGACAAGCCCGTGCAGGTGCTCAGCGGTGGCGAGAAGATCCGCGTGGCATTCGCCCGTCTGCTGATCAAGCCGCCCAACTTCCTACTCCTTGATGAACCCACCACGCATCTCGACATCCAGGCCCGCGAGGCCCTTGAGAAGGCGCTCGCGAGCTACAGCGGTACGCTCTGCCTGGTAACGCACGATGTCGATTTTGCGCGCAAGGTGGCCACGTCTGTGATGGCCATGACGCCTCCCGGGATCACGTCCTACGCGGGTGGCTATGACTACTACAAGGAGCGGATCGATCGTGCGCCGCCGTCGGCTCCCGCGCCCGTCGCCGCCAGGAAAGGGAGCGCAAGGGTGGCTTCACCGGGCGACAAGAAAGCCATGCGCCGCGAACGTGCACGTGAGCGGGAGGCAACGCGCGCGGCCCAGCGCCAGCTCAAGCAGACCATCCGCAGAGCCGAAAAACGTATCGAGCTTATGGAGGGGGAAAAGGTAGAGGTCCTGAAGGCGTTGTCGTCGCCTGACGCTGAGACCGAGTTCGGTGTCCTCAACCGGCGCCTGAAAGAGCTTCAGGATGAAATCGAGTACTCGACCCGTCAGTGGGAGGCCGCTGCCGAGGAACTTGGGGAGTGATGGAATTGTTGCCTTTCGGAGAGGATGCTTGACCGGCGCGGCCCTCGTCCCTACCTTTAGCCGCGATGAATACAAGACGCTTTCAGATTACGGCAATGGCAATCGTGACACTGCTCGCGGCGGCTTCCGGTTGGGCCCAGGATCCCGCCTTGGAGGGATTCAACGTTGTGGAACCGGATGGTCCCCAGCGCAAGCACGCCGGTTTCTGGCGTCGCCCGGAGCGCGCAACACCGGCTGAACAGCTGGTTCACGCACAGGAATTGGAGGCGAAGGGCAGACTGCGTAAGGCGGGCCGGCAATACCGGGCGCTGGTACACGAGTGGCACGACACGCCCGAAGCCGTCAAGGCCCAGCACGCCTACGCGGGACTGCTTGAGACGCGCGGCAAGTACGATGCTGCCTTCATCGAGTTTCAGTACCTGGTCGATTTCTACTCGGGCCGGTTTGACTACGCCGACGTCCTGGATCACCAGTTCCGCATTGCCAACCAGGTGATGACGCGCCGCTACGGCGGCCTGCTCTTTCTGCCCGGGTTTGAATCGCCGGAGCGGGCGCTGCCCCTGTTTGAGCAAATTGCGGAGAACGCACCGACATGGGAGCGTGGTCCGGAGGTCCAGTTCTACATAGGATGGATCCTGGAAGAGGACAAGCAGTACCAGGAAGCGGTTCGTGCCTATGACAAGCTGCGGCAACGCTGGCCGCGCAGCGAGCTGGCCGTGACGGCCGCCTTTGGGGGCACGCGCTGCCTGGTTCGCGTGGCGGATAAGAGCCCACGCGACGAAGTGGGCTGTCAAAGAGCCCTGGAGGCCCTGGCCGGGTTCATACGTGACTACCCGGATGATCCCCATGTCGAACCGACGACCATCGAGCGAGACCGTCTGACCGACCGGCTCGTCACGATGCACTACGAGCGGGCGGCGTACTACGATCATATTGCGAAAAAGCCGGAGTCGGCCTTGATTGCCTACGCTGATTTCCTGCGCCGGTTTCCCTATGCGGACCAGGCCGAAGGCGTGAGCGCGCGGGTGCGTGAGCTGGAGGCCTTGGTGGACTCCGGCGGGGAGCCGCAATGACGCGTGGCCGACAGGTGCTCGTGCTGCTGATGGCCCTGGTGCCGCTGCTGGGCGGCTGTCTTGGCTACCGGCTGGGCACCACGCTTCCGCCGGGGATTCAGTCCATTTACATTCCCACGTTTCTCAACCAGACCGGGGAACCGGGCCTGGAAACGACCACCACGCAGGCTGCCATTCAGGAGTTTCAGCAGGACGGCACATTGCGGATTGCATCGGAAGAGTCAGCGGATGCCTACTTGGATGTCCAGCTACAGGTGTTCCGGCTCCAGCCGCTGAGCTACGAGGATGACAACAGCCGTGCGGCGGAAGAGTATCGGCTCATCATTATCGCGCAGGTGGACTTCTACCGCCGTAAAACGGACGAACGCCTCTCACGCCGCCTGGTGCGGGGTGAGGCCAGCTTCGAGCCTTCGGGTGACCTATCGCTGAGCAAGCTGGATGCGCTGCCTGAGGCGTCCGAGGACCTGGCCCGTCACATCGTCAAGATGGTCGTGGAGTATTGGTAGGTTCTGGCTATGCTGCCAGAAGGGCATTCATGCGCAGCCTGGCCCGCGACTTGCGGCGGTTGGCATTGTTCTTCTTGATGGCGCCACGCTTGACGCCCATATCCAGGGCAGAGCAAAAGCTGTTGAGCGCCGTCTGGGCCGCTGCCTTGTCATCGCCCACCACGGCTTTGTAGAACTTCGCGCGTGCGGTGTTGATACGGCTCTTGACGGATTTGTTGCCCTGGCGCGCCTTCTCAGACGTGCGTAAGCGTTTCTTGGCACTCTTAATATTCGGCATTCCCTAGTTCCTCTCCAACCCGGTCTGATTCCCAAAGGCCGCACATGATAACCATCGCACTCTGAGGGTCAACACTTTTTATCCGCGACTTGACCCCGCTGCTGCAAAACCACAGACTGTGCCCCCATGCAGATTGAGAAGGCAATCGTTAGAACCCACGAGCTTGTGGGAGGCGACTATCGCGAACTGGTTCTGGACGCGTCGGCCACCGCGGCCGGGTCTGTGCCCGGCCAGTTCGTTCATCTGCGTGTGCCGCGCCTGGATGGATCCGTCTTGCGACGGCCCTTCAGCATCTACCGGGCACGCGACGGCCGGCTCTCGATCCTCTATAAAACCGTGGGTCGTGGCACGAAGGCAATGGAAGCCATCGCCCCGGGCGATACGGTTGACATAATTGGCCCGCTGGGCAACGGGTTTCCTCTCGACGAGATTGGCGAGAACCCGGTTCTCGTGGCGGGAGGCTACGGCGTGGCCCCGCTCAGTTTTCTGGCCGGCGAAGTCGCCGTGAAGGGCACGGTGTTTATCGGCGGTGCAACGCAACGGGATATCCTGTGCGTGGGCGATTTCGAGTCGCTGGGTTGGACCGTGCAGATTACGACCGAGGACGGGTCGCTGGGTGAGAAGGGACTCGTGACGCAAGCGCTCGACGCCTGGCTGGCGGAACAGCAGGGCACGGCGCCGGTCCACTATGCCTGCGGACCCGATGGCATGCTGCGCGCCGTGGGTGACCGGGCCGTGGCTGCGGGACACACAGCCTGGCTCTCTCTCGACAAGCACATGGGGTGTGGCGTGGGGGCCTGCCTCGCCTGCGTGCAGAAGATTCGGGGCGCTGATGGCCGCGTGGGCTGGAAGCGGGTCTGCAAGGATGGCCCCATCTTTGAGGCGTCAGTGATCGAATGGGATGCATAGACATATGAGTGAGCAACCCAATATGTGCGTCGACATCGCCGGGATCAAGATGAAGAATCCGGTCATGGTGGCGTCGGGAACGTTTGGTTACGGCCCCGAGTATGCGGACCTGGTCGATATCAACCGTCTGGGTGCGATTGTCGTCAAGGGCATCTGTCTCGACCGTTGGGATGGCAACAACGTGCCGCGTATGATCGAAGTGCGCGGCGGACTGATCAATGCAATTGGACTTCAGGGACCGGGCGTGGACGGCTTTGTCGAGAGCTACATGCCGTTTCTGCGTCAGTTCGATACGCCGGTGATCGTGAACATCTGGGGCCGCGATGAGAATGAGTACGAGGAAGTGGCTGCCCGTTTTGATGATGTTGAGGGTATGGGCGGCCTCGAACTCAATATCTCCTGTCCCAACGTCAAGGAGGGCGGTATTGCCTTTGGTACCGATCTCGCCATGGCCGCTGATCTTATCGGTCGTGTGCGCAAGCGCACATCATTGCCGCTGATCCCCAAGCTGGCGCCTAATGTGCCGCAGGTGGGACTGTTTGCCAAAGCGGCCGAAGATGCGGGGGCCGATGCCGTGTCGCTGATCAATACGCTACCTGCCATGGTGATTGATGTTGAGACCCGCCGGCCGGTGCTGACCAACCGGGTGGGGGGACTCTCGGGCCCTGCGGTGCACCCGGTGGCGGTCAAGCAGGTGTGGGAGGCGGCACAGGCGGTATCCATTCCCGTGATTGGGATGGGTGGAATCGAGACGGCGGAGGATGCACTGGAGTTCATTATCGCCGGAGCCGCCGCTGTGGCGGTAGGTACGGCAAACTTTACGGATCCCACCACGGTCATAAACGTGATCGATGGTATGGCAGCCTACCTCCAGCGCCATGGTTTCGCCAGTGCTGACGAGCTGGTGGGGTCCATCTGTGAATAGGGGCTCCCGCTTCACCGTTTTGGCGGGAATCCTGCTCTTCACGGGCTTGGCCCTGTGGTGGTCGGTGTGGTTTCCCTATGCCCCGCAGCGAGTGCGCGGCGCCATCCCTCCCCGTGCTGTCATGGTTGGCGAGCATCATGATCTGGCGGCCGATGCGGCAATCCTGCTCAAGAATCCTTCTTTGCGGCAATCGATCCAGGTGTGTGGTGGCGACGTCGAGGCGATTGACGCGTTCATGGCCAGTCGCTTCGGGCACTGGCTGACGAAGTGCCTGGGTGGTCGCTATACCGTGACGGCCTTTGAACCGCGTTCGCCCACTGGTGCGGCGCCGGCCTGGATGGTGGCAAGCTGGGGCGGCGTCCGGGCCCAACTTATTCGAGGGATGATGCAGGTAGGGATGATCTCCGGATGGGAGCGCCTGCCGAGCCGCTCTCCGATTGCCTGCTACGTACTCAGAACGAGAGAACCGGGGCCGTTTCTTTCTGCCACGGTCTATGAAGGTGTTGTGCTGCTGAGCTACTCGCACGACCGCACCGCCGTGCGCCGCATGGTCCGCCGGCTGGCCTACGGACAGGATGCCAGCCGCCTGCCGGCAGACACCGATCTCGCGCCGGATCGCGTCCAGGTATGCTGGACGCCCCGGCTGAGCACAGCCCCGGGCGCCACGGTCGCGTGGGATCTGCCCTCTGCCGGGGAGATTGCCTTTAGCACTGCGTGGCCAACGGGTGTGCCAGTGCCGACGCTGCGCTCTACGACCGGCCGGGGCGGAATCCCCTTGCTGGCACCCGGCGCTCTGCTGCCCCGGATCGATCCTGCGGAGACCGTTGTGCTCACGGAGTCAGATCGTCGTTCACTGAGTGCCGGGCTCGGGGCACTCAGCGGGGCGCTTGTGTTGGCACCGTCGGGGATTATGGATTCCATGTTGTCGACCATTCGCGATCCGGAGATGGGCCGCCTCTACCGTGAGACGCTCAGTTCTCGACTTGACCCGGAAGGCGTCATCGCCGTGGGCCTGTTGCGCGACACCTACAGCGGTCGCCTGCTGGGCATCAAGACACCCTCGCTGGTCATGGCTGTGAAGACCCGCTCGGAGCTGGATCTGGCAAGCGAACTGCCGCCCCTGTTGGACCGCTGGAATGCGCAGCTCGGACTCTCCCTGTTGGCGCGGGAACGTGGTGGAGACGGCGTCGGGCCGCCCGCGTTCATCATCGACGAGGCGCGCAACGGCATCTACTCAAGCATGAAGGCCAGCGAGAAGCCCGCCCTGTGGCAGTCCGGCACATGGCTCTTTGTTGCCAGCAACCTCGGGGCTGCCCACGCGGTCGGCCGCGCGATGAGCCAGGCGGCGCCGTCCTCTCAGTCCGATTGGTGGAGCGCGGCTGAAGCGGCACCCGAACAGTGCCACGCCTGGGTTGACTTCGCGGCTGCCGGATCCGCACTGCGCAAGCTCACTGCGCTGTACGCCATTGTGCAGATTGCACAGGGCCAGCGCAGCGGCCCGGCCATGGCCATCATGGAACGCACGCGTCAGACGGTTGCTGCGCTCGAGCCCTTTGGTGAAGGGAACATACAGCTCCAGGTCGGGCGGGATGCGTGGACGCTGGACGCTCGGGTTGGTCATTGATTAGAGCAACAGGCTTGCGTATCCTCGATTCAATGAAATGGCTAGCCAAGAACCTGGAGCTCCCGGCCACTGTTCGCTTCCTGCTCTACACGGCCATCGGCATCCTGGTGTGGAACCACCGCTCGGCGGTCTTGCATGATCTGCTCCTGGCAGGGGCATTCGTGTATGCGCTGTGCCGTAATCCGCGCGGATTCCGGATATGGCTTCGCCCGGAGGGCCTCGCCTTTCTCCTGGCCTTTGTTCTGATCCTGGTGCGGCTGCCGGCGGCAGGCGTGACCGAGGCGAGTGGGCGCGAACTGCTGAAGTATGCTGATATCGTACTGGCCACACTGGCCCTGCCCGCCCTGATGCCGACGCGCCGGAAGATTGAGGCCGCGCTCTTCTACAGTGCCTGGGCTGTGACCGGAATCCTTGGGTATGATCTTGTGCGCATGGTGACGGCACTGAAGGGACAGGTGCTTGCCCTGGGGCACGAGCTGGAACCGTTTGCCTTTGGCCATTCCAATCTCTCTGCCATGATGGGCGGTGCGGCCTGTATCGTGCTGGTGATGTTTGCCTGGGTGCTCTGGCAGCGCCGGGCGGTAGCCATCGGGTGTCTGGCAGGAGCGCTGGTCTGTCTCGCTCATTCGGTCTGTATTGCCTCACGCGGGCCGCAGGTGGCGTTGCTCGGCGCGTGTGGGCTGGCGGCGATTGTCCTGCCGGCCGGCTGGCGTCGAAAGGTTCTGATTGGCCTTCTGATGATTCTGGCGGCAGCCGCGCTCGCCGTGAACGCGCCCCTGATCAATCCCCGCTTTGCCGATTGGGAGAGCGTCCGCAATTTCGCCGGGCGCGATATCGCATGGTCGCATTCACTGACTCTGATCCGAGTGCAACCGTGGTGGGGCTATGGCTGGGGCAAAGCGGTCTTTGAAGAGGTGTATCATGGCTCATCCCCGCCATTCTCGTGGTTCCACTACATGCATACACACCAGTACTGGCTGCAGGTGGCATTCACGACCGGACTGGTGGGGGTGTTCCTCCATCTCGTGGGGTGGGGGACGCTGGTGGCCAGACTGCTTGCCGTCCTGGGACGATCCCCTAACATGAGCCAGCGGCTGTTGCCCGCGCTCGTACTGCTCCTGATCGGCTACCTGCATATCTATGGCCTGGCCGATTGGCCCGCCGGCGTGGTGGGGGTGATGTTGACCGGGCTGATCCCGATCGCACTCGTCGTGACAGGGTGGGCCGGGGGTGACTGAGTGCGGCTCGCTGGGGACACCTCGCCCTACCTCGCCCAAGGTTTCTCCAGATCGAACGTAGGGTAGATCGAACGTAGGGTAGGGCGAGCCGTCCCGGCGAGCCGGGCACAGCCTGTGGTCACGGCCGCGCCGAGCGTTTCTCCACCCACTGGTAGACGTCGGCCAGGGTCTTCTCCCACTGCGCGGGTTCCTGGCGCAGCGTCAGGAAGTGCTCGAACAGTCCGAGGAAGACTTCACGCAGCACACGCAGCGCCAGCATGCGTTCCTCGAACTTCCCGATGGGATCCATGGCCTCGCCCTTCGGGAGCTTGAGTCCCCGAAAGATGAACGTGTCAGCGTCGATGGTCGTGGTCCAGACGGCATCGCCCTGTGCCATTGTCAGAACGGCGCGTCGCAGCTTCTTGCCTGCCATCAGGGCCGCCTTGGCCTCGGTGGCCACCATGGGCGCTCCCTTGCGCAACGTGGTCTCGTGGGCGCCGCCGCCTTCGAAGACGAACGTAAGCGGTCCCTCGATGATGACCCCACACCCGTCCGGCAATGCCGTGCTGATGGTGTTGGTCTCGGATGCGTACCAGAGCCATGTCAGAAAATCCTGCCCCACGGTGTCAGGGGCTCCTGCGTACTCAAACTCAGGAACGAAACAGGTGGGCACGAGCTCGGCAAGGTGGATGCCGCCCCGCTGCATCGCCGCTGTATCGGGCTCGATAGGAATGGGGGTGGTGCCGGTCGTATTCCGGAAATACAGGACAAGGGCGTCGTGCTGTTTGTCGCTCGTAGCTGATGCGTAGAGCACCTGGTCGTTGCGATCATACACGAGGGCAATGCCCTTGAGGGTAGGCGGCATCTGGGGCAGAAGACGATCAATCACCGCCTTCTTAATCTCAGTCCGTTCGGAGCGGCGCAGATAGGCCAGGCCCCGCGCCTGCATCTCGGCAAACTCCTCCATGCGGCATTCGGCGCGCATCAGGGCGGGCGGGATCTTGCGCTCAGCCTGCATCAGGTAGAGATAGAGGTAGCCTGCAACCGTGGCGCTGTCGTCCGTGATATGGCTATCCATGAGATGCCGGCTCGTGACCCAGCCCTCGATGGGCTCACGTCCCATGTCGTGCACAGGCGGGGCTGCGGCCGCGGCGAAACGCTCCACGGCATCATCCGGCAGACCGCCGGGAACAGTGAACATGCGACAGGTTACCGATCCACTTTCAAACGCCACAACATGCTCCTTTAAATTCGTTCCGTAATGCGCCGGCCATGATCGAAGAAGTACTGCAGCGTATCGTGCTCTACATCCGGCGGGATCGAGTGGTCGGAATGCAGGATATAGCCCGTGCCCGCCTTGAGCACGGGGGTGATCTTGCGGTTCAGCTCCTCGTCGATAGCGGCCAGGTCGTTCGAGGCCATGATACGGATATCGATGTTGCCGCAGAAGGCGATGCGATCGGCGAACTGCTCGGCAATACGCGGCATGTCCATTCCGGCCTTCACCTCCATGGCCTGCAGGCAGTCCATTCCGGCCTCCACCAGGCCCGGTACCAGCGGCTCAACAAATCCGCATGAATGGACAACAGTCTTGCAGCCCCTGGCGTGCGCATAGTCGAACAGCTTGGCATGCCCGGGTTGCACGATCTCTTCATACATGGCGGGTGACATGAAGGGCTTGTCCTTGAATCCCATGTCTTCGAAGAACCAGATGAAATCGGGTACACCTTCTTCTTCGAAAAGCACCTGCTGGTGCATGATGGTCATGTTCGCGTAGGTCTGGACCATGTCTTTGACCCAGTCCGGATCGAGGGCCATTCCCATGAGCATATACTCGTGTCCGCAGACCGGGTGCATCTGCTCGAACGGCGCCACCCCGCTCCAGCAGAATGCACGTTGCTCCTCCGCCGCCTTCGCTTTGGCTTCCCGGTAGCCTTTGAATGGGATGCGCCTTCGGTCCACTTCAAGCAGGTGGGGCTTGATCGTTTCTTCCCATGACGCCCGTTCCTTGACCTTGAAGTCGACATGCTCCGGGGTGCCGCTATGTGTCTTCCACCAGCGCAGCGTGGCGCCGTTGCCGTTCAATACCAGCTTGGTCTCTTCGGTCTCTTCAAGGATCTGGTTCTCGAACTCAAGATCGCCCACGCTGTTCAGCCACCCGGCGCTCCGCAGGCTGGTGTCGAAATGGGTGACGTCATCCTCATCGCTGCCCAGCTTGCCTTCATCCACGTACTTGGCACGTGTTTCACCCCATAACGTGTCGTGGCAGGGGAGCAGGTCAACCGGCTCGCGGTTCAATGCGGCAAGGGTTCTTTCTTTGTGTGTCATGGCGGTGCCTCTATCGTGCGAGTTTCACAATCTGTGCGGTTCCGGTAGATCCCGAAGGGGTGAAGTGTGGCGCGCCGGTATGTAGGTTTCAAGCGTATAGTGTAACGGCAAGCGCTTTGTTGATTCCCCCTGGCGCTCAGGCTATAATCGGCGGCTTCTGATTGAGAACGCAGCAGGGGATGCACTATGCCGGCAGTTGAAATTAAGCCAGATATGTATTGGGTAGGGGTGAATGACCGTACGACGGACCTTTTCGAGGGCCTGTGGCCCATTTCTCGCGAAGGTGTGTCGTACAACAGCTTTGTGATTAAGGACGAGAAGACGGCTATTATCGACCTTGCCAAGGCGATGAAGACGGACGATTTCTTTGGCCAGATCGCCGACATAACATCCCTGCGTGAGATCGACTACTGCGTGATCAATCATGTGGAGCCCGATCACACCGGCGTCCTCAAGATTCTCAAGGAGATGGCGCCGGAGATGACCATTGTCTGTACCGAGAAAGCCGCCGGTCTGCTGGAGTCCTACTACGGTATGCACGATCACATGCAGATCGTGGGGGATGGCGATACGCTTTCGCTCGGCAAACGCACGCTCCAGTTCTTCTCCACACCTTTCGTGCATTGGCCGGAGACCATGATGACTTTCGATCCTTCGGATGGCGTCCTGTTCTCGTGCGATGGCTTTGGCGGATACGGGGCCCTGCAGGGCGCGATCTTCGACGACGAGGCGCAGGACCCGGATTTCTACGAGCGCGAATCGCTGCGCTATTTCGTGAACATTGTGGCGAAGTTCCGTGTTTCGGTTCGCAAGGCTATCCAGAAGCTGGCCGATGTCGATGTGCGTATGATCGCCCCTGCGCACGGACTCATCTGGCGGTCTCACCCGGAGCGGATCATCGAACTCTACCAGCAATGGTGCGATTACCCGGACAGTCCCGCTGATCTGGCCGTCACCCTGATCTATGGCTCCATGTATGGCAACACAGAGACCTTTATGAACGCGGTAGCCCAGGGGATTGCCGCGGAGGGGTTGGACGTTGAGATTTTCGATGCCGCTCGCACTCACTCCAGCTACATGCTGCCCTACCTCTGGACCCGTCGTGGTGTTGTGGTAGGAGCCCCGACCTACGAAGGGGCGCTGTTCCCGCCTGTCTGGGAAGTCATTCGTGAGGCCCGCATCAAGGGCGTCAAGAACCGCCAGCTGGCCATGTTCGGCAGCTATGGCTGGACCGGTGGAGCCCTGCGCGATCTCGTGAAGATCGTTGAGCCGGTGCGTTGGAACCTGGTCGACAGCCTCGAGATCAAGGGTGGGGCAAAGCCGGAGAGCATTGCGCAGGCACAGGCCTTCGGGACAAAGTTTGCCCAGACGCTGAAGGCGGACGCGTAAAGAATACGGCTCGCTGGGGACAGGTCGCCCTACCTGGACCATATCTCCGTCGAAGGTAAGGTAGGGCGAGCCGTCCCGGCGAGCCGCCGCTACGCTTCCCCAAACAGGCTCAACTGATCCGTGGCATCTGCGGCTGAACGGCGCGGCCGACGCTTGGCAATCTTGGGCTGACCCGTTTCCGCCAGTTCTCCCTCTTCCAGGTTGGCCAGGATCTCCTTGGCGCGTCCAATGACGTCCTGGGGCATGCCGGCCAGGCGTGCCACCTGGATGCCGTAGCTCTTGTCGGACCCTCCGTGAACGATCTTGCGCAGGAAGGCAATCTGATCGTTGCGCTCACGGACCAGCACGTTGTAGTTCTTCACACCCGGCATGGTCAGGGAGAGATCGGTCAGCTCATGGTAGTGCGTCGCGAAGAGCGTCTTGGCCTTCACCTGTGGGTTGTTGTGAAGGTACTCGGCCACGGCCCAGGCGATGCTGATGCCGTCAAACGTGCTGGTGCCGCGGCCGATCTCGTCGAGCACGATCAGGCTGGCGGCCGTAGCGTTGTTGAGGATGTTGGCCGTCTCCTGCATCTCCACCATGAACGTGCTGCGGCCACGCGCAAGATCATCGCTGGCCCCGACGCGCGTGAAGATGCGGTCCACCACGCCGATCTCCGCCTCCTCGGCCGGAACAAAGGAACCCATCTGGGCCATGATCACGTTCAGGGCCACTTGCCGGATGTAGGTGGACTTCCCGGCCATGTTGGGGCCGGTAATGATGATAATCTGGTTCTGTTCGCAGTCGAGCAGGGCATCGTTGGGCACAAAGCGCTCTGCCTCGGGCATTTGCTCCACGACCGGGTGGCGGCTTTCACGCAGGCGTAACGTATGTGAGGTGGTCATGACCGGTCGCGTGTAGCCCAGTGCCAGGGCACGGTCTGTCAGGGCGGCGAGCACATCCAGCGTCGCCACCAGGTCGGCCGCCTCCTGGATCGGACCCGTCTGCTGGACCGCCTCGTCACGCACGGTAACGAACAGTTCGTACTCCAGCTCGACCGCCCGGCCGTGGGCCCCGAGGATCTTGCCTTCGTACTCCTTGAGCTCGGGCGTGATGAACCGCTCGGCATTGACCAGCGTCTGTTTGCGCGTGTACGCCCCCGGTACATTGGCGAGCTGAGCCTTGGATATCTCGATGTAGTAACCGAACACCTTGTTGTGCCGGACCTTCAGATTCTTGATCCCGGTACGCTCCTGCTCGGCCGCCTGGTATTCCGCCAGCCACTGGCGTCCCTGCGTGGCCGCCGTGCGCAACGCGTCCAACTCGGCATTGAAGCCATCGCGCAGGATGCCGCCTTCTTTGAGCGTGACCGGCGGCTCGTCCACCAGGGCCTCCGTGATATGTGATACAAGCTCGGGCTGGGCCTGGAGCTGGGCGTTGATAGCGGTGAGGAGGGGAAGGTCCGATCCGGTCAAGGCCTCCTTGATTGCGGGAATTCCCTCAAGGGAGCGGGCCAGGGAAAGCACGTCGCGCGCGTTGCCCCCGCCCGCGCTGATGCGAGCGATCAGGCGCTCAACATCACGCACGTCGGCGAGGGTCTCGATGATCTGGTGTAGGAGTCCACGGTTGTCGGAAAGCCCCGCAACCACGTCGTGGCGTGCCCGGATGGCATCGGCATTCACGAGCGGACGCAACATCCATTCGCGCAGTTTGCGCGCGCCCATAGCCGTACGGGTCACATCGAGGGCGTGCAGAAGCGTTGCCCGCGTGTCGCCGCCGCGGCGGGCAATCAGGTCGAGATTGAGACAGGTCGCTTCATCCAACAGCATCGTCTCACCGGCATGGCGTACCTGGAACGCGCGGATATGGTCCACGTGACGACGCAGATCCTGCTTCACGTAGTAGAGCACGGCTCCGGCAGCGCCCACGAGTGCGGGGTTGTTCTCGCACCCGAAACCATCCAGTGAGGTGACGCCAAAATGGCGCACCAGGAAGTCGTTGGCCGCCTCGTAGTCAAAGGTCCATTCGTCACAGGTTGTGATCTGTTCGGCCGGGAAATGCTGCAGGGCGGCGCTGATGTCCTCTTCTCCTGTCTGCTCCTCGGGCACGAGGCATTCGGAGGGACTGTAGCGCCTTAGCGTATCGTTCAGCGTGGCGGGTCGATCGACCACCGTACCCCAGAACAGGCCTGTCGAAAGATCCAGCATGGCCAGTCCAAGTTGCTTGCCGGATGCGTAGATCCCTGCCAGGTAGTGGTTGCGATTGGATTCAAGAACGGCATCCTCGGTGGCCGTGCCGGGTGTGACGATGCGTGCCACCTCGCGGCGTACCACCCCCTTGGCAGTCGCGGGGTCCTCAACCTGTTCGCACACGGCGGCTTTGCAGCCGGCGCGTACGAGCTTGGCGAGATAGCCGTCGAGCGCGTGGTGCGGAACCCCGCACATCGGGTAACCGTTGCGCTTGGTGAGCGCGATATCCATGATCGGGGCCGCGCGTTGGGCGTCCTCGTAGAACAGTTCGTAGAAATCGCCAAGGCGGAAAAGCAGAATGACGTCATCGGGCAGCTCGCCCTTGATCCGGCGATACTGCCGCATCATGGGAGTGACCTTCGCTGCCATCGTGGTGGTCCCCTTACTCGTATCCCATGGCCGCAAGGTTGCGGTAGCTGGTGGCGAGGGCGTCAATCGGCTCGAGCTCGTAGCAGTTGTCCTGCTCAACCATCATGTACTCGACTCCACCCAACTCGGCCGCCGCCAGGATGGCGGGCCAGTTGAGATTGCCTTCGCCAATCTCTGCGAAGCGTTGTTGACGCTCGGGCGTGATGATCATGTCCTTGAGATGAATCACCGGCTCGCGCCCGGCGCAGTCGCGCAGCCACTGGGCGGGGTCGCCACCGCCGTGCTGAATCCAGTAGGTATCGATCTCGGCCTTGAGCATGTCGCCGCCGGCGAGGGCGTAGACCTGGGTCAGCCAGGTGCTGTCGCCATGCTTTGTCAATTCATGGCTGTGGTTGTGATAGGAGAAATCCATGCCCTCTGCCGCGAGCCGTTCGGCGATGGGTGCCAGTTCATCGACAAAGCGTTTTACGCCGTCCTCGCTGAAGTACTCATCCGGCAGGCCGCCGATAGCCGTGTGGATGCACTTGTAGGTCTTGTGCGTCTCGATCAGACCTTCGAGATCCTCCTGGAACTTCTTCCATCCCATATGTGTGACGACGATCTGTAGGCCGTTGTCGTCGGTGATCTTCACCAGCTCGGCCGGATCGATGTCGCCGATGCCGGAAACCTGGACTGTGGTATAGCCGATGTCGGCTACCCGCTTGAGCGTGCGGGCCATATCCTCCGGCGTCTTCATGCTTTCGCGCAGGCTGAAGAGTTGCGCACCAACGATGGGTTTGCTCATGGGTGAGGCTCCTGGTGGTGTTTGTCCAGTTCGGCCGCCTTCTTGAGGCTGGGCCAGTAGCGATAGGTGTAGATCCAGGCCGACAACAGGTTCACGGCCAGGCCTATGACTTCAAAAACGTAGGCGCAAACAGGGGGAATGAACTGCCAGGGACATTCTTCGACAACGTAGATCAGGCAGATCAGTGGAAAGTTGAGCGCCGTGCGGACCTTGCCCGACCAGTGAGCCGAGCCGCTGACATCGTGCAGGGCGCCGATCGAACGCAGAAACGTAACCCACTGATCGCGCGACAGAAACAGGATCGTTATAACGAGCAGAAAGATGCCATGGTTCGTGTGTCCGTTCTGCAGGGCCACGAACACCAGGAGGGGAAGGGTGGACAGGTAGAAGAACTTGTCCATGAGCGGGTCCATGTGAGCACCCAACGTGGTCTGCACACTGAACTTCCGTGCAAAATACCCGTCAAACAGGTCCGTCACCGCCGAGGTGACCAGCATGGCGAAGGTCACAAGGAAGAGTGGGACCGAGGGGCGTATGGTATAGACCACCGCCCCTGCGAAGAAAGCCAGCACGAGTGGGAATCGCACGACGGTCAGTGCCGTGACAAATCCCAGCTTGATCTTCCTGGCCATGTAGTTCTATCCCGTCTACTCGTTAGGCACCAAGTTGGTAGCGTGCGTAGCGGCGGATCGTGAAGGTGTCTTCGAGCGCCTTGCCGGTTTCGGCGAGCAGGTCGCTGATCGACTGCTTGGGCTCTTTGACAAATCCCTGTTCCATCAGGCAGATCTCGCCAAAGAACTTCCTGAGCTTGCCATCTACAATCTTGTCGATGATCTGCTCGGGCTTGCCTTCGACCTGCTTGGCGAAAATAGCGCGTTCCGCTTCGACCTCATCGGCGGGTACATCGTCAGCAACGAGGTAGCCCGGATTGCAGGCGGCCACGTGCAGTGTCAAGTCGCGCAGCAGCTCCTGGTAAGCCGGTGCTGCGGTCGATTCGTCCTTCTCGCAGCCCAGTTCCACCAGGACACCAACCTTGCCGCCCATGTGGATATAGTCGCCGATGGCGCCGGTGCCCTGGAGGGTGAAACGCACGTTGCGGCGAATCTTGAGATTCTCGCCGATGGAGGCGATCTTGTCGGTCAGTTCATCAGCGCACACTTCGGATAGCGGCTCGTCAGTCGTGACGGCCTGGGTGGCCATGGCGGTCACGAAGGCCTTGAAGTCATCGTTGCGGGAAACGAAGTCTGTCTCGCAGTTCACTTCCACGAGTCCGACCGTCTTGCCGTCGTCACTCTTGTCGGAGGCGATGATGCCCTGGTTGGTGGCCTTGGTGGCGCGCTTTGCGGCAGTCGCAATGCCGCGTTCACGCAGCAGGCGGGTCGCCTCTTCCATATTACCATCGGTTTCCTGCAGGGCTTTTTTGCAGTCCATCATGCTGACGGCTGTAGCGTCACGCAGTTCCTTTACCTGTGCAGCGGTAATCGTTGCCATGGGGATATCTCCTTGTTGTCTATTCAGAGTTCTCTTCAGTCGTCTCGGCCGGAGCAGCGGCTTCCGCTTCTATGGTGGGCTTGGCCTCAGCGGGCGCTTCCTCGGTCTTGGTTTCAGTCTTGGCCGCAGGTTTGGCCTTGGCCTTGGCTGTCGGCTTCTTAGCCTCCGTAGCTTTAGCGGAGGAGGGCTTCTTTGCAGGGGCCTTGGCCTTCTTTGCAGGGGCCTTCTTCTCGGCCTTTTCTTCAGCTTTCTCTTCTGGCTTTTCCTTGGCGGCAGCCTTGGCCTTCTCGGCGGCCTTCGCCTTGGCTTCGGATTCGGCCTCGGCACGCGCGGCGTCCTCCTTGGCCTTCAGTTCACGTGCGGCCTTGATGGCGGCTTCGCGTTGCTTGCGGGCTTCGGCTTCAGCCTTGGCGGCTTCTTCCTTCTTGCGTGCGATCTCGGCGGCCACGCGCTCGTATTCACGGGCGCCCTTGCGTACACGCATGGCGAGCGCTTCTGAGATGAGCTTGATGGCGCGAATAGCGTCGTCGTTACCGGGAATGACGTGGTCGACCGGGTCGGGGTCACAGTTGGTGTCGACGATGGCCACAACCGGGATGTTGAGGCGCTTGGCCTCGTTCACAGCGATGGCTTCACGGTTGATGTCGATCACGACCATCGCGCCGGGCATCTCAGACATCTCGGCCACACCGGAGAGGTTGCGGCGGAGTTTCTCGAGCTCACGGCGCAGGCTGGCGGCTTCCTTCTTGGGAAGCGATCCAAACTGGTCTTCCTTCTCGATGGCCTCGAGCTCACGCATGCGACGCACACTGCGGCGAATGGTGGTGTTGTTGGTCAGCGTGCCGCCAAGCCAGCGGTGCACCACGTAGTGCTGACCCGCATCGACGGCCGCGTCCTTGACCACACTCTGGGCCTGCTTCTTCGTGCCCACGAAGAGCACTGACTTCCCGCTGGTGGCAAGTTCCTCAACGAACGTCATAGCGGCGTCGAGCTGGGTCAGTGTCTGGGTCAGGTCGATGATGTGGATGCCATTGCGCTTATCAAAGATATAGCGCTTCATCTTGGGATTCCACCGCTTGGTCTGGTGACCGAAGTGGAGACCCGCGTCAAGCAGGTCTTTGATGCCGATACCGGCTGGGGATACAGTTGTAGCCACGATTGCCTCCTTTATACTAGTGGCGGTTCTCCGCCTCAATCCGCTTTGGCTCTCCCGGTGGCACGGGGAGAACACTCGCTTCCATCCCTGCCTTTCCCCGCGCTTTCACGCCGAATAAGGTCCTTACAGGATCCAACAGGCCGCGCAAGATAGCAGAATCGGGACGAAACACAAGGGCAAAAGGAGGCAAAACATGAGCTTGCTGCTTGCTGACCACTGCTCACTCGATTCTGCGCCAGCAACGCAAGATGTTTGTCTTAACGGCGTGTTGCCAAAAACATCACAGTTGCTCAAAGGAGATGCTTCGACAAGCTCAGCATGACAGCTTCTTAGAGAACTCGGTTATTCAGGAGCTGTCATCCCGAGCGAAGTCGAGGGATCTCCTTTCGGGCAACCGCTGTTAAGCATTGCACGAAGGGGGGCGGGCAGGCTTTACTTGGCTGGCAACTCGAACAGGGCAGAGCGGAGCGGTTATGAGCACACCAGCAGACAAGGCACGTGATTTTCTGGAGAACGAACAGGCATTTCGTCTCGGGCTGCTGCCGACGGAGCAGTCGCATCCGGTGACGGCCCACCTGAGTCGGGTCATCGCCGATGATCTGCCTGCGGGCGTGCGGCAGTTGCAGGCTGTAGATCGCGATACTCTCCCCGTGGCGGAGCAGGTATTTGCGGGTCGGGACTATGGCGCCCTTGTAGATGCTTTCGAATCGGCTCTGAAACAGGGGCGCAGCATCATCTTCACCGGCTGCGGGGCCACGGGGCGCCTCAGCATCCTGCTCGAATCTGCCTGGCGTGCCTTCTGGCGTGATGCTCGCGCTCAGAATGGCCCCCTGCGCGAGCAATTCCCGGGCATCGAGGATCGTGTACGCAGCGCCATGGCCGGCGGGGACTATGCTCTGATTCGCTCGGTAGAGGGCTTTGAGGACTTTCCTGTCTTCGGTCGATACCAACTGAGCGAGGCGGGCGTGAGTGCCGGAGACGTGGTGGTTGCCATTACCGAAGGAGGCGAGACGCCCTTCGTGATAGGGACCGCCTGGCAAGGGCTGGATGCGGGTGCCTCCGTGTTCTTCGTGTTCAACAACCCGGCGGATCTCCTCTGTCGGCACGTGGCGCGTTCAAGAGAGGTGATTGAAGAGGAGCGCATCATTAAACTGGACCTGTCGTCGGGACCCATGGCCATCGCCGGATCCACACGCATGCAGGCAACGACCGGGGAACTCCTTGTGGTGGGGACGGCCCTGGAAACAGCCTTGGATCGGTTGACCGGGAAGGCGGATGAACTCCGGCTGCAGGCCGATCCGGCCACCGCGTTTCGCGCGCTGTTGGATCGGCTGGAGAGCGCTGCAGCGGTGGATGCCCTGTCTGAGTGGGTGCGGCTTGAAGTGGATGCGTACGCGGCCGGCGGGCGCGTGACCTATGCGGCGGATGACATGGTGCTGGACGTGATGACCGATACGACCGAGCGTTCACCCACGTTCAGCCTGCCCCCCTTCAGACCATGTGGCGACGACACGGCACCGGTGTCCTGGGCGTTCCTCAAGGATCCGTGCCGATCTACACCAGACGCCTGGCGCCATATGCTCGGGCGTGACCCCGTTGGGCTGAGCTGGGGCAGTGACCTCTATCGCGACCTGGGGGCGCCCGCTTCGCTGGTCGCGCATCCGCCCGCCCTGGGGCCCGATGCGATTCTGCGCTTTCGCATCGGGAATGAGCCGGACCCCTCGCGCACAGAGGCGAAACCGGCTGTCCTGATACGCCTGCACAGCCAGGGCAGGGGAGCACCGGGCGACCTCAGCGACCAGGGCGCCTATGATGAGGTAGCTGACATGGCCATACCATTCGATCGTCCTGTCGAGGCGGGGCCGTTGCGGCTGTGGGAACACCTCGTCGTGAAGCTGGTCATGAACACGGTATCGACGGCGACCATGGCGCGGCTGGGCTATGTGACCGGAAACTGGATGGTCCACGTGTCGGCCTCCAACAAGAAGCTGATCGATCGCAGTGTTCGACTAATCGCATCACAGGCGGGGATGTCTTACGAACATGCCTGTCACGAGCTCTTTCTCACGCTGGAGAGTCCTTCGGCGGGAGCGCCGGTGGCCGAGACGTTGGACCGCCTACTCAGTCGCGGATGATCTGCGGGTGCGGACGATGAGGCGCGGGCTCTGAGGCATCCCGGTCAGGCGTCTTCTGAGTCCCTGATGATACTCTCCATCACGCCCTGGCATCGCGTGAAGGCTTCAACCACATCAGGATCAAACTGCTTGCCCGCATTGTCGACGATCTCCTGGAGGGCTTCCGCATGCGGAATGGCGTTGCGGTAGACGCGCTCACTGCGCATGGCGTCGTAGGCATCAATAACGGCAAAGATTCTTGCCCCCAGGCAGATGTCTTCACCTTTCAGGCCTTGCGGGTAACCGGAACCATCCCATCGTTCGTGATGCTGACAGACCACCTGGGCGGTTTCCTGCCGGAACTGACTTGAGCGGAGAATATCATACCCTGTCGAAGAATGGGTTTTCATGATGGCCCATTCCTCGTCGGTGAGTGGGCCGGGCTTGAGCAGGATATTGTCGGGTATGGCAATTTTTCCTATATCATGCAGAAACGCCCCGCTGGCAACCGTTTCCTGTTCCTCGCTGGTTAGACCGAGTTCCTGCGCCAGGGCGACGGCCAGCTCGCGAACACGTTTGCTGTGCTTGCCGGTCTGTTCCTCGCGCGCATCAAGCATGCGGACGAGCGCATCAAGCGTGAACTCGTACGAGGCCTGGACATCCTGCAGTGAGGCCGCCAGCTTGGCACTTCGCTCCCGCACCATGCCTTCAAGATGGGCCTGGTAGCGGTCGTTCTCGATCTTCAGATCACGATACTCACGTGCACGATTGACCAGCGCAAGGAGTTGGCTCCGCTCAATCGGTTTCTGAATGAAGTCGTAGGCACCTTCGCGCAGACAGCGGATGGCATTGTCGACTGTGGCGTGTCCGGTCATAACGATCTTCACGATGGAGTCGTCGAGGGCCGCGACCTCGTGCAGCAGCTCGATACCGCTCTTATCGGGAAGGCCAATGTCGGTAAGCAGAACGTCGCGTGTGCCCGGGTTTGTCGTCAGATATTCAATGGCCTCGGTGGCATTCGGGAAGGCCAGCACGTCATGTTTGTCGCGTTCCAGCATGAGCGTGACCAGGCGGCGTACGCCGTCCTCGTCCTCCACGACGATGATCCGCGCACCGGCGTCGCTGGGATGTACCAGGGATTCGTCAACGGTGGTCTGGCCTGGCGGGGCAAGCGGCACGTTGTCGTCCAAAACGTAGGCTTTGCCCGGCCAGACACAGATGCGGTTGCGTCCGGCTCGCTTGGCCGTATAGAGCGCGCGATCGGCTTGCCCCAGAAGCGATGAGTGGGTCGAGGGCCCGGTAGGGTTGTCGCTGGTGGACACGCCGATTGAGACCGTGATGTTGAGCCGGTGTGAGCTGTGACAGAACGTGTGGTGCCGCGTTCCGGCCAACAGGCGCTCGGCAAATGCGCGGGCATTGGTCTCAGCGGCACGGGGAAGCACGGCGACGAACTCGTCCCCTCCGTAGCGGGCAATGATATCGGTGCTGCGGGCGGCCTTGCTCATAACGCAGGCAAAGTCACGCAGAATCTCATCGCCAACAGCATGCCCGTAGGCATCGTTGATGGTCTTGAAATTGTCGACGTCAATGACCACCACACCCATGGACGAGTCATACCGTCTGCTGGTCAGCCAGGCGCGGTCGAGTTCCTCCTCAAGGCGGGTACGGTTGTACATGCCGGTCAGTGGGTCGCGCGTGGCAAGCCCGTGCATCTTGCGCAGCGCCGTGAAGACGGCCGAGATATGGTTGGCGGTATGATAGAGCAGGGATGTGTGATACGCGGTGAAGGACTCGTCTTTCCGCGTGGCGAGTGTCAGCAGCCCGCGCACCTCGTAATCGATCAATACCGGGACAGAGATCGTGTTGCCTGCCTCTGTCGCGGCGCTGTCATCCAGGTCGGCCCCTTCCCGGTGGACCTGCAGGTTCTCGATGCCCAAGTCGCGTCCGCTCAGGACCTTGAATCGTTTCGCCATCTCCTCTTCGACGCTGGTAATGAACCCGGGCGTCACGGCAGACTGCACAGAGAGGATCATGGTGGGGTCCTGGTCCTCCTCTTCGACCAGAATACCCACGAGGTCCGCGGACACCATACTGGCCAATGCATCGCCAAATTCGTGCAGCGCCCCGGCCAGTGTTTCGGTGCTCAGCAAGCGGTGGCCAATACCGGCCAGCAACTTGAGGTGCTCGCGCATGAGTGCGACGGCATCGGTTTCCTGGATATTCGATACGGTTCTCTGGCAAGCGGCGCCTTCCTCCTCAATCGTCTCAACGAAGGTGGCGATATCGACCGGCTTGTCCAGAATGCGGGTAACCCCCAGCGCCGCCGCCGCTTCCGGGATATCGCGGCTCACGTAGGCAGAGATGATGATAACGCCGATGTCCGGCCAGATCTTCAGGGCTTCGCCGATGAAGATCATGCCGTCCATCTCTTCCATCTTGAGATCGACAATGAGCACGTCAAACGTCTGCTGCATCAGAAGCTGCAGCGCGGCGTGCCCACCATCGGCGGCAGAAACGGGATAGCCCTGATCTTCAAGGACGTCGCAGTAGGTCTGGCGAATAGCAGGATCGTCATCAACGATCAGAATCCGGTACTTGTCTGTTCCCACATTTTCGGCCTTGCCTGCCATAAAGAAGCGCCCCCCTGAGACGTGCAGCACGTTCGGCCTCAGAGCATAGGGGCATGCCCCTGCCTGCCGCAATACGATAATGGCCTATCGTGTGGACCGGGTGTCGGGTTTCGAACGCTTGAAGCGTGAGAGAAAGGCGCACAGGTACCGCAGCATGCGCCGGATAACGCCGGGCTGTTCAGAAGAGGGCTCCAGCACAGCGCCAGGTGAGGATAGATCAGTGTCTGGCGAGGGCGCGGGGACAGCATCGCTCGACTCGTCCTCTCCATTCAGGGCCTGCTCAATGCTGGGCACGCCGTGGCCACCGAGGCGATCGGTCACCGAGGCGTACGGGCCGGAGGGTTCATCGTACATGATGCGGAAATCCATGAACACCTTGCAGGTGAACCCGCCCAGTTCAACATGAAATCCCTGGCCGTGGATCTGTGTGCAAGGGCGGACATACTCAAGGCCGCTGACGTGCTCACGGAAGATGACGTAGGCGTCCTCGTCAGCAGGCAGATCAAGGCCCTCGGCAAGCGACTGCTGTGCGAGCTGCCTGGTGCCGTCCCCTTGTTTGACCATGGTGGCCGCCGACCGGCTGATCCGACCGCGCGTGTCGGCATAGCGGTTGTGATAGACCACCAGGGCTCTCGCGTCGCCGGCGCGGTTGGAAAAGGCGAACACGTCTTCGTTGACATGGCCGTCCTCCGTGTAAAAATCATAGATCAGGAAATGGGCGACCTCGGCAAACAGCCAGCGGCGGTGCAGCAGTGGGAAGATCTCCTCCTCGTGGCGTTCAACGAGCCACGGGTCCGGTGTTTCGTCCCAGTAGGCGCGCCGGTACTCCATGCCGTACTTCTCCTGGAAACCTTCGATCTGTCCGTGGCCGAACATGGGTAGGCCGGGCATGGTAGCCATCAAGACGCAGACCCCGAAGTACTTGTCACCCGAACCAAACTGCGCTACGGCCGTCTCTTCGTCCGGGTTGTTCATGAAGTTCACGTAGCGCTTCAGAATCTCGGGGTCGAACTCGAGGGTTTTCTTGATGAGCGAACGGTACTGGGCGTTGTCTTCGGCCTTTAACATGTTCATGAAAGCACTGTTATAGACCCGGTGCATGCCGAGCGTTCGCACGAAGTAGCCTTCGGTCATCCAGAACGCCTCGGCCAGCAGGAGCGTATCCGGCACCTCGGCCTGGACGCGGTCGACCACGTCCCGCCAGAATTCGACCGGGAAGACCCGGTCAAACTCCGCCTTCGTCATGCCAAACTCGGAGCGGGAGGCAATATCGCCGCCGCTGCCGGGTTCCGGGAACCAGAGGCGCTGGTAGTGTTTCTTGGCCAGCGTCATGGCGGCATCGAAGCGGATGATCGGGAAGTGGCGTGCCACGTGCAGAATCGTCTGGATGACGGCTTCGCGTACCTCGGCCACGAGGTAATTGAGCTGCGCGGTATCGTTCCAGGCCATGCTGGTGCCGTCGTTGCCATGATAGATGTAGCGAGTGTCGCCGGTCTGGTTATCGACGCGCTTGAAGACGACCGCGGCATCGGAGTGGTCGTAGTAATGGTCTTCGAGGTAGATGCCGACCCTGTCATCCTCGCAAAGATCGGGACCATTAAAGGTGTAGGAAGGGAAGGGGCTGTGATCCAGCGAGATGAACCAGTCCGGATGCTCGATAACCGCGCGGCTGTCGATTCCCATATGGTTGGGGACCATGTCGCTCGCCAGCCGGATGCCGCGTTGCGCGGCGCGGTCGCGTAGATTCTCGTAGGCGGCATGGCCGCCAAGATCATCCGCGATGACGTAGTCATAGAGCGAGTAGGCCGACGCCACGGCTTCGGGGTTGCCCATCTTCTGCTTGATGCGTCGTGATGCACGGCTGCGCTCCCACAGGCCGATCAACCAGAGACCGTTGAATCCTGATGTGGCCAGGCGGTCCAGCTCGGCATCCGGAATCTGGTCCAGTCGCTGCAGGTCCTGCTCGTATTGACGCGATAGCTGGTCGAGCCAGACGTAGGCGTTCTTTGCGAGCATCACGACGTTCGGCATCCAGTCCAAGTCGTTGCTGTAGCGCTCGTGGTCCTCGTCCAGCCCTGCGTAATCGGGGGTATGGCTCGGACCCGGGCCATGGAAGACGGGCTTCTCTTCCTCGCGGATCAGGTCCAGGCCGGTCGACAGCAGGTCCAGACGCTGCCCGAGGAAGTCGCCCCAATGGTCGCGAATGTACTCCAGTTGACCGGCGAGCGAGTCCGGCGATGCCTTGATGGGTGCTTCCAGCAGGTCGAACAGGCTTTCCTTGCCCGGGCCCAGGCCCGGCTGACCCTCGAAGAACGTTCTCAATGTGTCGATGATATCCGGGTAGTCCGTGTCGTGTTCGAGCTTATCGTCATCAAACAGCTCGAGACAGGATCGGCCGGCCGGGTTGATGTTGCCCATCCAGAGGAGCAACATCTCTTCCAGCGCTTCATGACGGTGGGGTTCGTCGCCGGTGCTACCGGCGAGGTAGTCGGCGGCAGTGTGGTTGCCCCGGTAGACATCCACCACGGGAAACTGATCCGCGAAGCGCAACAGTGTGGCTTCCACGTCATCGGAAGGGAGCTCGGACTCGGTCCACTCCAACGCCTCACCCAACAGGTCCGGGCTGTTGGCCTCGCGATAGGCCACGATCATGAGGTGCATCATCTCGTGGAGCAGCGACAGCGCATTGAGCTGGCCGGCACGAACAGCCTGGTCGGGGTGCTGCTGCAGGTCGCGCTTCTCATTCATGCGCTGAGCAAGCAGTCGGGCCGCCTTGAAGTTGGGAAGCAGCACGCGCCCTCGCAACGAGAAGAGCGAGTCGCTGATCTGGTAAGCATCACGTGCCGGGCGTGCCACATGGAACTCGCGTCGGTAGTCTGCCGTCGGATGCCAGTCGCGTACGTGTAAGGTCTGGTTCGGCTTCTTGCCGCCTTGATTATCTGCGACTGTTTCGGATGGGCCCTTTGCTCTACTGTGTTGTGACTCCTGGCACTCCACCATGGTCCCCTTCTGTAGGCCCGTCTGCGTTCACGCGCCCGGTTTACCGTGTCGCTGTGTAACGCTTTGGGTGTCTGTTGACATTCCCTGCTTTGCCAAAAGGTCTATGTTTGGCGTAGCCACCCGGTTGAATTCAGGGCCGTAACATGATACGTCGCCATACCCCATGTCGTCGTCGAGAATGTAGATGATGTTTGGTCTGCTGTTTCTGGCAGTCATACTGTTCCTTTTCACCTGACGCTTGCCACTGAGCGGCGGCTTTAGCCTTACGCTCCAGTGGGCCTGTTGGCCAATCTAGACTGCATGCGTTTTCAGTCCTGCGCGCCGAGCGGCGCTCAGCTGTTTCCTATCTGAAGAGACAAACAGCTCTGCTCCCCACTCCAGCGCGCAGGCTATGTGCAAGGCATCCATGGCGCGGACTGGGCTTGCCTCAAGAACGCCGATGGCTGAGCCCACCACGGGCACCGCAAGGTGGATGATGTCCGCATCGCGGACATCATCAAGGAGTTGTTGCTTTGCTTTTGTGTATTGAGCAGCCGTTAGCGATCTCTCTCTTCGGCGACGGTTGAGCGCAGAAATGATCTCGGGTACGCAAACCACACTCAGACCAAGATCCGAGGCTTGGGCGCAGGTATCCTCGACCTTGTCGCTTCCGGCTTCATCCACAAACCGTTTTGCGAAAGCAGATGAATCAAGAAATGTCTTCATGATCCCGATCCTCAAGGATGGCCGAGGAAAGCCCCGCCCCCTTGGTCGACAGGCGGAGAGCTTGTCGTTTCCAGGAAGGCTGACCGCTGTGCGGCCAGGTAACAGGCGACACTTCGGCAATAGGTCGCCCGTGACGAAGCACCACAAGGGTCTCTCCTTGTTCTACTCTTGTCAGCATACCTGATGCGTGACTTCTGAAATCCGTCAGAGTTACGGTTGTCATGTTCTTCCTCTAATCTGTACAGGAGTGTACAGAAGTCGGTACATATTGTCAATTATGTCTTATCTCCGGCCCAACGATTGCGTCACCGGCGCGCGAATAGCGCGTACGGTGGACGCGCAGGTTGGGTACCTTCCTATCGTGTGAACATCTCCTGCAAGGCGTCTAGAACCTTGCCCTGAACACCGGAGGAGATGGTGCCGAGCCTGCGGACCAGGCGTGTCTTATCCACCGTCCGAATCTGGTCCAAGACGACTTGCCCGCGTTTGCCTTGGAACGTGCATGACACACGGCTGGGGTATGGCCTACCTTTGGTCGTCATCGGAGCGACGATGACGGTCCTGATATGGTCGTTCATCTCGTTGGGCGAGATGATGAGGCAGGGACGAGTCTTTCGGATCTCGCTTCCACGCGTCGGGTCGAGCGAAATAAGGAAGACATCAAAACGGTTGGTCACCATTCCCATTCCTTCTCATCCCACGTCGGTCCTGTCTCCGCGACGCGGTCGAGGAGTTCGTCGTCGCCGGATGCGCTCATGCGGGCAAATGCGCCAGCCCAGCCTTCGCGCGGTTGCGCGGAGGAGCGGATCACCAACTCGTGATGATGCACCTCCATCTCGACTTCGTTCTCGAAACCGCACTGCTCAATCACCGGTTTTGGTAGGCGAATGCCCCGGCTGTTGCCGATTCTAACAAGGGTTGCTTTCATGATTACAATGTAATTACGTGCGAGGGTCGCGTCAATCTGTTTTTGCGCACCCAACGGTTGCGTTCACGCGCGCGATTTACCGCGTCGCTGTGCAACGCGTTGTTGGCTGTGGACCTTTCTTGCCTGTTTCTCGAATCGGTTTAGAACTCCGCTGATCGAGAAGTAACGATTGTCGATAAGATAGGAATGGATCTTATTGTTGAAGTTCCTATACCAGTGCTCCGGAATGCCTTGCTTGCCGACGACAGCCCCAACAATGCTGCCGGCGGTGGCCGCTGTACAGTCATTGTCCATTCCCATAGCAACAGTCTCACCGATGACCTTCGTGAAATCGGTGCCGCCGATCGTGATCCCCCAGATAGTCAGGCAAGCATTGTTGATTGTGTGGACAGCGTGCATCCCTTTGAACTTCTTGTCCATGGCGGCACGGGCTTGCTTGTAGTCCCTGATGTCAGGAGATACCCTCAAAGCCCAGCGCATGGCTTTGGCAAGCGCGCAATTCTTTGGGATTTCCGACAGGCCGATTCGCAAGGCCTCAACGGGATCGTCCACGGCAAAGGCGGCAGCAATAGCGGCGGCGAAGAACATCTCTCCGTAGATTCCCTGGCGTCGGTGACTGATATATGCGTCCGTATACGCCATCTCTGCCGCGCGCTCGGGCCACCCTGGCGCCATGTATCCCCAAGGGTCGGCACGGATGTCTGCGCCAATCCATTCGCAGTATGGATTATCTCTCTCGCCGGCAAGTCTCGCCGATACGCCCTTCTTCAGGTTGTTGAGCGCCACTTCCTCTGCGGTGCAGGCATAGGGCAGGTACTTGACCCAAGCCCTGCCCACATCATCGACAGTGAACGTCGGGCCATGGTCTTCCGCGATCAGCAGACCGAGAAGCGTGAAGATGATGTCGTCATCGACGGGTACCCCCTTCATGCAGCTTTGTGTATACGCTTCGCGTTTGCTCATTTGATATCGTTTCTGTTTCGGATCAGGAACCCTAGACCAGTAATCGGTAGGCGGAAACGCATCACCGTTCTCTTCCGCCAGTTCCCTCATTTTCACAATTGGCCAGAACTCTACAGGCGCGCCCAGTGTACACCCAGCCATCCGTCCCAGCAGGGCGCCCTCAAGCCGGTCGCCGTATGCAGCTCGGTCGAATGTCTCCCAGATTCGCCGGATCCCTGTGGGGCGCAGACTCTTTATCTTGGCAAGATCATTAGGCTCCCGCTTGGCAAGTGTTTCGTCTATGGGTAGCGCTTGCAGTTCACGAACCGCATCTTTCAAGGCGCGTTCCGCCTTGGCAAGGGGTTGGCTGATGCCCTTTGCACCGTATTCAGCTTTCAGCTGTGCCTGAAGCTTAAGATGGTCGATCAATTTTCCGTATTCAGGTATCTTTGGGTAGTGTTTCATCTGGTTTTCATTTCGGTAATGACTTCTTCTAAAAATGGGATTGAGTCAGATGCGCCCGGGCGAGTCACACAAATGGCTGCAGCATGACACCCCAGTGCCAGAGCTCTGTCCGGTTTTCCTGTCCGTATCATCTCGGAGAGAAAGTAGCCTATGAACGTGTCTCCTGCCGCGGTGGTATCTACAGCCTGAACATCCATGGCGGGATGAGTGATGATTCCACCGGCGTCTAAATAGGCTGCGCCTTTCCGACCCATCGTAAGTACCGTAGCCGAACCGGGAAACGAGGCCAGCATGGCTGCATGCACATCCTCCGGCGTGCTCTGGCCTGTTAAGCCTTCGGCTTCGGTCTCATTGAGGATAAAGAGGTCTACATCATGCAGAGGATAGTCGCGTACAGCAGGTGACATTGGGGCCGGATTGAACACGATTTTCAGGCCTTTGTTTTTTCCCGCCCGGATAGCCTCGGTCACTGAACTTGTTTCGTTCTGAACGAGTAGAATATCCTCATCGGACGAATTTAACACAGCCTGAGCTATATCCTCAGCGGTTACCGAGGCGTTTGCTCCGCTATGAAGCACAATCGCGTTCTCACCTGTAGGAACAACTTGGATAATGGCGTGGCCTGTTGAGCAATCCGCCATCTTGATTCCTGTGATGTCGATGCCTTGGCCACTCAGACGGTCAAGCAACCATGCAGCATCATGGCCGACTCTTCCTGCATGTCGAGTCGGCGCGCCAGCCCGAGCAAGGGCAATCGATTGGTTGAATCCCTTGCCCCCCGCAAATGTATCATGTTGCGTGCTGGAAAGTGTTTCGCCCGGTCGCACGAAATGCTCGACCATATAGACATGGTCGATATTGACCGATCCGATGTTCAGTATGTGCATACTATTCTTTCGAGCCAACGAATGAATGACCGGACCAGTGCAGACGCGATTGCGCGGCTGTACTGGGTACGTGTCAATTCTTTGGTTCGCGTCCGTATCTCAGGCGCTCTTCCTTGACCTTAAGTGTTTTGCTGAGTCGCTTCGCCATCGCGTCCGAATATGTGCGCCGGCCGCGCTCATAGTCACTCACCATGTTCTGGCGAATACCGAGCTTGTCGGCAAGCTGCGCTTGCGTCATGCCCGCCTTCAGGCGGGCACCGGCAAGCAGATTGCCGACACGATTCTTCTCCATCTCTTTCCAGTACCCAGTACCCTCAATAGGGATGAACTCGCCTTCCGGTTCGTCTGCGAGCACTGCGACGTCGTACTTCTTCCGGATCCAGGCGACGAGTTCGGAAACATGCTCGCCGTGGAGCGAAAGCTCAATATGGGGCTTTTTCACGAGAGCCAACATAATACACCTCGATTACTATCTCGTCCTTCCGGCATGTCCAACATGCCACATATCTGTAGTTCAAGTGGCAGTGATACCTGTCACTTCCAAGCGGCGAAAAGTTCCGCCATGTCTTCTGGGCTGGACCGTCTGCCTTGAGATCCTCTATGAGGAGGTAGAGCAGCTTCTGTACCTCAGAGGGCAGCTTGCGCAGTCCTCGCTCTACCTTCCGCTTAATCCGGATCTCGTATTTCATGGCGGTGATAATATAACTCTATCGCGCTGGTGGCGCAAGTCATATTTAGGAAGCGAACGTCACTCCTCATGTGCGGCCTTTAGGACGTCGCCTGCAGGAGATTGTTCCGCAGTCCTATTTATCTCGGCATCCCAGTTGTTCTACTTCGGATAACCGTGGTATAGATAGAGTGCGCCGTAAGTCCAGCCGTCTAGCTCGGGGTAATTGGCACGATCCATTGAGAGTGCGATGTATGGAGCAGGATACCCTTCAGGAAGAGGGATCACATTAGGCCAGCAACGCGTATTGACTCTTTCGTCCCATGGGGGTCTGAACATATCCAATGCACCGAGTTCCTCAAGGTCCGGATACGAGTAGATATAGAACTTGCGATCCGCGCTTCCGAACAAGCAGTAGTATCTCGCCCCGAATTTCTGAAGAAGGCATCCTGTGCCGTTTACTTCAGCAGGGCCTGCGATAAGCTCATAAGGACCGTTCCAGTTGTCGGATTCATATAGGGCGGCGGGAAAGCCGGGGTCTCCTACTGCGCAGGCCAATACCCGCCATTTCTTCACAGCATCATCATAGACAATATGCGGATCTTCACCTGAGTTGGGCATCACCACCGGTTCCGAATCCATAATTGAGAAACCAAATCGAGGATCGTGCTTTGACGATACTGCCCACAATTGTTTCGGTACGGCTTTGTCAGGGTCACCATACGCCGAAAAGCCAACAGTTAACCCTCGCCACTCCTCGGATCCTCGATCATAAAAGATATGGGAGCCGATTTCGTTGCGCAGCAAACCGTCTTCCCGATCAAAGACGACGATACCGTCCAGCCGCAGATCAAACACTGAGGGGTTCATGCTGAGAATCCCCTGAATCGGATGCGGCAGATCCCGGCCACGAATCGACATGGCAAACCAGAGTCGCCCTTGATCCAGAAGTGGGGTTCCGTCTTCGTATGTCATGGCGCAGATATCAGCCTGACCGGCTCCCGTTGTCAGTGACGCCCCGGCCTCTTTGACAACGACGGATTCTCCGTCATTCAATCGGGTCAGCAAACGAAACTCGAACGACCGGATATGTGCCTTTTTGCGGAGATCAATCAGTTCTGAAAAGTCACGGGTAAGAACAACACGGCTCACCCCGTTTTGCTCTGCGAACACATTGAGCCCCGTGCCCAACATCTGCACTCGGAAGGTGAATGCACCTTCAACCGGATCCGCCATGGCAATAGACTCGTGTTGCTTCTCTTCACCATCAACAAACACCTGCCAGCGGAGGGAATTGCATACACCTTGATTGAAGCCAGCCAAAATGATGAAGCGGTTCGTGTTGTCCGGTGTCGCAAATTCAACCCCGGCCTCCGGTGAACTGACATGGGCGTCATCGAACTGGACATCGTATGTTGCGAATGGATTGAACCCGCCGATCCATAGTGCCGATTCTGAATAACCTTGCGCTGAAACGGTCAGCGTGCCCTGGCCTATCTGGTAGTCAGTTGCCACACCAGACACGCCGATGGCGGGGTGCTCAATTTTCAGATCAACGCTCTCGGCAGGTTTCAGCATGGACAGGGGAATGGCGTTAGCGTGATCAAATACGAGACGACGCACGCCCTGTCTCCTGAATTCAATATCCAAGGGGGACAAGTTATCGGGGGCTCTTCTGTTCATTGCTGCAATTCTCCTGATTGGCAGAACGTTGGCAGTGAGGGGCGGCTTTAGCCGTACGCTCCACTGGCCTTGTTCTGTGATCAGATCTTTGGGATGCCGAGGTCTTTGCAGATCTTGCGAGCCAGTTGATCTTTGACCTCAGTGTGTCGTGGAACTGAGGATCGCAGGTTCCGACTTGGGTTTCCCCACCACGAATGGCTACCGCCTTCTCGAATCAGTTCACAGCCGTGGCGACGAAGGTACTTGAGAAGCGCATGGCGCTTCATACCGTGACCAGTTCTTCGGTGTAGTTGGCGACGGCGGCGCCAAGGGCATCCTGCCTATTGAACTGGAGAGCTTCGAGCAAGGTTTCGCGCAGGGAGGCCAGCAGCCCCTCATGGGTGCGTTCTTGACAGTTTACACCGGGGACTTCCTCAATCCACCCGATCCACCAATCACCATCTTCTTTTGTTACCGCTGTGTATGTATTTGGCATATTGTCACCTGGGGAATACGCTATCAGTTTGCTGTCGGCTTGTCCATCATCTCTCACAGAACGATTACATCAGCGGCGCGCTCCAGCGCGTACGCTGGATGTTCTGGTTGGCCTGTCCATTCTCTTGAGTCACCAGAGATTGAGCGCGAAGCCTATGGCCTTGGTGACGGCGCTCATGTGCGCGGGCGATAGTTGAGTGATTTGGGCTCCGATCTTTCCCTTTGACACCGTCTGTATGTGGTCGCAGTTGATCGCGCAGTCATGGCGCATGCCGTCATGCTGTGACAGAAAGACCTCGCTTGGAATGTCCCTGACAGTTGTGGTAACCGGAGCAACAGTCACCTCACCAAGATACCGAAGAATCGAATCTCGCGTAAGAATCAGGACCGGGCGCTTCTTGTCTGGCGGAGCAAACTTGTACCACCGGACTTCCCCGCGTTTCACTCGTCACCCCACGCTTGTTCGTCTTCCCAAACACTGAACTCAGCCTTGTTGACGGGGTGAATCTCGTAGCCCTTGTGATGCTGGCGTTCGAGTCGAGAAATATTGAATCTCTCAAGTGCGGCACGTAGCGCATCGCGTGTGAACGCAGAGCGTGTGGTGTGGGTCTTCTTCACAACACGATCTACGGATCGCACTAGACTATCATCAAGCGTCATCTGTACGGTTCTCACTGCACCCTCCCGTCATATAGTGTGGATTGACATAGCTATAATGATCCACATGAGTTGCGATGTCAATACGCCTTCTTCCAGAGGCCAACGGCGGCGTTCACGCGCGCGGTTTACCGCGTCGCTGTGCAACGCTTTGTTCGGCAGATTGCTCAATTGCGAGTCTTCTATATTGGCACTCTGGCGCATCTGCCTCTTGTAACAACATCCTAAGTTTCTTGGTCAACTCGCTCTCGAGTTTGTCGTCGTGAACTGCCCTATTGTGGTTGGGATCATTCTCAAGACTATAGATCAAGTGGTGGCCATCGCAGCCCTGAGGGAGAACCGACTGGCGTGTGATGCGAAAGTGAGGTATCCCGTTACTGTGTTTGAGGTGTGTGCCCAATTCCGCTTTCAGGACGCTGCACGGGTCTACCATGTTGAGATCTGTGAAGTGGAAATCACACGTGGAATTCGGCGTTGGCATGCGGTGATAGGTATGCACACCATCGGTCATGTTGACTTCCCGGCCAAAGTATCCGAAAAGAAGTCCGTCATGATGATGGCCATCCTCTTTGAGAAGAGGGACGATGCTCTTCCCCATGACAGATTCGGGGATATCCCGTGCCCCGTGCATTTCCAGAATCGTTGGCATGATGTCAATGGCGCCGGTCAACGCCTGCCGTCGGCCCGGGGTTGCCCCGGGATAGCGGACAATCAAGGGAAGGTGCACGAGTTCGTCATAACACTGCATATAGTTCTTCGCCCAGAGACCATGTTCACCAAGAAGATAGCCATGATCTGTAGTCAGAATCACGGCTGTATCGTCCCACATGCTGAACCGGTCCATCATATCGAAAAGCTGCCCCAACTTACGATCGTTCATTGTTATCGTAGCGGCGTAGGCCCTGCGTAGATGGTCAACGGCCTTGGGCGTGTCCCTGTCTCTATCCAAAGGCGCATAATCGGGACAGGTGGTGGGTGGGCCGTCCCACTGATCATCGTATGCATCGAGGTATGCCTGAGGGCAATCAAACGGTTCATGAGGGTCAAACAGCTCCAAATGAAGATGCCAGTTGTCCTCAGCATGGTTGCGCTCGACAAAGCGGCAAGCCGCCTCTACGCACTGGACCGACGAATACGCATCGTCCTTTTCAGCATCCCGATACTCCAAATTTGCCAAATGTTGATGTTCATACTTGCCGTAGCAGTACGTGCCGATGAGCGGCGGCTTTAGCCGTACGCTCCATCGGGCCTGTTCTGCACTCCGTGGTTCAGGCGTGCTGCGGCTTGCGTGGTGCAGTGCGGTTGACCATGCGCTGAGTGGAAGTCAGCTTAATGTTACGCAGGCGATCAAAGAGCGCCTGTGTGTTGCCCTTCGCCTCATCGGATATCTGGTCCTTGACTCGCCAGAGTTCCTCCAGAATCTCATCTTTCATCGGGTGTTCCTCCCATCAATTCCTCCGGGGTGCATATCTCAGGGCAGACGAACCCATGAACGGCACACACCGAACGGATCAATGGTTTCGCCTCGGCATTGTCGATATGGCGACAATTCCAGGTCAAAAGGTAGTCCATGTGGTGTGCTGCTGCGATGGCCACATGCGTTGCATCGTCCCGCGCGATGCTCGGCAGAGCTCCGTCGGAGATCAGTATGTCTACCAGTTCTGCCGCAGATTGCGTGGGTTCGAGAACGGCAAACCCTTCGAGCGCTGCCAATCGTCTTGCGGCTGCATCGGGATCACCACGTGCAGCTTCATCTAGAACCAGTGGCGAGATGAATTGGTCAAACCGATAACGATGATGGTCCCACCATTCTCGGGTCACCTGTTGGTGCGCCGCAGCCAACAAGGCTGGCGACGGCCGTGCCGTTAGATAGCTAATGACTGATGTCTCTATGTATACCGTTGCCATGTGATAAACCTATCAGATCTAGGTCGCCTTGTCATGCATGTGTATGTTCGAGGCGATCCGCAATCCAGACTTTGATCACAGACTGCCTGGGAACGCCGAGGCGTTTCGCCTCTCGGTCAAGTGACTGGATCATCCAAACAGGGAAGTCGACATTGACTCTCTTTTGTTCCCGACCGGGGCGTGTAGCCTTGGAGAAGTCGAGATGTTCGGATACGTCTTCGCCATCATCAAACTTCTTGTCAAACTCTTCAGTCTTCATACTGTTCTACCTCCTTTGTCCGAGAACGCCGGATCGAAATGATCCGGGTTCTGTCTTCCCGAATCGTGAAGATCGCCGACCAATGCCTGTCACCGATGCGTCCGATCAGCATCAGGCGTGGCTCGCCTTGTGTGCGTGCAGGCAGTTGGAGGCGATCTGGATCCTCCCACAGCGCCTGTCCTTCGACAAAGTCGATGCCATGCTTGGTCTTGTTCGCTTCGCTCTTCTCGGGATCAAACTCGAACTTCATGGTGTTGTTATTATACCGGGAGTATGCTTCGTGTCAACCAATGAGGTGTTTGTTTCCTCTGATTCGAACGCTTGGCTCTCCGTTTCTCAATGGCCGCTTGCGGCTATTGGAAATACGTGAGCAGCCCGTTGTTGGCGCACCTCAGCTGTCAATGCTGATGTGCCTGGACGTAGGCTTTCAGCACCTGATTGATCCGTGTCTGGTATCCCCGTCCCTGATGCTTGAACCACTCAAGGACGTCAGGATCAACGCGTAGGGAGATCGAGCGCTTCCGCTGCGGAAGACGGACGTGGGCACGATCAAAGAACGATTTATCGAGTGTCGGAATATCCGAGACATCGATATCCGAATCCGGCATCGCCTCCAGACGTTTCCAGTCAGTGCGTGACTCTCGTATGGTATTCTTCGCTTTCATATCGTTTTGCCTTGCGGGCTGAGATGATTCGGATCGTCTCTTCGTCTTCCCATTCGATATAGACGGTTACAGCCACGATGTTTCTCAATAGGCCGATGCCGATCCATCGGTCCGCGCCGTAGTCGCGGCGAGTGTCGAGATGAGTAATCATCGGATGAACGAACATCTCGACAACATCGGCAAAGTCGATGCCGTGCTTGCGAATGTTTGCCTCATTCTTCTGGTCATCCCACTCAAACTTCATGGTGTCAGTGTATATACATTATGTATGTACGTCAAGTGGCTCTTTTCTCACGCCAACGATCAAGCTCTGCGGCGCGGTATTCCGCGTACGCTGGATTTGTCTTGTTAGAGCATCTCCATTAGTTCGCCTATACTTCTGACGAGTTGCCCATGTCCTTCCTGAATGTAAATGCCCATCTGCGCGATCAATGAGTATGCTACTGCAAACTGCGCGAGTGCGTATCCTGCGATCGTAAATTGGCTGACGCTGACAACGCCAACACCGAATTGGGATAGCGTGAAGATGCCGCAGGCAAACTGGCCGATGGCTATGACTCCTTTGGCTGGAACTGGACGCCTGGTCGGTCTGTACTTGAATGAGATGTGAATCCACGGCAACCCGCATAGGGTTGCTTTGGATTTGTATTCAAATCCCCATCCATCCCATTTCTCTTTTGCAGGAAACGGTGCCCCACACTGCGGACACGCCATAGCCTGCTCAGATATCTCGTGCTGGCATTCGCGACAAGGTTTCATATCTCTCCTGCTCTAACGATCAAGCTCTGCGGCGGCTGTAAGCCGTACGCAGCAGCGCCATGTTCGCCTCCCTATTTTCTTTTTCAGGCGGCAGCGAAGGCATGGACTTCTCTGTCCAAGCGGGAGCCGATCTTGTCCTGCTGCATCTCAAGATCAAAATGGGTCTGTAGGTTCAGCCAGAACTGCGCCGAGGTCCCAAAATAGCGACCAAGGCGAAGCGCCGTGTCCGCCGTAACGGCGCGTGCACCGTGCACGATCTCATTGATCCGGCGCGCAGGGACGCTTGTGTCTTTGGCCAAGCGGTACTGCGAGATGCCCATGGGCTCTAGAAACTCCTCCAAGAGCACTTCACCCGGGTGTATTGGTTTCATCTTCTTCATGATCACAACTCCTAATGATAGTCCACAATCTCAACGTCGTAGGCGTCACCTGCACGCCATCGGAAGCAAACCCGCCACTGTTGGTTAATGCGGATGCTGTGCTGACCCTTCCTATCTCCACGCAGGGCTTCAAGACGGTTGCTTGGCGGTACACGCAACTCGTTCAAGTCGGTTGCCGCGTCCAGCACCCACAGTTTCCGCATAGCCACACGCTGGATGCCTTGCGGCAGCTTGCGCGAATGCGAGCGATTGTAGAGCTTCTCCGTCTCGGAACACCTGAATGACCTAATCATGGGATCATAGTAACGCAGCGCAGTAATATCGGCAAGCGTTATTATCTGTCAGGCGAACGTGCTGCTAACCGTCAAATGGCAGACGCAGCGCGGCTGTCATTTGTACGGTTGAGCAGATTGTTAGTTGCTTTCCCGCCTTTCTCAACAGTATAGTGCTCGCATGGATGTGATACTGAACAAAGTAATCATTAGCGACCCCGGAACTCTGGGGGGCACGCCGGTGTTTGCCGGTACGCGTGTGCCGTTTCAGAACTTGATCGCCTGCCTTGAGGCAGGCGATTCGATCGACCTGTTCCTATACGATTTCCCGACTGTATCGCGGGAACAGGTAATTGCTGTGCTGGAGACAGCCAAAGACAAACTACTTGCTTTGGTGGCATAGCATGAGGGCTATCCTGGACGAATGCCTGCCCCGTCGACTGGTTCGCGATCTTCATCCCCATCCAGTTACCACGGTTCCCCGTGAGGGGTGGGCTGGAATCAAGAATGGAGCCCTGCTGAAGCTGATCATTCCGGCTTTCGATATCTTCATCACGCTGGACAGCAATCTTGTCCACCAACAGAACCTTGAGGGAATCGACCTGTGTGTCATCACTCTGCACGCAGTGAACAGCCGGTATGAAACACTCCAGCCGCTGGTGTCGGATATTCTTGAGGCCATCGGTGGTGCAGAGCCAGGTCTGATCATTCATCTTGGCAACTAACGCTTGCGTGACGGTGCGATGGCAGGCGTGTATTCGCGGCTGTCAGCGCTACCGTCGACGCTGATGTTGGATGCCCACGGTTATGGGCGGATGAGGTCGACGACTGCATCCACCACGGCCGCGACCTTGGCCTGGGTCAGGCTGCCCGCGACCCGCTGCATGAGTGATGTGTTGGCCGAGAACAGTTTGCCGGGGCGAGCGTAGCTCGTTCGCATCAGGTTGCCTGATACGAAGTCTGAATCGCCAATCTCGACGGCTCTTGTGTCAGCATATGGGTTGCTGGTGATTTGGCACAGAATCCAATCATCGCGATCAACGCCAGCGAGCACAACCGCAGGCCGAAGCTTGCTGGCAGACAGGTCGGAGAATGGAAACCGGACAAGAACGACAGAGCCTACTGAAGGTGAGACCATGCCGCATCCTCCTCGGGGCGTTCCCAATCGTGCGCGAGAGCCTGCTGGCTGAGCAATGCCGTCTCCGGCACGTCGGGTGCCTCCATGATGGTTACAATGGCACGACACGAATGTGCCAAATGGAGGGGCTCGATTAGATGGATCTCTCCGTTTCTCTCGATTGTAGCTTCTACCGCTTTCAACATAGTGTCACCTCGTCATCATAGTACGCTCTCACCGCGGGTCTTTCAATCTTCATCTCGCATCCAACGCTGGCGGTGACGGGCGGCTGTAAGCCGTACCGTCCACCGGCCTTGTTCGCCAGTCTACTCGTAGTGTGTCCACATCCGGATGACCTTGACTGTTTTGATATCATCCAGAACTTGGTAGACGAGACGGTGTTGAATATTGATCCGGCGGGAGCATGCACCGGCCAGGTCGCCGACTAGCCGTTCGAATGGGGGTGGACTCTGGTAGGGGTTCTTGCTCAGAATCTTGAGCAGCTTCTCCGCTTGGGGCTTCAGCCCCGAGCGGGAGAGCTTCTTAGCATCTCGCTTCGCCTGCGTTGTGTAGACTAGCGACCAAGTCACCAGTCGAGCTCCGTTGCACACTTCTCGACCGGAGTCTTGAGTCCCTTGCGAATCGAGTCTCGCATGCCAGGAATGCTCGTGAGGTAGAGAGTCTCCTGTACAGCGTTCCAGTCATCCTCTGATACGAGGACGGCCGAATGGCGTTTGCCGGCAATCTGAATGGGCTCGTGCGAATCAGCAACGTCGTCAAGTAGAGTATAGAGCTGTTTGCGGGCTTCGGTTGCAGTCATGGTTGTCATGGTTATACCTCCAATACGTACGATATAGCGTACGCTACGGTGAATCCTCCCGTCAATCATCTTTCTTGGCGAACGCTTGGCTGAGCGGCGGCTGTAAGCCGTACGCTCGAGCCGGATGTTCGCTCAGGCTATCTTCAGGGAGAGGCGCTTGCCGATGGCCTCGGCAAACTTCTCAAGTGTGGACAGTCTGATGTCTTCCGCATGGTTTTCGATGCGGGAGATGGCCGACTTCTTTGTGTGTAGGCGTTCGGCAAGATCATCCTGGGTTAGCCCTGCTTCTTCGCGCGCAGCGCGAAGAATGACCCCGATCTTGAACTGTTCGTATCCGATCTCAAACCCATCGGCAAACTCAGCCGAACGCTTCTTACGTTCCTCAATATATCTCTCGAGATCATCCATTTCGTTTCCTCCGGCTCAGATAGTCTGCCTTCCGTTTTTCCGCGAGGCGAATCTCGCCTTGCGGAGTTCTCTGGCTCTTCTTCTGAAATGAGTTGGTTAATATGATCACCTCCCGTCCACGGAAGAAACCCAGCAACCGGAACGTGTTCCGCCCGACATCAACACGGATCTCCCAAATGTCATCCGTGTTAACCAACTTCTTTAGATAGTTGGTCGGCACACGTTCCAAATCACGAACGGCACGCAAGACCCACGCAAGTTTGCGTACGGTCTTGTCCGGGAGCGTGTCGAGGTGCTCCTGCACCGGACAGCGTCCCGATGGCGTCGTGTAGAACTGGGTTCTTCTCATTACGGAGAGGTTAACATATTAGTGAACCTGGTCAAATGTTATCTTCTTGAGCGAACGCTTCCCTCATGGGCTCGCGTCCCACGCGAGTACCATGCAGGGGGATGTTGTGCCCCTCACTTCTTGAATAGGTCGGAATGGGTTCCCATCCGCTCAAAGACCAGCTTGCGCCCCTCGATTCGGTAGATTAACACCCAGTCTGACTCGATATGACAGTCTCGTCTGCCGACGAGATTGCCAGACAGCTTGTGGTCGCGATGGATGGGATCGAGTGGCTTGCCGGAAAGCAGGGCGGGGACAAGGATCTTGAACTTGTCCATATTCTTGCCGCGGCGAACGCAGCGTTTGGTGTCCTTTTCGAACTGCTTCGTATAGACAGGGGCGTACATCAGATTCCGAGTTTCCGGAACATGTCGCCTGCGTCCTCGCAGACGACAAGATCACGCCCTGCTTCGGACGTCTCAAACGTCCGCTTTGTTGTTGCCGTGGGAACGACGACATCAAAGGGAAGACCTTCGCGAAGCTCAACCTGCCTATAGAACATCGTGATGGCTTGTGTTGCGTTGAGACCGAGTCGGTGGAACACCGACTCGGCATGCACTTTCAGATCAGGTTCGAGTCTTGCACGCACCATTGCAGTCTTGCTCATAGTATCACCTCCATGTTTCAGTCCGAATGTAGCACGAATGGGATACACCTGCAAGTCGTATCTCTTGGGCACAACGTCAGCTTTGAGGCGTGGCCTCTAGGACGTTGCCTGCAGGAGCTTGTGCGATTTTCTATTCCGTTCATGCTGTCTCTTTTGTCAAAAGATGTTGGAGTTCCTGGACCGTTTCCGGCAGTTGGTCATGAAGATTAGTGGTTTGATATGGGTCATCCTTCAGGTTGTAGAGCTGAGCGGGGGGAGCAGCGTTCTTCAGCTTCCCAGCCTCAATATCGCTATTGGGTCGACCGGTAAAAGCAGTAGCCGCGGGGCCTCCAAACGCGTGGTCGCCAAGGTTCTCTGCCGTGAAACCGCCGCCACCTTGCTCAGGAATGTACATCCAGTCACCACTACGGATTCCCAGGTGTGTTCTGGTACGTGGTGCCAAGATCAAATTCTCCCTGAGCGATTCCTTTGGTTCGCTGAATAGTGCCTCCAGCACATCGATGCTGTCAGGCCCCGCGTTCTCCGGGAGCTCTTGTCCTAGCAAAGAGGCAAACGATGCAAGCATATCAACAATACAGATCAGTTGGTCTGATCGTGTACCAGGCTCGATATTCCCCGGCCACCGAGCAATGAACGGAATCCGGTGGCCTCCTTCCCAGGCATCAAACTTGAAACCAAAGAGATCGCCGTTCATATGGTGACCGGCTTTCCACGCGTCCTGTCCGCCCTGATTCAACATGCCGCCATTATCGCTGGTGAAGATAACGTCGGCAATGACGGGCGGCTGTAGCCGTACCGTCCATTGGCCTTGTTCTGCATCATCCGATTTCGGGAATGGACAGTTGCTTGCAGATCTTGCGGACAAGGCGGTTGGCAACTTCGGTGTGGCGGGGGACGGCTTCAATCCAACCGGTTCTCGGATTGCACCACAGGGAATGCGAAGAACCTTCCCGCTTGAGATAGCAACCGTTGCGGCGGAGATGTTTCAGGAGAGCGTTGCGCTTCATCCTACTGCCACGAGTTCGCGCTCTGCCTCAGCCGGAAGCCCTCGGATCGCGTCTTCGCGACGATCCTCAAGAATGAGATCTATCGCTCCGGACAGGCTCTTGATTGCCTCGGCTTTGCTCTTGCCTTGCCCGTTGGCGCCAGGAATCTCAGGGCAGTACGCGATGAACCAGTCGTCATCCCGCTCAACTATGGCTGTGAACTCGTTGTGCATCTGTTATCTCCAATCTACCCACATAATACCGCCGCCCCGCTCACATCGCAATCATCTTCATTTCTTTGGCAGAACGGCTGCGTTCACGCGAGCGGTTTACCGCTTCGCTGTGCAACGCTTTGTTCGCATCTTTTTGTTTGGCGTTTTCATAGTTCTGTTTTCAGGAATTCTTTGCAGTCCTCAAGATCAGGCGATCCTTGGACACCCAGCTATCTCGGTAGAATGAAGATACTTCGAAACCGTCTTTCAGTTCTGCCATCTTGGCCGCCAGCTTCCGGCTCAGTTCAGGTCCGAGGTCGGTAACGTCCTGGTCCAACAGGTTAACCATCTGATAGGGGTCGGCGATATTGTCGAAGAGCAGTTCTTTACCATCGAGCTTGTAGACGGCGTAGGTGTATTGCTTCGTTCGGATCGCTCGCCATTCATGACCGTCTTCCCAGGCCGCACACGCACCGGTATTCTGGAGAAATGCAAATTCCGGTTCCGGGCCCGATTCGCCTCGTGCGCAATGGCTCAGGTCCATACCTTCGACCTCGTCGGGGATATCCGCCCCGACCAATCCCAATAGCGTTGGCATGATGTCGACATTACTGAGACAGGCATCGCTCTTGTGCCCCGCAGGGATCGCGGCAGGCCACTTGATGAGCATGGGTACACGCGCAGCTTCTTCATAGAAAATGTTCTTCTTCATCCTCCCATGCGCGCCGAAGCATTCACCGTGGTCCGAGGTGAAGACAAGGATCGTGTTATCCTCAATGCCTGCGTCGCGGATTGCGCTCTGCAGTCGGCCGATGTTCCAGTCCAGATTCGCAGTCATCGCATAGTACACGCGCATCCACTCGTCCAGCATCTCTGGCGTCTTCTCCATGTCTGACCAGCCATCGCCGTAAGGTGCGTCGCTTTCCTGTCGCCAGTTCGGTGGAACTTCAAACTTCACATTCTCGAACATGGCGTAGTATTCCTTAGGTACATTGTCCTTCACCCATGGGTCATGCGGCGTTCCAAGCGACAGCATGAGAGCAAACGGCCTGTCGTCATTGACGTGAGCCTTTATGTAATCGATCGCCATATCTGTCTGGCCGTCCGGCTCGTACGTCCCTTCCGGGAAGCGTATCTTCTCCGGTTTCTCTTCATGGTAATACGCATGTTCACCATAGTAGTCGTGATGGAAATTATAAGCCGCCCAGTAGCCGTCAAAACCCAGCCGGTGTGGACCGCGTGGCACGAACGAGTTCTTGGGATCCTCGTGATTCCCCAGCTGGTTCGCCCAAAGATGCCACTTGCCGAGATATGCAAGCTCGTAGTCTGCGTCGGCCAGGCAATGCGCCAGGCAACGCGGGTGGTGATCCGGATTTAGTCGTATCTCGTTGATGACCATGCCTGTCGACGTCGTATACTTCCCCGTGAACAGCGAAGCGCGATAGGCACTGCAAACGGGCATCGATACCACTGCGTTATCAAAACTCATACCCTCATCCGCTAACCGATCAATATTCGGAGTCCTTGCCAGCGCATCACCGGCATATCCGCAAGATTGCCGGCGCAATTGGTCAGCAATTACGTAGACAATGTTTGGCTTACTCATCCAACATATCCCATCTCCTGTGTTAACGTCGCGGATCAGGCGCGGCTATTTGCCGGCGCCTGTATCCGGCTTGTTGGGCAATTCCAGTTCATCTATATCCTCCCTCACCAGACAAAAACAACCACCGAATCCGTCGGGAAGGGGAAGGTTAGGGATAGCGTCATCTCGTCCGTCTTCATCTTGGGCCCGAAAGGCTTGAGGGTGAGAGACTTCTCCATCTGGTTTTGGTAGGCCGAGTAGTTGGCCGTGATCATTTTGCGCGCACCAGCGAACTTGGTCGCCATGCTCTTCACCGGGGCGACGAGATCAGGATGCTTGGCGAATTCGGGATTGAGGTTGCTTGCCTTCGCGAGGTCCGCTTTGACGGTTCGGTAGATGTCCGTCTCCGGCGTCAATGCCACATACTCAACTACACCTTTACCCGGCGGCTTGTTTTGGACGATGCTTTGGGGAAGGGTGATCGTGATCGTTGGCTTGCCTTGCTTGCGGCGATCCAGCGTATACGCCGAGACGATCAGGAAGCTCCTCTTGGGGCAGGTAATGAGAGCGGATTTGTAGAGAGTGTTCCCTGCCGCGGTATTGCCCTTCAGGACATACAGCTTGCCTTCGGCAGCATGCTCCAGGATGGAATAGAGCCAGCCATTGGAGCGGAGCAACTGGATCGGGCCGAGCTTTCTGTCGGTGCCGATGAAGTCAAAGACTGACCAGTGATACAAGCGGTCGAGAGACCTGTTTTCAAGCGCGGCTAGCAGGTAATGCGCCCGATACGCACCGCCGCGCGAACCGGGTTCACTGGTGACGACGCCGTATTGCGAGTTGAGAATGCCGAACTCGTGATACTCGGCCGGGATACCGGGGAAGACTTCGCGGAGCAAGGTGAAATACTTGGCATCGCCCTCGGCCTTCTGCTGGGGGTTGGTCGCGAGGATTCTGCTGCCGCGTACTTTCGGGATGGAGTAGGACGAGACGCTAGCGAAATCAAAGGCCAGCTTGTTCGCCTTGGCATATTTGGCCAGTGCCAGCACTTTCAGCGGAGCGCGTTCCTGCTTATCTTTGAAACCCGCTTCGTTCCACGGGCCGAGCTTGGCGTCGGGCAGGACTTCCTTGATGGCCTTGTGTGTGAGGGCGTACATCTCGTGCAGTTGTTCCTGCGTCAGGGCGATGCGTTCGCCGCTGCCGAGTTCGGTGCCGAGGCGGAAGCGGAAGCCGCTGGCAGTCTTCGTGCTGTAGCGGCGTTTCAATTCTTTGCAGAGATCACGGATGAAGACGTACCACTCTTTCAGATCATCGGGTGGGATGGCTTGGCCGTAGGTTTCCAAATGATGCTTCCTGGCTAGGCAATAGGGGATTTGATCCAGCACCAGCGTCAGGTCGGTGTATCCCGCATTGATGAATCGACTCAGACGCAGGTCCAGCAGTTCCCAGCGATACCCGAGGGAGCCATCCTTTTTTCGATACACGAGGTCAGCGTCGGCGACGTGCTTGTGTTTTTCGAGTTCGCCTTTGCCGCCTTTGTCGGGATGCCAGCCGCCGAGGAGCCGAGGCGTGCTCAGGAAGTCCGCCATCTTGACTTCTTGTTTGTGACCTCGCTTCTTGTAGGGAAAAGAAGATTGGTTGTAGAAGGTGGGCGCATCAGCCAGAAATCCCTGGCCCATCCAGCGCCCGATGACAGGTTTGCCACGCCAGAATTTAGTCAACTCGCCGCACGGCTTGTAGTCTGGTCCCAATTGTATCGCTTCCGAACCCTCTGCCCGTGAATGCGAATTGATGAATAATGGGAGTGTGAGAGATAATAGCAGAATCTTGAACATGCCTTGCATTCTATATCCTTTTACAGCCCAACGTCCGTGATGATGCTCGGCGCTATAGCGTCGTAGCATCCAACACCTTGTCAGCGATCTTAGTGGTGTTGCGCGACGTAGACGTCGAGAAGGCGGCGAATCATCTTCTGGTATTGCGTGTGGTTACGCTTCGCCTGTTTCTTGAAGAAGTCGACGCTGGATTTGCTCAAGCCGATTGTAACTTTGATCTGCTCCTCTTTGAATGCGAGCTCGTCAGGGGAGGGCAGAAAGTCGCGCACGACTTTGACATCACCAATGGGCCCGTCAGTGTACTTAACCTTTGTTTTCATAAATCTTCCTTCCTTTCCGCCAGTAGCCTGCACCGAAGATGCGTATCGTGGATCCGCGCACAGTGAAGCGAACCGTCAATACGCCTCCGCCAACCAAACCGAAGCAGAAGAACCGTTGTTCGTCCTGACTATGCGAAAGATCCTCAGCAATTACTCGATCAGGATCAGCGAAGGCATACTGCGCGACTTCAAAGGGAACATCGTGTTTCCTTTGGTTCTCGCTATCCTTACGCGGATCCCACTCGAACTTCATTCTCTTCACCAAAGAAGCCTATCAGAAGGAGCAGGAAAGGCAATGTATAAATATGGCTGATCATATTGCTCGCTAACGTCCAGCACCACGGTCGGTGCTATTGATTCGCCACTGCCCAGTGGCTCAGTCCTTTGGACCTTGCCTAGGAGGCAATTCTTCCGCTAAAGACCCTATTCAGCGTAATGCGACGTAACCTGCGAGGCCTTGTTCGCTCAGAGATGCTTGTGCAGGTCGCGCTTGGTGAGTTCGCAGTCTCTCAGGATTTGAGCAAGCAGGCGGTTTCGCCACGATGAACAGGGACAACCGTGCACCTGCCATCAGCATGACGCAGGAAGTGATGGCTGCCCTTGACTCGAATGACGGCGAAACCAAGTTTGCGAAGGGCCTTGATAAGTTTGCTGCCGCTGACTGCGGGGGAGGTGCTCATGCGGTGACGGCGACTCGTTGCACGCCAACGAACTGGTTGGACAGAGGCTTTTCGACCTCCATGCACAGTTCGATAGCTTCCTTCACTCTCTTCATAAGGACATCGAGTGATTTGGCTTGCGTATGACAACCGCGCAATGCTGGCACTGAGGCAACGAAGTACCCGTCTGCATCTCGTTCTATTACAACATTGAATTCTTTAGTCATCCGTCAATCTCCAGCTTCATTTGGAGTGTATTAGCAAGAAGGGGAGGAGATGCCATCTGTTTTTATGGAGCGAACGTCTGCGTTCACACGCGCGGTTTACCGCGTCGCTGTGCAACGCTTTGTTAGAATTCATTTCAATTGCCGCTTGCCGGCGCCGCAGCACCACGATGATTGCGATATCCTGGCTTATGGCACCTCCAGCGTTCATCCGCATTCCATTCAAGAGAGAAATAGGGGTCATTTGCTATTTCTGTATGTTCTTTCAGGATAGCACGATGTTCTTTCAATACTTTGTGGAACCCACGATGATCTACAAGGGTTTTCAATTCTCCGGGGTCATCGATAAGGTCATACAGTTCTTCGCCATTACCTTCGAGGTAATGCGTATATTTGTATCTGTTCGTTCGAATCATTCTTCCTGGTTCGATAGTGAATCCCCATTCTGTATGCCATTGGCTGACTACATATGTACGAGGCGGCTTCTCCTTGTGATCGACCACCCAAGGCATTAGGGAGCGGCCGGCAACCGTAGAGGGAATGTCTATGCCGGCATAGTCACAAAGTGTGGGAAATAGATCGATGAGAGACGTTAAGCCGCTGATAGCGCGTCCCTTTTCTCCTTCGATTCCGGGACCTGCGAATACTAGAGGAATTTTGGTGGTTTCATCATAGAAGCTCGTGTGCTTTGTACCCATCCATCTACCACACATTGAGTCACCATGGTCAGCCGTGAACACAATCAAGGTGTCTTCGGCATCACTTCTACCTTCCAGAGTTGCCAGAATCTTGCCTATCTCAGTATCCACTCTGCTTATGTAATGATGATATGCACACAAGTAGTGACGGATTCTCGTCTCATCCCATTCGGCCATTTGGGCTTGGCGGTTATGAGCACAACAAATGTACTGAATCGGCAAGGGCAGCTTCTCGAACTGCCCTTCGTCACGATATAGATTGTCAGGCAGTGGCGGGAGAGCACAATCCGGACTTATCAGTTCTTTCCTGCCTTGGAATTCCCCAATCCAGCTGCAAATGTCATGTGGATTATTGAGGTCTGCGACGGCCAGATAAGGTCGTGGGTCAGCATAGCTACTCAAGAAGTCTATCATTTGCTCGCGGGTATTGCGATCCTGTCGCGTGTCGTAGTTCACAGGCCATGACGGAGCTACATCTTCTATTTCCTTCCCTTCAATTGGAAACCGCTCAAATCCGCGAAGGCTCCCGGCATCATGTTGCTTCCCAAAATGAACCGTCCTATATCCGGCCTTAGAAAAGACTGACCCTAGCGTTGCAACCGAATCCGGGACCTCAGGAACAGGATGTAAACGACCATTAGACAATACTCCTGTCTGGTGCGGATATAGACCAGTCCAAAGTGATGCTCGGGCAGGTTGGCATAAGGGACAGTTCGTATACGCCGTTTCAAAGCGAACACCGTTTCCGATAATTCTATCAATATTAGGGGTGCTACCATACGGACTACCCCAAGCAGCCAATGCCTGGGCAGATAGTTGATCGCAAATAATCAATAGGATGTTCTTCTGCTTCGTACTCATTTTCTTGATTCTAACGTCCACCTTGAGTTTCGGCGCTATAGCGACGTAAACTCCAATGCTTTGATAGCAGTTATTGTTCCTTGTTCTGTGCGATAACTGCGGCAATGCAACCACATCCGAATATGATCGATCCTGAGATCATAATCCCGATTTGAATAATTTTTGAACTATCTCCAATGAGGACTAGAATTGGAATGATAATCCCCAGTGCCCCCACTCCCATGGCAAAGAATCCTATATCTTTAGATTTCATATACTCCTTTCCAAATTATTCCTACTGCTAACGCTTCACATCAGCATTTGGCGCCCAGCGACAATATGCTGCATGTGCTTGTTGGGCTGTGTTTGTCTCTTTCCCGATCGCCCTCAATCATTAAGAATCACGCCTGCTGCCCCAATATCCGTCCCCTGTTGATCAAGAATGCGGTTGCCCCTACACTCGACGGATGCAGCATTGAGAACCGAGATGCCCAGCTTCTCAGGAAGCACTGTGATTGTATTGTCCTCAACCTTGATGTTGCGTGTGAGCTTCGCTTTGCCGCCTGCACGGGTGTAGATTTTGATAGCAGGCAATTGTGTGTTGTTGATGGTGTTATTGCGGACTATATTGTTCGTGGGGAACGGTCCTTCGTAGAAGCTGCCCATCTCATTGCCCATCCACACGGCAGCTCCGCCGACGCCATCAACCGTATTTCCTTCAAACAGCCCGTTGCTGCAACGGACCAGTAGTGCATGTCGGCGTTGGGGTTTGAACGTGCAATTGCGAACGATAAAGCCGTTGTTGACGTAGCTCATATTGTAGAAGTGGGTGGACTTTACGTGCTCGCGTTGTTTGCGCCCTGTAATCACGCCCTCCATTGGATCGGCCAACGTTACGAGGTGGTCTCTACCTTGCGCCGTCGCTTTGACGACCATCGTCATCCGTATCTTACCGGTCTTCGGTTCGAAGACCATCACATCGTCACCCGCAGAGAACGCTGGACCCATTAGTTGAAACTCTGTCGGTGAGATGATCTTAGTCGCCATGGCTGTATTAGCGCTGATGTTGATGCTATCGTCCAGCATGCCTTCGAAATAGCACCCCTCGATTAGCGGCCCAACGCGGTTATCTTTGACGTGCATGCCGTCCTTCCAGGTCGTACAGATACGGGTGCTGCCCGGCTTGAAGGTGATCTTGTTGTTACGCAGCGTGATGAGGCCTTCATTGCGGGTGATAGCGTAGTTCATGCCGCAACGTGCGCTGTAGATCGTGATATCCTCAATCGTGCAGTCTGTCGACTCCTTGACCGTGATGTTTGAGCCGAAGGCGCGTTCACCTTTCTCGGTAAGCTGTAATGGCAGGAAGAATCTATCACCGGGACGGACAGGAGTGAGTTGTTTGGCATCCGAGGGCGCAACCGTGATGCGATAGGTTCTGCCCGCAACCAAATTGATCGAGTCGATAGAGTAGTGGTCTGCAATTCCCCAGCGGCGATGGCGTTCCTTCGGGTCGATGACCGATCCCCAGCGCCAGCCGCCTTTGCCCAAGCGTTTCTTCACTGCTTCATCCGGCAAAGGGAGGGGATATCCCTTGTGGAACTCCAGATCGAAGAAGCCTTTGCCTGCATCTACGCTGCTGATTGTGCCCTGTGTGAACGGCAGTGGATCGAAGTCGATCGTAAATCCGCGGATGACGACGTTCCGGCACTTGAGGACGTCAAACATCCCGTTCTGAGGATGCAGGAGTAGGGTCGAGCCGTTCCCGTCGATGGTCAGGCCGTCTACATCGACCAGCCTGATCTGGCCATTGCCGCCCTTGTTTGCTCCAAGGCGGTAGGCCTTGCTCTCGAAAACAAGCTTTGTTCCTGGGCCGCCTTTGGTCGCGGCCTCAACCGCTTTACGGATGGCTGGCCCGTCGTCACTTGTGCCATCGCCTGCTACGCCAAAGTTCTTCACGGAAATCGTTGCCGCTCCCGCTTCCTGCGAGTGGCACACTATAACAGTCAGTGCAAACAACAGCAGCATGATATCTCCAGGCATAGATTTGCAAATCCTTTCTCTCAAGCCCAACGATCAGGCTCTCCGGCCCGAGTATACGAGGGTACGCGAGCAGCCTCTTGTTAGATCCATGCCTGCCCGCCGCATTGCGCGTCGCGCTTTGGGCTGGGTCTCCTGGGTGTGTCTTTCGATGCTTGGTTGGGGCTCGGCTGTCTGGTTGAGCTGGTTGAGTCTGTGATCTTCCCGCGGGGGAGTCCCTGTGGCTTAGCATTATCTATTTCGGGATCTAACGTCGTGAATGACCATGTTCTCAAAGCAAGCGAAGCGCGGCTTTGAGAAGTATGTGTCTATTCATCTTGTTATCCCTCTCTCGATCTATCGGTATGCATCCTTCCGATCATCAACGGTAAGGATATGGAGAATCTGCTCTTCTGGATCCACAATGTAGAAGATCCTGAATTTGCCAATGCGATACCGCCAGGTTTCAGGGGTGTAGCCGTGAAGCTTCTTGATGTTGTTTCCCCAGAAAGACTCCGCCTTGAGTTGGGGATACACAAATGAATCTAGCTTGCGCCTCAAGAAGGCGGCGTCGCGCGACGCCAACTTCCTGAGGCGTTTCAGGAATTCATCTGTTTCAAAGATCCTGAATTCAGACAAAGCGTCCTCGCTTTGCCTTCGCATCGCGCAAGCCGCTCTTGAGGCTGCGGTTCAAGGATGCGTTATCTTTGATTTCAGACATCTCGAATTCATCAACGAGCTCATGTTCTTCGACAAAGCGAAGTGCAGCCGTCTGAATAAAATTTGAGAGGGGACGGTTGTCATGAAGGGCCAACCCCTTGAATCTTTGATACACGGTATCGTCAAGTCTGAGTGTTACGGTTTGAGACACGGTTCAACTCCTATCGCTGGGTGTGTGCGCTTGTCTACTATGTGAATACGATAGCACACACCCGTCGGATGTGCTATATCCTTTTTTCCAGGGATAACGTCATCATCAACCGCTTCGGACCAGGTGCCTGAAAGGCAGCTGGTCCGAAGTCGCGTTGCATGGGCTTGTTGGCCAGTTTCTCAGAGCTCATCGCCCGGCAAAGGCTCTCGCTTCGGGACACGGTCAAGGACCTTGCCAAAGGCTCCCTTGCGGGCGTGCTTTGCACGATTGGCAATGTAGTCCTCGGTCGTAAGGGCGGAGATCTTCTCAGACACCGCTGAGGTTATGAACAGGTTAATTGAAACACCATCCTGCTGGGCAATCTCCCGGATGTGACGGTGGACGGAATCTGGTAGCCGTAGGTTAAGGGCACTCATTTCAATTCTCCAAGTAATTGTGCTGGGGTTATGATACGTATACCAAACGGTGAAGCGTTGCCAAAATCCCTCAAATTGTGGGTCACGATGTCGACTCCGCTGGCGGCTACCGCCAGCTCAAGAACGTGGTCATCTTTCGGGTCCGACAGCTGTGGACGCCACAGAAAATGTACTTTTCGGCACTCGCCACGGAGGCAGAAGCCATCGAGAACATCGTTCACCGCTCTGTCGGACAGTTTTAGTTCATGTTGGTTTCGTGTCAGTACATCCTCATATTCAAACAATAAGGTGGTCGATAACTGTGGCACCAGTCTGCCGCGATCGATCAGGCGCAGTATCTGGAACGATGCTCCCGATTGGGAATAGAGTCCCGAGTACAGCACGTTAGTATCCACGACGGCTCGATGTCTCTTCATGCCTGTACGGTACTACATATAGCACCACGCCGCAAGTCCTTTCTTTGGTCAACGTTCAAGCTCTGCGGCGGCTGAAAGCCGTACGCTCCACTGGCCTTGTTGGCCCGTTTCACGTCACGCTTGCAGTGCTTCGAGGACAGCTTGGGGTTGCTTGTCCACAACGCGCAGCAAGGCTTTTGCCGGTCCCTCTGGTTCTCTTCGGCCTTGTTCCCAGTTCTGCAGCGTCGATCTACTGACGCCAATCATGAGAGAAAACTGGGACTGAGAAACATGAAGCCGGTTACGGATGCGCTTGATATCCACGGGGCGATAGCGGAAGACGCGGGAAGGCTTAGCCAAGCCTTTCCGTATCTGTCCTGCTTCCTCAATACTCTCAACCAGTTCGTCAAACAGTTCCTTTTTCATCACATATTCTCCTCAACCAAGGTCCGCAGGATCTTGACTTCCTTGGCCGATAGGTCGGTCTTCTCTTTCTTGCCGTAGGCAAGAAGGAGAAAGATCTCACTGTCAGCCACATACCAGTAGTATATCACCCTGATTCCGCCACGCTTGCCTCCTGTCGCGGAGCGCCAGCGTATCTTCCGGAGACCGCCGCTCCCCTTGATCAGGTCACCAGCGGTCGGGTTGAAGATCAACTCCTGCTGGAACTCACGATAGGCTTCATCGGAAATCAGCTTACCGATCTGCCGGGTGAATACAGTTGTTTCTTTGAATACCATCACATCCATACCGTACGCCATTGGCGTATAGCTGTCAATTCTCTATTCTCGGGGCCAACGCTGGCGATGAGCGGCGGCTTTAGCCGTACGCTCGATCGGCCTTGTTGGCCGATCTATCTCTTGCGGTAGACGTCCTTCCTGTCCTGGATCCTGAGGATGAGAACGCAGTCGTCAATGATGACGAAGATCACACGGTAGTCACCAACCCGATACTTGCGCATGCCTGCAAACGGGCCACTGAGAGAGGGGAAGCGGTCGGCATCATGGATAAGATCCTTGTCGATCCTGTCCATGATCCGCTTCGCATTGGCCTTGCCGATGCGCTTCAGATCCTTCGCGACCGATTTCTTGTAGTCGATCCTATAGTCCAAGGGATGCCCTCATGTCTTTGCTGGACACCACTGGATCTGAATTGTCGCGAAGCCGATCGAGTGCGACTTGCAGGTCTGCAAAATCGTCCAGATACGTCTCGACGGCTTTCGTCACGACGAAAGAGCGGGACCGTTCGGTCTCTTTCGCGACAAGTCCGAGTTTCTTCGCTACTGCATCAGGCAATCGGACGGAAATAGCTGTGCTCATAATTCACCTCCATCGTTTTGTAATACAGTGTATGCAATAGACGCAATGTAGTCAACTGTAATCATATCGGCCAACGCCTCGAATGAACCGCTTCGGGTTGGGCGCAGAGCGCAGCGGCGCGGCTAACCCGAAGTCGCGTTCGATTCGGATGTTCGATTTCTATTTCTTCAGCAGCTCTGAGTGAGACCCCGTACGCTCAAAGATCACCGTATCCTTTTCGAGCTTGTAGATGAGGAGCCAGTCACCGGCGAGGTGACACTCGCGCCGCCCCTTGTAGTTTCCGATCAGCTTATGGTCGCGGAGTTCTGGCGGCAAGGCTTGCTCCTCGGCTATCCAAGTCATGACTTGCTTGAGCCGTGCCATGTTCCGGCCAGATCGGACGGATTTCTTGTAGTCCTTTTGAAATCGTCCGGTGGTTTTCAGCGTCAGCATTTGTCTAGCTTCTCAAACATCTCGTCAAGACTGTCAAATGTGTTGAGATCCTCACCACGGTCCGTGGTCTCAAACGTCTTGCGAGTTACCGCGTTCGGGATTTCCACAGAAAAGGGAAGTCCCTGGCGAAGGCGTATCTGGCTGTAGAACATGGTGATAGCCTCTGTAGTCGTAACGCCGAGACGGTGAAGCAGCTTTTCGACGTCCGCTTTCAGGTTTGGCTCCACTCTTGCTCTGACTGTTGCTGTTCGGTTCATCTCACTCTCCTCCATTTCTAGAGAGAGTATAGCCCGTATGGGCTACGGGCGTCAAGCGTGGTCTCGCTCCTCATTTCTTCAAATCGAACGGTGCCGGTGAGCGGCGGCTTTAGCCGTACGCTCGACCGGGCTTGTTAGCCGACTTGTCTTTCGACAAGGTCGCCTTCGACATATTGGTGGATCATGGCCGAGATAAGGGTTTGGTAGGGCATGCCCTTCTCCATGGCCTTCTTCTGGACACCCTTGAGGTCATGGTCGTAGAGACGAATAGTGACTCTGCGGTCTTTCCGGAAAGTCTGCTCTGCCATGGACTGTATCTTGTCTCGCTCCTTTTTGGAGGGAGACGAGAGTTTCAGCTTACCCTTGTCGTATGCGTCAAGGATCTCTCTCTCTTCTTTATCCATTTTCATTCTGCTCACCTTCTTTCTGAAAGTCCCGTGTTGCCTTCCGGCTGGGGATGATCGTCTTCAGAAACACATACTCATCCTCCACGACATGGGGGACAATGTGGATATAGCCTTCCACATTCACGAAATACAGTTTCTGCCCGGGATACTGATCCTGATTCGGATGATCGGCAGTCTTCCACACGTCGCCTTGCGACAAATGAAAGACGATCTGCTCAAACGAGATGTTGCGCTCGCGCTTGAGAGCATCATTCTTCTCGGGATTCCACTCGTATCTCATGAGACGAATGTACATCTATTGTGCGCACATGCGCAAGGTTTGTTTGCTCACGGCTAACGTTCACTCTGAGGGTGCGGCTTTAGTCGCTACCCTCCAGAGATTTGTTGCGTCATCTTTCTTGTTGGTGGGTCGGCTACCTTCCTTGGGTGCTTCTGAGTCAGAAGTGTCCTTGTGGTTGCGTGCTGCACTGCTGAAGCTGCCAAGACAGCATCTAGCCAGAAAGAACCCGATGAAGAATGCCGGAATCCATGGGAGTGGAGTAAGCATGTAAAGCATGCCACCCAGAATCCCTGTCAGAATGAAAAGGGAGAAGGACCCAAACTGGTATTGCAGCTCATCAAACATGAGTTTCTCATCTTCTAGCGCAGAACGTTTGGATCACTCGCAAACAATGGCCGCGGCGCGGCTATTGTTTGTCGAGTGCATCCTCTGGTTCGGCAATTCGTCCGTTGAGCCAGACCTCGGACTCGGCAAGATCGATCTTGTCATTCCATATAACGCCATAGCCGTGGGAATCGGCATGTGCGCACCGGAAGACGGCTTCGTCTTGCAGAGGGCGGAAGACCTCGCTTCGAAGAAGCGGGTTGCAGTCATATGTCCGCCGATCGCCGTTGTCAAATGTAACCAGCAGCTTCTTGCCCTGCCTTGGCTTGACATCTCTAATTCTTGGGTAGGTTGTGGTTGTTGTCATGCTACTCCAATCCGGGGAGCTTCTTGTAGTCCTGCGTCTTCCACATTTGCTGTAGGTCCTCTTTGTACTGCTCCGCCCAATCGCGCACAAGACGCTGCGCTCGATGAGGAAGGTCGCCTTCAATCATTTCCAGCGTGGTGGCGTCAAACACGCCATTGAACTCGGCGTAGATGGCATGGAAATGTGGAACACCATGTTCACGAAAATACATCTTGATCAGGATTCCATAGAATCGTGCTATGACCGGCATATCATCTCTCCTTTCGATGGTGTATTATGGCACAAAGGCACGCTTCTGTCATCTGCCGAACGCTGTGCTCTCCGTTTTTCAAAGGCCGCCCGCGGCCTTTGGAAATACGTGAGCAGCATGATGTTGGTTGCTACATCTGTATTACGTACTCCACGTCACTGATTTCGGCAACCTTCCCGTCTCGGATGGTTACAGCGAAGCTGTGCCAATTGTCATTCTTGTGGAGGACGGTGTACTTCAGCACGCCATCGCCCCTTGCATCCACGGTGCTGGTGTCAGTGCCGCCGATCAAGCGGACAAGTTCTGCTGCTGAGACTCCGATTCGGGTACGCAGTTCTGCAATGACAGGCTCTGCGAGACTGGATCGGTCATGCGTGGGCGCGCGCTTGAAATCGGCCAAGACGCAGCGCGACCGACCGGGGATGCTTATGCACCCTGACGTCAGGCCGAGGAACAACACAATGACTGTCAATCTGGTTCTCATCATCTGCAACCAACGTCGTGCCTGACCATTTGGTGAAAGCGCAGCTTTCAGCAATATGGTCCAGGCATCTGGTTGGATTTCCTCATTTCAAGTACGGTGCAATTTCCAGACGACAGTGACGGCACTTCAATTCCACTGTCTCGTTCCCCGTGCAGTCAGGGTCGATTGCCGCGCGAAGGCGTCTGCCCGTTGTGGCTGCAACGAAGGTGTTGTCCCACCATCTAGTCTTGCACTGCGGGCATTTGGCTTGCACTGAAAGAACCACAAAGACACAGACCATGCAGAGCAGACAGATGACAATGACGAGCATCCCAAGGGCAGCATGGACGGCAAAACCAATGGCGGCAAGGAGGAGTGTGACTACGGCAACAGGCACCCCACTACGCCTGATCAGCGTTGCTGCGCGGAACGCTCGCCTGACTGATTCAGGTTTCACTTCTGTCTGCGTTTCCATTCCTCTTCAAACCCAACGCTTGGCTCTCCGTTTTCCAATGGCCGCTTGCGGCTATTGGAAATACGTGAGCAGCATGATGTTGGAACTCCTGTGTTCATTCCGCTGACTTCGATCGGCTGCGCCTTCTGGCTGCCCGGATGCTGATGGCGTATGAAATCCACCACACGATGACAAACACACCGAGACCAATGCCTCCGGTGGCGAACCGTTCGGCATGTGCGGGAATGTTAGTCACGAAGACGTTTGCCACAAAGCCGGTGACGAGAATAGCAATCAGGAACGCGCCGAGACCGTGTGCAATCTGATTTGGTGTTTCCATTCTTCTCTCAGTTCCAACGATCAGCCTGAGGATTCGGCGCGGTTAGCGACGATATCCTCCAGGCTCTGGTTAGCCATTTTCCTTCTTTCGGCTCCTTGACCAGACACTGCTAACAAAGAATCCGAGCAGGATCACACCAAGAACAGATTCACAACCGACCAAGAATCGTGCCCAATTGCCAACAGGGATGATGTCGCCATAGCCAAGCGTAGTAATCGTGACAACACTGAGGTAAAGCATTCGGGGGAAACTACCCCGAATGCCGGAAGGGATGCCTTTGTCGGCAGCAAAGAGTGATTGCATTTCCGCTACCGTTCTTCCGTCAACCTCAATCCGGTTCAACATAAGGCGAAGGATCGGGTCCAGCTCGGATCTGCTCCACGGGCCGGAATCCGAAGGGTTCCGGACAAAATCAAGTTCCGGGGAGAGGTGAATGACATGGTCAGCCGTGAGCTCCTTGTATCTGTAATCGAAGGCAAAATCCGGAGTCAGCCGGCACGGAATCCAGCGACGTTTCCCGAAACCCTCATCGCTCTCCCTGATCTCGACTAGGATTGAGAAGTGGACGGCGTCTTCACCGACACGGAAGTCGCGCAACCATGTCTTCTCTGGGTAGACCTTCTTGTCGCGAAGCATTTCGGCGCGCTCAGAAAGAGCGTGCTGAAACGCAGGGGTCAACTTGTCTCTGAGTTCGCATGTGGCTTCTTGGAAGGACGCCTCGTGCCTGAAATACGGGTGGTAGAACTGACGCTTAAGAAGGCTGAACGCGAGTGCAAATGCAAGGATGACGACGACGTAAGCACCGAGATAGAACCGCGGCCGGCGGTTCATCAACCAAGTGAGGCATGCCTTCAAACAGTTCTTCATCTTCCTCGTATGGCTAACGTGGGAATCACCTTTCATCTGAAGGCGCGCCTTCAGGTGATAAGGTGGATTCGGTTGTTGTGCTCCCCAGTGTCTTCATCTGTTTAAGCCAAAGCCGCCTCTTGAGTCCTGTTGAAAGATTCGCTGCCCCCATAAAGAGGAGAGTCAGGCCCAAAGTGAAGACACTGATGGTGGGGTGATCCTCTGCCACTGTCTTGAACTCAGACCACGACATAGCCAAAATGAATATGCCGGTGACGCCAGCTACTCCAGCTACGATGAATTCCTGATTGGATTGTCTGTTCATCTCATTATCTCAGGCACAACGCGTGCCCTGACCAGACGTTGACAGCCGCTTCTGAGCGGCTGTCAACGGTATGGTCGAGGGCTTTGTTGGCCCCCGATCAGCTCATTGAGTCCTTCAATGATGTGGTCGAGTTCATCAGAGGACGCTTTCCCAATCTTCTTCCCGAGACGCTGGACCGACAACGTGCGGACCTGGCTGATCTTTGCCCATGAGCGTTTGGGGAGTCTTGGACTCGACAGTTCAAGTGTCAGCGGGAAGCCCGCACGCTGCGGTTGACTTGTCAGAGCAATGGCTATGACCGTCCCAGAACGGTTGTTAAATACATCTTCGCTGAGAATGAGCACTGGGCGCAGCCCCGCTTGCTCATGTCCCCTGGTTGGATTGAGGTCAGCCCAGAAGATATCTCCCCTCAGTACTCTGGCCATGCCTCTACCTCCAAACCCATTCCCTCTTCCGACATCGCTTGTTCAAACTGTGGGTCGAGCTTGGCGCATTCGCGCGCCAAGCGGCGACGATCCAAGCGGTGTAGCTTGTCGGCCACTGCTTCTTGAATGGCTCGACTGCGGCTGGGGTAGATGTGTGACGAGACAAGTCGGTCCACCTGTGAGACCAGACTCTCTTCCATTGTGATTGCGATTTTCGCTGTGCTCATTTATCACCTCCAGTATGATAATACGTCATACCGTAAAGACTGCGCAAGGCTATTGTTCTCCGGGCCAACGCCCGCCTTCACCCTCAACATGGGACGCGTCCGCGCGGCCCATTTTGTAGGTGTGCAAGGTGTTGTTAGCCGATCTCTATGGGTTTGGTTCCCCACCTCTGTCTACTCTCGGGATTGGTCATGACGCCAAGACTTACCCCTGTCTTTTCGTAAGTCTTGAGTTTCTTCAGGAAGACACGAACAAGCCATCGTTTCTCCGGTGAGGATTCACCGAGACGCGAGGCGACAAGAGAGCCAACCGTTCCGGTTGGCTCGGTTTCCTGCCACCAAGCATTGATAGCGTCGGAGATCTACGAGAGTCAACTGGCTGCGGATGGGATGAACCCACAGGCGGTGGCGTGGGCTCGGAAGCGGGTGGTTTATTTCATCGAAAGTACAAAGCGGGTCCGACTGGGGCATAAAACGGCAGAGGACATTAAGGGCTATCTGTCCAAGCAGGTGGCTGCCGGGCGGCTCGAGGACTGGCAGTTCAGCCAGTTTGTCGATGCGTTGCGCATTCTGTTTGTGACGGTGGTCAAAACCCCGTGGGCAAAGGACTTCCCATGGGAGGACTGGAAGTCGCCTCACCTCCATTTTGCATCGGAGATCGAACACTACGCCCATGCATCGGTGGCTCTGCATGCCGATGCGGCGAAGCAGGTGTTTCGGGATACGCTGGATGGCATGAAGGCCCGTGACCTGTTTGGCCAGGATTTGGGTACGTTGAGGGAGGAAATCCGGCGTCGCAACTATTCGATTCGTACGGAGCACAGCTATGAGACATGGGTTACGCGTTTCTTGACGTTTCATGCGTACCGGGATCCTCGCAGCCTGGCGGAACCGGAGATCGTGGAGTATCTCACCTACCTGGCGAACAAACGTAACGTGGGTGCGTCCACGCAGAACCAGGCGCTCTGTGCACTGGTGCTGTTCTACAAGGTTGTTGTCGGCAAGGCCCTTGGGGATTTGAATGACTTTCAGCGATCGAAACGGCCGAAGCTGTTGCCGGTGGTGTTGACGCATGGGGAGATTGACCGCCTCTTCGCCCATCTCGCCGGAGAACCCTATGTCATGGCGGGGTTGCTCTATGGGTCGGGGCTACGCCTCATGGAGTGTATCCGTCTTCGCGTGCAGGATGTTGATTTCGACAGCGAGCAGCTCATAGTACGGACCGGAAAGGGCAAGAAGGACCGGATGACGATGCTCCCGAAGAAGTACGCTGCGCCTCTGAAGGAGCATATGGGGAGTGTGCGTAAGCTGTTTGCGGCGGACCGGAAGGCTGGTGTGGGACCGGTGTTTCTGCCGGATGCGCTGGCTCGGAAGTACCCCAAGGGCGGGCTGGAGTGGCGTTGGCAGTACGTGTTCCCTTCCGTTAAGCTCTCGATCGATCCCCGAGGTGGCGTGGAACGCCGGCACCACATCCACGAGAGTAACTTGCAGCGCTCGATCAAGAAGGCGGCTGATGCGGCGGACATTACCAAGAAGGTTAACTGCCATGCCTTGCGCCACTCGTTTGCGACGCACCTGCTGATGGCAAACTACGATATCCGTACGGTGCAGGAGTTGTTGGGGCATGCGGATGTGTCCACGACAATGATTTACACGCATGTGCTGAACAAGCCGGGGCTCTCGGTTCAGAGCCCGGCGGATATGTGAGACAACGAGTGGGGCGAGAACAGCTTCGGCTTCCGTAAGGCGTAAGTAAGAAGCGAGGTGAGGAGAGCGCGATGTTTACAGAGTTGGTGAGGAGGGCGCGGTCGTATCGGCGGTTCGATGAAGCGGATCGGGTAACGGAGGGGGAGTTGCGTGAGCTGATCAATGTGGCTCGGCTGGCACCGAGTGGGGGTAACATGCAGACGTTGCGCTTCCGTCTGCTATGGACGGCGGAGGACTGTGCCGCGCTGTTTGCGTGCGTGGCGTGGGCGGGGTATCTGAAGGATTGGCCGGGGCCGGCTGAGGGGGAGCGACCGACGGCCTATATTGGAATCGTGGGAACGGATGAGTGCAATGTGAATACGGGGATCGCAGCGCAGACGATACAGCTTGCGGCGGCCGAGATGGGCATCGGCGCCTGCATGATCGGATCATTCAACCGCACCGCGGCCCGTGAGGCCCTGCGTGTGCCTGAAGAACTGAAGCTGCAGCTCATCATCGCGCTGGGGCGGCCCGCGGAGACGATCGTGCTGGAAGACATCCGGGCAAGCGAGAGCATCGAGTACTACCGCGATGAGAGCGATGTGCATCATGTGCCGAAGATCGTGGCGGCGGATCTGATCTTGGGGAGGGAGAGGGAATAGCCGCTAAAGAACGCAAAGAACGCAAAGAAAGAGAGCGTTCTAATACGTATGATCTTCGCCGGGGAAGGTGCCTGATTCGACGTCTTGCTTGTAGGCGGCAAAGGCTTCCTTCATGGTTTCGCCCAGCTCGGCGTAGCGTTTGGCGAACCTGGGTGTGACGTTGCTGTGCAGGCCGAGCATGTCGTGCGTTACGAGTACCTGCCCATCACAGTAGCGTCCGGCGCCAATACCGATGGTGGGAATGCCGATGGACTGTGTGATCTGTTTCCCGAGCGCTTCCGGGATGCACTCCAGTACGATGGCGAAGCATCCGGCCGCCTCCAGCGCGGCGGCATCGGCGAGAAGCTCCGCTTCACGATCCTGCTCACGCCCCTGCACTTTGTAGCCGCCGAACTCCTTGACGCTCTGCGGGGTGAGGCCGATGTGGCCCATGACCGGGATACCGTTCTGCTTGAGCGCTTCAACCAGGGGCGCACGAAACGCTCCGCCTTCAACCTTCACCACGTCGGCTCCGGCTTCCTTCAGAAAACGTCCGGCATTGGCTACGCCCTGCTCAATCGATACCTGGTAGGAGAGAAACGGCATATCCCCGATGACGAGCGCGTTCTTTGTGCCGCGTACGACCGCAGCGGTGTGATGCAGCATTTCTTCCATCGTGACCGGCAAGGTGGATTCGTAGCCGAGCATCGTCATGCCAAGAGAGTCGCCCACCAGCACGAGCGGCACGTCGGCACCATCAAGCAGGCATGCCGTGGCATAGTCATAGGCGGTCAGGCAGGCCAGCTTCTGCTTGCCTTTGGCGTTGCGAATCCTGGCTGTCGTCCACTTCATGATCGTACTCTCTCTGATGGTCTGTCTGCTGACTCCGCAAAAGGAACATGCTTATAGTGTCATCCCGAGCCTGTCGAGGGATCTCCATGCCGTGCTGTGATTCGGAGATTCCTCGGCAAGCTCGGAATGACAGCGACTCTTTGTGAGAATCTTTCAATTACTACGCTACAGCCTGCAGCCTTCTTCCCCTACCACTCCTGCGCAAACAGAATCACTTTCGGTTCGGGGGGTAAAGCGGAAAGGACGTCGGCCACGCAGCGGGGATCGTCGGGGAGGATGTGTTGCGGGCGTACGTCGGCGAGGGGCTGCACAACAAAGCGGCGATCCTGCCAGCGGGGGTGGGGGAGGGTCAGGTCCGGCGACGAGACGGCGATGTCCCCGGCGTAGAGGATATCCAGGTCGATCGGACGTGGCGCGTTGCGGTCGCCGTCGCGCTGCCGGCCCATGTCGTGTTCGATGGCCCGCAGGTGGTGGAGCAGGCTGTGTGGCGCAATCCGTGCCTCGACCACGATCACGGCATTAAGAAAGGTCAAGTCATGGTAGGGCTCCGAGACGCCGACCGGCTCCGTATCATACAGGGCTGACTGCGCCACAAAGGTGAAGTCAGGATCGTGCTTAAGCCGGTCGCGTGCGGCCTGCATGTTGGCCATACGGTCGCCCAGATTGGAGCCCAGGCTGATGGCGTATTCGATGATGCCGTGTGAAGCGTGGAGTGCTGAATGATGCTGCGGCCCGCGCGGAGCGCAGGCCCTAGCTGGTTGAGGGGTGGATTCAATCGAGGGTGAGGTAGGGCCCGCGCTCCGCGCGGGCCGTTGCCCGGGTTCGTGAGCGGAATGCCTTGCAGACGACATAACCGGTTTACCCCCCGGCTTGCGATAAGCCCAGTACATCCTGCATGTTATAGAGTCCGGCCGGCTTGCCGGTTGCCCATAGTGCCGCCTTAACGGCACCCACCGCAAAGATGGAGCGGCTGCCGGCGCGATGGGTCAGCTCCAGGCGTTCACCATCGGTCGCGAAGATCACGCTGTGATCGCCCACGATGTCGCCCGCGCGGATGGCGTGGATGCCAATCCGCCCCGGCACCCGCTCACCGGTCATCCCGTGCCGCCCATAGTCAGCCACGTCGTCCAGGCTGACACCACGTCCCGCCGCGGCGTTCTCGGCCAGTCCCAGCGCGGTGCCGCTGGGCGCGTCCTGCTTGTGGCGGTGGTGGGCCTCGACGATTTCGATATCGTAGAGATCGCTCAGTCCGGCGGCGGCTTGCCTGACCATGGCGAAGAGCATGTTCATTCCCAGGCTCATGTTGGGGGCCCAGACGACGGGGATGGATTCTGCCGCCGTATGCACGCTGGCTGCCTCTTCGTCGGTCAGGCCGGTCGTACCAAGGATAAATGCCTTGCCCGCCTCCTGCGCGGCGCGTACGTGTTTGGGCACGGCCGAATGGAATGTGAAATCGATGATGGCATCGGTTGTTGAGACGGCATCAAGTTGGTCCGTAATCGTCACGCCCATGGCGTCGAGACCGGCGACCTCACCTGCGTCACGGCCGATGGTGGCGTGGCCGGTCTGCTCGGTGGCGGCGCCGACTGTGGCATCGGGGGTTTGCTCTATGGCGCGCACGATGAAGTGTCCCATGCGTCCGCCTGCACCTATGACAGCGATAGAAGTCATGTCAATTCCACTCCTGCATCTGCCAGCGTATGGCGCAGACGCTCTTTGAGGGTGTCATCCATGCTGCATAGCGGCAGCCGGTAGTTCTCCTCGATGAGTCCGGCCATGGCCATGGCCGCCTTGATCGGGACCGGGTTGGTGTCGAGAAAGCAGTCGCAGAAGAGCTGGTAATACTGACGGTGTACGGCACGTGCCCCGACCCAGTTGCCTTCGAGGGCGAGGCGGGTCAGGCGGACCACGGCTTCGGGCACGATGTTTGAGGCCACGCTGATGACACCGGTGGCGCCGGCCACCATCATGGGCAGCGTGAGCGGGTCGTCGCCGGAGAGCACGCAGATGTCGCAACGGTTCAAGATGGCGCTGACGCGGTCAACGCTGCCACCGGCTTCCTTGACACAGGCGATGTTCGGTACCTCCGCCAGTCGTACCACCGTGTCGACGGCGATCTCCCGACTGGTTCGCCCCGGTACGTTGTAGAGCACCACCGGCAGGCCGATGGCGGCCACCTCGGAAAAATGGCGGTAGAGCCCTTCCTGGCTGGGCTTATTGTAATAAGGCGTTACCTGCAAGGTGGCCGTGGCGCCGGCTTCCCTGGCGTGACGTGTCAGGGTGACGGCCTCACTGGTGGCATTCGAGCCGGTCCCGGCGATGACTTGCATGCGCCCGCCCGCTGCTTCCACCGCCGCTGCTACCACCTGTGAATGCTCGTCGAAACTCAGCGTGGGCGATTCGCCCGTCGTGCCGACCGGCACGATACCGTCGATGCCGGACTCGGCTTGTCGTTCGATCAGTGCGCTGAATTTCCCGAAATCAATGCTGCCATCACGATTGAAGGGCGTGACCAGCGCTGTATAAGCTCCCGAAAACATAAGGTACTCCTGCCTTAAACTAATGTGATGTAGCTCTACCACAGGGCGGAAGGTGTGTCAATCCGCCCAAGGCGGATGAATCGTGCTACGCACGTGGAGTATCCCCAGTCTTCCAAGCCAATGCTCTGCAAACACCCGAAAACAAAGGTCCGTTCTCATTTAGGATCTGGAACAGCCAACGAGCCAACACAAAGGCTGAGATGCCTCGGCTTCGCTCGGCATGACAAGAATCCTTAGGAAACGGTCATCCCGAGCGAAGTCGAGGGATCTCCTATGAGCCAATGGCGCGAAAATTGGGGTAACTCCACTGCCACGCGCGGCTTGACGCTCAGTGTGGTTTGTGGATAATCCGTGCAACGTTATGGTGCAGTTGAGTTCAGTGCATGCATCGAGGAGCCCCAGCGAAGAGGTGAGACGTGCCGGATAAAGAGAAGTTAGCCCAGACCATGCGGATCGACCTGATCCCGGACGTGCCCGAGAAGCCTGCGGCGGGTAAGAAGCGCCGCATGGTTATTACTTCCTCGACGCGGACACGGCGTGCCAAGGCCAAGACGGCCGAGCTGGATACTGACTCGCGTTACAACGAGCTGCTCCAGAGCGTCTACGATGCCGCGCTGATCTGTGATCTGGATGGCAACATCGTTGACGCCAATGCCCGCGCCATTGAGTTCCTGCTCTACAAACGTGGCGATCTGACCGAGATGACCATCTTTGACGTTATCTCCGGTGCTGACGAGTCTCTCATCAAGACGCTATGCGACAACCTTGAGGAGGAGCGCTACACGCTGATTCAGGCCTACTGCCGGCGTAAGAATGCGACCGTCTTCCCCGCCGAGATTGCCGTCAACAAGCTGAACCTTGGCACTACGCATCTCTGTTTCTTCATCCGCGACATTACGTGGCGCCGCCAGGCCGAGGCAATGTTGCGTACCGAGCACAACGCGATCCAGAACGCCTACAACGGGATTGCGGTGACGGATATCGAAGCCAAACTTGAATATGTGAACCCCGCCGTGGCCCGCATGTGGGGCTATGAGGATGCCGAGGAGCTTCTGACCACGGATGTGCGCGACCTGTTGTGCGATGTCGACAAGGCCAGTGAGATGATCGGTACGGTCATGGGGGATGGCGAGGACTGGACCGGTGAAATGCGGGCCTGCGACAGTAATGGTCGTGAGTTCGATGTGGCCATATCGGCCGTCTGTAACCGCAACAGCGACGGCGAGATTGTCGGTGTGGTCTTCTCGCTGGCCGACATCAGCGATCGAAAAGTCGCCGAGGCCGCCGCCCGTGAGAACGAGAAACACCGCGTCATGTTGGAGAGCCTCGGGGCGGCCTGTCACCACCTGGGACAGCCCGCTACCGTATTGCTCGCCAACCTGGGGATCATCCAGAAGAAGCTGAACAGCGGCGACGAAGTGCTGCCCAAACTTGTGGATAGCAGCATCGATGCGGTTAAGACCCTTGGCAAGATCCTGCGCAAGCTGAACGCGGTCAACGAATACAAGACGACGCATTACCTCGGTAATGAGGACAACGAGGGCGAGGGAAGCCGGATCCTGGAGATCTGACGCCCATGCGTGTGCCTCGCCTGCAGTCTGTCGTTCACGGGTTGGCCGTCGCGGCCGTGGTCTGTTTTGCCCTGCAGGTGTTTTCCGATAACAAGGCCGACGTGGACCTGTGGGGGAATGTCGGGTTTGTCCGCGCGCTCCCCGGGTGCGACGATTTCCATGTCACGAACACCTATTCCTATACGGAGCCGGACCGGCCATGGGTCAACCATGAGTGGCTGGCGCAATACCTGTTCCATCAGACCTGGCTGCTGTCGGGCAATACGGGTCTCCTGATTCTCAAGACGCTGTTGGGGCTGGTCGTGCTGGCACTGATGCATGCAACCCTTCGACACGAGTGTTGCTCTGGTGCGGTGCGGATGCTGCTGATGGTGCTGATCATTTCCACGATGAGCTACGGGTTCGGTGTGCGCCCGCACCATTTTACCTACCTGCTGCTGGCTCTGTTTCTATTCCTTCTTAAAGGATTTCGGCGGCGGGCCTGGCTGCACCTGTTGGTCTTTCCCTTGCTGGGGATGCTGTGGGCCAACCTTCACGGTGCATTTTTCATCGGCGCTATCGTGCTGCTGGTTCATGCGGTGCTGGAGACCATTAGCAGTCGACGTCATGCCGTCCAGCTCCGCTGGCTCCCGCTTGTCCTTTTCGGCGGCGTTGCACTGTTTGTTGTCGCCACGTTTGTGAACCCGTTCGGTATCCGGCTGTGGAGCTTCATCCTCGAGTCGGGCGGCACGGCGCGGCCGTACCTGAGTGAGTGGGCGCCATTCAGCCCGATCCGGCACTGGATGATCCATCCGGATTTCATCGGGCTGGCCATTGTGGTCTGTTGTGCCTACCCGTTCTCCCGGACGCACAAGGACTTGGCCTGGACGACGATTCTCTACCTCTCGCTCCTGGCGGCGATCGTCTTACGCCGGAACATACCGCTGTTCGCGATTGTGGCAGGATTCACGGCGGGGCGGCATGTTGAAGGTATGGCCGGCGAGGTGATCGACCGGCTGGCCGGACGCCTGCCTCGCGTGGTGTGGGCGGTCGTGCTGGCGCTGTTCATTCCTTTCTCTCTCTATACGGCCGCGACCTTCAACAAGGCACGTCCGCTTGAGATCGAAATCAAGGCCGACGATTATCCGCTGCGGACCGTGGCGTTCATGAAACAGCACGGGGTGTCCGGTAACATCTTTGTTTTCTTCGACTGGGCCGAGTACTGCACCTGGCACCTCTACCCGCAGTGCCGGGTCTTCATGGATGGCCGGTTCCGCTCGGCCTATAGTGAGCCGGTCGTGGAGGACTACATCGCCGGTCTCTACGGGCGCAACGGGTGGGAGCGCATCCTGACAGCGTACCCAACCGATATGGCGCTCGTACACTATGGCAACCCGATCGCGGGCCGCCTGGCCCGTCGGCGAGACTGGCAGTTGATTCACTCCGATGGACCTGCCATGCTGTACGTCAATCGGCAGGTCTATGGGGACCTGCTGAAAGCGATGAGACAAGGCAAGATGCCAAATGTTGAAACCCCGGAGGCGGTGTTTCCATAAGCGGCTCGCCGGGACGGCTCGCCCTACCTTACCGTGAATGGGGTAGGGCGAGCTGTCCCCGGCGAGCCGTGAGGGCAATGCAATGCAAAACAACCACATCTTCATCCACAGCGATGACCTGAACCAGAACGGGTACCCGCCGCAGTGTCCGTTCAATACCAGCCGGGCCTCCCGGGCGCTGAGCACGGCGGAATCCATGGGGCTGCTCGCCGGCGACGACCGTGAGGTGGTGGCCCCGGTACGCGCCACGCGCGGAGAACTGGAAGCGTTTCACACGGCGGAGTATCTCGACGCGGTAGAGGCCGCGGCGGCCGGTACGTTGGACCCCTTTGAGGCGCTGAACATGGGACTCGGCACACCCGACTGCCCTGTCTGGCCCGGCATGATGGCGTATCTGACGTTGGCTGCCGGCGCTTCAATCACAGGCGCGCGCTGGATCATCGACGGAAAGGCAAAGGTGGCGTTCAATCCGTCCGGAGGGCTGCACCACGCCCATGCAGGGCAGGCCTCAGGATTCTGCTACCTCAACGACCTGGTCATGGCCGCCAACGCGTTCCTTGCAGCCGGCAAGCGCGTCCTCTTTCTAGACGTCGACGTTCATCATGGCGACGGCGTGCAGAAGGCATTCTACTCACACAAGGATGTAATGACCGTCTCCATGCACGAGAGCGGGCATACGCTTTTTCCCGGCACCGGGTTTGTCTGCGAGGTGGGGGAGGGCAAGGGGGTCGGCTACTCCGTTAACGTCCCGCTCCCCGTGGGAACCTATGACGCCGCCTACCGACGCGCCTTCGACCAGGCTGCGCTGCCTCTGATCAAGGCCTTTGACCCCGACGTGATCATCATGGAGCTTGGCATGGATACGCTCTCGGGCGATCCGCTGGCTCACATGCAGCTCACCAACAACACGCCGGCTGATATCGTTGAAACGGTTGTCGGTCTCGATAAACCGATGCTGGCTACCGGCGGAGGCGGCTACCACCTCGAGCATACCGTACGCGCCTGGGCGCTCTGTTGGGGCGTACTGTGTGGCGATCACACCGACCATGAGGATGCCATGCTGGGCATGGGCGGAGTGATGATGGGCAACACCGATTGGTTCGGCGGCCTGCGCGACCGCGTCCTGCTCTCCGACGCCGGCCGTCGCGACGAGGTCGACACCGCCGTCGACGCCACCATCGCCGAGATCAAACGCACGATCTTCCCGCTACACGGTATCTGAAGACGTGCTCAATCCTGATCGCGACCGAGGAAGCGGCATTCGCTGACCGGGACACGCATATCCATTGCCGTTCCGCTGTCGCGGTGATCCAGATACTCCCCGGCCCCGCCCGCAACGCGACCCAGGGCGAAGGCCAGGAACGGTAGATCGACCGCGCGTTCGACCGTGATCTTCTTGTCGACCAGCAAGGGCCAGGCGATGCCCATCAACACACAGGTCAGCGCGGCATCCACGTTGACGGCATGCACCTTGCTCGTGGCACATTGCTCCATCATGCCGCGCGAGAGGCGGTGATAGAAGTCGAGGAAGACGTTATAGAGCTTCTCCTCGCCCATGACCGCGTCGATCACGCGTTCACGCGGGTCATAGTTGATCGCCTCGGTGTTGAAGACTGGATGGCCCAGGCAGGGCACTTTCTCATAGGCGACGCCGGCCTCCTTGGCCAGCTTCTTGCGCTGTTTGAACGCCTTGACAAACGTCAGCACCAGTGCGTCGAGGTCCGGAGCCGCCGCGCGGTCATACGGGTCGACCAGATCCGTATCGCGGAACACATTGATCAACACGCGGGCCGCCTTCGAGCCATTGCCGCCATGTACCGTCCCGATACTGCCCAGCGTGGCCATCATTGCCGTGTTGGGACCGTTCCCTGCCGAGGCGGAAAGCTTTGCGCCCTGGGCCGATATGGTTCCCGGTCCGTTCGTCAAGGCGGCCATCAGACACATGTCAAACAGGCGCGCCTCGAAGGTGTGTTTGACGGGTTGCCCGAGCCAGTACAGCAACACCGTGTCGGCAAACGAGCCGGTCTTCATAAGGCCGATAAGCGAGCGCCCGTAGATACGGGGGGTGGCCCCGTCGTTGGACGACGCATGCGAGACACCCCGCATCGGCTGTCGACTCGGCACGCGCCCGATGCTGGAGGTCACATAGTGCTTGACCAGTTTGGCGTACGGCTCCGGAATCGGCGCCACGTAGGGAACCAGATCACGTGGCAACACCTTCGCCAGCGGGCCGAGCTCGACAAACCAGGGCCGCAGGGCCAACGGGCGTAGCGGGGCGAAATCACGTTTGATCTTGAGCGCGGACATCAGTGCGGTCGCGGCGGGAACCAGATCGTGCAGGGCGTTGACGCGGATGCCGCGACGATGTTCCGCCAGCAGTTTGGGTGCCTTGCGTCGCTCATAGAAGTCGAATACAGGCACACCAAAGTAATCGTCAAAGAGCGCTTTCTTGCCCGATGCCGATGTGCCTGCCCCATCCACAACGGCACCGGCATGGCCCAGCGAGACGTCGATGCTCTCGGCAAACTCCCCGGCCACGTAGACCAGGATCGGTTTGGGGCTGCGCCGCCCCTTGATCGCCTCAATGGCTTCGGCCTCGTACACGCCGCCAGGCTCCACGTACAGCACGATCATGCTGGTGCGTTTGTCGCGCATCGCCAGTGCCAGCAGATCCTTCAAAGGCGTCAGGATGTTGACATCTTTACCCGTCGAAATCCCGTAGGAGACACCCAGTCCCGCCGACTGCAGGTAGGACGCAACCGTGTTGACCATGTTGCCCGAGTTGGAGATGACACAGGCGCTGCCCTTCCTGAACGTTTCATTCGGCGAGTCGCCGCCCACCGCACCCACACGCACCTTGTCGTGCACGTTGATCACGCCGAGCGTGTTGCAGCCCAGGATGTCGACGCCCTCGGTGTCCGCCAACCGTCGCAACTTGGACGTGACCTCGATGGAGACATTCTCGGTGATTACAAACACCGTCCTGACGCTGCCCCGGTTATTCTCGAGGGCCTCCTTGACGTCGCCATACACCGCGTCGGGCGGTGAATAGACGATGATCTTCGTCGGCCAGCGATTCTCCGGAAGTTGCGTGAGCATCTCGTCGAACTGGCCGAATACGGGGATCGACGTTTCGCCCGGGACCTCGACCCACTTCCCCGACTTGCCCAGCGCCCAACCGGCCACGACGTTGCCGCAGTACTGCTGCGAAATCGTACTCACCTTGGAGGCCTCGCGGCCGGTGATGTTCGACACCGCCACCCGGTCGCCCTTCTTCAACAGCCCACTCAGCGATCTGGCAATCATTTCGCACCTCCGTTGGCCTTGGCACACTGCTTTGCCAGTCGGGCCGCATAGGAAGCCACCAGCGTAATCGGCGTGTCCGGCCCAAAGAACACATACGGCATTCCTAGATTCTCAAGCGTCTTCTTCATCACCGCGAACCCCTGCACCAGCCCGGGGCCACCGCGGCCGATCACTACAGGGATCGGATGCGGACCATTGTCATCGACCCACTCCTGCAGGGCGTCGGCAATCGCGGCAAACGTTATATCGATCTGCGTGTTGTTGGCTTTGCCACCCAGGATCAAGAGCAGGGAGGCATCGGCCAGCTTGTGTCGCAGGCAGATCTCCGCGGTTTTCTTCATGCGCTCATACGGCGGATTGCCGCCAAAGTCGGAGAGAAACATGGGGTCGCCCCCGGCCTGTGCCAAGGTCTCGATCACAATCGTACTCGCCCCGCCGCCAAACAGCATGGGGAGAATGAGTTTGCCGCCCAGGTCAGCCACGTGAGCCTGGCCCTGGTGACTGGATGCCGCCCAGGCGTTCATTTCCTCCTCGAACGCATCCACCATGGTCGGATACTCGGGCAACTCAAAGCCCAGATCCCGGAACTTGATATTGTTCTCATCGAACGTGGCCTTGAAGTCGCAGGCGCACACCGCGCCGGCTTCTGTCACGCGCCAGGGGTTGATCTCGCAGCTCTGCATGCCCGTCGCGCTGAACATGTCCCACTGCTTCACGAGACAGAGCGCCAGCTTTGAGTTGAGCTTGCCCTCCGGTAACCCCGCCTTCACCAGCGCCTCCGACGCCTGGTAGGCATTGAGCCCGCGAAACACGTTCAGGGGTACGGTGACCTTGTCCGCCTCATCCACCGATTCAATATCGACCCCGCCCTTCGTGGAGACGGTGAGGGACGGCGCGAGATAGCGGGAATTGTAAGTAATGGCCGAGAACACCTCCAGGTCGGCCGGGACCGTCTGGACCATGTAAGCCGTCCGGGGCTGCTGGCCTGAGACCACCTTGGCCGCAACCCGCTTGAGGAGCTTCACGGCCTCGTGGTAGTCATCGACCTGGCGCACCGTGCCGGCCTTGCCCCGCTTGCCTGCCAGGACATCCGGTTTGACGATGCCGCTGCCCCAGTCCGCCAGCTTGCGCTTTACGTCGGACTGCCGCACAGGCTCTACCACAAAGTCCGGCGCCGGAATCTTGAACCGCGACGCCAACACCTCCAGAAACGTCAACTCACCAATCTGTGCACCCATTGCGCTCTCCTCTTTGCCTGAGTCCACCGGCCCGGTCCGGCGACAGTACAGTCGACCTTCGCGGTCATGTACACAAACATCCTATATTGTTCTTCTTACCCCCGTCTCTACCCCATAAACGGATAGCGATAGTCGGTCGGCGGATTGAAGGTCTCTTTGACCGTGCGCGGTGACACCCAGCGCTGCAGGTTCAGAATCGAGCCGGCCTTGTCGTTGGTGCCTGAGCCACGGCCGCCACCAAAGGGCTGCTGCCCGACCACCGCACCGGTGGGCTTGTCATTGATATAGAAGTTGCCGGCGGCATGACGCAGTGCATCGAACATGTGCTGAATCACGCGGCGGTCCCTGGCGAATACCGCCCCGGTCAGGGCATACATTGAACTCGTGTTGCAGAGCTCCAGCGTCGCCTCCAGTTCGGCATCCTCATAGACATAGATGCTCAGGATCGGGCCAAAGATCTCGTCCAGCATGGAGGCATAGTGGGGATCCTGTGCATGGATCACCGTGGGCTGAACAAAGTAGCCGACGCTGTCGTCGCAGTCTCCCCCGCAAACCATCTCGGCATCGTCGGCCTCGCGCGCCGTATCGATGTAGCGCTTGCACTTATCGAAGCTGCCTTGATCGATTACGGCATTCACGAAGTTGGTGTAGTCCTGCACGGGGCCCATCTTGACCGTGCTCAGCGTCTCGATCAGCCCCTGCTTCACCGCCGGCCAGAGGCTGGCCGGGACATAGGCGCGCGACGCGGCAGAGCACTTCTGCCCCTGGTACTCGAAGGCACCCCGCACGAGGGCAACCACCAGCGCCTCGACATCGGCAGAGGGATGCGCAAAGACGAAGTCCTTGCCGCCGGTTTCACCCACGATCCGGGGATAGGCATGGTAGCGCCCGATGTTGTCCCCGATCTGCTTCCACATCTTCTGAAATACGGAGGTGCTGCCTGTGAAATGAATGCCGGCAAAATGCTCAGACTCGAAGACGGGATCGCCGATGTCGCCCGAGTCTCCGGGCACGAAGTTGATGACGCCTGGCGGCAGGCCTGCCTCCTCGAGAATCTGCATGATGATGTAGGAGGAGTAGACCCCGTTGCGCGAAGGCTTCCACAGCACCGTGTTGCCCATCAGGGCCGGGGCTGTGGGGAGATTGCCCGCGATCGACGTGAAGTTGAACGGGGAGACGGCAAATACAAAACCCTCAAGCGGACGATGCTCGACATAGTTCAGCATCCCGACCGGACTGTAGTCAGGCTGTTGTCCGTAGAGCTCCTGCATGTAATAGGCATTGAACCGCCAGAAATCGATCAGTTCACAGGCGCTGTCAATCTCCGCCTGGAAGGCGTTCTTGCTCTGCGTCAACATCGTCACCGCATTCAGGCGGTAGCGGTACTTCGTACGGAGCAACTCGGCCGCTTTCAGAAAAACCGAAGCACGTGCCTTCGCCGGCAGCGCTTCCCATTCAGCCTTGCCGTCCTGGCTGGCTTGGATGGCCATCGCGACTTCGGCGGTACCCGCCTTGTGGTAGGTCGCCAGCACGCTCGCGTGGTTGTGCGGCTCAATGCATGTGCCGGTTTTGCCGGTGGTGATACGGCGGCCACCGATAACAATCGGAATCTCTACCTGCTGCGCACTGATGTCCTGCAACGCCTGGTCCAGCAGGGCGCGCTCCGGCGTTCCCGGTGCATAGCTGAGAACGGGTTCATTGTCCGGCATGGGAATGTTACTGACCGTATTCTGCATATCGTCTCCCTGGTAGCGTATTGCGGTTAACCGTCAAGGTTCAGTGCTCTGAGAATAGCCGCGTGAGACCGCGATGCGATAGGACTACATTTCAGTGTTTACTTGAGTTTTTTAACAGAGTTGAGGTTCGTGGATGAATGCGATAGAAAGAGCGAATGGATATGACCCCCGAACTTAGCAGTCGACTTGACGCCCTGGCTGTCATGGAGGCACTGTTTGATGACGTTGAGGATATCGTCTTCTTCGTCAAAGATAAACAGGGGCGCTACGTCCTGATCAATCGCACTGTGGCAGCACGTTGTGGATTTACCTCGAAATCCGACGTCATTGGAAAGACCGCGGCCGAGGTCTACCCACCCCCGTTCGGCATAGAGTACCTCGCGCAGGACCGGCACGTACTCGAGTCCGGCAAGCCAATCAAGGACAAGCTGGAGCTCCAACTCTACGCCCAGGGCGTGCCCGGTTGGTGCCTGACCCACAAGACCCCGATCTTCGGGATCACAGGAGCGGTCGTGGGTATGACCGGGTTCTCGCGGGACCTGCATGTACCCAAGGGGCGCGGTGAGAACTTCCCGGAGATGTCGGCCGTCATCGACCACATCCGTACCCGCTACGACACCCCCCTGCGAGTGGAAGACCTGGCGGACATGGCCTCGATCTCACCGTATAAGCTGGAGCAGCGTATGAAACGCATCTTCCGCCTTACGGCTGGACAGTTCATCATGCATACACGCATCGACGCCGCCCGCGACATGCTTCGCGAGGAAGCAACGTCCATTGCCGACATCGCGGTGCGGTGCGGCTTCTGCGACCAAAGCGCCTTCACGCGCCAGTTCAAGGCCACCACCGGACTCACCCCAGGCGTCTTTCGCAAGACGGCAGTGTGAAGCCTAGAAGCACTGCGGATACTTGCCATCCTTTTGGATGTGCAGGTGCGTGGCGTCAGGCGGGATCAGTGCTTCCAGCTCCGGACTGTGGTCTGGATTGAGGATCAGGCATCGGCTGATCGCGACGCCGTAGAGGCGGGCCAACTGGTCGCCGTCGATCCACACCGTCGCCCCGGTCTCATCGACCGTCTCCCCCGTGTGCAGAACATATTCAATGGTCATGTGCACCTCCAGGCGTTACCTCAACCACCCACTGTGGCGTCGAGACCGCTTGCGCTGAACATGGCGGCAATCTCTGCCAGCCGCTCCTCCGAGGGCTCCGCCATCCCCTCCAGCTCGATCGTCCGACCCAGCTTGGCGTACTTGCTCTCCGCGATCTTGTGGTAGGGCAGCAGATTCACCTGCTTGGGCTCCCCCGCCAGTCCCTTTACAAACGCCGCCGTCGTCCGCATGTTCTCGTCGTCTGCATTGACCCCTTCGATCAGAGGGATCCGAATATTGATCGAGGCCCCGGACTCGGCCAGCGCCGTGAGATTCTCCAGGATCACCTCATTGCGCACGCCGGTCCATCTGAGATGGGTATCCGGATTCATGCTCTTCAGATCATAGAGCCAGTGATCGGTCCGCGCGGCCACCGCCATCAGGACCTCCCCTGGCGCAAATCCGGATGTGTCCACCGTACAATGAATCCCCTCGGCCCGGCAGGCTTCCAACGCTTTGATCAGGAAGCGATGATGCATCAACGGCTCGCCCCCGGAAAAGGTCACGCCCCCTCCGGACTGGTCGATAATGACGCGCTCTTCCAGGACGGCGTCGACCACCGCCTGCACATCCGTCATCTCGGCGACCATCTCCATGGCACCGGTCGGACAGCACTCGGCACAGAGCCCGCACATCGTGCACGCCTCGAAGTCGGTGACCACACCACGCTCCTCCGTCATCGTCAGCGCGTCTTCCGGACAGGCCTCGATGCAGGCCAGGCAGCCAATGCACTTGCCCGGCGTGTACATCTTCTCCATCTGCGGGGCGATGCTCTCGGGGTTATGGCACCAGGCGCATCGCAGCGGACATCCCTTCAGGAAGATGGTCACGCGGACGCCGGGACCATCGTTGATGGCGTAGCGCTTCGTATCAAACACGAGGCAGGAAACACTCATTGTGGCACCTAGAAGGATTCGTTTTCCGTGCGGTCGATTACTTCCTGTTGCAGATCGCCGTTCATGTCATTGAAATAGTCGCTGTAGCCGGCCATCCGCACCAACAGGTCCTTGTAATCCTCGGGCGTGCGCTGCGCGGCGCGCAAGGTCGCGGTATCGACGATGTTGAATTGGACATGATGCCCGCCCTGGACGAAGTAGCTCCGGATCAGGTGCCCCAACTTCGTGATATCCTCGTCACGCTTCAGCAGGCTCGGTAGAAATCGCAGGTTCAGCAGCGTGCCGCCCGATTGGATCTGATCGAGTTTTCCCAGCGACTGAACCACCGCCGAGGGTCCGCGCTGGTCGGCGCCGTGGGATGGCGAGGTGCCGTCGGAGATGGATTTGTGTGCCAGGCGGCCGTTGGGCGTGGCACCCATCACCTTGCCGAAGTAGATGTGGCAGGTGGTCGAGAGCATGTTCAAGTGGTACTGGCCGCCCTCCTTGATGTTAGGTTCGCCGTCGATGAGATCGACCAGGTCGTCGTAGAGCTTCACGGCAACCTGATCGGCATAGTCCAGGTTGTTCCCGTAGAAGGGGGTCTTGTTGAGTATGGTCTGGCGCATGACCTCCTCACCCTCGAAGTTCTCAGCCACGGCGGCCAGGACCTCATCCATCGAATAGCGGGCATCATCGAAGACGTGCCTCTTGAGCGCCAGCAGACTATCGGCGGCTGTTCCCAGGCCGCAGCACTGGATGTAGTTGGTGTTGTAGCGGGGGCCGGCGTTGTAGTAGTCCCGACCCTTGGCAATGCAGTCATCGATCAGCACCGACAAGAAGGGCGCCGGTGCATACTTTGCGAACATGGTGTCGATGTAGTTGCTGACACGAATCTTCAGGTCGATCACATAGGCCAACTGCTTGTGGAATGCCTCGTACAGGCTTTCGTAGTCGGCAAACGACCGCGGGTCGCCCGTCTCAATGCCCACTAGCTTCCCCGTCTCCGGATCGATACCATTGTTCAGCGTTACCTCCACGATCTTGGGCACGTTGAGGTAGCCGGTCAGCAGGAAGGCTTCCTTGCCAAAGGCCCCCACCTCAATGCAGCCGCTGCAGCCGCCCTCGCGCGCATCCTCCAGCGACTTGCCCGAGCGCAGCATCTCCTGGATATAGATGTCCGGGTTGAATACGGAGGGGTAGCCATGTCCCTGCCGGATCACCTTGCAGGCGGCGTGCAGGAACGCGTCCGGTGTTTTGGCGCTAACATGCACAGAGGTACCCGGCTGCAGCAGATGAATGTCCTCTATCAGCTCCAGCATGATATAGGACACCTCGCTCACGCCGTCGGAACCATCGCGTTTCAGCCCCCCGATATTGATGTTGGTGAAATCGTTGTAGGTGCCGCTCTCCTTGGCGGTGATGCCCACCTTCGGCGGCGCCGTGTGGTTGTTTACCTTGATCCACAGACAGGAGAGAATTTCCTTCGCCCGGTCACGCGTGAGCGTGCCGGCGGCCACTTCCGCCTCGTAGAAGGGCGTCAGGTGCTGATCGAAATGCCCCGGATTCATCGCGTCCCAGCCGTTCAGTTCCGTAATCGTCCCCAGGTGGCAGAACCAGTACATCTGTACCGCCTCATGAAACGTCCGGGGGGCGTGTGCGGGCACGCGGCGACAGATCGCAGCGACCTCTCGCAACTCCGCCGCCTTGTCGGGGTCGCTCTGTTCGGCGGCCTTGCGCTCCAGCAAGGCGGCGTGGCGTTCGGCAAACACAATGGCCGCATCGCAGGAGATCGCCATGGCCTTGAGTTCCTCGGCCTTGTCGTTGGCCTCCACGTCCCGCTTGTAGTCCAGACTCTCCAGGTGCGCATCGATCTCGCGCTTGTAGTCCAGCATCCCCTTGCGGTAGAGCTTGCCGTCGAGCACGGTGTGTCCCGGTGCGCGCTGCTCCATGAACTCGGTGAAGCAACCGGCCTCGTAGGCCGCGCGCCACTCATCGGGGACGTGGGCGAAGATTCGCTCGCGCTGGGTCCGTCCCTTCCAGTAGGGGATCACCTCGCGCGCATAGGTGTCGATGTCCGCCTGGCTGATGCTGTAGGGCTGCTTCTCGCGGTGATTGAGGACGTCAAAATCCTTCACGCTGTGACAGGTCAGCTCGGGAAAGGTCGGCACCGCCTTGGGGGCCGGACCACGCTCGCCCACAATCAGTTCATCGGCATCGAAATAGAGGGTCTTCTTCCGGCAATGATCCAGAAAGGTCATCGCCCGCATCACCGGCACCGAGTACTTGCCATGGTGGAGCTTGTAGAAAGCCGTCTGGTGCAGCGCCCGCTCGATCGCCAGCGAAGGCTCCGCTTCGAAACTCTTCTGCCGCAAGCGCTGAATCCGGGCATTCATCCCCGGTGCCTGCGGATCGGCATCACCGGCGCGCTCCTGCGTCAGCCTATCCTCGCCGCCATAGAAATTGCCCTGCGACTGGGGTGCCCGTTCGGGGGTACCGCGCTTAGGCACGACTGTTTCAAGTACGTCTGTCTGCATCACTCATCATCCTCTACAAGTCCAGCGCCAATCGCGTGAACTCAATCTGATAGTCAATAATGGCCTCCACGGCCTCTCGGGCTTCGCTCTCATCGCCCCCTGCCACCGCCTGCATCAGGGCCGCGTGCTGCCGAGCCAGCAGCAGCACGTCAACATGCTCCCCATAGTGGACCCAGAACCGCCTGCAATGCGCGTAAAGATGGGCCACCGCTTCCACCGCGAAGGGGTTGTTGCAGGCCTCCCCCAGCAAAGCATCCAACGCCTCATCGATCGCGTGAAACGCATCGGTATCCCCGCGCTGCGCCGCCTCCAGGATCGCGTCCGCAGACGTCGATAACCACTCCTTCTGCGCCGCCGTAACGCGCCGCGCCGCGCGCGTCGCAATCAGCACATCCAAAGCCTTGCGCGTCTCCAGGAGCGGCACATGCCGCGTCAGGTCGATCCGGGTCACACCCACTCCCCGCCGCGGAATCATCTCAACCAGCTTCTCCTTGGCCAACCGCAGCAACCCCTCCCGCATGGGGGTTCGACCGACCCCGATCAGCGCACTCAGCTCCGCCTCGGAATAGATCTCGCCCGGCACCAACTCCAAACTCACGATCCTCGCTTCCAGCAATTCGTAAGCCTGATCCGCCAAACTAAGGCTATCGCGTCCCATATCAACCACTCCACAACGACTCAGAGGTGCTTGATGCACTCAAATATATCTATAATATATTACAGCAGATCCAAAAAGCCAACCCAAAAAGGAGGGGTGCTGGCCCGAAGCTCGCAAGGTCACCAATCGGCATTCACCAATCGGCAATTCCCCCTATTCCCACTCAATCGTGGCGGGCGGCTTGGAGCTGATGTCGTAGACGACGCGGTTGATGCCGCGGACTTCGTTGATGATGCGGTTGGAGATCCGGCCCAGGCAATCGTACGACACCTTGAACCAGTCGGCGGTCATGCCGTCTTTGCTGGAGACCGCGCGCACGGCGAGGACATTCTCGTAGGTGCGGCTGTCGCCCATGACACCTACGCTCTGGACCGGCAGGAGTACCCCGAACGATTGCCAGATATCTTTGTGATCGGGCAGCGTGGCCAGCTCTTCGAGAATACGCAAGTCGGCTTGCTGGAGCAGGGCCACGCGTTCAGCGGTGACTTCGCCCACGATACGTACAGCCAGGCCGGGGCCCGGGAAGGGCTGGCGATCGACCACATGGTCGGGCAGTCCCAATTCACGCCCCAGCGCGCGCACTTCATCCTTGAAGAGTTCGCGCACCGGCTCAATCAGCTGAAAATGCAGGTCATCCGGGAGCCCACCAACGTTGTGATGACTCTTGATCGTGGCGGAGGGGCCGCCGATGGGGGAGAAGCTCTCGATGACGTCCGGGTAGAGCGTTCCCTGGGCGAGGTATTTAACATCGCCCAGCTTGCGCGCCTCGTCGGCGAAGACATCGATGAACGTGTTGCCGATGATCTTGCGCTTCTTCTCCGGGTCTTCAACCCCTGCCAGCTTGCCGAGGAAGAGATCGGCGGCGTCGACGACGTGCAGGTCCATGCCGAATGTCTCGCCAAACATGTGCTCAACCTGTTCGGACTCCCTGTAGCGCAGCACGCCATTGTCGACAAAGATGCAGTGCAGCTGATCGCCGATGGCCTTGTGCAGCAGGGCCGCCACAACGGAGGAGTCTACGCCACCACTGAGGCCGAGAACGACATGCTCAGTGCCGACCTGTTCACGGATGGCGGCGACGCTGCTCTTGATGAACTGGGCCATCTCCCAGGTCCCGCCACAGCCGCAGGCGTCGAAGACAAAATGGCGCAGGATGTCGACCCCACGCGGGGTGTGTACCACTTCCGGGTGAAACTGTAGTCCGTAGATGCGCCGCTCGTCATTGCCCATCGCCGCATAGGGACAGGTGCCGGTCTGGGCCAATGCCCTGAAGCCGTCGGGCAGGGCGGCCACCTGGTCGCCGTGGCTCATCCAGACCGTGGCCTCGTCAGGCAGGTCGCTGAAGATGGATGCGTGGTCGACGATTTCAATCGTGGCCTGTCCGTACTCGCGGGCCTCGCCCGGTTTTACATCGCCGCCCAGGGTGCGGGCCGTGAGCTGCATGCCGTAACAGATGCCGAGGACCGGAATGCCCATATCGAAAAGGGCGGGATCACACTGCGGGGCTTCATCGTCGAAGACACTGGACGGTCCGCCCGAGAGAACGATGCCGGCCGGTTTACGCTTGCGCAGCTCTTCGGCCGTGGTGTCAAAACGCAGCAGCTCGGAATAGACTTTCTGCTCGCGGATACGGCGGGCAATAAGCTGGCTGTACTGCGACCCGAAATCAAGTATGGCGATCCAGTCGTCGTGTTCCATAAGTCGGCTTCTCCATCGATCTGTGGAAAACGGAGACCCTAGCACCTGTGTTTCGCAGCGGACAAGGAAATTGGACTGGCGAGAGGCAAAAAGGCGGCCCAAAGACGCTGAGCACCATGTGTTGACAGCCTGTAGCGGCTATGATAGCTTCCCGCACTCAAATTCAGACGGGGAGACGAGAATGCCAGCCAAGAAGAGTAGCGCCAAGCGCACGACGACCAAGAAGAAGGTAGCAACCAAGGCCAAGAAGAAGGTGTCGAAACCAGCTCCCAGGAAGCCAGCGAAGAAGTCCGCAAAGAAGAGCGCTCCCAAGAAGCCCTCCTCCGCTAAAGCTACGGCGGGTAAAAAGGCTGCGTCCAAGAAGGCGACCCCGAAGAAGGCGACCCCGAAGAAGGCAGTTAAGAAGGCAGTTAAGAAGGCTCCCGCTAAGAAGGCTGCTGCGAAGAAACCTGCCGCGAAGAAGCCTGCCGCGAAGAAGGCTCCCGCGAAGAAGTCTGCTGCGAAGAAGCCCTCTTCCGCTAAAGCTACGGAGGGAAAAAAGGCGGCTCCGGAGAAGGACGCTGCTGTAAAGGGGCCGGCACCGAGGAAGCGTGCCCGTCGCAAGAAGAAGACACTGGAAAACGATCCGCTCGCTCCCCGCCCGAAAGTGACTCCCCAGAAGATCGAGGTCCTGCGCCCCGGACGTAAGAAGTCGAACAATCACACTGTGAAGCCGCGTGGCTACCGCGCTATGGGCGCGAAGCAGAGGGAGAAGTACCGTCTCCAGCTTCTCGATATACGTGACCGTATCGCCGGCCAGATCAAATCGCTCAAGAGTGAATCCCTCACGCGTGCGGACGAGGTCAACATCGAGGAAGATGGAACTGACGCGTTCGATCGCCAGTTCGCCCTTAACCTGGCGAGCTCGGAGAACGAGGCCCTGATCGCGATTGACGTTGCCCTCAAGCGCATCGAAGAAGGGTCGTACGGCAAGTGTCATGAGTGTGGTGGCGGCATCGAGAAGGCCCGGCTCAAGGCGCTTCCCTTTGTCCAGAACTGCATCTCGTGCCAGTCCGAGGTCGAGAAACACCGCCCCGGCTACCGTCCGCCCATTACGATTGACTAGGACCTGCCACGCAGGCAATCTTTCAAACTATGTGAGTCTTTGTCATTCCGAGCGAAGCGAGGAATCTCATATTCATGTCGGAGCAGAGATCCCTCGACTTCGCTCGGGATGACACACCCGTTGCACAGAAGCAGTTCTGCAATGGGATACTGGCGACACCGAGGGAGTGCGCATGCTGATCTTATGGTTGAGTTTCGCGATTGCGTTTCTGGACCAGGCCACCAAGACCCTGGTCCAGCAGCGCTTTCACGTGGGCGACTACGTTCAAGTCATTCCGCGTCTTCTCGACTTTCACTACATTCGCAACACAGGTGCGGCCTGGGGCATGTTGGCGGGGTTCAGCCACTGGCTGGTCCTTATCTCGTTGGTGATGCTGGTTGTGCTGGTGGTGTTCCGCCGGTCGATCATGACCGATTCCCTGGTGCATCGCTGTGCCACGGCCCTCATGATTGGTGGCATTGTCGGCAACCTGATCGACCGCGTACGGCTGGGTTACGTGGTGGACTTTATTGATTTCTACTGGCTGAAACGCATTAGCAATCATCATTTTCCGGCCTTCAATGTGGCTGATTCCGCGATCTGCGTGGGCGTGGGACTCTATATCCTGACTCAGATCTGGCCGGGGCAGGCCGGGGCTGACGAAGTCGTGGAAGCACCCGGCCCCGACGCTGCGCCGGCAACCGGCGACTGAGGTGGAGCATGGAAGCCTATTTTCTGGCGGGCCCTACGGCCTCGGGCAAGACCGCAATGGCCCATCAACTGGCTGCACAGCACGGCCTTGAGATTCTGTCGGCCGATTCGATGTTGATCTACCGCGGAATGGATATCGGCACGGCCAAACCCACACCGGAGGAGCGTGGCACGGTGCCGTACCATGGCATCGACCTGGCGTCCGCCGCCGAGACGTTCAACAGCTGGCAGTACCGCGCGTATGCCCTCAAGTCGCTGGCCGAGATCGAGAAGAGGGGACGCCGCGCCATTGTGGTGGGGGGTACCGGGCTCTATCTCAAGGCGCTAACACACGGATTTGCCGATGCACCCGGTCCCGATCCGACCCTGCGCTCGCACTGGGAAGGCATCCTCGCAGAGGAGGGGGTGGCCCCGCTGGCAGCGGCGCTGAAAGAGCAGAGCCCTTCCTTGTACGAAGCCATTGATGATCCCGACAACGGGCGGCGATTGGTGCGCTTCCTTGAATGGGCGGCCGCGGGTCTCGAGGCCCCGCCCCGCAACTGGAACCGAGAGGTCGATAGCACGCCCATGGCGGCGCTCAAGGTGGACCCGGACCTGCTGAAGTCGAGGATTGAGCAGCGCGTGCGGGCCATGTATGGTCAGGGGCTGTTGGACGAAGTGCGTGGCCTGCTGTTGAGCGAGTCCGGCATGTCCAGGACGGCCCGCCAGGCGATCGGCTATGCAGAGGCCATAGCGCTGCTGAAGGGGCAGTGTTCGCAGGAAGAGGCCATTGAACGGACCGCCACGCGTACACGCCAACTGGCCAAGCGACAGCGTACCTGGCTGCGCACACAGGCGGCGGTCGAGTGGATAGATGTAACAGCCGATACTAGTGTGGTCGATCTCGCTGAGGCCGTGTGGGCACAGTGGGACCGGCAGGGCCCAACCGGGATTGTGGAGTGAGTACGGACAGCAACATAGCCTACGTGATCGAGCCAAGCCGCTGGCAGGTGCGGGATATCCCCGCCCAGCTTCGGCCGCGCGAGGCCATGGAGCGTGTGGGCGAAGAGAATGTGACCGATGATATGCTGCTGGCAATCCTGCTGGGCAGCGGGTCGCAGGGCCTCAATGTCGTCGACCTGGCCCGCGGCATGCTGAAGCACTATGACGGATCGCTGACAGCGTTGGCTGCCGCATCGATCGACGAGTTGATGGCCTTCAAGGGAGTGGGGCGGACCAAGGCCATTCTGCTTAAGGCCGCACTTGAGACAGGACGCAGACTGCACGATGAAGCCTTGCCCGGCGACGCCGTGGTGCGGACACCCGAGGACGTGGCATCGCTGCTGGGGCCGCGCGTGCGCACGCTGGAATCGGAGGTGTTCTGGGTGGTGCACCTGAATGCCAAGAACGTGGCCAAGGGCCGGCCGAAGGCTGTGACACAGGGGCTGCTCAATGCAAGCCTGGTGCATCCCCGTGAGATCTTCAGAGAGGCCGTACGATCATCCGCGGCGGCCGTGGTGCTGGCGCACAATCACCCGTCGGGTGATCCCACGCCATCAGCCGAAGACATCCGTATCACGCGCCAACTGATTGATGCGGGCAAGATTGTCGATATTAAGGTGCTCGACCATGTGGTTCTGGGACGACCGGGACACGATTCCGGCCGGGCATTTATGAGTATGCGAGAAGAGGGATTGGTAGCATTCTAGGGGAGTGTCATCATTGCTTTCTGTTACGGGTGCGTCATCCCGAGGAAGCCACCGGCAAGCCGGTTGGCTCATGGGCATAGACACTTACGGGAAAAGAGCAGGTGACGGTCATCCCGAGCTTGCCGAGGGATCTCTGCCTCGTCGATAGGGCGGAGATTCCTCGGCTTCGCTCGGAATGACAATAACGTGCATGTTTTCAGAGTCTGGTTGGGTGACGGCACACTAGGGAGATTGGGATGATTCATGAGACGGCTGTAATTGACAAAGGCGCGGAACTGGGAACCAACGTCGAGGTCGGTCCCTTTACCTGTATTATGGATGGCGCGGTAATCGGCGACGGCTGCACCATCGGGCCCCAGGCCACGATTTTCGGATCCGTCACCATGGGCAGTGGCTGCGAGGTGCATGCCGGTGCGGTGTTGGGCGATACGCCACAGGATGTGGGTTTCAAGAACACATCCTCGAGCGTGGCCATTGGCAACGACTGCGTTATCCGTGAAGGCGTGACCATTCATCGCGGCACGGAGGAGGGCTCCGAGACGGTTGTCGGCGATGAGTGTTTCCTGATGGCGTTCTCTCACCTGGCCCACAACGTGGTGTTGGCCAACAACGTGATCCTGGCCAACGGCGCGCTGCTGGCCGGGTACGTGGAAGTAGGCGAGCGCGCGTTCGTCAGCGGCAACGTGGGCGTGCATCAGTTTGTGAAGATCGGCCGGCTGGCGATGCTGGGCGGGGGGGCTGTCGCCACCAAGGACGTACCGCCTTTCTGTATGCTCAAAAATGCGGAACACAATACGGTCATCGGCTTGAACGTGGTCGGCATGCGCCGTTCGGGCATGTCCTTTGAGGAGCGCAAGGCTGTGCAGCGCGCGTTCAAAGTGCTCTTTCTCTCGGGGTTCAACGCATCACAGGCCAAGGATCGGCTGGAGGAGCTCTTCCCCGAAGGGCCGGCCAGCGAGTTTGCCGCCTTTATTACCGCCTCAACGCGCGGTCTTTGTGCCTGCGCCATCCAGCGGAATAGCGCCCTTGATGTATAGCGGACTGCCGGCAGCTTCCAGCAGGTTGCTGACCGTGGTGTCTGCCGGCATCTGACGCAGGCCGATGGTGAAGACCTTGGCCAGTGCTCCCGAATCGTCCAGCGCGCGGTGGTAGCGCCCGGATTCGATTTTGAGGTGCTCGGCGACAGGCTTCAAGCTGTGGCTCTCCAGCTCCGGCCACCACTTCCGCGCCAGGCGCAGATTATCCAACACCGGTTCGGGCGGGAAAGGCAGGTCGTTGCGCTGCGCCTCGTGTGCCATGAAACGCACATCGAATCCCGCATTGTGTGCCACGAGAATGGCGCCTTTCACGAAAGCAACAAATTCGGAATAGACGTCTCTGAAACTCGGCGCCTCGGCGACATCCTCGTCGGTGAGGCCGTGAACACGCGTCGTGGCATAGGGAATGGGCCGGCCCGGGTTGATCAACCATACCTGGCGCCCGATGATCCGTCCTGCCCGCACCTTGACCGCCCCAATCTCAATGACACGGTCCTTCGCCGCACTCAATCCCGTCGTCTCCACATCAAACGCCACAAAGGTGGTCTGGCGAAGGGCCTTGGGGATCGGGGCAGCAGAGGCCGGGAGCGCACACAGAACAAGCAGCACGCCCAGTATCCAAGTCAGGCGAAGGGCCGCAGCCTTGCTCCCCCACGACCTTGCGTCGTGGGAGGCAGAGATCTCTGTTTCCTGCGGCACAGCCGAACGGAGTGAGACAGGCCGACGAATGTCGGCAACGTCGCAGGGGAACGGCTCGCCGCCATTCCTCGATGTAGCTCTTTTCTGATTCATGTTGTCAGTGTTACCCACCTTTGCGTATGCTGTCAAACATGCTTAATCATAGGACCGGAATCGGCTTTGATGCGCATCGCTTTGAGGTGGGCCGACGATTGGTGTTGGGCGGGGTGGACATCCCGCACGAAGCCGGATTGCTGGGCCATTCAGATGCCGATGTGCTCTGCCATGCCATCTCGGATGCCCTGCTGGGCGCCGTGGCGGACGGCGATATTGGGCAGCATTTTCCGGACAGCGATGCGCAGTGGAAGGACGCCGACAGCATCGAACTGCTGCGGCAGGTGCGCGCGCGACTCTCAGATGGCGGGTGGTTGGTCGGCAATGTGGATGCCACGGTGATTGCCGAGGCGCCCAGGATTGCCCCGCACGTGGCGGCGATGCGCCGCAACCTGGCGACAGCGATGGGCGTCGACGTGTCGTGCGTGTCGGTGAAAGGCACGACCGTAGAGAAGATGGGCGCGCTGGGACGCGCTGAGGGAGTGGCCGTGATGGCAACCGCGACGGTGTGTCGGGCGGCAGGGGAAGAACAGGAAACAGGCGCAGATGAAGCTTTATAACACGATGTCGCGGGCAGTGGAGGCGTTTACGCCACTGAACGGCACCAAGGTGGGCCTGTATACGTGCGGGCCGACGGTCTACAACTACGCCCACATCGGCAACTACCGGGCCTACATCTTCGAGGACATCCTGCGGCGTGTCCTGACGTTCGCAGGCCATGATGTCACGCAGGTGATGAATCTGACCGATGTGGACGACAAGACGATCCGGGGCGCGATCGAGGCCGGGGTGTCACTCGATGATTACACGCGCCCCTATAAGGAAGCCTTCTTCGAGGATCTCAAGACGCTCCGTGTGGAACCGGCCGAGCACTACCCGTCCGCCACCGAGCATATCGAGGAGATGATCCGCCTGATCGAACGCCTGTTCGAGAATGAAGCGGCCTACCAGTCGGATGACGGATCGGTCTACTTCAACGTCAGTGCCTACGCCGACTACGGTAAGTTGGCGCATCTCGACATTTCGGGTCTGCAGTCGGGCGCCCGTGTGGCGCAGGACGAATACGAAAAGGACAACGTGGCCGACTTTGCGCTGTGGAAGGCATGGGACGAGGCCGATGGCGATGTGGTGTGGGACTCGCCCTGGGGTCGCGGCCGCCCGGGCTGGCATATCGAGTGCTCGGCCATGAGCATGAAGTACCTCGGCGAGAGCTTTGATATTCATACCGGGGGCGTTGACAACATGTTTCCGCACCACGAGAACGAGATTGCCCAGGCCGAGGCGGCCACCGGTAAGCCGTTTGTGCAGACGTGGCTCCACTGCGAGCACCTGCGCGTGAACGGCAAGAAGATGGCGAAGTCGCTTGGCAATTTCTTCACGCTGCGTGACCTGGTCGAAAAGGGCTATACCGGTCGTGAAATCCGTTACCTGCTGCTATCGGCGCACTATCGCCAGGAACTGAACTTCACGCTGTCGGCCCTCGATGCGGCACGTACGGCACTGGGGCGCCTGGATGAGTTCCGTGCGCGTCTCACCGAGAAGGCTGAAGGCGAAGCGGGTTCGCTGCCGGACTGGGCCGCGGCCGGACGTGACGGATTTCGTGCCGGTGTGGAGGATGACCTGGGGATGCCGCAGGCACTGGCGGCCCTGTTCGACATGGTACACAATGGCAACCGGGCTCTGGACGCGGGCGACGTGGATGGCGCGGGCGCCGCGGCGGCCCTGGCCGTGCTGGATGAGATGGACAGCGTGCTGGCGCTCAAGCCGGATGCTGCCGCCGCCGGTCCGGATGACGCTGTACAGGCGCTGCTCGACGAGCGCGCCACGGCACGCCGCGAGAAGCAGTGGGCGGACTCCGACCGGATCCGCGATGAGCTGGCTGCCATGGGCTGGGAAGTGCGTGACACGCCCGAAGGTCAGAAGCTGAGGAGCCTGGCCTGATGTCTGGTCTGTTCGTCACGTTTGAAGGGCCTGAAGGCAGCGGAAAATCAACGCATGCCAATGAGCTTTCCGACCGCTTGCGGGGCATGGGGTTCGAAGTGATGCGGGCACGTGAGCCCGGCGGAACCCCCACGGGCGAAGCGATTCGCGAGATTCTGCAGCACGATGCCGCGGGAGAACCCGTCACGCGTGAGACCGAACTGCTTCTCTTTGCGGCCAGCCGGGCCCAGCTTGTGCAGAACGTGATCAAGCCTGCTCTCTCGCGCGGCGCGATCGTGATATGTGATCGCTTCGCCGATTCGACAACGGCCTACCAGGGCTATGGACGCAATTTCGACGTGGAGCGCGTACTCAACTTGAACGAGTGGGCCACGGATGGGCTGGCGCCGGACGCCACCCTGCTGATGGATCTTGACGTTGGTGTTGGGTTTGAACGCATTCACAAGCGCAACCAGGAGCTGGGTCAGATCGAAGACCGCTTTGAGCGCGAGGAGCGCGCTTTCCATGAGCGTGTGCGCGAGGGATACCTGGCCCTGGCACAACGCTGGCCGGAGCGCTTTCACATCATCCAGTCGGACGCCCCTGTCGAGAATGTCTCGGCGGCCATATGGAACGTGATCGACCCCCTGCTGCCCGATGCAGCTTGTGAGAGGAGACCCGATGAGGGTTGACGAAGCGTTCGCCTACCTCGAAGACGCGCTGCAAGCCGGACGCCTCGCGCAGGGCTATGTTGTGGAAGGCCCGATTCGCGGCGAGGGTATGGAGCTGACCGTGCGCCTGCTGATGCTTCTTTTCTGCGAGGAAACTGAGAAGCCGTGCGGCACGTGCCGGGGCTGTCGGCAGGTTTCCGAACACACGCACCCTGATATTCTCTGGATCGAACCGCAGAAGAAGTCGCGCCAGGTTTCGGTGGAGCAGGTCCGTAACGTGCAGGCGCGCATGGTTCAGACCTCGTACGCGGGCGGGTGGAAGGCGTGCGTGATTGTCGGGGCGGATCGGCTGAACCCGTCGGCCGGGAATGCGTTCCTGAAGATCCTGGAAGAGCCACCGGGACAGAGCATCTTCATGCTGATGAGCAATGCTCCGCAATTCCTGTTGCCGACCATCGTGTCGCGCTGTCAGCGTCTCGCCGTTGGTCGGGATGAGCTGCATTTGCCCGACGAGTGGAAGGAGCAGCTTGAGACGCTTCTCCTGGAGCGTGGCGACGGCCGCATTGGCGGTGGGCGGATCGTGGCGGTGGAACACAGCCGCGCGCGGATGGAGGCGCTGCTCAAGCAGGTCAGACAGACTGCGAAAGAACTTGAGACGGACCTCGCAGATGAAGAGAGCACCGAGGAAGAGGACGACACGCTCGATGCGCGCATTGAGGCGCGCTACCGGGAACTGCGATCCGAAGTGCTGCGTGGTCTGCTGAGCTGGTATCGCGATCTACTGGTCTTGCTTTGTGGCGGCGCGCCGTCTCTGGTATACTTCGCGGATCAGTTGGAAGCCCTGGCGGCCCGCGCGGATGCCCTGAGCTACCGGCAGGCGCTGGCCAACGTGGTGACCATTGAGGAAATGAATAGGAAGCTTGAGCAGAATCTGCCGGAGCCCCTGGTTCTGGCGGACGCTTTTCACCAGTTGAAGTGAGTGTGGAGACATAATGGTACGGTCAGCTTACGTAGAGATTGAAGACGGGCCACGCCTGATCTGTGAAGCCCCCGATGGGGTTCCGGTTCATGTGGGGGACGAGTGCATTATCGCCATTGGCGACGTGGAAGAAGTCGGCCACGTGGCGAAGCTGAAAGAACAGCCTGTACCGCCCGAGGAAGGGGAGGACCCGCCGCGGGTTATACGCATGGCGACGCTGCAGGATCACGCCAAGGCCAGCGAGAATGCCGTGCGCAGCAAGATGGCCCTGGCAGAGGTGGCCAAGATGGCTACGGAGCGTGGCGCCGAGATCCACATCGTACGGGGACGCTACAGTTTCGATCGGTCACACCTGCGCGTACTCTATTCCTCGGAAGCCGGGCTGGATGAGCGTGCCCTGGGGCGGGACCTGGCCCACGAATTGAAGTGCCGGGTCGACCTGCGCCAGATCGGTGTTCGCGACGAGGCCGGCATTATCGGCGGCATGGGCCCCTGCGGGCGGAATCTCTGCTGCTGCAGTTGGCTGCGCGAATTCGATGCCGTCAATGTGAAGATGGCCAAGGTGCAGAAGCTCTCGCTCAATCCCGGCGCCATCAGCGGCGTCTGTGGGCGTCTCAAGTGCTGCCTGCGCTACGAGTACGAGAACTACCAGGAAATGGGGCGGGGATTGCCGCGTACCGGCATGACGGTGGAGTGTCCGGGCGGCACCGGAATGGTCGTGGCGGTGAACGTCCTGATTCAAAAAGTGAAGGTACGGCTCGAAGACAACCGGTACGTGGAGTATGATGCTGACGATATCCGCCCCGTCTACGGGTGCGGCACTGGGAACTGCGGGAGGAAATGCGATGAAGATTCTCATTCTGAACGGCCCGAATCTTGACCTGCTCGGCAAGCGCGAGCCCGACATCTACGGGCACGCGACACTGGCCGAGATGATGGCCGCGGTCCAGGCGCGCGGGTCCAAGCTGGGCGTGGACGTCATCCACGAGCAGAGCAACGACGAGGGGGCGTTGGTAACCCGGATCGGACACTGCGCCGGCGAGGTCGACGCCATTGTGATCAACCCGGCCGCCTACACGCATACCAGCGTGGCGCTCTGTGACGCCATCAAGGCTTGTGGTGTTCCCTGTGTAGAGGTGCATCTCTCGAACATTCAGGCGCGCGAGAGCTTTCGGCACGAGAGCGTGACCGCCGGTGCCTGTGTGGGGCAGATCAGTGGGTTCGGCGGCATGAGTTATGAACTGGGACTGGAGGCCGTGGTCGATTACCTGCGGCGGAGGGATACGAAATGAAAGTGCTCAGAAGAGTCGTTCGATTGCTGGTCCTTATCGGGTTGCTGTCGGCAGGCCTGGCTTTGATGGCTGTGGCCATTTCGCCGAGGCTATGGGCAGATGTCCAGGCCTTGGGCAACAGTGCGCGTGAAGTCTGGGCCTCTATCGGTGGCGGTCTGCTGGTGATGGGCGTGATCTTTGCCCTGAGCGAGTATCGGACCCGTAAGCGTGAACGGTTCCTGTCGTTCGACAATGACGGCGGCACCGTAAGCATCAGTACCGAGGCCATGGCCGACTATATCAACAAGCTGATCACGGAGTTTCCCTCGGTCGTGCGAATGAAACCCAATGTGCGCCCGAAGCGCGGCGGGGTGGACCTCTTAATAGATGTCAGGGTTAAGGCCGGCTCGCAGGTACACGAAGTATGCGAACTGCTCCAGCAACGCGTGCGCGAGCGCGTCGTGGAAGGCCTGGGCATATCCGAAGTGCGGCGTGTTGAAGTGAATGTGCGCGAAATCGTGTCGGAGCATAAGCCTGTGTAGTTGGGTGGGGAGGGTCTGTTGCCCAAAAGGAGATCCCTCGACTTCGCTCGGGATGACAGTTCTGGAGTTACCAAGTTTCCTGAGAATCTGTCATGCTGAGCTTGTCGAAGCATCTCCTCTGAGCAACTGTGATGATTTGGGCAATACACCGGGGAGATTGAAGTATGGCTGAGGCAAACGACGTACAAGTGGTCATTGTCGGCTCAATCGGGCTCGATACGATCGAGACGCCGTTCGAAAAACGTGAATCACTGCTGGGCGGGTCGGTCAGTTACGCCTGTGCCGCCGCCTCATTCTTCACAACGGTCGGCATGGTCGGTGTCGTCGGCAGCGATTTCGACGATGATCATATGGCAGCCTACAGGCAGTTTGGTATCGACCTGGAGGGGCTGCAGCAAGTGGAAGGCAAGACCTTCCGTTGGAGCGGCGTGTACGATGCCGATATGATCAACCGCCAGACCCTTTCGACAGATCTGAACGTATTCGAGCATTTCATGCCGGATATGCCCGAGTCCTACCGGGATGCCGACTACGTGCTGCTTGGCAATATCGCCCCTGAACTGCAGCTGCATGTCCTGGACCAGGTGCAGTCACCGGAGTTTATCGTGGCGGACACGATGGACCTGTGGATCAATATTGCGCACGAGAAACTACTCGAGGTGATCGGTCGGGTCGACATGCTCATGCTCAACGACAGCGAAGCGCGCCTGCTGACCGATCAGTATCACCTGCGTGCCTGTGCGGACACGATTCGCGCGATGGGGCCCACGTACGTGGTCATCAAGAAGGGTGAGCATGGCGCCATGCTGTTCGGCCCGGACGGTCTCTTCATCGTCCCGGCCTACCCGGTCGAAACGGTCACCGACCCAACCGGGGCAGGGGATACGTTCGCCGGCGCCATGATCGGTCATCTCGCGCAAAACGGTGGCGTCAGCGATGAAGCGCTCCGCGCCGCCCTCCTGCATGGCGCCGTAGTCGCCTCACACGGTGTGGAAGCCTTCAGTCTCGATCGCCTCCTCAAGCTCCAGCCTGAGGACATCAGCACACGTGCCTCAGAGCTGAAGAGTATGGTTGCTATCTAGTTGTGGCGCCTAAGCACTTGCTTTCTGGAACAGGTTTCGTAGTATACGAGTACGCATTTGGGCGGGAGTAATTCAGTGGCAGAATGTCAGCTTCCCAAGCTGAACGTCGGGAGTTCGATCCTCCTCTCCCGCTCCATCCTCTATCTGTCCTAACTCATGTTTGTCTATATCCTTCATTCGGCAATGCTTGATCGTTTCTACGTGGGCATCAGTGCCAATCCCTCGCGACGGACTTCCGGATTGTCAAAGCAATAGCGATGAGCCATCATGCGAGCAACGAAGGGATAAGAGACCATGGCCTATGAAGTCATTGCCAGGAAGTGGCGGCCCCAGCAGTTCTCCGATGTTGTGGGGCAGGGCCACGTTGTACAGACGTTGGAGAATGCGCTCGCATCCAACCGGATCGCGTCGGCCTACCTGTTCGTCGGTCCGCGTGGGATAGGCAAGACGTCCATCGCCCGCATCTTTGCGAAAGCCCTCAATTGCGAAACGGGTCTGACGGCAACACCGTGCGACACCTGTGACAACTGCCGCGAGATCATGGCGGGGAACAGTCTTGATGTATTGGAAATCGATGGCGCTTCGAACAACCGTGTCGACGAGGTGCGCGACCTTCGTGAGACGGTCAGGTACGCCCCGGCGCGGGGCCGGTTCAAGCTGATCATTATCGACGAAGTACACATGCTGAGCAACTCGGCCTTTAATGCGCTGCTCAAGACGCTGGAAGAGCCGCCGCCGCATGTGAAGTTCTTCTTTGCCACCACTGAACCCCACAAGATACCGGCCACCATCATTTCGCGTTGCCAGCGCTTCGATCTGCGCCGCATCGCGGAGGCGGAGATTATCGAGCGGTTGGCCCTGATTGCCAAGGACGAGAAGGTGAAGATTGAAGACGACGCTCTGTTGGCGATCGCCCGCGGCTCCGAAGGAGGCCTGCGTGACGCCGAGTCGGCCCTGGACCAGCTTATTGCCTTCAAGGGCAAGAAGATCACGGAAGCCGACGTGCTGCAGGTGTTCGGCCTGGTGTCTCGCCGTACGCTTGATGAGTTGAGCGAGGGCATACTGGCAGGCGAGATGGCGTCCGTCATCGGCCATGTAGACGAACTGGAGCAGGCCGGCAAAGATCTGCAGCGACTGGTCCTGGAGCTGATGGATGGATTCCGCAACCGGTTGGTAGGCGTCTATACGGACGGTCAGGGCGATAAGTCCGAAGTGGAACGTTTGCTGCGTATCTGCGATATCCTGGCCGGGGCCGACGAGCGGATGCGCTTCTCTCTCTCCAAGCGCATCCTGCTTGAGACGGCCCTCGTGCGCTGTGCACGGGCGGCGAAGGTGGCCACACTCGAGGAAATCATCGCCCAGATCAATGCGCTCAAGGCCGAAGGCGGGGTCGTGACAATGGCCGCTGCGCCGGCAGAAGCCGCACCCGCCGCCCCGGTAGCACGACGGGCCGCACCTCCCGCCGCCGCAGCAACAGCGGCGCCACCCAAACCTGCCGCGCCGAAGGCAGAGCTCGCCGAGCCGACGGCACAGCCTGCTAAGCCCACAGCACAGCCGGCCGCCCCGGCGGGGGAGGAACTGGCCACTCTCAAAGCGCAGTGGCCCAAAGTCGTGGCCCACGCCGGTCGCATCGCCGTGGCGGTGCAGGGCGCTCTGAAGGATGCCTGTCCGGCCGCGGTGGAAGGCGATACCGTGCATCTCGATTTCGACCCGGAGTTTGCGTCCGAGCTCAGCCTCTTCGAATCGGCCCGCAACCGCAAGGCGGTGGAGCGCAGCCTGTCGAATGTGCTCAAGCGACCGGTGACCGCGACGTTCCAGTTGGGCCAGGAGAAGGCCCCGCACGTGGCGGAAACCCCTGCCCCGGAGGAGGAATACACCGTGGAAGCCCCACCGGCCGAGCCCGACCCCCCGCCCATGCGTAAGGGGAATGCACAGGCCTGGAAACAACGTGACGAAGTCAAGCAGGTGCTCGACATGTTCAACGGCACCATTGTGGATGTGAGAGAGTAGGAGAAGGAAGTACGACTATGCCCAACATGGTAGAGATGATGAAGCAGGTGAAGCAGCTCAAGAAAATGCAGAAGGAGCTGAAACGGAAAGTGGTCTCGGCCTCGAGCCCGGATGGATCGGTGACGGTTGAGGCCTGTGGGGACATGACCGTCAAGTCGGTATCCATTGCCCCCGAGGCGATGTCGGGCATGGAGCCCAAGCGATTGGGCGATATGGTGACGCGAACGGTCAACAGTGCGATGGATTCTGCGAAGAAGGCCGCGGCTGGCGATATGTCCAAGCTGGCCGGCAGTGCGGGACTCGGCGACATGTTCGGTGGATGATGAAACAAACAGATGGAGGCGGGGTGCCCTCACCCCGCGCTTTGCGGCCTGGGGGCAGGCCGCCTCCAGTTGACGATCGATGGGTGGAAGATGGCGGCAGGTGAAGCACTGCAAAGGCTGGTGATTGCGCTCAGCAAGCTGCCCGGTGTGGGGCGGCGATCGGCCGAACGGATGGCGATGCGCCTGGCGGTGGGACGTCGTGACCTGATCGATGAACTGCTCGCCTCCCTCGCGTTTGTCCAGAAGTCTGTGACCGGATGCTCAAAGTGCGGATCGCCTACACTGGTGGACGAGGACCCCTGTCAGCTCTGCACATCCCCGGGACGGGATGACGGGCTGCTCTGCGTGGTTGAGGAGCCCGCCGATATCGCCACTATAGAACGCTCGGGCGGATTCCGGGGCCGCTACCACGCCCTGATGGGAACCCTATCGCCGCCCAAAGGGCAGGGCCCCGCGGATCTGCGCGTGCAGTCGCTTGTGAATAGAGTGCGCGAGGAGGGCATTGGCGAGGTCGTCCTTGCGTTAAATACTGATGTAGAAGGAGATGCAACAGCATCGTTCGTGGAGGAAGCGCTGCGAGGCGACGCGGTGAAGGTGAGTCGGCTGGCGTTTGGACTGCCAGCTGGCAGCGGGATACGATATTCAGACCCGGTGACACTTGAACGGGCATTCAAAGGACGAATGTAGACGAGCCAGCGGCGCCCCACCGGGCTTGTCCCCGTGGACGCAGAAGCGGGTGCCCGGAAAGGGCCGGAAGACAGCGGCGCCCCACCGGGCTTGTCCCGGTGGACGCAAAGATCTTCCAGCTGGAAGAGGAAGAGACCTCAGACTTGAGGCCGGACGCAGCAGAGGCAAAGATGTCAGAAACAGCAATAGACGAAGTAAGGGCGCGCATCGCCGAGGCCTGCGCCCGCTCAGACCGTGACGTCGACTCCGTCAAACTCGTAGCCGTGAGCAAACGCAAGGGTCCCGACGCCGTGCGCGCCCTCGCCGAAAGCGGCGTGGAGATCTTCGGGGAGAGCCGTGTTCAGGAGGCCACCCAGAAGATCCCGCTCTGTCCCACGGGCCTCACGTGGCACATGATCGGCCATGTCCAGCGCAACAAGGCGCGTGACGTCGCCCGTCTTTTCAGTTATGTCCATTCTGTTGATTCGCTGCGATTGCTCGAGGCACTCGATAGCGCCGCGGCAGATGCCGGGAAGACTCTGCCCGTATTGCTTGAGGTGAATGTCTCGGGGGAGGGCAGCAAGTTCGGGCTGACGCCCACGGAGGTGCCGGCGGTACTGGAGAGATGTCAGACCCTCATGAATCTCGACGTCAGCGGCGTGATGACCATCCCGCCGTTCGCGCCGGAGGCCGAGGAGGCGCGGCCCCATTTCGCACGGCTGCGTGAGCTCAGGGATGGATGGCGGGATGAAAGCGGGTTCCCGCTGGACGAGCTGTCGATAGGGATGTCGCACGACTTTGAGATTGCGATCGAGGAAGGTGCCACATGGATTCGATTGGGCACGATTCTGTTCGGCGAGCGAGAGTAGGGGATTGCTATGAAAGTTAAGACTCCAAGTGATGGCATGGGGGGCGCGGGACGCTTCCTGGTGACCGTTCTGATCATACTGATTGTTCTGCTCGTCACAGTCTTCTTTGCGGTCCGCACCCGCGGCGGGCACGAGTTCATTGAGGAACGGATTGAGAAGCACCTGGGGGTCAGGATTACCGCTGAACGCATGCGTATCGGCTGGCCCTACGCGCTGGTTCTGGAGGATCTGCGTACGGAAGGCTTTGATGAAGAGGGGGTTATGCCTGGATTTGCGGCAAGGGAAGTGCGCCTCGGCCCCTCGCTGCGCGCGCGTTATCGCCTCTTTATCCGGCGCGGCCACCTGCGCCTGGTTGAGACCGAGGGCGAGATGTGGGATCCGGCCTGTTTCGCGCGCCTTGGGGAGCTGCCGTACGGAGACTTGGCTGACGTGACGCGCATGCTGCCGCTAACGGAAGGACGTGTGGACCTGGAAGTGAATGGTGGCCGCGTCGAATGGTTCGATCGGCGTAAAGGGATCCTATCTTCTGCCCATGGCATCAGATACCGCGTGACCCCGGTACGCATTCCCGGGCGAGCCATGCGGCATCACGCTTTGTCTCTCTACAGTATGACGCGTCCCAACGGCGCACGTATGAGCGACGTGGCGCGTGAGTGGCTCTCGTCCGACACCATTGAGAATGTTGAATTGATGGATGCGCAGCTGGAAGGGACGGTGGCGCCATGATCAGTGCAGCGCGAGCCAGTGAGATTCTCGACAACGCCGGAAACAAGCGCCTGCTGGTTGTGGGCGACCTGATGCTGGACCGCTATATCAACGGTTCCGTCTCCCGCATCTCTCCGGAAGCCCCGGTTCCGGTTGTGCATGTTGTGGACGATAATGCCGTCCCCGGCGGGGCCGCCAATGTGGCTCTGAACATCCAGTCCATGGGTGCCCAGGCTCGCATGGTGGGCCTGGTCGGCAGTGATGCGGATGGCGAAACGCTGCGGTCAATGCTCGAAGATCAGGGCATAGAGACCGAGGGGGTATTGGGGTGTGACGCCCTTCGGACGACCGTGAAGACACGGGTCGTGGCGGAACGACAGCAAGTAGTTCGGTTCGATCAGGAGGGCACCCCGGAGTTGGTGGCAGGCCAGGTCGATCTGCTGTGCGGCCGGATGGAGGAACTGTTCCGGGATGTCGCGGGTGTCATCATTGAAGACTATGGCAAAGGGGTGATTCAGAACGCCCTGGTAGAACGGGTTGTGGCCCTGGCACGCGAGAAGGCTATTCCGGTGGGGTACGATCCCAAGGACGATCATGCCGTTTCCGTCAGCGGTATTACGTTGGCCACGCCGAACTTCAAGGAGGCCTGTGAGGCCGCCGGTGAGTCCGTGTATGACCCGCTCGTGGACCCCGCGACAGACCCGCGCCTTGAACGGGCGGCCACGGCATTGATGAAAAAATGGTCGCCGGATCTGTTGGCCATAACACTGGGACCACACGGCATGTACCTGTGTCGGCCCGGCTCCGATCCCGTGTTGCTGCCCACCCGTGCACGCGAGGTGTTTGATGTGTCCGGGGCAGGGGATACGGTCATAGCGACATCATTACTCGCCCTCGCTGCAGGAGCCGACCCGACCGAAGCCGCCAGCCTCGCCAACTACGCCGCCGGCGTCGTGTGCGCCAAAGCCGGCACAGCCACCTGTAGTCGGGAAGAGCTGATTGGGGCGATTGCGCAGGATGCTTGACCATAGCGGCTCGCTGGGGACAGCTCGCCCTACCTTGCCCACGATGAGGGCGAGCTGTCCCAGCGAGCCGCAGGGCAAGGTAGGGCCCGCGCTCCGCGCGGGCCGCAGCAGAGGTGGAGATGCTGGAAGACGCACTGGAGAGGGGCAGCAGCTAGGGCGAGCTGTCCCAGCGAGCCGCAGTAACAGAGGTGTAGCAGTATGAGCGACAGAGTCGTAGGAGTCATCCCCGCGCGATATGCATCGACGCGGCTGCCGGGCAAGAGCCTGGTTGAGATTGCCGGCAAACCCCTCGTTCTGCACGTGCTCGACCGTGTACGCATGGCGCAGCGGCTTGACGCTGTGCTCGTGGCAACCGATGACGCGCGCATTCGTGATGTGGTGGAAGCAGCCGGTGGCACGGCTGTCATGACGAGCGAGGATCATCCCTCGGGTACCGACCGCGTAGCCGAGGCGGTTGCTTCAATCGATGCTGACGTCGTCATCAATATTCAGGGCGATGAGCCGCTGGTGGACCCGGAGTTGATAGACCAACTCGCCGGCGTAATGGTAGAGAATCCCGCCTGGGACATGGGAACCGCCGCCGCACCGATCACCACCCCGGATGATCTCCATGCATCAGCCGTGGTCAAAGTCGTAACCGGAGGGGAAGGGCAGGCACTCTATTTCTCGCGGGCACCCATTCCCTACGCCCGTGACGGCTTCCCGTCAGATCCGTCCACAATCTACCGCCGCCACATCGGCATCTACGCCTACCGCCGCGCCTTCCTCAAGCGCATCGTATCGTCCCCGCCCACCGCACTGGAAGAAACAGAGAAACTCGAGCAACTACGCGCCCTCGCACTCGGCGCCCGAATGGTCGTCATCGAAACCGATCACATCGGCATCGGGGTTGACACCCCCGAAGATGTTGCGAAGGTTGAGGCATTAATGAAACAGGGGTAGAAGGGCTGCTTCTACCCCTCTTTGCGTTCCTTGCGTTCTTTCGCGGCTATTCGTCTACACCTCCGTTGGCGTAATCGCGTACAGATACCGCTTCACCTTGCTGGTTGAGGTCTTCTCAAACTCCTCGCTGCGCACCTGGATGCGTCGCGGACGTTTGTAGTCGGCAATATCGGTCGTCACCCGTTTCACCTCATCGACCATAAGCTGGGTCAGCTCGTCATCGGTCACGGGATGCTGTCGTTTGCGTCGGTGTTCGGCCACGGCTTCCTCGTTGGGCACCACAATGGCGCCGACGCGTTCACCCGTTTCACCGTCAACCGTGTACCCCAGGACGATCGTTTCGAGTACATACTCACTCTTAAGTATCTGGGTTTCGACCTCTTCCGGGTAGATGTTCTTGCCTTCTCTATTGACGATCAGGCTCTTCTTGCGGCCCGTAATGATGACATAGCCGTCGTCATTGACATAGCCCATGTCGCCCGTCAGGAACCAGTCGCCATCCATCACGTCGGCGGTGGCCTGTGGGTTCTTGTAATAACCCTTCATGATGTTGGGGCCGCGGGCAGTAATCTCCCCGATGCCTTCTTCGTTCGGGTCCTTGATCTGCACCTCTACCCCCGGAATGGCCTTACCTACACTGCCCGGGAGCGGAGCATCCACCGGGTTGAACGTCAGGATCGGTGCCGTCTCGGTCAGGCCGTATCCT
>JASLOA010000006.1 GCA_030745755.1 Kiritimatiellia bacterium | reverse complement strand
CTGGTCGAACGAGTTAACGTTCCAGACGGCGCCTTGCACAAACACCTTCAGTTCATAAAGCGCCACAAGTGCGCCGAGTGTACGGGGTGTCAGCGACTGCGCCATGAGCGTATTGGTGGGCCGGTTGCCTTCAAAGGTCTTGTGCGTCACGAGCTCAGTCGGAGCGCCTTCGGCCGCGACCTGCTCGGGGGTCTTGCCGAAGGCCAGTGCCTCGGTCTGCGCGAAGAAGTTGGCCATGAGCTTGTCGTGATGGTCGCCCAGCGGGTTGTGTGATTGGCAGAACCCGATGAAGTCGGCCGGGATGAGCTTGGTGCCCTGGTGGATGAGCTGGTAGAAGGCGTGTTGGCCATTCGTGCCCGGTTCGCCCCAGATGATGGGACCGGTCTGGTAGTCTACCACCTCGCCATCGCGATCCACCCGCTTGCCGTTGCTCTCCATGTCGAGCTGCTGCAGGTGCGCCGCCAGGCGATGCAGGTACTGGTCGTACGGCAGTACGGCATGGCTGTCGGCACCCAGGAAGTTGTTGTACCAGACCCCCAGAAGCCCCATCAGCATGGGCAGGTTTCGGCCGGCCGGGGCCTCGGCGAAATGGCGGTCCATGGCGTGGGCACCATCAAGGAGCTCCCCGAAGTTGTCCGGGCCGAGAGCCACCATCAGGGGTAGGCCAATGGCCGACCAGAGCGAGTAGCGTCCACCGACCCATTCCCAGAATTCGAACATGTTGGCCGTATCGACTCCGAAGGCGGCTACCTCTTCCGCATTGGTCGATACCGCCACGCAGTGTTTGGCCACCGCGGCGTCATCCTTGAGCGTCTCCAGGAGCCACGCACGCGCCGAGTGCGCGTTGGTCATGGTTTCCTGTGTGGTGAAGGTCTTGGAGGCAATGATGAACAGGGTCTCGGCCGGATCGAGATCACGGACAGATTCGGCAAAATGCGTGCCATCCACGTTGGAGACAAAGCGCACGGTCAAGTTGCGGTCGCTGAAGGATTTCAGTCCCTCATAGACCATGGCCGGCCCGAGATCCGAACCGCCGATGCCAATGTTGATGATGTTGCGGATCCGCTTGCCCGTGTGGCCGGTCCATTCGCCTGAACGCACGGAACGGCTGAATGCGGTCATGCGGTCCAGTACGGCCAGCACGCCCGGCATCACGTCTTCGCCGTCAACACAGACGGGTCTGCCGGAGCGGTTGCGGAGGGCGGTGTGCAGCACGGCACGGTTTTCCGTACTATTGATTCGCTCACCGGCCAGCATTCGATCACGCAGCCCTTCGACGTCACAGGCCCTGGCAAGATCAAGCAGCGCCTGCAGCACCTCTGACGTCACCCGGTTCTTCGAGTAATCGAGCCGCCAGCCGCATGCATCGACCGTCATCTGGTCTGCCCGCTCCGGGTCATTGGCGAACAGGTCGCGTAGGTGCTGTCTTCCCGCCGTCTGTGCCAACGTCTCTAAGGCTTGCCATTCCACTCGTTCCTTCAGTTTCATTTGTTACTCCGTTTCTTCTCCAATTGCTAGTCACATAAAGAAGATATCAAGGCACACAGATCCTTGTCATTCCGAGCGAAGCGAGGAATCTCAGATCCAGCCTGGGAGGAGATCCCTCGCCTTCGCTCGGGATGACACAGCAGCTATAGAAACACAGCTACGAGACACCACGCTAGCTCTCCACATCTACTTCTGTGTGCTCCATCCTTTGCCGCTTGGCATAGGGTGGGGGACTGATCACAACGTCGTCACCGTCATCAAGTGGAGAAGGGGAATCCGTGGGCTGTTGGAACGGATTCCAGAACGGACCTCCGCCGCCTCCTCCGCGTCGCGCGGCTTCCTCCATCTGCACGACCCGGTATTCCCGGCCTGCCGCGCTATAAATGAAGAAGGCGATAGCCACGAGAATCCAGCTTCGGGGTTCGCTGAGGAAGCCGTAGAGCCCGAACAGGACCGCCATGATCTTCCCGAGTCGCGCAGCGATGAAGGTAGCGCGCAAGCGCCCGACCTTCGGTGTCAGCAAGGCGCGGAACACGCGGCCGCCATCCATGGGAAAGGAGGGGAGGAGATTGAATCCCGCCAGGCCCCAGTTAATCCAGCCGAGAATGTAGACGATCATGCCCGCATAGGAGAGGCCCACGCTGGCGAGGAGATGACCGCCAAAGTAGCCCACTGTGCCCAGTAGCAGGCTGACTGCGGGTCCGGCCAGGGCCATGAGCGTCTCGTCGAGTGGGCGTCGCGGTATGCGCTCCATCTGGGCTGCGCCTCCCATAAACATCAGGGTGATTTCTCTCACGCGGCAGCCCTTGTGGATGGCGACAAAGGAGTGACCCAGCTCGTGCAGCGCAACGCTTACGAAGAGCCCAAGTGCGATCGAAACGCGGAACAGGAGTGTGCCCGGAATCATGAACAGTATGATGATCCACGACATGTGCATCTTGATCGGGATGCCCCACACTGTCGCTATTCTATATGCGCTTCCAAACATCGTACTCCTAGATCTTGTATGGGAGTTCTTTTGACAGGATCAACAGGATTAACTGGATGGTCGGCAGCCAGAGGCTGCCGAGGAGTTGATCAACCAAACGCCC
>JASLOA010000005.1 GCA_030745755.1 Kiritimatiellia bacterium | reverse complement strand
CAGAGCGTCTCCGGCGAGCTGCTCGACGAGATTTACACCGATGTCTATCAAAGCCTCGTCCTGCAGGACCAGGGCGGCGCGATATGCAAAATCGAGAACGTCGAGATGCTGGAGAGCAAGATGATGGCTCCCGATCCGGACGTCGAAGACGGGGGCGTGGCGTTCAGCGTGTCCTGCCGGTGGGAGGTCAAGGGGCTTGTTGAGCATTGGGGGCATGCGCATCGACGGGTGAATCGATACGGCGCCGACTATACGCTCAGGCCGTTCGGCGACGCATGGCGCATTTATGATGTCGAGATGAACGAGCAGGACCGAATTACCGGAAACACAGGACCATGACATCGCACGCGATAGAAATCAGGGGGCTCACGTTCAGCTACGAAGCGCTGGGCTTTGAGCTCTCTATTCCCCACCTGAGCATTCCGGAAGGGAAACACGTCGCGATTGTGGGGCCCAGCGGCTGTGGCAAGACCACGCTGGCATACTTGATAGCCGGTATCCATGTGCCGAGCGGGGGCAACGTGGAGATTGGCGGGCGCTCGGTGACCGATATGACCGACGAGGCGCGCCGGAATTTTCGTATCTCCCACATAGGCTTTATCTTCCAGGAGTTTGAACTGTTGGAGTATCTGCGCGTGGAAGAGAATATCGTCCTCCCGTATCTTGTGAATGCCTCCCTGGGTCTCGACAAGGCCGTATATGAGCGCGCGCGTTCACTTGCCGAATCAGTCGGCATTGGCGACAAGCTGCATCGCTATCCGGGTGAGCTGTCGCAGGGCGAGAAACAGCGACTGGCGATCTGCCGTGCGCTGATTACCGATCCGCGCATTATCATGGCCGACGAGCCCACCGGAAACCTCGATGCCGGAAACACGGACGCGATTATGGAGTTGATCCGCAATCAAGCGCGCCGGCGTGACGCGACGTTCGTGATGATTACCCATGAGCACAACCTGTTGGACCGGTTCGACCATGTGATTGACCTGGCTAAGGACGGCAGGAGGGACACCGTATGACGCGTCTGCTTCTGTTGACATGGCGCTACATGGCGTTTAACAAGATCAAGAGCGCCATCATGGTCGTGTGCTTGACGATTACGCTGTTCCTGCCCATTGCCGTGCATGTAATGATACGCCACTACGAAGACGATCTGATGGCGCGCGCAGAGCGTACGCCGTTGATTGTCGGCGCCAAAGGCAACCGGTACGACCTGGTACTGAAAAGCCTCTACTTCACAAGCGAGAACCCGGAATCGATCACGATGGCCGAGGGCAACGCTGTCAGCGACAGCGGGCGCGCCAAGGCCATTCCCCTGCACATCTGTTTCACGGCCAGGCAACGACCCATCGTCGGTACATCGCTGGACTATTTCGAGTTTCGTGGCCTGGACGTTGTGGCCGGCACGTTGCCCCTCCAGTTGGGGGATGTCGTCCTGGGTCACGATGTGGCCCGGACACTGAACCTGGGCGTGGGTGACACCATCCTGACCGACCAGACCAGCCTTTACGACATTGGCGCGGTGTATCCTCTCAAGATGCACATTACCGGCGTACTGGCAGCGGCTGGATCGCCCGACGATCATGCTGTGTTTGTTGACATCAAGACCGCGTGGATTATTGAAGGCATCGGGCATGGCCATATCGACCTGACCAAGACATCAGACGACGCTGTCATCCTGTCGAGGAAGGATGGCGAGGTCGTGGGCAATGCCGCCATGGTGGAATACACCGAGATCACGGCCGCAAACATTACGAGTTTTCATTTCCACGGCAGCATGGACGACTTCCCGGTCACATCCGTCATTGTTCTGCCCGATAGCGCCAAATCCGCCACGGTGCTCAAGGGAAGGTACAGCATGTCGCCCACTGAGCAGATGCTGGTGCCGTTGCGCGTGATAGAAGAGCTGATGGGGATCGTCTTCCAGGTGAAGCGCTTCTTCGACGCCAATTTTGCGCTGATCTGCCTGGCCACGCTCCTCTTCATGAGCTTGGTGGTCATGCTGTCACTCAGGATCCGCAAACGGGAAATGGAAACCATGTTCCGGATCGGATGCAGTCGGCTGACCGTGTTCAGGTTGCAGGTCGAGGAACTGTGCATCGTGTTGCTTATCAGCCTGGCCATCGCGGGCGTCCTGTCAGGCCTGTTGCTCTGGTATGCGCCGCAGTTGGTGAGTGTGATGTAGGAGGCGGTAAAGAAAGGAAATATGACATGTGGTGGGTAAATCGGACCGTTGTGGCTATACTCGTCGTTGGCATGTTGAGTGTGGGATGCGGACAGAAGGAACCGGAGACCACAGCACGGACCGGGAAGCCGGTTGTTTATACCACATTCTATCCCACCCAATACTTTGCTGAGCGCATTGGCGTAGATCTGATTGATGTGGTGTGTCCCGTACCTGAAGACGAAGACGCCATATTCTGGATGCCGGACGCCAAAGCGATCGTGGCATACCAGAACGCTGATCTTGTCATCCTCAATGGTGCTGGATTTGCCAAGTGGGTGCAGAAAGTGAGTCTGCCCGAGGCCCGCGTCGTCAATACGGCCATGCCGTTCGAGGAGGCGTTCATTCATTTCGAACACGGCACCGTGCATAGTCACGGCGAGGGTGGCGAACACGCACATGAAGGTCTTGATGGCCACACCTGGATAGATCCGGTCAACGCCAGGATTCAAGCAAATGAAATCAAGAACGCGCTGTCGGCGCGTTTCCCTGAACATGAAGCTGCGTTCGAAAAGGGCTTTGCGGCACTCGCCAAAGACCTGAACGCACTCGATGAGAAGCTGAAGGCATACCAGGCGGCCTACAAGAACCAGCCGCTGTTGGCCTCCCATCCCGCCTACAATTACATTGCGCGACGCTATGGCTGGAACATCAAGAACCTTGATCTCGATCCAGAAGCGATGCCCTCGGACGAGACCTTCGAGGGGATCAAAGACATTCTCAAGCGTCACCCCGCCACGCACCTGATCTGGGAAACATATCCGACCCAGGCTATTGCCTACCGCATACGGGACGAGCTTGGACTCATAAGTATCGAGTTCTCGCCATGCGAGCTTCTTTCAGAGGACGCTCAGAATAGCGGCACCGACTACATGAGCGTCATGCGAAGCAATCTCGACAACATCAGTGTGGTGTTTAATTAGCCTCTGAACCCGCCACATAGCCCGATGCAGGCACCGGATCGGATATGTATCGCTTTTGTTCGGTTATGGCCCCTTGTTATGCGCCTCGCTTGAAGATACTCTAGTCAGATCATGAGTCGTGATCCTTTTGACCCGAGGTCCACATAATGCTTCTAGAGATCGATAAGTTACGGACACATTTCAAAGTCGACGATGGCGTCTACGCCAGGGCTGTCGACGGCATCAGCTTCGGGGTCGAGGCCGGGCGTACCGTGGCGGTAGTGGGCGAGTCCGGATGCGGGAAATCGCAGACGGCCTTCTCTATCATGCGCCTGCTTGAGGGCAACGGGTTTCACCCGGAGGGAAGTAGCATCCGGTTCAACGGCGAGGATCTGCTTGCGAAGACGGAAGAAGAGATGCAGACGATTCGTGGCAACAGCATCGCCATGATCTTTCAGGAGCCGATGGCTTCTCTGAATCCGCTCTACCGCGTTAGCGTCCAGCTGTCGGAGCCGCTACGCCTGCACCAGTTCATGAACAAGAAAGATGCCTATGCCCGCGCGATTGAGCTGCTCCGGCACGTAGGTATCCCCGCGCCGGAGTCACGCATCGACAACTTCCCCCACGAGATGTCGGGCGGCATGAAGCAGCGCGTCATGATTGCCATGGCCCTGGCATGCAAACCCAAGCTGTTAATCGCCGACGAGCCGACCACCGCCTTGGACGTCACCATCCAGGCGCAGATTCTGCGCCTGATGCAGGACCTGCAAACCGAAACGGATATGGCGATCTTGCTGATTACCCACGACCTGGGCGTGGTCAACCAGCTTGCCGACGATGTGTGCGTGATGTACGCGGGATGCGTGGTCGAGTTCGGAACCCGTGACGAGATTTTCAGCAACATGCAGCACCCCTACACCCGTCGCCTGCTGGAGTCCATCCCCAACAGTGCGGATGTGAAGCATAAGCTGAATACCATTCCCGGCCTTGTCCCGGGTGCTACTGAATTTGCCGATGAGGGCTGCCGGTTTTACGGGCGTTGCTCAGAGCGGCTTCCGAAATGCGAACATGAGACCCCGATCGCAAGTTCGTGCAATGCCTCAGGCAAACATCAGGCCTTCTGCCACCTGCTCACCGGCGACGCGAACGTAGACCGCTCTTCAGCCACAGCGAAGGAGCCCCGCCCTGAAAAAGAACAGGGCGATGAGACGCTGGTTGAAATCAAGGACCTGCACACGCATTTCCCTGTTAAACGCGGCTTGCTCCAGCGCGTGGTCAACCACGTGCGCGCCGTCGATGGGGTGAGCATCTCGCTGCGACGCGGAGAAACACTTGCGCTGGTAGGGGAGTCCGGTTGTGGCAAGACCACCGTGGGTCACAGCATCCTGCGACTCCTGGATGAAGCCAAGGGCACCGTCCTTTTCAACGGCAGCGACGTTCTGGCCATGCCGAAGAAAGAGCTCAAGAGTTTTCGGAAGGAGATGCAGCTCGTCTTTCAAGACCCGCTCAGTTCACTTTCACCACGCATGAAGATCTCCGACATCATCAGTGAGGGCCTGCGCATTCATTCCGCTGAGCTGAGCGCCGACGAGCGTAAGGACAAGGTCGATGAAGTGCTCAACCTGGTCGGACTGTCGCCCGAGGTAGGGAGTCGCTTCCCACATGAGTTTTCGGGAGGACAGCGCCAGCGCATCGCCTTGGCTCGCGCCCTGATCCTCGAACCTGAGCTGTTGGTCCTGGACGAACCTACCTCTGCCCTGGATGTCTCCGTCCAGGCGCAAATCCTCAACCTGCTCGAGGCCGTCCAGATCAGGCGCAACCTGGCCTACCTGTTCATTACGCATGACCTGGGTGTCGTGGAGTATATCGCCGACTCCGTGGCCGTCATGTACCTGGGGCGAATCGTGGAATATGCCACCGCAAAAGAGCTCTTCAGCGACCCCAAACACCCCTACACGAAGGCCCTGCTCGAAGCGGTGCCGCGCATTGGATCCGAACAGGGCGAATTCAGCAAGATTGCCGGCGATGTCCCGTCCCCGTTGGATCCGCCGTCAGGCTGCCATTTCCACCCACGTTGTCCCTTCGCAATGGACCGCTGCCGTAGCGAGTATCCGGCATTAGAAGTGAAAGATGGCGTCAGCGTCGCCTGCCACCTGGTGTAACCTTCCTACTTATACCTCGGATCGAACGCGTTTCGGACACCGTCGCCGATGAAGGTGAGCAGAATCATCAGGGAGGTCAGCGTCAGGAAGGCGGGGATCATGATCCACCATGCTTCCATGTGTTGCTGTCCCTGTGAGAGCAGATCGCCCAGGCTGGGCGCCGGGTACTTCAAGCCAAAGCCGAGGAAATCCAGGCCGACCAGTGCCATGATGGCGCCTGAGATGGAGAAGGGCAGGAAGGTGATGATAGGGGTAAGCGAATTCGGAAGAATGTGCCGAAACATGATCATGGGATTTGAGACACCCAGCGATTTGGCAGCGCGGACGTAGTCCAGGTTCCGGGCGCGGAGAAATTGCGCGCGCATGTGCCCGGCCATTCCCATCCATGAGGTGAGGTTCATGATGACAAACAGCATCAGGAGGTGCGCTGTCCCCGTGAAGTTGCCTTGGCGTGACAGGAAATCGCTCAGGATCATCAGCAGCATAAGACGGGGAATGGCCCCCCAGATCTCCATCGCGCGTTGGCCCGCCAGGTCAACGGCACCGCCGAAGTAGCCCTGGATGCCGCCGAGGATAGATCCCAGGATCGTGGAGGTGATGGCGAGCGCAAGACCGAACAGAAGCGACAGGCGGAAGCCGTAGACAAGACGCGCCAACACATCTTTGCCGAACTTGTCGGTCCCGAGAAGATGGCGTTCCGTCGCGGCTCCCGGGATCCGTTTTCCGTCGCGCATGCTGGCGACGGGACTGGCAAGGCGCTGATTCACGAGCGTCTCGCTAAGAGGGGAGGACTTGTACGAGTGCGGGATCGGTGGCCACAGCATCCAGACCTTCCGAGGAGCCCCCTGCTCATAGTTCACCAGCTCGAGCGGTGCCGCGTCGTCAGCGACACTCGCACCACCATAAATGGCCGCCGTCTGCACCACAGGTGTCTTGCCGGCAAGAAACTCATTGAACATGGTGGAGCGATACGCGGTGACAGGCACGTTCAACCCGCCGCCCATATCCTCGTAGGTGTAATCCTTAAAAACAGGGAAGTACCAGGAGCCATCAATGCGCATCACGATGGGGCGGTCGTTGAAGAACAACTCGGCGGGCAGCGTGGCGGCAAAGAGGGCACACAGAATGATGCAGCTGCGGAAGGCGCGCTTGTTCTTCCTGAATTTGCGAGCTCTGTCTCTGAATTCGGGACTAAAAATCATGACTGGCTGCCCTCAAACGTGATGCGTGGATCCACAATGACATAGCCAATATCGCTCAATAGTTTGCAGATCAGCCCTATGTACGTGAAGATGAACATGTTGCTCATGATAAGGGGGTAGTCGCGTTCGATCAGCGCTGTGTAGCTCAGCAGTCCGAGGCCGTCCAGTGAGAAGATCTTCTCGATCAGCAGGGATCCCGCAAAGAACATCATGACGAAGCGCGCAGGGAAGCCCGTAACCAGAGGGATCAGGGAGTTACGCAACACATGCTTGTACAGCACGCGTCGTTTGGACAGGCCGCGGGCGCGAGCTGCGACCGCGTAGAGTTGATGAAACTCCTCCAGGACGCTGTTCTTCGTCAGCATGGTCAAGCCGGCGAAGCTGCCGATGGTCAGACAGGTGATAGGGCCGATCAAGTGATGGATGTTATCCCACAGCTTTCCGAGCCAACTGAGCTGGTTGTAGATCTCAGGAGGCGACTGAATACCGCGCAGGGGAATCAGGTGCACAATGGCATCGCTGCCCGGCCCGAACATCCTGATCAGGAATACCGCCAGGACGAATCCGGGGGTACCGTAGCCGATCAGGACCATGACGCTGGTCACCGAGTCGTAGGTGCTACCGTTCTTGGCGGCCTTCGAAATACCCATCAGCAGGCAGAGGCTGTAGGTGAGAAAGAAGGAGATGATTCCCAGTCGCATCGAGATCGGCAGCCGATCGCGAATAAGTTCGAAACACTTCTTGTTCTGCGTGATCGAAACAGGGAACT
>JASLOA010000004.1 GCA_030745755.1 Kiritimatiellia bacterium | reverse complement strand
CGATATCGTCAAAGCAGGAAAGTTGACCCAATACGCGCGATTCGTCGGCTCGTTCCATCCGCAGCGGGATCAGAAAGATGATGGCACGTTCACCTTCGGCAACTTACACAACTTCCTCTACGCCGGGGCGGGATTCACCAGTCCCGAAGCGCAGATACACGTCAAGCTGTCGCTCGCCAGTTCCGATACGCACGTGCCCGGCCGAAACTATGGAGCGATTCTTTCGATTAACGGCATCGGCATCCATTTGCAGCAGGATGTCGAGGGTCGCTTTAGTGTGGACTACGGGGTGAACGATTTCAACGGCAAGAGGCGGATGGCGAAACATGCCGGCCCGCCGCTGCCCCTCATTCCCCAGAGAACGCCTTTCGAGATGGACGTGACTCTCAAAGACGGCGGCCTGATGGTGAAGGTCAACGGGAAAGAGGCGTGCTACCTTCCCCAGTGTCCGCAGATGATCCACACCCAGCCAGCAGAAATGGTCGCCAGTCAACGGCTAGGCCTGACGGTGTGCTTGCGTCCATGGCAGGAAAAAGAGATGAAGGTCTACGACTTCTCCGTCGAGACGCCGGGCAAGATTGTGAAAATGCCCGAGATTCAGGAAGTGTTCAAAGGCGTCCGCAGCTTCCGCACGGGAGAGCTTAAACCGGGAACGACGCACTTGTATCGCATCCCCGCACTGTTGGTGACGAAGAAGGGAACGCTGCTGGCGTTCGCCGAAGCACGACGCGACAGCGCAGCCGACCATGGCAATATCGACACGGTCGTTCGACGCAGTGAAGACAGCGGGAAGACCTGGGAGCCGGAGCTTATCGTCGCCGACGATGGCGACAACACCATGGGCAATCCCTGCCCGGTGGTCGATCAGGACACGGGCCGGATTTGGCTGCACCTTTCCTGGAATGGACACAAGCCGCCCGAGGGGGGATACAAGCCCGGTTTCGGAAAAGATTCGCGACGAGCCTTCGTGACCTACAGCAACGATGATGGCAAGACTTGGGCTGCGCCCAAAGAGATCACCAAGCAGGTCAAGAAAGAGAATTGGTCGTGGTACGCCACCGGCCCGGGCGGAGGAATTCAGCTGACGCGTGGAAAGCACAAGGGCCGCTTGATCATACCCGCCACCCACGATGCCCACTCGCCCAAAACCGGACGGACCCAGCACGGGTTCATCGTGTACAGTGATGACCACGGTGAGTCGTGGAACATTGGCGAACCGACAGTGGCCGGACACAACGAATCGATGGCGGTGGAATTGGAGAACGGAAACGTGATGCTGAACTGCCGGCTTCATGGTGGCGCGACGGGTAATCAGCATCATCGCGGCGTGTCGATTTCGCGCGACGGTGGCAAGACGTTCGGCCGTCACTATTTCGACAAGACGCTGCTCGAGCCGCGTTGCCACGGCTCGATTCGTCGCGTGCGATGGGCCGATGACGGCAAGCCCGGCGTGATCGCGTTTAGCAACCCCGCCTACCCTTGGCGGACGCACGTGATGGTGCGCTACAGCTATGACGATGGAAAAACGTGGCCCGCCGGACGCATGATCTATCCGCACACCAGTGCCTACAGCGACCTCGCCGTGCTCCCCGACGGACGGGTGGCGGTGATGCTCGAGAAAGATTGGTGGGGATCATTGGGGTTGGCCATCTTGCCCGTGCCCCCGATCGACGCACCGCCAGTGACGAAGAAATAGGCGATATCGGAAACTTGTGCCACTTGCGGGTTACGAAATCCTTTGCGCCGCGTATGTACTTTATTGTGGGTCACCAGTGACATGCGCGCCCAACCCAGCCCGCAACGCTTCGCGTAGCGATGCGGGCGGGTCGACGACGATCGGAACGAGGATCGAGACGAAGATGAGCCCGACGAGGATCGAGACGAAGATCGAGACGACGATATTCAGACTGCGATCTCGTCATCATCCTTAATCCGTCTGTTTATCCAGATACCCTCTCAAACCCAGCAGCAGCGGAACGATTCTTGCGAGGATCTGCTTGCCGTCCTCAATCTGGGATACCTGAACCTGGTGCCTTGCCACCAGAAGGTCAAGGCACGCAGCTACCCGCATGGCACTTGTGTGTGCAATGTCGAGGAACCGTACCTGATCGGCTTCACTGAAGCGGCCATTCCCCTCTGCGATGTTCAGCACCAGGCTCGTAGTCCACTTATCCAATCGTGTTGCATACGATGCACCAAGGTCAGTGATATCAAGAACTCCGTCGAGCCAGACAATCAATTTCAGCGCAACTTGGTAGACGTCCAAGCCCTCGTGAGCGAAGAAGATGTCATGGTTTTGGCGTACGATGTACTCTTCGCGCTCCTCTTTCACGAATGAGCTACGAGATCTCCGCAGACCGATGGTCATATTGACAATCTGTTGGAGCGCAGTTTTCCCTTCGACCTGCCGCTCAACCGTGATCAGCTTCTTACACGCGCAGATATCCAGGCAAGCCGCACATTCCAGCGCCGACCCGAAGGCCACATCGAAGAACCGATTTCTATCGGCTGCTGCGTGACGACTGTTTCCATTGGCCAAGTTCTCGACGATGCTTTCCGCCGCCCGATCCCAGTGATCAAGCACCGCCGCCGACTGCTCGATGTTGGCAAGCGCCGAATGCGTCCAGGACGCGTAATCCAGCCCCCGCTGATATACACGCAGCTTCTCATGTCCCAACACTACTGGTCCCACCTTAAAGCCTCCCCATCCTCGTCTCCCCGATCCTCGTCTCCCCCATCTTCGTCCCGATCTTAGTCCCGATCCTCGTCCCTCCCATCTTAGTCTCGATCCTCGTCCCGATCCTCGTCAATCGGTCCACTCAGGGCAGACAACCCTACACGGAGCGCCACGCAAACCCCACACGACACTGTCTATTCATGCCCCCCCTACCCCACCTCTTCCGTATCATACTCGGCCCACATATACGGGCAGTCAGGATCGAACTGCGTCAGCGGCTGCGGGTTATCGACCTTGCCAATCGGCCTGACATTGGCGCCGGCAACACCGGTTCTTTCGTCGCCGATATCCTCGCGGCAGGCCTGCAGTTTTGCCTGCAGCTCAGCCACAACATCCGGATGCTGTGCGGACACGTCATTGGTTTCGCCGATATCCGCCTCAAGATCATAAAGCTCCAGCATACTCTTCCCTTCGTCGTTCCACCCCGTCTTGAAAACATGCAGTTTCCATTTTCCACACCGGACGGCCTCGAGGTCGTTGCGGATGTAGAAGAAGAACGCGTCGTGCGGAGAGCTGGCACCGGGTTCCCCCATGAGGAGCGGCTGAATATCCTTTCCGTCCAGGATCCTGTCACCAGGCACCCGTCCGCCGGCCAGCCCGGCCAGCGTTGGCAGAAAGTCCATAGAGGTGGTGATCTCGCAGCAGGTCTGTCCGGCAGGAATCTGGCCCGGCCACCAGGCGATGAAGGGCAAGCGCTGTCCGCCCTCCCATGTGCTCCCTTTGCCACCGCGCAACGGACCATTGCTGCCGCCCAGGTCCCCGCGTGACCCATTGTCGGAGGTGAATACCACCAGCGTATTCCTGTCCAGTCCCAGCTCACGCAGCTCATGAAACAGTGCGCCTGCCGCCCAATCAATACACTCGACCGCAGCGCCATAGCGACCGTTCTGCGCGTGCTCGGCGAAGCGCCGCGAGACCAAAATCGGTCGATGAACATGCATGTGCGCCAGGTAGAGGAAGAACGGCTTGGTCTTGTTCTTGCGGACGAACCGGATGGCGTGTTCAACGTAGCGTTCGGTTAGCCCTTCCTGCTCAGGCTGCTCCTCAGCCACCTCCTCGTCGTGCAGCAGCGGCAGTGGCGGGAATTGCTTCTCCCGGTTCTGGTATCGTCCCATGTCGTTGCTGAATGGGATGCCAAAGTAGTGATCGAAACCGTGGCGGGTCGGCAGAAACTCCGGCTGGTCACCGCAATGCCACTTGCCGACGAGCATGGTCGAATAACCGCGCTCCTTCAAGAGCGTGGCGACCGTGGTCTCCTCGGGAGCCAACCCGACTCCCTGTCCGGGAAACAGCACCCATTCCCCCTCAAATGAGCCGAATCCGATGCGTGGTGGATAGCAGCCGGTCATCATGGCACCGCGACTGGGCGAGCAGACGGGCGAGGCCATGTAGAAATCCGTGAACCGCATGCCCTCTGCGGCCATTCTATCCAGAAAGGGTGTGGCATTGACCTCGGACCCGTAGCACCCAAGGTCGCCATACCCGAGATCGTCACAGTTAATGAGAATGATGTTCGGCTGATCTGTTGGTTCGCGCATAGCTTCTCTCTCTGCTTTCCGGGATTCGTCAATAGTCCGAGGAATCCTGATGCTTGGACCACTTGTTTGTCAAAGGATTACACCACATCTTCGCCTGCCATTTCGGCGGTGGGAACCAGATTCTCATCGCACCCCGCACACGAATATGGGAGAAACACGATCGTGAATAGACACCGTTGCGGAGGTCGGCTCCGGACGGAAGTGGGGATAGCGTAGGAGTCCCTGACATGAAACACCTATGGATATTGCTGGCTCTGGCCGTCGTTACGGGGGCGATAGCGAATGATGCGAAGCAGAAGGCCAAGAACGACGAGGCTAAGCCGAAACGGCAAATGCTCTTCACAATCTTTCGACCAATTATGCATGACATCGGATCGCGCAACACGGAGAAAGCGGAAGTAGTCTCCGGCCCAGTCGAGATGAAGATGGCGAACAACAAGCAGCCCGGTAAGCAATGGTGGGTTCGACTCGACCAGAGCAGGTTCAAGGTCACGATCGAGGATTCAGCCGGGCTCACACTCACGAACGCGCTGGTCTGCGCGGAGCGCATTCCGACGGTCTACCTGCGTGCGCTCGAGGTGGTGTCGGAGGACGAAAAGGCCGGGCTGGCATTCTACAAGACACTCGGCGGCGCGGCGGCACACGGCGGACAGAGCTATCTCAATATGATCCCGCTGAAGCCAGCGCGCGCTGCGAGCGTGATCGTACACGAAGCGGGACACATACTCGAACAGCGTGCTCGTAATACGGACAAGGATATCCTGGAGAAATGGGCTGAGGCAGTTAAGAAGGACAATATCGACGTATCCAACTATGGCAACGGCACCAACCACGAGGACCAGGCCGACTTCGCCCGTATCTACGCATTTTGCAGTGACCAGACACTGGGCAGCAACATGCTGGCGGAGCTGAGGGCGTTCTCCCCGGCGCGGTTCGACCTGTGGGAGAAAATGCTCAAGCTTTCCGGAGCCAGACAGGCGGATGCGCCTGCGCCGGCAAAGTCACGCGACTACAGCGAGCAGTGGAAGAAGCGAATCAAACAGCTTGATGACAATCTCGAAGCCGCCAGGGCAGCTAGCGACCACGGGGCTTAGTGTCGACTTCCCTCGGGACGGCCGGTCAGGTCGCGAATCATATCGCATGTTTGTGCGACTCGGTCTGTCATCTCTCCCGTAAGCAGATTGGTGTCGCGGTACACGAACTCGATGAAGTGGCTCGCGCCTCTATCGAGTGTCTCCTGCAAATGCGCACGCAGATCGTCCGGATCGAAGGTAGTGCCGCATAGTTTCAACGGGATCGGCTTCCGGCACCAGATAATGTCGGCCGGGCAGGTCTCGACCAGAACATCAAGGTCACACCAGGGCGTCACGCTCACTTTACGCAGGCCGGGAAGCCGTTTGAGAACGGGCATCAGGTTGTGAACCGCTTCGCAGCAACCGAACTTCAGGAGCTTGAACTTGGCAGCGAGCTTGCTGAAATGTGGCATCAGGAATTCGTCGAACATATCGGCGGAGACGCCTGCTGATTCCTGAGACTCGAGGTACCCGTAACGATCCGTTGAGACAACCTGTTCGCCCGCTGCCGTGGAGGTCTCGTCAGAGAAGAGGGAACTGCCGGAACAGTAGCCCTGGTTGCCGTCGTGATTCAGTGTCAAGAGGCCCTGGTCCTCTTCCCATTGACCGAGGGCAAGGTTGTCCTCGGCCAGAAACCCGAAGAGGCGATGCACGGCGTCAGGATTCATCGCCATCTGCAGATAGAGCCCCTCCATGCCCATGAGATCTACGGCCTTGTTGGTGATACCATGGGAGTAGAGTGAGCTTGGCCGACCGACCTCGACCGGCAGTAGCCCAGCAAACACTTCTTTGGCAAGCTCTGCGTGGCGATCTGTCTCCTCTGCATCGAGGGAGATCTCGCGCTTCTTCAGCTTTCCCATGTCACGGTCAATGTCGGCGATCGGCCTGTTGGTCTCGTAACCCAACGAACTCCCTTGCCCGTTGTCGGCATGCCTGATGTTGAGTTCGTCGCAGATGCTGGTCATGGAAGTACGCCAGTCAACGATGAACCGATCGGGAATGATGCGGTCGTCATTGATCATTTCGTAGGCGGTCAAGGTATGGAGCAGTCGCCCTTCGAGCTGTCTGCATCGGTCGTCCTCACACTCGAGTGGCGGCGTCAGATCGCTGAAGTAGGAACCGTTGTCCTCGATGTGAAAAGGAAAGGTCTTCTCCTGCAACCGATTGTGAAGGCGCCACTTCTCGCGCCGCTCGTTCATCGTTTCGCCGAAGGCGTATTCTGCGTACTTGCCGGCCAGATCCCTGAGCCGTTGCTTATCCTTCGCTGTCATCAGCACTTCCTCTTCATCTATCTATTCATCACTTGTAAAGGCTTCAACAATCGCAACGGCATTCTCGAGGGGTGTCTCTGTCGGGAGAGGCTTGGCCGGAGCAAGAATGTAGCCACCGCCCTTGCCCATCTCATGCCGCAGCTTGCTGACCTCGGCATGGATTTCGGCGGGCGTTCCACGCGGTATGGTGCTCTGTGAGCCAAGGCACCCCCAGAACGTGATCTGGTCACCCCATCTCTTCTTCAGTTCGTAGGGGTTCATGTCACGTGCTTCGGGCTGTACGCTCTCGTAGACATCCAATCCGATCTCGATCATGTCGTCCAGGATATCAACCGTAGAGCCACAGCAGTGCGACATCACGATCTTGCCATGCGCGCGGGCCGCCTCGTAGATCCGGGCATACCTGGGCTTGAACAGTTGGCGCCAGCGCTCGGGCCCGATAATGACGCCGCGCTGATCGGCCCAGTCATCGCCGAAAAAGATCGCGTCGATGTCAGGGAGCGACTTGCACGTGAACTCAATGTACGCCAGGATTTGTTCGGTGAGCCTGTCGAGCAGCTCTTCAAAGAACTCCGGCTCGGCGGCAACATCCATGAGCACGTTCTCAAAGCCGCGCATACCCCAGCTAGACTCAAACAGGCCCCAGCCCAGGCTCGTAATAATGAATTTGTCGTCCTTGTTCTCGTCACAAATAGTACGCTGTGCGGCCACGCCCTCTTTGTCTGCGATGAACTTGGAGGGCTCAGGCCAATCGTAACCTTCAAATGTTGGCTCTTTCAGGGCGGGCTCCTCCATATGCAGAGGCCGAAGGTCTGTGCGCCAGAGTGTTCCGTACAAATCGCGGTTCAAGTTGGACTCACAATTATCCCACATGCCCTTCATGGTATCCACGACGTTCACGTTCTGCATGAAGGGCTTCAGTCGATCCCGCCATTGTGCGTTGCCGTAGTGCGCGTCGAGCTTCTCGCCAAGCCCGTTGTCTATCGGCAGTGTGTAAGGAATCAGATCGGTTTCTTGATGATTGATCTGACTGAGAATGATGTCGCGTGGTTTCATAGCTTTCGCCTCCCTCTTCTGATCTCTATTTACTGCTCGCTGCATTTGTTCGCCTTACGCACACACGTTTGGGGCGGCACTACCTGTACGGCTCAACGAGTGCTGCGAGCGCCTCGCCATCCCGTTCGCTGTCGATGGCGAAGTCCGCCGCGATATACATGCCCTTGCCACCTACCGCGTCAAGCAGCGGCAAAATCTGGTCTCTGCCTACGCCAATGGCCTGGACCGACTTGCCTGCATCCAGGATCCTCCGGTAAAGGTCATGCCAGCGTGACTCACCGCCACCTTCAATGCCGCTCTCGGGGGTCCACTCGATCGCATCGAGGGCGTCGATATCCAGCAGGGCACCCAGGTGGCACATGGCCTGGGTTCCGTCCAGGTGATACATCGAGTAGTCGAGCCATTCGCATTGTTCGGTCAGGCTGGGGACGACAAAGCGCTGGAACATGTCAGGCGAGAACATGGCCGATGCGTCGCACTGGAGCTTGGCCGTCTTGCCCGGGCCCCAGATACCGAAGGCACCGAAAGTGGAACTACCGTCTTCCAGCTTGATGATGTCATATATCCGCTGGTAGGCGTCGAACCAGACCTGGTTGATTTCCGCCACCTTCTGCTCGACCCAGCCAGGCCTCTCGATCATATCCACCAGGAGCGTCTGCGTGCCGCGAAGCGCCGCGAGGATATCTATGTTCTCGACCAGGTCGGGACATCCCACGAGGTACTTGTCTTTGGCGAGTGCTGCCGCAGCCTTCACGATGGCTTCGGTTGTCTGCCACCAGGGGGCTGCCTCATCAAAACGGAAGGGAGGCAGCTCCTCCGGACTGTCGCAATCGTGGATACACGGCTCAAACCATACGGTATCCTTGGAGAAGCCAGGCTCCGCCCCCAGGAAAAGCGCAAGAGATCCCGGCCCGATGTCGGTATATGAGACAGGCAGGGCGTCGGCGGGGAAACAGTGGTGCGCAAGCCTGTGATGGCTGCGCTGTGCGCGTGGCCCGGCGTTCACGAAGCCATCACGAATCGATGTCGGTGGCGGCGGTGCCACGGTCTCCTCGTGCGGCTCGCCGGGGCACGCTCTGCCCCGCAGGCGAAGGACCAGTCCCTCCTGGCCCCACCAGCCCGCAAAGTGCTGCTTTGTCTCACTCCAATTCTGTTTCCACATGACACAAGCCCCGAATGGCACTACATAACGTTCTTTGCGAATGCCAAACGCCTATGATCCGTGCCATTCAATGACGAAATACCAAAAGACCCAAGGACCCAAGGAAGCCCGAAGCACCCAAGCCCGAAGAGCAGTACTGCCAGAAGCGCGCAGGCAATTCAAGCTACGATTAGAGAATGTCGGAATCGGGCGCTATTTATACTGATCCGTGACCTTGTGGTTCGGATGGCAAAGCCTATACTCTCTTGATCCGCTCACCATACGGGACACATCTGTCAGTTGGAGTATCACCATGAAGAGAAGCTGGAACACCTGGAATGTAAGAAGCGTGTTGTCACATGTTCATCTGCCGGAAGGGATTGCGATCTCTCTGGGAATCAAGAACTACAACAATGGCCAATGTCAGCGCGAGATGCTGATCGGTCGGGACGATGTTATCCCCGGGCCGCACGCCTATGACGGCTCCTACACCAGTCTGAATGTGGGATGGCACAAACTCAAGATGAGAGTAGAGACCGCCGTCGAAGATGGCGAGTGGTACGCACTGGTGACCCCGCTGGAGACCGGAATCAAGACCGAAGCCCTTACCATTGAGGGGGCAGTATTGTGGAATCGCCCTGGTTTTGCCCAGCGAGTAGAGGACGCATTGATCATTCAGAGCGGCGAAAAAACCGTCACCGTTCGTGCGTCTGGCAAGCACCAAGAGAATGAACCTGTCACCGAGATTGCGTCTCCGCACCTCGTAGTGTTTCTGGACCAGCCGGTAGCCATATCTACGAACCCCGATAAACTCGACGAGACAGAATCTATCATCGCGCGAAAGAAAGAGGTCTTTCTGGCCACGCGTCAGGAGCATGGTGAACAGCAGGAAGCATACGACGCCATGCAAAGCTGTCTAGCATGGGACACTATCTATGATCCGTACAATGACCGCATGATCTCTCCTGTAAGTCGCATTTGGAGCTGTGGCGCCGGTGGTTGGGTTCTTTTCGAATGGGACACCTATTTCGCAGCCTGGATGGCAGGGCTCGATAATAGGGAACTCGCTTACGCCAATGCCATTGCGATTACGGACGAGGCGAGCGAGAGCGGGGTTGTTCCGAATGTGGTTCACGCGAGCGGATTTAGGTCGCACGATCGCTCCGAACCACCTGTTGGAGCGATCACCGTGCAAGCGCTCTGCGATATGTTTGGCGAGACGGTCCTGGCCGAGCAACTCTTTGATGCACTTCTGAAATGGAATCGTTGGTGGTCAGAGAACCGCGACAAGGATGGGTATCTGTGCTGGGGCTCCGATCCCTATGAACCGCGTCACGGTCATTATTGGGAACTGAACGGTGTCAATGAGCGGTTTGGGGGATCCCTTGAGTCGGGTCTTGATAATTCTCCCATGTATGATGATGTGCCTTTTGATAAGGAAAGCCATCTGCTCCTCATGGCCGATGTGGGCCTCATGGGGTTGTATATTGCTGACTGCAATGCTTTGGCAGACCTCGCAGAACGCATCGACCGTAGCGAAGAGGCCGACGAATTGAAGAGTCGCGCCGACACCTACGCCGAGAAACTCAAAGGAATGTGGTGCGAAGAGACCGGCCTGTTCCTCAACAAGAACCTGGCCACTGGCGAGTATGGCTCGCGTCTTTCACCGACCCATTTCTATCCGCTGATCGCGCGCGTTGCCACGCAGGAACAGGCGGAGCGCATGATCAACGAGCACTTTTTCAACCCCGAAGAATTCTGGGGAGAGTGGATCATGCCATCCATCGCTCGCAATGACCCTGCCTATCCGGACCAGGACTACTGGCGCGGTCGCATCTGGCCGCCGATGAACTTCCTGGCCTATCTTGGTATTCGCAACTACGACCTGCCAGAGGCGCGAAAGGCGATGGTTGAAAAGTCCGAAGCCCTGCTCCTCAAGGAGTGGCGGGAGCATGGCCATGTTCATGAAAACTACTGCGGTGACAGTGGCGAAGGATGCAACAGCCCGAAGAGCGATCGCTTCTACCATTGGGGCGGCTTGCTGGGATTGATTGCGATACTTGACAAGGATAGTTAGAGTCTGAACCCGTAGGTTCTGTGTGTTTTGCGTAGAAGTTCTGGCGAAGAACGGTGATGGAGTAAACACGGTAGGTACTAGGCGCTAGGCGTTAGGCGTTAGGAGGGCACTAGCCACTAGCGACTAGAGCCTAACGACTTGCGGCCGCAGGCCACGTTAGGAGGAGCCCTATGAGTGAGTTCAGAGAAGAAGGATCGCGCCTGGTTTACAAGAACGGTGGTGAGACCGTCTGGCTTGAGGCACATGGATCGGATACATTCCGTGTGCGCAGAAGCATGTCCGCCCGGATGCACGGGGATACAGATGCGCTGCTGGCGCCAGGGCAGACCAATGCCACAATCGAAATTGGCGATGCAGGCGCCAGTGCAAGCAACGGTTCGTTGCTCGCCAGGATCAGCAACGGCGGATCGATCTCGTTCTTTCGCATCACGGCGGATGGGGAGCGTCCTCTTTGCTCGGAAGCAGCACGTGCCTATCGGCCACTACGCGGAGATTCCTATGCCATCGAGGCCGATTTTGAAGCGTACCCGGACGAGAAGATCTATGGGTTGGGGCAGTATCAGCACGGGCTTCTGAATCAGAAGGGGTGCGTTCTTGATCTTGTGCAGATCAATCAAGAGATCAGTGTTCCGTTCCTTGTTTCGAACAGGCAATACGGGTTTATGTGGCATAACCCGGCTGTAGGACGTGTGGAGCTTGCTCAGAACCGGACACGGTGGACATCCAATGTGAGTACGGGTATTGACTACCTCGTGACGACCGGCGATTCGTATGCCGACATTCTTGGCAACTATGCCGGCATCACGGGCCATGCTCCGGCAATGCCCGAGTGGGCCACGGGCTTCTGGCAATGCAAGTTGCGCTACCGTTCGCAGGAAGAACTCCTCAACGTTGCGCGGGAATACAAGAGCCGTGGTCTGCCTTTGTCCGTGATTGTCGTGGATTTCTTCCACTGGACAATGTTGGGCGATTTCAAGTTCGACAACGACTACTGGCCGGATCCTAAGGCTATGGTCGATGAGCTTAAGGAGATGGGCGTAGAGCTCATGGTGTCGGTGTGGCCGAATGTCAATCGCAACAGCGAAAACTATAGAGAGATGGCGGATCGCAATCTGCTCATTCGCGCTGAACGTGGTGAGGCGTTTCATCATGTATTCATTGATACGTTCCCCGTGGGGAAGGTGCCGTCGCAGTATTATGATGCCACGAATCCAGAAGCCCGTGCGTATCTCTGGGATAAGCTAAAGCAAAACTACTACGGCCATGGAATCAAGGCCTTCTGGCTTGATCAGTGCGAGCCGGAGATCCTCCCTTCCCATTTTGACAACTTGCGCATGTGGGCCGGCAACGGTGAGGAAGTTCTGAACCTTTATCCGTTGCTGCATGAGAAAGGGATCTATGAGGGGCTGAAGGCTGAGGGCGAGACAGAAATTGCTACGCTGTGCAGAGCCGCGTGGCTTGGAAGTCAGCGATACGGCGCTATCGCGTGGTCGGGCGATGTCAGTTCAACATTCGAGGTCTTTGAGAAGCAGATCCCTGCTGGCCTGAATATGGCGATGAGCGGCATCCCGTGGTGGAATAGCGATATTGGAGGCTTTACCGGTGGTGAGTCAGAGAGTCCTGAGTTTCATGAATTGCTGATCAGGTGGTTCCAGTATGGCGTCTTTTGTCCCGTATGCCGCCTGCACGGTGTACGAGAGCCTTCACGCTGGGATTTGGTGCCGGAACTTACGGGGGCCGACAACGAGGTGTGGTCCTATGGCGATGACGTCTATGAAATACTTGCCGGTTACGTGAGGATGCGTGAACGCCTTCGCCCCTACATCAGGAAGCTGATGGAGGAGGCCAGTTCCAGTGGCGTACCTCCTATGCGCCCGCTGTTCCTTGAGTTTCCGGATGACCCCGCGTGTTATGACATAGGCGACACCTATCTGTTCGGTTCCGATGTGTTGGTCGCACCTGTCACAGAGAAGGGGGCTGTAACAAAGAAGGTCTATCTGCCGGCTGGTGTCGCATGGAAGTATGTATGGACAGATGAAGCGTTTGCCGGCGGGCAATGGATAACTGTCGATGCGCCGCTGGATCAGATCCCCTTGTTCCTGCGTGATGACTGTCAGTTGCCAATCCTGGTGGGGCGTTAAATGCATAGTCGCTGCCACTGAACTGAGGGACATCTAACGCGAGACGTTCGGAGAAGGGAACACTCATGTTTGAATTGAAACCTGATTTTGAAGAAGTGCTCAACCGCTATGAAGCGTGGTGGGGTTGCGAGATCGTGGATCGACCCCTTGTTTCGATGGCGAGCCCCGTGCCGTCGTCTGAGCGCAAGGACGTACCTCAGAAGGAATATGCCACGATTCGTGAGCGATGGATGGACACTCAGCATATTGTGGCACAGGCTGAGGCACGCCTACGGAATACCGTGCATGTTGCAGACAGTCTCCCGATCGTGTGGCCCAATCTCGGACCGGAAGTCTTTTCCGCCTTCTACGGCTGTGAGATGGAGTATGGCGAAGGCACGGCGTGGAGCAAACCCGTGCTTGCCGACTGGTCTGACGAATCCGTCGACAAACTTCAACTGGACAAGGAGTCATTCTTCTTCCGCAAGTTGATTGAAATGACCGAGGCTATGGTCGAGGCCGGCAAGGATAAGTTCATCGTCGGCTATACCGATTTGCACGGAGGAGGCGATGCGATAGCCGCATTTCGTGATCCACAGGAACTTCTCATTGATACCATCGAGCATCAAGAGGCCATAAAGCGCCTTTGCGGCAGGATTACGGAAGATTTTCTGGACGTGTACGATCAGTTCCACGCCATGCTGTCTGCAGCCGGCATGCCGAGCACGACATGGCTTTCCGCAACCTGTAGGGGAAAGTATCATGTCCCATCGAATGATTTCTCCTGCATGATCTCAGATGAAGCATTTGAAGACCTGTTCGTGCCGGCAATTATCCAAGAGTGCCAGCACATGGATCGCAGCATCTACCATCTCGACGGTCCGCAAGCACTACGCCACCTCGACCGCCTTCTTGAGATCAGAGAGATTCATGCGATTCAGTGGGTTCCTGGCGCAGGTCAAGACTACTGGGCCGACTGGATCGATGTATACCAACGCATCCAGAGTAAGAAGAAGGCTCTTTGTCTTGCCCTGCCAGCAGAAGATCTGAACCTTCTGTTCGAAACATTGGATCCGGGCGGCGTTTGGATCTCGAGCGTTTCAGGAATATCAAGTAAAGAGGAAGCAGAGGCCGCACTTGAGGCGATCGCAAAGTGGACAAAGAAGCAATGACCTCCGATCACCGCGACGGCTTACGGCTGCGCGTGAACGGCGGCGTTGTGTATAGAGGAGAGAAAATGACAAGCACCTGTATTCCCCGGCCCGAACATCCGAGGCCGCAATTTTTTCGCAACGACTGGATCAACCTGAACGGCGAGTGGAGCTACACCTTCGACTTTGGTGAAAGCGGCATGAACGCCGGCCGGGAGCTGTTCAATAGTACCGGCTTCGACGGGACGATCACGGTGCCGTTCTGTCCGGAGAGTGAGCTGTCGGGTGTTGCTCACAAGGACTTCATCCCGGCTATATGGTATCACCGCACGATTCAGACACCAGAGGCCTGGGACGGAAAGCGGATCCTATTGCATTTCGGGGCGGTAGACTACGAGTGCGAAGTGTTCGTTGACGGTGTGTCCGTCGGAACACATTTCGGGGGGACCGTCTCTTTTGCGTTCGACATCACGAAATGTGTCCGGGCTGGCACGGCGCACAACGTTGTCGTCCGCGTGAAGGATGAAACACGTGGGGCTAATCAGCCTGGCGGCAAACAGTGCACCAGCTTCAAGTCTGCCGGATGCTCTTACACTCGCACGACCGGTATCTGGCAGACGGTATGGCTGGAAGCTGTCAACCCTTTCGGCCTCAAGGACATACACGTCATCCCGGACTTCGACGGTTCCACGCTTGCGGTCATCCCACGTTACCATGCAGACAAGGCCGGAGTCCGCCTGGTCGTCCACGCAAAGGCTCACGGCAAAGTCGTCGCGCAAGCTGACGTTCCGGCAGCAGGCGGCGTACCGGCCGTATTAGCTCTGGCCGTTGTGACTCCGTGGAGTATTGAGAACCCATTCCTGTATGACATCAACCTGAGGGTCATAGATAGGACCGGCAACACCATTGATGAAGTCAGCAGTTATGCCGGCCTGCGAAAGGTCCACATCGAAGGCAATCGCGTCTTCCTGAACAACAAGCCGATCTACCAGCGCCTGGTCCTGGACCAGGGCTTCTATCCGGACGGTATCTGGACGGCGCCGACCGACGAAGCGTTGAAGAATGATATAGTCCTTTCGATGAAGGCTGGATTCAACGGCGCACGCCTGCATCAGAAGGTCTTCGAAGAACGCTTTCATTACTGGGCTGACAAGCTCGGATACATCACCTGGGGCGAATCATCTTCCTGGGGCTGTGACTACAACACAATTGAGGGCGCCCGTAACTTCATAAGCGAATGGCGTGAAATCATTGTCCGCGATCGTAACCATCCATCGATCATCACCTGGACGCCGTGGAATGAATCGAGTCATTACAGCAAACCTGAGCAGCACAGACGACTGCACATTGACACCTACAACGAATGTAAGAATCTTGATCCAACGCGCCCGGTCAACGACGCCAGCGGATACCTGCATCACATTACCGACGTATGGACAGTCCACAACTACCAGCAGGATTCTGCTGAGTTGCGTGAGATCCTCACTCCTGACCCTGAAAAGGGCGTTTGGCGCAACATACCGGATCACGAATCAGAGTATGACGGACAACCCTACATCATTGATGAATACGGCGGCATCAAGTGGATCCCGGAGGAGGATCGCGTGTTTGCCGACAACTCCTGGGGTTACGGTGAGGATCCAAAGACTCTCGATGAGTTCTATGCCCGCCTGGAAGACTTGACCAACGTGATTCTGAACATGGATCACATCTGTGGTTACTGCTACACTCAACTCACCGACGTTGAGCAAGAGCAAAACGGCATCTACAACTACGACCGGTCAGAAAAATTCGATATGAAACGGATTGCGAGCATATTTCAAAAGGAACCCAGCGCACACAACAGGACGGATGCAGGCGACGCTTGACAGCGCCCCTGATCCGCAACGAAGAGAAGAATGCGATGAAGACACTGTTAGTGATGATCGTGTTGGCAGCCGTTGCAGGAAGTGCATCGGCGGCGTTGGTGACGACGACGACCTATACCGGCAGTGGTGCGCTTGTCGATGTGGTGTATGACAACGACCCCACTAACGGCGTAATAGGTACGATCGTCAGTACGAATAGCAGTAGCTGGAGTAGCGGTTTACCGAGCGATAGCAATCCAGGTTTGTTTGACGGGACGGTAGGGGATGGCTTTGCTGAGACCGCTACTGGATGGGATGTTTGGTATGGTATTGCGGTACGTCAGACAGGTGGGACTCTATATGATACTGCCTTAACTATGCGTGGTGGAGCCCAAGACGGGTCTAGCCTTCACAGTACCCTTGAGATTGATGATGCCTCGAATACGGCCTTTGCCACTACAAACCTGGCGATTTCGGGCCAACTTACGATGTGGAACCAGAATGGCGCCGCCGGCGCCACAGGCAATACATTGAGTGTGCTAAACGGCTATGCGGATGTCGGGATCCTGGCTGGTACTAGTCCTGCGGACATCACTGTCAATATCCTCAATGGCAGATTGGACGTAGGCTATTTGTCGAACGCAAGATTTCTTGTGAACATGCTGGATGGCGGAACAGGGCAATTCAACCTCGCCGATATGTATGGTGACTCGGCAGATCCCGCTCATAAGTCGAAGCTGAAGAATATGATCCTGAACTTTGAAAGCGGTTCTGAGGCAAGCGTTACCATCGCTTCTTCGAATGTTAGCGGAAGTGCTGTAGGTGCCTGGGAGACTAAAATCGCAGCGGGCCAGGTTCAGATTGATGGAGTCGCGAAGACAAGCACGAACCTTTTTGTTATCGTAAACGCGGGCGCATTGGGCACAACCATCACGCTGCCCCCCCCACCCCCGCCGGATTTCGATCCGCCGACTCCGAATCCGGCTGGATTCGTCAGCCAGCCGATCGCGATTAGCAGTTCGGAGCTTTGGATGACTGCGACTGTGGGCAGCGATGCTTCCGGTGTGGTTGAATACCTGTTTACCGAGACCAGCGGCAATCCCGGTGGGGCGAGTAGTGGATGGCAGTACTCCCCGAATTTTACCGATGGCGGGCTGAGCCCGGACACGCAGTACAGCTATACGGTCACCATGCGCGATCCGTCCGGCAATACCGGCACCGTGTCGTCTGCGGTGGCGGCCACGACCCTCGCGACAGATCCGCCGGGGCCGGAGCTGCGTCCCAACCGCGTTCTTGTGGCAACGTCAGGCGAACATGCCGGCAAGCTGGTGCGCTACAACGCTGCGGGAAACCCCGTCGTGCTGAAGGTCTTCGGGGTGAATTACCAGACGGCGTTCCTCCGGTATATCGACGATGTAAACGACACGAGCTTCATTGCGGGTTTTGAATACCTACGCGACCACCATATCCCGGTTGCCCGCGTGCTCGCTGCTGGATTCTGGCCGAAGGACTGGAACCTATATTTCGCGGACAAGACGGAATATTTCCGGCGGATGGATTATTTCATCGCGCAAGCTGAACAACATGGCATTGGGCTGATCCTCAGTTTGTTCTGGTCAGTCGATACGCTCGGCGAGCTGGTCGATGATGCGGTGGTGGCGGGATATTTGACTCCCGGCGTGGACTTTGTTCCCCCAACCCCATTGAACCGGGATGAATTCGGCGCGGAGACCTACGATGAATACAAGCGAGCGATGGGCCGTCCGGACAGCGGGTCGAATGCCTTCATCGCCCTCTACACCCGCGAGATGGTCGAGCGCTACAGGAACTCGCCTGCCATCTGGGGCTGGGAGTTAGGCAATGAATATAACCTTAAAGTGGATCATCCTATGGTCCCAAATGGACGTGTCCGCTGGGGTGGATCCGCCGTACAGGGCATGAGCCTCGCGGACAGCAATACCAACCTGGTGGAGGTCCCCGCCTGGACCGGCCCCGACGATTTGGTGCGGGCGGATGTGTTGGTTCCCAAGACAAACTTTGCCCAGACCGTGCGCTCCATCGATCCCTGGCGGCTGATTACGAGTGGCGACGCCAAGTCGATGAGGAGTGCCTACCACAATATGACGGAGCATACATGGACGGTGGATAGCCGCGCGGAGCACGCGCAGGTACTTCCGGTGGACAATCCGGCCCCGATGGATACCGTCTCCGTGCATATCTATCCGGCGAAACCCGGCGCGGATCCGCAAATCTATTTCACCGACGATCCCGTAACCAATTCATGGGTGACGGGGCAGTATAAAGAGCTGCTGGATTATTTCATGGCGGAAAGCGCCGCCCTCCGTCGGCCGCTGATCGTCGGCGAATGGGGCGGGATCGGCGACGGAACCACGGCCGACGAGAAAACCACCTTCCATCGCTACATGCAGGCGTTGATTGATTCCGGCGTGCAGCTCAGCATGCTGTGGAATTTTGACAATACCTGGCTCAATCAACCCGACTATTGGGTCAATCCCGGCACGCCCAAGGAATACCAGCTGACCAACGAAGATCCGGATCTCTGGGATCTCGAACAGGCCAACCTGTACTTTATGGCGGGCTACGATATATGGGACTGGAACTTCGCCCAGGCGGATTTGAGCGATCCGACCGCCGACTTCGACAGCGACGGCATGAGCAACCTCGCGGAATACGCTTTCGGCGGAAATCCGACCCATAACGATGCCGTCGCCGTGCGGCCGGTTTTCGAAACCTTGGATAATGATTTCTACTATGTGCACAACGAACGCACGGACGACTCTAACCTGACCTATACGGCCGAACAGAGCACCAATCTGCTTTCCAATGACTGGAACACCAATGGCCTGGAATTCGTCGGCGCGGCTGGTTTCTCCAATGTTTGGAAAGTGGCTACCAACCGGATTTCAATCCTTGGAAAAGACCAGCAGTTCATTCGCCTGAAGATTGCGATGAAATGAATGTGAGCCCCAGAGCGCTTGGACATCCAGAAGCACCAGCAGTTGGCGCTTTGGTGAAATCGGAAATACCAGGAGGCCCAACAATCGAGTGCATAATGCTCGCCGGCGACGACACGTTGCGAATACACCGGGCCTCACATTCTGTTCTGATGGTCTTCATCGCACTCACATGACCTGTCCCTCATCCGTTCCACAATGGGCTCCGGAGGGCGCTAGTTCAGTCGCAGGACGGCGTCCTGCGACTTGAACGTTACGCTTACGGCCAGGCACTCGTCTGCTAGTTCACCGAGTTCGGCTGTCAGACCATCGCCTTCGGCGGCTGTGATCGTGGCGCCTGCCGGAACATGGAACCAGTATGTCTCGGTTGTTCCGGGTACACCGTCGAGGCTCAGCGTCAACAGTCCGTCATTCCATTGCTGCTTCTTGACGCTGACGGCATCCTGGCTGATGTGGCGTGATGATGAGATAAGCTGCGGGTGGTCGCTGACTTCTCGCAGGGCTATTACCTGGCAATGGCCAACTCGCAACGCCTCACAGGCGAGGGTTCCTGTAGCCTTACCCAGATACTGCTGCTTCCAGAAGTCGAACGCTATATACTCTCTGTGCTCATTGAGCCCGAGCTTCGAGAGGGAGAGTGACGATTCCTTTAGCGGCAGGACAGCTGCGCGCAGTGCGACGCACCAACGACCTGCATCGGTATCAAGATGGAATGACCACAGCGAACCAAGCGGATGATTGTCGTCCATTGTTTCCGACCAGCCGGCCATATCACGCGCTTCTTCCTCGCTCATGTCCTCGGCTTCGTAGGGCGGGTCGTCCAGCACTCCGAATCCGTGGAACTTGGTCCATGTGAAAGCGGCATAGTCATCCTGCAGCGGGCCGGTCTCGGCGGTTACGGTGGGCAGTGGCGGGAGACAGCGCTGGATCATGTAGACCCGATCTTCATCGTACTTGTCGATGGAATCCGACAGCATAAACAGTCCGCCAGTCAGTGAGACGGTCGAGAGTACGCTGCGCGCCCATTCCAAGTTGGCACGCATGCATATGTGATCCGGATCGTTCTGCCAGACAACGCGATGCGTGTGCCACCAGCGGGCGGATTCGATGATCTGCATACGCAGTCCGGACCAGGTCGGCAGGGCGTCCATCGATATGCGGCATGCATCGACGGTTCCAGCGCCTTCCATCATCACGCCCCAACTCAACAACCAGAACGGCTTGTCGCCCATGGCTTCGCGAGCTGCTTCCATGAAGGCGCGATACTTCTCTTCAGCTTCCTGCCATGTCATGGTGCCGGCCTCGACGGCCTTGTGGAAGCCGTCGAAGAGCAGGTGGCGTGTCACATCGGTCTTGAAGTAGGTGTAGCCGTATTCGGCCAGTTGCTTGTAATAAGGCACAACCTGTTCCTTCAGCGTCTCTGGCGTGCAATCGATCAGATACTTGATCCAGTCACCAAGTATCGGCACGCCCTTGTCGTCCTTGACAAGGCAATGCGCCTGGTGCTTAGGGAATTCGTCGTTGTAGATGGAGACGCTCGTCCAAATGCCCGGCTCCATGCCCTCTTTCCTGATGGATTCGACTATGCCTGCGTGACCTTTCGGGAACTTCTCGTCATCGATGTTGAGCCATGCGTCCGGAATGGGCTTGTCCGGGTTGGCTGGCAGCGGCATCTTCTGGAACCCGTCGTCTATCTGGATGTACGTCATGCCGTAAGGCTTGAAATGCTTGCCGCAGAACTGTGCCGCCTCGTCTACGCGGTCCTGGTCGATGTTTCTGCGGTGTGCTTCCCACGAGCACCAGCCGGAGATCGGCTCGAGGCGCGGGCGGTACTTCCATGGCTCGTGATACTTGTAGCCGTGATGAGTGCGATAGAATTGTGGTTTGAAGTTTATAAACCAGGCCGACTTGCCCATCTTCACCTGCATGCGGGCTACCAGGTTACCGTCAGCGTCCGTTTCGAATTTGTCAGATAGCCATTGCCAGGGCCTCCCGTACCAGCTCAGCATGTAGTCCTCTGTCATGTCATAGAGGCCATTGACGTCGCGGAGCAGAGGTCGACCGATCTGGCCGAGTATGGCCTGCTCTGATATTGCACGGCGCGGCCGCATGTTCACGGCCTCGTGCGTCAGGTAGAAAGTCACCTCGGCGGTGACCTCTTCCTTCAGCATGACGTAGATCTGTTCGATGAGCGGAATGCTGTTCAAGGTGCCGTCGGAATCGCGGCGGTATGAGGGCTCGTGCTCGCCCGGGATTACCATAGAAATCAGCAATCGCCCGGCGTATGAATATGAAAGTGTGCGCGTTGCTTCGTCCCAGTTGTCTTCAACCTGTACGATGGGTGGTTCTTTGTGCTTGCTCATGCCTCATCCTTCTTGTTGCCATATAAGCGTACACTTGAACCTCCGGATTGAACAAGGGACGAGGTCCGTATATAAGAGACACAATTCCGACTCGGCATCGCCGATAAGTAGATAAGCTTGGCCGACTCCATACTCTTGTGCAACAGCCCATCACGTCACATAGAGCGCCCTTGATTCTACCTCGTTCCGACAGGGGGCAGCAGTGTGGTCGTGAACTCGTCTTCAACATGCTCAAAGAAGAGCCCCTGGAACTGGCCGGCCGCCAGCCCATCGGGCAAGGTAACCTTGATCGCATGCTTCACATCCGGTGCCAGATTCGTGATCTCGGCATACAGGCCCATGCAGGAACGCGGAATGTAAGGATAGACACCGTTGTAACCCTCCTTGACCTCAACCGGCTGACCGTCGATCTCGATCGTCACCTGCTCTTTGCGTATGACCTTACGGCGCGTTGAGGTGATGGCTTCGCCCTGCTTATTCTTCGTGGTGACCTCCTCCGAGAGGTAAGGATCTGCGATCTGCACGAACAGCAGCAGTCGCTCAGGACCCATCCACGGCGCGACAAGGTCGTCCTCCGTGCAGTCCACGGGCCATGTTTTCTTGCGCGCATCAAGTTGCGCCATAATACGCTTGGGAATAGTGAAGGTCGCTTCGACCACGTTCCCCTTGAAGGCTGGATCGTATTCGTCAATCTGCTGTGCCTTGGTGAACAGTTCACCCTCAAATGTCACCTTGCAGGTGACGCGCGATCCCACCTGTTTGAATGCGGTCTTGTGCCCATTGACGGTCACCTCCTTGATGGGCTGTCCGCCGGGCAGCAGCACCGTGAGCACACGTGATTCCCCCACCCGCCCGGCGACGCCGGTGAGTGTCAATGTACCGCGCGACACGCGCACCTTGCCGACAGCGCCAAAGAGAATCGGCCTCGGGCGATTCGGCTGGGCCGGTTCAATCTTCAATACCACCGCAGAGATGCCGCCCATTTCAAGCGCAACGTCGTCGCCATAGTCCCACACACCTTTTCCCGGCGCTGCGATGTAGCGGCCAGCCTCGGAATGGAGCTCCCGCAGCGTAAAGGCGTCGCCTTTGCTGAGTCCGATCGATGCGTCCAGCCTGAACTCGGTCTTCATGACACGGTAGTTCGGATTAAAAAGGAAGATGTACCCTTCATCTTCAACGATCGCGCTTGTACCGTCACACCTGCCGACCATTGGCTGCCCGATGATCGGCCGCACGTGTTTCATGTACTTCACGTTTTCGTCCGTAAAATCCAGCCAGGTATTGAAGAACGCCTTGTCCGCTTTCGAGAACGCTTTGAATTCCTGCTCGTCGCGTGCCGGCACGTAGTTGATCACATGGTTGAATGGCGCCGTTGCGACGGAAGAGAGAAGGTTGTACTTCCAGCCCAGGCAGTCCCAATCCCGTGGACGATACCGGTCTTTCCGCATCTTCCGCTTAGCATCGCTGCGCACCGTCTGATGCGTAATGAATCCGGGCAGGATTTCAGTGGGACAGAAGTCACACGTCATCAGGCGCCATGCGATGTACCTCTGCCTGGCACCGTTGACACGATCAGTGCTCAGATCGACAATCGCATTAAAACTGCCGGGCTGCTCGTCCGACATCATAGGATGCGGATAGCTGCCTGCCAGCCACGTCCATGTGCCGAACCAATGCAGTTGCTGCCGGGTATCGATGATGACCTCAGGGAGCTTTGCCCTGAGCTCATCAAGCACGCGTCGGGTACCAAACCATTGCTGGTACTTACTGGAGACCGGCCCCAGCTTCTCTTCGTAGGCAATCCACCAGTGATCGAAGGAGAATCCAGCGCATGTCGTCGCGTCGCAGAAGCTCACCAACTTGTTCACAAGCCAATCCTGGTAGCTGGGCAACCCCGTATCGACCGTCAAATACCCGTGCGGTTGCTTGCCCTGGCTCGTGCGCCACGCGGTCCATTCCGGGTTCTGCATGAACGGCATTGACGGATAGACATAGGCCAGTAGCTTCACGTCCTTCGACTTGGCGTACTTTATGATCGCCAGGACATCATCCGCTATCGGATCCTTCCCGGGAACCCATTCGTCTTTTCTGATTTTCTGCCCCAGGTTGAACCACAACACGTTTTCCCAGTTCCAGGCATCCCGGCTCTCCCCCGGTGGGGCCAGCGTGTCGTGGGCCGATGTGTGCAGCACATACTGGCAACCCATCGCCGCGGCCTGGTCGATAATCCTTCTGTATTCCGCCTTGCCTTCGGCTGTGCTTCGGTCGATCTGGTAGTCATTCTCACACCAGCCGATGTGCACGCGAATGCTCTTCTGCCGGTCCTCCCTCAAGAAGGCCCGTACACACTCGGTGACCGCCTCAATCTCCGCCCAGTCGATCTGACGACCCTCCCTGAGAAACTCTGCAGGGCGCTGGACATATTTCCATTCCTCGGCCATGTCGTGGCGGAACGTATTGCCGGTCAACCTGTACGGCCCGATACACAGGCGGTCCGACGGAAACGCGCCCTGCTCGGACTGCCAGTTCATGTCCGGCTCGTATGCGGCCGAAATGTTCTGACCCGACGCCAGGTACTTTGTGCTCGGATTCTGGACCAAGACGAAACACCCGCGATGTCCCTCATCTTTCAGCCGCAGCGACAATCCGTATTGCATGGAGCGTCTTGAGGACAGTTCAAACGTCTCGTCAATCTCGTTGCGCAGCTTACCGTCAAACAACGTGATGCGCTTGACCCTGTAGTCGGATCCATCCTTAGCCGTCAGCCTGAGCTGCTTGCTGACAAACCGCCAGCTCGGTTTCAGTTCGTAGACAACCGTTACCGTCCATTTGTCGGTGTCGTAGGCATAAACGACGCTCGTCTTATCTCGCCTTGACCGTTCCGCAACGAGGCCGGCACTCTCAATGACCTCATCATTCACCGTCAGCGAAAACGTGTCGCTGTCGAAATGAATCGTGTGGGCCGCCTGCTTGTCATGGATCTGAGACAAACCGCGCGCGCTAAGCGCAACGCTGACCATTTCGTTCTCGAGCGTCATCGTCTCCGCCGCACTGCAAAACACGGCCGACGCCGAAAGACAAAGCGCCGCACATGAACCAAGTATCCTCAAGGCTTTCTCCTCCAGTTTCGGTTGACGATAGCGTCAACCGATCTTCGGATGGTTCGTCGTTCTGCCATTGGCGTTATCTCTTCCATCAGTTCAGCCCATTGGGCCCGATCGACCGCGCACGTACGATACGGGCGTAGCGCTGAGCGCTCTCCCACGAGATATCCGGCGGCGCGAGGTGATCGAGCGCGGGCAAGTAGCGCCCCAGGTCCCATGCGGTCTTGAAGCGCCGAGCGCATTCCTGTTCGAGCGCCTCGCCGCCCGTGGCCACGGCCACCTTGTCAATGCCGCCAACGAAGGACAGGGCTGGGTATTGCTCAAGTAGTTCAGATGGATCCATGCCCGCCTTGATCTCGCAGGGCGACATCCCCGTAAAGCCGCATTCCACGAGCTCAGGGAGTATTCGGCGAGCATCTCCGTCGGTATCAATGAATGCCTGCAGTACACCCATGTCTTTGAGCCTGCCCAGGTACTCCTTGTAGGCGGGCATGAAAAACTCCCTGAACATCGCTGGGGAGATCAACGGCGCCCTGTTCGAACACATGTCTTCAAAGCATGTTATCTGATCGAGCCGGTATTCCGGGAGCAGCATGGCGAATGAGTCGGCATAGAAGCTGCCGAGATCCGACACGATCGTACGGACCAGCTCGGGATCGTCGGACATGGCGAAGATCGCCCCTTCCAGGCCCATGAGTTGACGGACGGCGCTGAACATGCCGCCGAACGGGAATGAAAAGTGTGACGCCCATCTCGTCTCGGCGCGTTGCTTGATAGTGTCGCCATCTACGTTGATGTTCTCCGGAATGCGGCCCTCCGGTGTGGCATGGAATCGCTCCTCGAAGATTTCTTTCCATGAGTTCATGTCTTTGACCGGGAAATCGATCCAGTGCGACATCGAACTCATCGCGCCCGACTGACTCATGTTCCCCTCGGTCCGATCGAAGTCCTCTCTGAGCAGCTTCTTGGTCACCTTGAACTCATCAATGACAGTAACGTACTTTTCGTCCTTCTCCAGGACCTCGAGCTCGAAGAGCGGATACATGTTGAGGTCCAGCGGGAGACTCGTGTTGTCGTCTGAGATCAGGCCGAGCGCCTCGTTGGGGTCCACGCCTTCTTCGAGGCCTTCGGTGCGCCAACGCTCCACTGCTTCGGCCCACCCCTCAAGGCCAATGACCGGCAGTCGGTCAAAGCGCTCTCCGCTGTATATCGCCTGATGAAGCTCTCGCCCGTTCATCGTGTCTGTTTCTTCATTCTGTGCAGCTACCCTACGGATTGAACATCGGCTCCCGGCTTCCCGTCATTTCCCAGCGAATGAGTGAGGCAGGAATGGTGCTGAGCGAGAAGTACTCGTCAAAGAACTTCTTAAGGTTGAACTTCTCGCCGCGCAGACATGCGCACTCGGCGATCAATCGGTCGAATTGGACCTTACCCACCACGTAACTTGTGCCATACCCCGGTTGCTGCAGGTAGAGGCCGAGATCACCGAGAATCAACCCGCCATCCGACTTTAGCCATCCCCGCGGGGTCTTCGCCACGGTGTAGTCGATCGCTTGCTGGAGCGTCCATTCCCGGCTCTGCAGCTTCATCCCGGCCAGTGCGCGTGCCGCACGAAATGCCACGAGCACATAGGTGATTTCGCGCGCACGCGGCCGCTGGTCCAGGAACCCGGCCTGCAGCATCGTCTCTTCAAAGGCCGTTGCCAGGCCCTCCGACCTGAACTCCCACAAGTTGTACATGGGCGGACGATGCCGGATCGGATGCGTATTGCGCTCCTCGCGCTGGAGCTCAAGCCAGTGGATATCGTGGCACCGCAGCGCCAGGTAGTCACGACAGAGGCACTGCGAGAAAAAGCAGCGATCTTCGGCTTTCTGCGGTTCGCCCACCTGATCGCCCAACTGCATGTAGTCGGGCACCGTGAAGATGTTCTCGCGCAAGAAATCAAAGAACGCCTGCCGGTCGGCTGTTGACCGCGCTTGTGCCTCTTCCCGGGTAGCGGCCGGTGCAAGCGGGGGTAGCGCCCGATTCCGCTGCTCCTCAAGAGCCATGCTGGTCCAGCTGCGCTCCAGTTCACGACGCACCAGGTTCCGCTGTTCCTGCCACGTGAAGGGCACAAAGTGAACATTGGCCATGTACCAGTCGAAGTTCTCTACGCCAATACCGTCATAGGAGTCGGGCATATCGTGATGCCGCTTCTCGAGCCATTCGACCATGTCTTCCGTCGCGGCCTTGGCTTTCTCAACATCGGGCACCAGCTCCGGATGCACCTCGCCGAACTGCTTGATGATCGCCTCGAACGCACCGACCTCGCTATGCTTCTGACGGATACCAAAGAAATACATATCTTTCGCATCCTGGTCCAGGTTCTGTTTGGCCTGCTCCAGTAGGCCCGGAATGCGTTTCAGCTTCGCCTGGTATTCCCGCCTGGCCTCGGCACTGAGCGGAAACTCATATTTGTAATGACGCAGCACATCCGAAACATGTGCGACCTCGTCTTTGGGCACATCGCTGGGTCCCATTCTGACGGTCGCATAGAAGCTGGGGTTCCGCTTCCAGGGCCGGAGCACGCGGTGATCGAACGCCATGCCGTTCATCTCACCACGCACAATCTCGTAGTCCACCTGTTCTGAGACAGGCCAGCCGCTCGTCTCTAGCGATTCAAGCCGCTTCCGAAAGTCCGGCAATGCCGCAATCTGCGCCGCCATGGCCTCATCGGTGTAGTCAGCAGGGCCTTGGCTGAAATCCGGCTCCGCATGCCGGCGGAATTCGTTGCACAGTTCAACGAGTTCATCGTAGTTCGACATCTAATGATCCTCCTGCCCTCTCAATACGGGCTCAAGCCATGACCACCCCACGCCGGACAGCGCTTGTGACAGCATAGGAACAATTCAAGAGCAGCCACGTTACGCGATTGCACGGTTATGCGCAAGGGAGGGATGCTTTGAGGATTCTGCGTTGTTAAGCTTTCTGGAGCTTGACCTGAAACATCTACACTTTCATCGGTCGACATGCGGAAGCATCTTGGAGTGTTGGAGTTATGGAGTATTGCCAGAGAAGACGCTTGCGAAGCAAGCTCTCCAAATCCAGTACTCCAAGACTCCATTACTCCAGTTTTGCTGGGGTAAAGACTTGTTCTGTAAGGTTCTTCGCTATTCTGAATGGGTAATGAGCGGGACATATTGGACAGGATTAACAGGATCTGCTGGATTGTTACGAGCTATGCTCGAAGAACTTACAGAATGACACATGTTGTAACTATTTACATATCAATGCGTTGCATTTATGGATGCCCGTTTCTCTCAGCCGAAGGCTGCTATCCTGTTGATCCTGTTAATCCTGTCAAGACCCTCCCGGCACCCACGCAAAGTAGCGAGGAACCTTCTGTAACCTTTTTAAGTCCTTGGAGTCCAGTATCTTGCAAACAGCGCAAATGGCTCGCTTTGCTGTCGCTTCGTCGAATCGAGGGGTCAGGAATCGATTCATCCTCATCCTTCGGAACCGTGCCGTAACACGAGACGTTTGGCCGCTTTGGCCCATTGCGTCAGCCGTTCCGGATGGCCATGGCAGGTGGCGATTTCGTGGTGGATAATTTCGACGTGGCAGCCTTTGGATTTCTCCAGGATGTCCTCGAGGTATACCATATCCTGCGCCACATCCCACTCCGGTCGTGATATCGATGCAGCACTGGGCTTTAGCGAGTAGATGTAGACCGCGAATCTCACAGAGGTAGTCGAATGGGCCGCCTGCCACCCACGGCTGGGCGCGGACCACTGTCAGGATGCCGCCGAAAACCGCCTCGGCCTATTCGCGGTTGCGGCTGGTGGCGTCCCAGTCAACCCGGCACTCGGTGTCGATCAAGATCGATGCGATATCCGCCCCACCCTCGATCACGGGCTCCACATGATACGCGCCCAGCGTCTCAGCGCCCGGTTCAGCTTTCCTGGGCTGGATCCGTCGCGGGTATCGGACGCTGGTCGCGTATTCGACAACCGGCTCCGTTACACAGTCGTCATCGACGTTCGCCCATTGCCAGATCTGCAGCCTGAGCCGCCGCTCATACTCCCGTGCCAGACGACCCGTACAGAGAATCGCCGTCTCAGGCACCACTTCATGCCAGTACAAATTATTCGTGCGCAACAGCACGGGGATGCGGCAACGCTCGAGTCGGTTGACCTGCTTCCAGAGCTGTTTGCGCTCTTCCTGCACCGGGTGGGCAGCGATATCTCTGACCTGTTTGGCAAGTTCTTGCAGGATACGCCTATCCTGCTTATCACTTTTCATACTCTCCATCTGCTCTTCCTCTATTCCCAATTGTGCCGGACGGCCGCCCGCCTGAATACACTGTACTGCTGCGCTGGTAGGAAGCGCAAGACAACCCTACTCCCGCACTTAGACGCAGACGTCTCTCATCTCGCCGGCAACAAACGTCACGGTCTCTTCTTTGCCACTGTAACGCAGCATAGCGCGGCACGCGCGATCGGCAGTGATCGTGGTGCTGACCAAGCGATTATGCTCCCAGCTCATATCCACCGTAAAGCCGCCCCGTGCCCGCAATCCGCTCACGCGCCCGGAACCCCAGCGCTGCGGCAGTGCCGGCAACAGATCCAGAATGCGCAGGTGCTCAGGCGTGCTCAGGTGTGACTGCATCAAGAGCTCCGCCATGCCGGCCGTGGCGCCAAAGTTCCCGTCAATTTGGAAAGGAGGACCGGCATTGAACATATTGGGGTAGAGTCCTGCGGAGCTGCTCGCCCGCGGGACCATAAGGTTGCCCAGCACCTTCAACGCGCGGTCGCCGTCGCGGAATCGGGCCCAGAGATTCACCTTCCAGGCGACACTCCAGCCACTGGCCTCGTTGCCGCGGAACTCCAACGACTTCCTTGCCGCTTCCAGCAGTGCCGGGGTTTGCGTGGAGATCTGTGCGCTGGGATAGACGCCCCAAAGATGTGACACGTGCCGGTGCTTGTTGTCGGGGTCATCAATATCCTCCATCCACTCCTGGAGCTGGCCAAGGCGACCGACCGTGCTCGGCGGCAACCGGTCGCACGCATCAGCGATGGCACGGGTCGTGTCATCTTCCACGCCAAGCACGTTGGCGGCGCCCACGGTGTGTTGGAAGAGATCACGCAGAATCTGATTGTCCATGGTGGCGGCCACGGTCAGGCCGCCCTGTTCGGGCGAGTGGCTCGGGCATGTTACCAGTAGATCCGGCTGGTCCGGATGCGGGATGAGGAAATCGAGATAGAACTCGCACGCTTCGAGCATGATGGGGTAGGACTCCCGCAGGAAGGCTATCTCTTCGGTGTAAAGGTAATGCTCCCACAGGTGAATACAGAGCCAGGCGGAGCCCATCGGCCACACGCCGCAGTCTGCAAAGTCGACCGGAGCGCAGTTTCGCCAGAGATCGGTATTGTGATGGGCGACCCAGCCTGCGGCATCATAATACGCCTTCGCCGTTTCGCGGCCCTTGGGCACGAGATCGCGAATCAGATCGAACAGCGGCGCGTTGAGTTCGCTCAGGTTGGTGACATCTGCCGGCCAGTAGTTCATTTCGGCATTGATGTTGATCGTATACTTGCTACCCCACGTCGGGAACGGACTTTCGTTCCATAGCCCTTGCAAGTTGGCCGCTTGCGAGCCGGACCGACTGCAGGCAATGAGCAGATAGCGTCCGAATTGAAACAGAAGCGCCGCCAGGGATTCATCGCCGCCAGCTGCATACTCGCAGATTCGCACATCCGTCGGTGCTGCCGCCTTGGTCGAGGAGGGCAGTTCCAGAGAGACCCGGTCGAACAAGGAGCGGTAATCCGCCACATGATCGGCCAGCAGTTGGTCGTAGTCCTTGTCATCTCCTTCAGCCAGCCGGACGCTGAGAAGTTCCTCAACACTGCCACCCATGTCATCGGCCGACACGTAACTGGTCGCGGCCGCGAAACGCAGAATAATGCGGTCGGCGCCGGAGACGACGAGTTCATCCGCCTCTACGTGCACCTGCCCGCCCGTGGCTTCGAGTATGAGTCGCCCGCCAAACGCCAACCCGTCACCGGACCAGGGCCCGCAGAGGCCCGTCGCATCGCGGGACTTGAGCTGGCCGGAGAAGGTCATGACGTAGGACCCGCGCTCGGCGCATGCGTGCTGAATCGTGATGCCGTCAGGCTGCGGCGTTGACATAGCGAATCTGGCGCTGACCTGTCCCGGCTGGTCTGCGTCGAGGCACGCGACGAGGGCCTGAGCAGGATGGGACGCAAAATACTGTCGGCGGTGCGTCACCCCATTCACGCGGTAGCTCACCCGGGCTACAGCCGTGGCGATATCCAGCTCCCGTTGATATTGGTCGCACGTCTCGTGCCCCGCAAATGAAATCGACAAGTCAGCCAGCGGCTGAAACGCCTGTATCAGATTTGGGCTGCCCATCATCTCTTCCTCGAGCAGGTGCCGGGCCTCCTCGGGCTTGCCCGCAAAGATCAACTCCCGGACGGTCCCGAGATGCTCGTGGGCGTTCTTGCGGTTGTAGTCATGCGGGCCACCGGACCACATGGTGTCCTCATTGAGCTGAAGTCGCTCGTGAGCGCTCCCGCCAAAGATCATGGCACCCAGGCTGCCATTACCAATCGGCAGGGCCTCGACCCAATCGCTCGCCGCTTCTCTGTACCACAGTTTCATCTGCATTCCTCATCCATAAGCCATGATATCGCCCCTCGAACACCCGACTTTGCTAATGTTTTCGGCATCCAACACAGAAACCCAATTCCAGAATTCACCACCCGCTTCGCTAGAGGCTCGGAGGATCGGAGGAGACAAATACGGAATTGGAGGGCGAACGGACCGCCTTTCGGCCCAAACGTTCGCCGCCTATCCCTCTTTTCCCCTCCCATGGCAATGTCGTGCGAATCCTATGGCGTGGTATTCCACGCCGACGGATTCGTACGACTATCCTCTGTGCCTCCGCGCCTCCGTGGTTAGTTCCCTCCCACTATGGGATGCTAGTGTTCCTTCTTCCCCTAATGATCTTCAAGTAACAGTCGGCGACACGGCAAAACGGATGGGTGGCGCGCTACGCTCGTCGCGGCAGGCCTTCTCAAGCAGCGCAGTCAGTTCCGCAACGACCTCCGCGTGCTGATCGCAAACATTGCGGGTCTCACCGGCGTCGTCGACAATATGGTAGAGCTGCATGGGCGAGGCGTCGCCCTTCTCGTAATGGATTCCATCCTTGCCGTTGCCGACAATCAGTTTCCAGGGCCCCTTGTATATGCATTTAACGCCCCACCAGGATTGGCAAATAGTCGCCTCGCGCACGGGGTGCTCAGGTTTCCGGCCAAGCAAAAGCGGCAGAAGATTATAGCTGTCTTCTGCCACGTTGTCCGGCAGATCAGCATCGAACAGGGCCGCAAAGGTAGCCATAAAGTCAGTCAGACAAATCGTCTCGTCCTCAACACGGCCCGCGGGCACGCGCCCCGGCCAGCGCACAAGGCACGGAACGCGATGACCGCCATCATAGACGTTCCCCTTGTAGCCCCGATAGGGACCGCAGCTGCGATGGTCATACGTGAGCCAACGTGCGTAAAGCCCCTCCTCCTGCTCCTGCCCTTTCCAAGCCAGTAGTCGTTCAGGCTGCCAGGGCGAGCCGTACTCGTTGTCCGCCAGCGTCTGAATCGCATCTTCTAAATCGCCCGGCAGCGCGCCGTTGTCGCTGGTGAAGATCACGATCGTATTGTCCGCCACGCCATGCGTCTCGAGCGCGTCCATCAGCGTCCCGACAATAGCATCCAGTTCCGCCACCTTGTCGCCGCGTAGACCGGCGTCACTGCGCCCCACGAATTCGTCCGTCGGCAGGCAGGGCCGATGAATCGCGGAGCTGGGAAAGTACAGGAAGAACGGCTGGTCGGGATCGGTTTGCAGGTGATCGTCCATCCAATCGAGGGCCTTGCCAAGCAGGAGCTGATCCAGGTTGCGCGACACATAGTCGTCGGACACAGGCATATCCTTGGATTCGGTATCGAATACAGGATACTTTGTCTTCTCAGGAACCTTGACGACACGATCATTCTCGATAAAGCAGTATGGCAGCATGTTGTTCGAAGCGTTCAGCCCGAAATAGGTATCGAATCCGTGATCCAGCGGAGAATCGGTAAGGGGCTTCGTGAAGTCAATCGCATGGACCTGCTCCGGATCCCACGAATCGGGGTCAAAGCTATGCCCCGGCTTGGCCTGCCAGCCGAGCCCCAAATGCCACTTGCCGATGCCGGCGGTAGCATACCCTTGAGCCTTGAACAGGGAGGCCAGCGTCTCGCGCTCAACGTCTAGAAGGGGGGTGTCGAAATGTCTCAGGACCGCGGTTTTCAGGCGCGAGCGCCACGGGTAGCGGCCCGTCATAATGCTGTACCGCGTCGGCGAACATTGGGCGGCACTGGCGTGTGCATTGGTGAAGCGCATGCCGGCAGCAGCCAGACGATCCAAATGCGGGGTCGGTATCCGGGATTCCGGATTATTGGCCCCCACGTCGCCATAACCGAGATCGTCGGCCAGGATGAATAGAACATTCGGTAGTGACATCAGCCTTCTCCTCTTTCCCTCATAGAACGCTGGCCGCCACCTGTGCCATTCGGGTCAAACCTGAACCCAATATAACAAATTGATACCACCAGAAACTCTTTCTGACGTGCAAATACTAGGTGGATATCAGGAGAATTATCAAGGCAATAGGTATAGCCGAGTAAAGAGATACTGGCCTTGCAGATCCTATATGTCCCATAGGTGAAGGGGAACGCACCACGGAGTCAGGCCCGCCTGCCCCCGACCAGCGGGAGGGCGGGCAGGCCCCCCTGCCCCTCGCGAGTACGCGAGCGGGGCGGGCAAGTCTTCTTGTGTATCGAAAAAGCCTCGAATGCAGGTTCGGTGTGTGATGGCGAAAACGTTAGTAAATGGGGACATTTGTTGCTCGGTATCAGGGCTTATGGGATGGTAGTGTATGAAAAGTATGAAAACGCGAGAGGGTTGACGGCCCTCACTCGCGGAGCGAGGGAGCGGGCAGGGTTGACGATTACGGGCGACCCATCCGTCGCTCTGCGAGCTATGGAGGGCAGGCTGAGAACGGATTACGAGTAGATACTGCTCCCCCTCGTCCACCGTAATCGTCGCCCGTAATCGTGAGCCGAAATGGACCGGAAAACGGGGGAGAAAGTCGAGATATGGCTAACTCCCTGCAGAAAAGCCAATTAGACAAGAAGAAGTGCTGCCAGATTTGACAGAACCCCGGGAAGCGGGATGAGCAATCATGAAGCGACGTGAGTTTATCAATATGGCGTTTGCGGGTGCGGTGGCATTTGCGCTGCCGGGATGTTTGATAGCCGGGTTGGACCGGAATACGAATGAGGCAGCTCTGGCCGGGCGTGGTGAGGGCCACCCTCCCAACTTTATTGTTATTTTGAGTGATGATCATGGGTGGACGGGCACATCCGTTGCGATGGACCCGAACAATCCGGCATCGAAGAGTGATTTTATTGAGACGCCGAATCTCGAGCGCCTGGCGAAGCGGGGAATGCGGTTCTCGAATGCCTACAGCCCGGCGGCAATGTGTTCGCCTACGCGCTGTGCGATCCAATACGGCAAGAGCCCGACTCGTCTGATGCATACCGATAATTATGTGCGGTATCCGGAAGCAAAAGAGCGGATCAGCGCGTCACTGTCATTGCCGAAAATGCTGAAACAGACCGGATTGGGGTATGTCACGGCACATATAGGCAAATGGCACCAATGGCCCCATCCTGATGAAGTAGGCTATGATGTCAATACAGGCGCGACGGACAATCCCGAAGGCAATTATCTCAAGCGGGGCGACCGCAAGACAAAAACAAAACCTATCCCATTGCCGGCGGACGATCCCAAGCGTATTTTCAGCCTGTCGCGCAAAGCCTGTGAGTTTTTGGAGGAACAGGTGAAAGCAAACAAACCGTTTTACCTGCAGATATCGCATTACGCGGTGCACAAGAAACTGCTGGCACTGGCTGAAACGCAGGCGAAGTATGAGGAGAAAAAGCGCGGTAAATGGCATTACCGACCCGAATTCGGGGCCTGTACGGAGGATCTTGATACGGGTATTGGCATTGTCCTGGATAAGCTTAAGGCGCTTGGTATCGAAGACAATACCTACATCTTTTTCCTGGCGGATAATGGTGCCGTGGCCATCAATAGGAAAAGCCACAGAGTGAACATGCCGCTTCGACGCGGCAAGTTTATCTTCATGGAGGGCGGTATCCGAGTGCCGATGTTTGCGGCCGGGCCGGGAATTCCAAAGAACACGCACAGTGACGCATTGGTCTGGGGCTGCGACCTGTGGCCAACGATTCATGAGCTGGCGGGGGCAACGAGTCCGCTACCGAAAGACCTGGATGGCGGAAGTCTGAAGCCGCTATTCAAAACAGAAGGCGCTGGTGATGTTCAGCGTAGCGGTATGCCGGACGGGTTGATGTTTCACTGTCCAGCTGGAAAGAACTGGTCCGGCACACGGCGGCAATCGGCGATTCGCACAGGCGACTTCAAGTTAATGAAGAACTATTATAATGATAGTGAAGTCCTGCTTTTCAACGTAAAGGACGATCCATACGAATGGCATGACTTGTCGGAAAAGATGCCGAAAAAGCGAGATGAGTTGCTGAAGAAGATGGAAGGGTACCTGAAACGGGTTAACGCGGCGGACGCGCATATGACGCCGCAAGAGATAGCTGACATGCAGAATGCAAAGCAGCTATCGAGCGAAAGAGGGCCTGGATGGCGCGCCTACACCACGCCGTCACAACCGACGGAATACCCGGTAAAGTCGTTTTCGGCAGCAGAAAAAGATCCGAAACCGTATGGGGAGTGATAGCGCTGCGGTAAAAGGGAAGCGAACATGGTCTACGAGAGTGTTGAGTTACACGGGATTGACGCAGTCAAGGAGCTGGAAGACGGCAGCGGTGTTGCGCTTCAGCGCGTGCCGGAGGATGTGCGGCTGGCACTCAATGACGGCGCGCAAATACAGATGTTGCGCCCGGGCTGCGCCGAGATTCGTTTTGTGAGCGATGACCCTGTCTGTGAGCTGACGATGTCGTGCGCGCCGGCAAACGAGTGGAGCGAAGTGACTGTTGTACCGTTCTTCGGTGCGTACCAGCATTCGGAGACATACAAGGTGGGGTGCGAGAAGCGTACGCTCACACTAACCAGGCCTGAGATTCTGCGCCAGACCGATGCGGAATGCCTTGACAGCTCGGTGTTCTCGCCGAACGTCTGGCGTTTCATGTGTTGGGGCGGACAGGTGCAGTTGCATGGCGTCAAAAGTTCGGGGATTCGTCCGCCGAAACCCGAGGAATTGCCTGGGGTCTGCCTGCTGACGTATGGCACATCGATAACTCATGGGCATTGCGCCAGCGGGCCGCACTTGAGCTACGCCTGCCACGCCGCTCGCGCGCTTGGCACCGACCTCATTAACCTTGGCTCCGGTGGTTCGGCGCAGTGCGAGAAGACGCTGTCGGATTACATTGGCGCACGTGACGACTGGGACATCGCCAGCCTGGCCTTATCAGTGAATATGGACCACTTCCAGCTCGACGAATTCTACGATCGTGTCTCCTACATGGTGAACACCGTTTCTGGTGCCAATACAGACCGGCCGGTCGCTTGTATCACGTTGTGGCCGTACTTCAACGACATGACGTTTGATGGCGGCAAACCCAGAAAGAGCGGAGGCGGTACGGCCGAAGAATTCAGGCAATCGCTGCGTGATGCGGTAGCGGCCTGTCCAAACGCGAACGTCTGCCTGCTGGAGGGCCCTGAGCTACTGACCGCCACGGCCGGCCTGGGCGGCGACCTGATCCATCCCGGTGACTACGGCATGATGGAGATGGGCATCAACCTGGCCGCGAAGCTGAAGCCGCTGCTGTAGCCCGTTCGTCAGCGTCGAGCCCAGCATCGCAAGGCTACAAATCACGAGTGTGTAGTGCGGATGTGTTGGCATATGGCCTTTCCGCGGGGCTCTCTGCGTGCCGTTATCACGGCACGCTCGAGAGAGACACTTCTCATTCTGATCGAAACAAAGTCCGACAGATCCTTAGATCTCATTGCGCATGGTGAGCTTGAAGGAGACGGCGACCGAAGACGGTACGGCCTCGGGCACCTCGATGCTGAGTCCGTCTTCGTTGAGCACGTATTTCAGTGCAACCCCCTCGCCCCCGAGCATTTCAATCTTCAGGATGTCGTCCGGATGGAGCTGGTTGCACGCGGCCAGACGGGGACAGGTGAGCAGTTCAGCCGGGCGCCCCAGCGCGGTGATATACAGCGCGTCCCCTTTACAGGTGTAACGGATGTCCTGGCTGGTGAAGCGGGCCTCATTGTTCTCATTGAAGTGACTGCCGCCCTCGGACTTGGTCGGGCCTTCACCGTAGACCAGCCAGGGGACGGTGCCGTAGATGGCCTCGCCGTTGATGGCCAACCACTGCCCCATTTCACGCAAACAGTCCTGGGCAGGCTGCGGAATGGTACCATCGGCCCGGGGACCGACGTTGAGCAACAGGTATCCGTTCTTGCTGACCCGGTCGATCAGGTTGTGAATCAGACGCTCGGACGACTTGTAACCGATCCCCCGGACATGACTCCAGCAACCCCATGGGCCTGCGTCCACGCAGGTGTCGGAGAGCCAGGTGTAGGGCGTGAGATCGTTCATCTTCCCCACCTCGAGGTCAAAGAGCCCCGTAAGGGGCGAAAGGTGGAAGCTCTCATCCATCGCCTTATAGGCAACGGTCACGTCCTTGCCTGCTTCCTCAGCCCGATTGTAGTAGTAGGCGAGGAAATGCTTGCGGTAACGCTCCGGGATCTTGCCAAGTCCAAAATCAAACCACAGCATGTCGGGATCGTAGGCATCAATCACCTCAATGACTTGGTCGTACCAGTCCTTCAGGTACTTCTCATCCGGCAGATCCGCCTCTTTCTTGCGGCGACTGTAGAGTCCTTCTGCAGCGGGGTCGAGTGTGTCAAATTCCTCGCTCTTATTGAAGAACCACCAGTTGTAGGCGTGGTGGAAGGTGGTGATGAACTTCATCCCCTGCCCCTTTATGGCCTTCTCCAGCTCACCGGTAACATCACGTTTGGGTCCCATAGCCATCGAATTCCAGGGGTTTACCTTGCTGTCCCACATGGCGAAGTTGTCATGATGGATAGCGACGGGCCCGGCGAACCTGGCGCCCGAATCCTTGAAAAGCTGAGCCCACTCTTCGGCATCAAATTTCTCCGCCGTAAGCTGAGGGATCAGGTCCTTGTAGCCGAATGCCTTGGGGTCGCCGTAGGTCTTGACGTGGTGGCGGTAGTGCGGCCGCGTCTTGTCATACATCCTGTTACCGTACCAGGTGCCGTTCTCTCCGTAGGCCGGAACGGTGTAAGGCCCCCAATGGGTGTAAATCCCGAACTTGGCGTCTCGCAGCCAGGCGGGCATGCTGTACTGACTCAGAGAGTTCCAGGTTGGTTCATACTGTGACATCGCGACGTCCTTCCTATCCTTGGTCTTCAATCTACTATTCCTTTAGGCTCTCCGCCGGACCATCACCACTCGGCGCTTTCATTCCGCGGTCGAGCGTGATGACCAGTTTATCGAACGCGCTGCCATCCTCACGCATCCATACGTGGATGGTATGCATGCCCGGCTCCTTCACATCAAACGCGTGATCGTGATGATGCTTCTGCCACTGCAGCTTGCCGTTGCCAATATGGAACAGGCTCTTGTCCGAGCCCTTGAGATCCATCCCGAAAAAGATCGAATCACTGCCAGGATTCGCGCCCCACGAGCGCATCCAGACCGTGTACTTGCCCTTCGCCGGGAAATCGACCAGGTAGTCCAACCGCGGACACTGGCTCTCATAACCGGTACCCACCTGCGTACCCTTGTCCGGCAAGCAGGCCATCAGCCCCTTACCCGAACAGCCCGGCTTGTCCTGCAGCTTCCACTCGACACCACGGCCCGCGCCCACACCCGCAACCCTGCGCGTGTAGCTCTCGGCTTCTATCACGATCGTCTTACCATCCTCGCTCTTGAACGCCTCGCCGCCCGTCCACTTGGTCTTCGCCGGTACAGACGCTTTGCCAACGTTCCCGGACGAATCGCGCATCTTGACCGTGTAGACGTATTCCTTGCCCGGCTCGAGCCCGGTATCCGCGTATGTGGCTTCCTTGATCCAGCCACTGTCGTCGCCGCCCGGATTGCCACTGGTCTCCGCGAAGTAATACTCAACGCCGCCCAGCGGGTCCGCGCCAACTTCCGCCTGCATCACAACCGTCTTCGGATTCACGAACAGTGGCGCCGATGTCAGCTTCGCCGGGTTCGGCGTTGGCGGAATTTCGTCCTTGAGCGACACCGAGTAGACATCGAACGTGTCGATCGCACCCTCGAAGTAGTTTCCGTCTCGCCCGCGGCCCAGGTAGCACTCCGTCGCATTCACATCGTCCGGATTCAGTGTCATCTTCTTGTTGCTGTCGACTTCCTTATCATTGATGTACATCTTGCCTGTGTCCGACGACAGGACCACCATGATCTCCGTCGGAACGCCCTTCTTCAGCGCCGGGCCCTTGAGCGACTGCGTTTCGTCGCCCATGCTGATCGAGAACACGACCTTGCCGCGCTTGGTGCCGAAGTAGAGGCGATCACCCTTGCCGTTGGAGAACTCTGCGATCGCCGCATCGCCCTTGCCCTGCCAGGTGACCGCCGCGACCATCGAGAGGTCGCTCATGTCCGCCACATCGCTCTGCAGCTCAACGAACTGGTCCTTACCATTGAGCGTGAGAACGCCGTTCGACGTACGCTTAGGACCACGCGCGAACCGCGGATCCCTCTTGAGTTGATCAACCTTTCCGCCGCCAATATTGTGCCAGTGCCGAGCGGTCATCGTGCCAACCGGCCCATCTGCAGTCTTCGATAGGTATTTGCCGTCAATGATCGCACGTTCCTGGCCGGCGTACTCCCAGGCCACGCCCATGTAATCGCCGCCACCTGCCGCCTTGAACAGGCACTCGATGTAGTAGGCTTTGCCCTTCTCCAATCGGACCGTCTTCGATTTCTGGCTCGGGAACTTCTCGTAGTTGTTCATGCCCGACACGCCGGACGAGCAGATCCTTACGCGGTTCTCCGGATCGGCATCTGTGCTCAACGAAACGACACCGTTGTCGTCCGCATACACCCAGAACGTGTAGTCGCCGGTGACGGGAGGATGCAGGTAGCCACTCATCAGCGAGCCGTAGTTGTCCCAGCGGTGTGCATGGTTCGGATTCTTCTCCTTCGGGTCGCGCGGCAGTATGAAGTTAGGTGCGTCTTCCAGCACGTCGGACGTCTCCTCAAACTTCACACTCGCCGGATCCTCGTCGAATCTGGGATTCCCTACCAGGTAACCCCACGTCGCGCCGAAATCGTCCGGCGCCATCCATTCATGCGGGGTATCGAAGTTCATGCGCATATAGATGCCACCGAACTCCTCGTCGACTTCGCCGGCATTCTTGCCCTTGCCCCAGCTCCAGGTGAACCACCTGCCCTTGTCCACCTCGTTGCCTTTGGCATAGGAACCATCCACCATCGAATTGCCGCTCACATTACCGAAGGAATGTGCGACGCCCTTGATCGTGGAATAGCCCGCAAGCACCTTCTTGGCCTGCGTGCCGTGCTCGATCACCTTGCCGTAGTCCTTGATCGTCGCACCCTCTATTGCCCTGCCCCAGTCGCGAACCTTCGCGTGGTCCTGCACGAGTGAGTTGCCCTCGACCAGCGCATGGCCGCTGACGATCGCGTGGTCCCGCACGGTCGAGTCGTTTACAACGGCATAGCCTTCGACCCGCGCATTGCCCAGCACCTTCGAGTTGCCCAACACCTGCGCATTGGGGCCCACATAGGCGGACGCCTCCACCTGCGCGCCATTCGCCACGAACCCGCCGCCATTGGCGTTAGCCTTGCCGCCCGACGTGGGTCGTTTGTGTGCCAGCACGTCAAGCGGAGCGCAGCCCGCGAGCTTGAGCTTGTACGGGAACTTCTCCTGCTCGAACGAACGAAAGTCGCCGGTCATGTTGATAGCCATGATCCTGGTGGGTACCGCGCACACGATGAGGTAGAGCTTATCGAGGCCCGCGGTCTTCAGCGTGGCCTTACCGCCCGTCTTGACGACATCCCCGTAAACGGGGTCGCCGTTCGGCTTCACGCCCACAAATGCCGCGCGCCAATCGCCGCCGCGTTTCTCGCTGATATAGCCGTCCAGCAACGCCGTCGCCGTGCCGCCATCAATCTTCATGGGGCAGACGTTGTATCCGAGCTGCTGCGGGGTCATCTCCTTCGGCGCACGCCACCAATCCTTGTCGTACGGGATCTTCTCAAGCAGCACCTGCGCGTAGCGCGTCATGTCGGGCTTGGTCCACGCACCTTCACTCTTGTAGTGGTCACCGGGCTTGTCGCCGTAGATCTCGTAGTCCCAGGTGATGCACTTCTGAACCATGCGCGTCCACTCGTAGCCGAGGTCGGTCGAGGGATCGGGGTCAATCAGCGGGAACGTCAACCACGGGTAGTTCTCGTCCTCTTCGTTGCCTGTACCACCGTCATACCAGAATTTCGAGATGAACATAGGGCCATACTCAGGGGACTGCGCCAGGTGCTCGAACATGAGGCGATCATGGTAGTAATCCCGGCCGTTCGCAGGGAAGAACATGCACACTCTGCTCACGCAGCTGCCCGGAATCGTCTGATAGACCCCTGCATAGGTCTGCGGGAAGTTCGCGTGTGCTTCCCAATAGTTCCCCTGCATAGCACCGCCGCTCTGCGCCTGCCACCCGTGGACAAGTTCATGCGGATTGATGTGGCCCGCTCCTGTGCAGGACCAGCCAAACCCAAGATCGCCGCTCCAACCCATCCAGCTTCCGTTGGATGGCTGGTTCGGGGTCGTGTACTTGATGCCATCACCACGATACTCACGTTTGGCGCTGACAACGGATGACCGCAGCGCCATGCGTTCGGAGTAGAGGTGATACAGCTTCTCCGCCATTTCGAACATGCCGGGCAAGCGTTCCTCAAATTCCTTGAGCTGCCGCTCGTCCATGTCGGCCAGTCGCCCCTTGCGCGAGATGGCGTTCTTGAAATGCTTCGACCGGTCGACGCGCCATTCCGCGTCGCCTTCCATCCGCCACCAGTCATGCAGATCCGCGCCCAGCATCACGCCGCCTTTGGCGTTGTGCGCGATCTCCTCTTCCGTCATGGCTTCTGTGTGCAGACGGAATGCCACGAGACTGCCGTTGAAGGACGGATTGGACGCCGAAGCACCGCCGAGCACCGTCTTGTGACCCTCAGCAATGCGCATGTTGCGTTCGCCGCTTGAGACCTTCTTCCCATTGACATACCAGGTCTCGCTGTCGGCAGTGCAGTTGACTGTAATGAGCTGGATCTTTCCGGAGCCCTTGAACTGCTTAGGATAGGTCAGCGCACCGGAGGTCTTCTTGCCGTCGGCCGACTGCCAGCCGAAGATCACTTCGCCCTGCTTCGGATCCTGGTCCTGCACCCATACCTCGATCGCCATGTCTTCATCGCCCATGGCCGGCGCCTCAATAACGAAGTTGCCCTTCATGATATCGTTGCCGTCGAACTTTGCCGCCGGCACATCGCCAATCTTCACAGCGTGCGGATACACCTTGTCTCGCTCCGTGTGCGGCACGTGCAACCCGAAATCACCGAAGCTGCCACCCGCTTCGAGGCTGTGCTTCCCACCGCCGGAGAGGCCCATGTTGTACCAGTGGAGAACGGTGTCCTTCTCGAACGTCCGGTTCATCATGAACTCGGAGTGCACGTCGATCAGGAGCTTGCCCGCCACCGCCAGGTTCCCGATGTTCTTGCCTGTGACCAGTGAGGTCTCCTTTTCGAGTCCAAGAGCGGTACCCGCCATCAACCCCGCTGTCAGTATGCTGCATATGAACTGTCTATTCATGATCGTTCTCCATATTCCTTTTCAGGCCCACTGCCTGGATTTTCGCTACTTTGAATGGTTCACGGACGCTCGGTGAGGACAAATCAGGTGTTACTACATCGTGAACTTTGTCGTAAACTACTTCGGTTCCTGAATAATGGCTTTAAACGCAGCAAAACGCTGAGGGGATAATCTCTCGAGTTCTTCCAGGGCAGTTCGATCTCCATAATGCTTTTTTGAACCTGCCATTAGACTAATGAAATAGACTCTTCCAAAATCAGCAACATCTTCATCCCATCTTCCATCTGCATACACTGAGACGGAGATGTCATCAGCTGCCATCGCCTCAACCCATTGATCCATAAGTTTCGTGTTGGTAAGTTTATCCGCAACAATAAACAATATATGGCTAGCTTCATGAAGGAGATATGCTGCTAAAGATTGCCATCTTCCTTGGGCTAGAAACACACCACCAGCACCAGCACAACCCGCTGATCCGCCACCTAGTTTGTCACGAATTTGAACGCCATGATGTTTGCCTTCTGAAAGTCCCCAGAGTGCTGGCTTAGGCATACATCTTATAACATTCATGAAGTCTTCTATTGACATATCCGCACCATTTTCGATGCTCAATTTAATTTCGTATTCTCCAGATTCAACGATCCACTGAGTCCCCAGTTCGTTCCATTCCAATTCAACATTGCGCATTGGACCTGACTTAATCGCCACCTTGGAAGTAGTTTTATCAGCCTTCCATAAATGCGCAAAATGACTCTTTATGTTCTTAAGTTTCTTCTTTTCAGGGATTTCAGCAATAGTCGATGGTTTGTAGTTCTGAGCTTTTGCTTTACCCGCAACCGCCAGGTTCCCGATGTGCTTGCCTGTGACCAGTGAGGTCTCCTTTTCGAGCCCGAAACACGTCCCCGCCATCAACCCCGCTGTCAGCATGCTGCATATGCTATGCCTCTTCATGATCGTTCTCCTGTCCATTTCGGTTGACGACGACTTCTCGCGGCGGAGGCCCGCCGCGCTCCAAACCGCATCCCCTTGGAGCGCCGTCGGCCTCGACGGCGTCTTCTCGCGGCGGAGCCCGGCGCGCTCCATCGGCAGACTTCTACTTCGCCGCCTTGATCTCGTCGGCTGTACGCACATAGTCGTACGCCTTGTTCACCGATCCCCCTCTTTCACGCCCCTTGCTCACTACCTACTTCTTGCGAAACAGCATGGTCCGAGGAACACGCTTCCATCCGCCTTTGCCGTCATAGATCGTCACGTCGAGTCCCTCACCACCACCGGCCTCGAAGAACTTGACCTCCAACGGATAGAACCCCGCCTTGAGCGCCAGTGGCCCGCTGGCCACACTCATCATCGCATGTATCCCGTCGTTGAGGACAACCTGCTCTCCGGCCAACGATATTGCACTGCCGTCGTCCGAGGTCGCGGCAAGATAGCACTCACTGTCGTTCTCGATCTTCAGGTAGCCGGAGAAAACGATCCCGAAATTGTCACGCCGCGTCCGCTTTGAAACATCGATGTCCTCAGTCGTGCCGCTCTGCTTCACCTCGAGGGTGCTGAAATCAGGCAACTCGCGCCATGCCCCCTCATAAACCTTGTAGTCAAGGCCGGGTGCGAGATCTTCTGCTTTGACGTTTGCCGCCGGCTCGAGCGCAACCCCCGCGGCGCCCTTCTTGGTATCCCAGTAGACGGTATAGCGCTGATGATGCATCGCGTGCAGCGGGATCAATGTCACATCACGGGGACTTCCGATGCCAACGGTCTTGAACCGCAGGACATCACCCGCCACACGCTTGATGCAGGTCCCCGGATCCTTGTCGCCAATCAGCAACACGGGAACAGGAGGATCCATGTCGCGCGAATGCGCCGCCTGGCTGCCCTGCACGAACGTGGCCGGCACGCCTTCCTTGCCCAGCTCTCCCGCCAAGGTCAACGGTCCGTACATGATCACAACCATGTCCTGATTGTCCCGCGCACGATGCAGATGCAGACTCATCGGCAGCTGCACCTTCACGGTGTCGCCATCTGTCCATTCACGGGACAGCGTCAGGTAGCTTTCCGGCTTCGCTTCAACCGTCTCCTGCTTGCCATTGACCCAAACCGATGCCCCCTTCGTCGCCCAATAGGGCACACGAATCTTGAGGTCGAATGTCTTCTTCCGCTTGGTCGAAATCGAGAGGTTGATGGTGTCAGCATCCGGAAACGTCGTCTCCTGCCGAATCTGGACGCCCTGTTCTTTCCAGTCCAAGGTCGAAGGGATAAACAGGTTGACCCACAGTGTGCTCTCTTTGTGAGCGTAGATCGTGTTGCCGTATTGTGAATGGTTCTCCATGCCGGTCCCGACACAGCACCACATGGAATCGAACGGGGTACTGTAGATCTTGAAATGGCCCGGCTTGAGCGAATAGAAGTAGGTGAACCCGCCGCTCTCCGGGTCCTGGGAACCGAGGATCTGGTTGTAGAGGCCGCGCTCGTAGTAGTCCATGTAGCGCACATCGGACGTCCATCTGAACAGATGCCCGGAGAGTTTGAGCATGTTGTAGACGCAGCAGGTCTCGCAGGTGTTCCAGGCCAGATGCCTGGACTCCTCACCTGCCGCAAAAAAGTGCTCACGCAATTCCAATCCACCGTTCGCAAATGACCTTTCGTTGATGACCCTGTCCCAGAAGTACTTGGCAATCGTTGAATGCCGCTCGTCGCTGGTGGATTCATAGATCCGCGCACTGCCGAGTATCTTGGGCAACTGCGTATTGACGTGTTTGCCCGTCAGTTCGTCGCGCTGCGCCGCCAGCGGTTCAGTAATCTGCGCGTGTTCAAACCGCTTCGCCAAGGCCAGGTAGTCCTGGTTGCCCGTGACGACGTAAAGGTTGGCAATGGTCTCTGCCATGCCGCCATGCTCGCACTGCAACGACTTCTGGAATTGCTCCTCTGTAAGCGTGTCCGTGCCCTTCTTTGCCCAGTCGGTGAGCGCGCACACCACGCTCAAGGCCTGCTTGTTGCCCGTGAGCTGGTAGGCGTCGATCAGTCCCGCAAAGGTCTTGTGCATGACATACCATGGCACGTAGCCCGTCCCCAATCCCCACTTGTGGACTTCGATCGATCCGTCAAACGTGTTATCCCACACCTCGGGTCTAACCGGCCCGGTATAGCCATTTCCATGTTTCTTCTGGATCCTGGCCAGCTCACTGACCATGTAGTCAGCACGTTTCTTGAATTCCTCTTTGCCGCTGGCGGCATACATCAGCGAGAGTGCAGACAGGTAATGCCCTGATATCTGGCCGACGCAGTCCTTTTTGGCCCAGCCACCGTATCGCTCTCCCTTCGTAGGCATGCCAGCATGCTCATGGTACGGCCAGAGCATACGATCGACATCGAACTTCAGTAGGACCTCCTGGTTCTTCTCCATCGCCTTCTTGAACGGACCGTCCAGCAAACGCACACGCTCCAAAGGAAACGACTGCGCCACAAGCTCAACAGCCGTATCAGCGGCATGCACACCCGCACAAACCACAAGGCCAGCCAACAGCAGCATCATTTGACGCATTTCTGTCCCCTTCTTCTTTAAATCGGTTATGTCAAGAGCCTCTACACTCTTGAGTCCTGTACCCGCTGTTTATCAAGGGGTTACGGCACATAGACCGTTCGCCCCCATTTTGTTCCCTCTGAGCCCCACTCGGAAATGGAGAGATTCGAGTGTACGAGTACGTGTACGAGTAAGGGGGGATCTGGCAATCCTTGCTCTCTTCTTCCCGTACTCGTACACGTACTCCTACACGCATATCTCTTAGGCTCTTCCCTTGTCCATTTCGGCGCTCTTCTACTGCGCCGCCGCCTCAATCTCTTCGGCTGTACGCACATAGCCGTAGGCCTTGATCTCCGCAACCCCGCCCCTGAACGGCCCGACCAGCTCCGCTATGCCCGGCAGATCACCATCTTCGAACCGGGTCTTTAGCTCCGACCCGCAGCGCCCGTAAGGGGACAACGATTCATAGCTCGGGGTTTTAACCCCGAGATTGTGGGACAAAAATAGAGCGCCCCGGAGACGGCGCACGAAAACGCTATTCCCAAGTGAATCGTTCATCGCAAGGGCATTCGTGTATTTCAAACCTATTTCAGCTTCAACTCCGCACTCACCGGATAGTGATCCGACGGATACCGCCCATCCGTCGAGTGATCGTGTAAAATCTTCGCATTGACAATCTCCCATTGCCCCGGCGTCACATAGACATAGTCGATTCGCGCGCCGCCCTTCCTACCGACCCATCCGCCGAACGTTCCCCGCTCTTCTCCCTTCGGAAACAATTTTCCATAGGTATCCACCAGCGATTTACCTAGCGTCGTGATCGCTTTGTTTTCCTCGCCTGCATTCAGATCACCCATAAAAATCGCCGCTTCTCCAGCCTGCTTCCGCTCTGCAATCCGCTTCGCGCACAGCACAGCACTCTTCTCGCGTGACGGCTGGCTCTGATGATCGAAGTGGGTGTTGTAGACGAAAAAACTCCGCCCGCTCTTCTTGTCCTTCAGCCGCACCCAAGTGCAGATCCGCGGAATCTTGTTTCCCCAATTCATCGAACCCTCCTTCTCGGGAGTATCCGACAACCAAAACGTTCCACTCTCCAACACCTCGTATTTCGCCTTCAGATACAGCACCGGACACCACTCCCCAACATCCGCCTCCTTCTGCCGCGAACGGCCGATCAGACCATACTCGGGCAAAGCCTTCTGAATCTCATCGACCTGAAATGCCCAAGCCTCCTGCATCCCGACCACGTCCGGCTTGTGATCGCGCAACACACCGAACACCAAATCCTTCCGAAGCTTCCAGTGATTCCCCCCGTCCTTCGCCACCCCGAGACGAATATTAAAACTCATCGCCTCGATCGGACCTTCTGCACTCGCCGCGGCCTTGATCTCCTCCGCGGTACGCACATAGTCGTACGCCTTGATCTCCGCAACCCCGCCCCTGAACGGCCTGACCACTCCCCTGTATGTGTTGAAACTCGAACCGACATACATCGGGTACCCGGCGACCGTCGCCAGGCTGACAAACTCTTTCGTGGCAGATTCCTGCAGTTCACCGTCAACATACATCCGGAATTGCGACCGGTAGCCGCCGTCATAGACCATGGCAAGATGGACCCACTTGTTGTTCGGCGCACGGCCCGACCCGTGCTGACGCGAGCCTATCCCTTTCCTGGAGAAGTCGACATGACGGCCCAGGCTGTTGTCGCCACGCTGATATTTGGCGACCTCGGGCGCGAACGCGAAGAACGCGCCGTCATTCTCCAGCTTGACGCGCGCCTCAACCGTGAACGCACGGGCACCGGCTAACGCTTCAGGCATCGGCTTGTCCAACTCCAGCAGTTCCGCGCCGCCTTCGAAGTACGCGCATTTCACACCTTCAAGCATCTTGACGGCAGGAACGTGGTCCCTGGACTTCGGCGCCATCGGAACAAATTCGCCCTTGAGAGTTCCGTTGTTCTTCAGGCTGTACAGTTTCTTTCCGTCCTCCTGAACAGGAACCGTGATGGAAACCTGCATCTCCTTGGTGGCCACGTTCTTGCCCTTGGCAAGCTTGGCCACATCCTTTGCGGACAACGCCTTCGAGAATACCTTCAGCTCCTTGAGATAGTGCTCGTCAGCGAACCTATCGCCACCGATCATCATCTTGCCGGCCGACGGGAGGCTGAACTCCTTCTCTACAGTGTTAACGAGACGACCATCGGAGTAGTACCTTAACGTCGTGCCGTCATATGTGATGCACTGCGTCTTCCAGAACCGCGCCATGGCCGATAACGTCGCGAGCTCCTTCGCGCGTCCCTCTTCCTGGGGATAGCGAGGCACCATGTGCTCCCATTTGTCGTGCCCCCTGGCTTTGCCCCAACCCAGCGGAGCGCCTGTGGTATGCAAGAACACCGCGCCGGCATTGCGTGGACCCCAGCTCAGGAGAGGAACGCCGCCGTGACGAATCTGCCGCGCTGCACGCGAGAAGATCGTAAACGTGCCATTGGTCATATTGGCGGGCGCGTCGAATGTGGACTGCATCTTTGTGCGCGGCACCAACAGCATGCCCGAAACACCGAGATGCGTCTTCGAAACCGGCGTCCATGTGTCAGGCGTCGCGCCCGGCACGAAGGTCCCGCCGTGGCGACCCTTGTTCGCCCACTTGGTCAGGTCCCCTTCGGACAAATCAGCCGAATCAAGGTCAACCAGCAGGCCCTCTCGTGTCTTGAACGCCCAGATCTCGCTGCCACCCACACGCCAGTAATACTGCTTGCCGGGCATAAGCGCAGGCTTGCACTCACCCGGCGCGAACTCACCAAGAGCCTTCATGCTGTCCGGGCTCTCGCCCAGGTATACGGTGCCCTTCCCTGCGCCGCCGACAACGTCCGGTGTCCAGCTCAAACCGGGCTTCCGCGCCGCAACCACGATGCCGGCGGCGGCGGGGACCGGATCATGCGCATTGCTGAAAGCGTGCGTCTTGAAATTCTCGGCAATCTGCTCAGACGTTAGCCACCCCTTGTGGATCCTCAGCGTAGCCACCGCACCGTTGAAGTAGCGTTTCCAGTTCCAGCGTATAGGATCGTAATGCCCCCCCACATGCAGCCGCTGATGCTTCTGCGGCCACATGACACGATCGAGTTCGCCCGCTTTCTTGCCGTTCACATAGACCTTGGTCCTGCCGGTGGGCTGCCAGTTCCTGGGTCGTGGGACCTTTTTCGCATTGTCGTCTGGCGCGAAGATGAGCGTGACATGCTGCCAGCCTTTTTTGAGGAATCGTGCATCGAGCGCAAACTTGCCCCATTCCAGCACCACTTCGTCGGTGGACTGCGCGTCAGAGTAAACCCACGCCTCAAGCGTTCCAGGCGCGCCTGCGGACAGCATCTCGGTGTCGGGCATGAACCCCGAAACCATCCTGTCCTTACCACCAAAGACCGGTGCCTCTATGCCGTCGATCTTCTTCGGCGTCGGCGTACTGTGCGACGGCCCCCACATGTATGAATGGATATCGTTGTGAAGTCGGCCCGACAACGTACCGTGGTTCGCCCAGCTTCTCAGCCACGGCCGGTGCATCTTCTCGGGATACAACGGATTGTGCTCACGCCGCGGCACATCGGCCAATCGACGAACATCCATGTCGACATAGAGCTTGCCCGCAATATGTCCGTACGGCTTGGCATAGTACGGAGCCTCTTCTGCGTAATGCTCTTCAACCTGGTCTTCACTGATGTCGTAGTTGTAGATGCGCACATGCGCCAGTGAGCCCTTGAACCCGCCAGTCACCTTTCCATCAGCCGGAACACCACCCACGAACACCCGCACGTTCTCGGCGAGGTCGAACCGGTGCGTGCCTTCGTGCACCAGCTTGCCATTCACATACACAAGATACGGACCGGGCCCATTGCCCTTGCCGCCGCCGCGGAAGGCGTGGACGATGTGCTGCCACTCGCCAACGCCAGGCTTCGAACCCCAGTTCGCGGTGATATCGCCACAATGCTTGTATGCAACGGCGTCGGAGCCCCAGTAGAATCTGGCGCCAGTCGCGTCGTCGCCCCACCCCGCCAATACCTGGCCTGGAGCACCCGCTTCGGTCTTGAGCGCCCAGAACTCCACGGAGAAATCATGATTCTCATGCAGGCCGTATTGGCTCCTGAACTCCCACTCAAGCGCCTCGTTGCCTGAGAAGGTGACCGCCGGTACGCCGCGCACAGTTTCAACCTTTGGCTTGCCGATCGCCGCGCATTTCCCAACGGTGCCTTCCATGTTCCGCCACGCGTCATCGATCCAATCGAGCAGCCCGCCCTTGTTCTTCCATGCCAGCAGAACACCGTCGCCATCCGTCTCCAGGCCGTAGTCCGAGTCCAGCTCAAGACACAGATCGCCAGGCATGTGCGGATGCAGCGCGAGATATTGCGACCGGTTGTTGTGATACATGGCATAGCGCCTGGGCGCGTGCATAAAGCCCTGACTGTGCACAGCCATCTGCTCGTACTCGTTGTTCGCGTCATACCCACCGAGGCTCGCGTTGTCGTCTGCATGATCAAGCCAGACCTGCCGGTTGCTCATCTCGAAGGCGGGGTCGGTTGAATTGAATACGCCATGGATCTGGTGGCCGGTTTCGTGGAACAGCAGAGTCTGAAGCACTTCCTTGCCGTTCTTCATATAGAACCCGCCATAGCTGCCGGTCATGAACCCCTTGGCGAAGCCGCTGCCTTCGTAGCTACCGAGAACATGGCCGCAGTTCCAGTAGTAGGCAATGTCACGCGCCACCTTGCTCTTCTCAAGGAAGCGTCTGGTGCCAAGCGCCACCTCCAGAAGCGAATCGTTGTCCGCGCCGGGGCTGATCAAGCCGGGGAAGCCCATGCTGGACTCCATCATCTTGGCGCCAAGCGCCGCGTGGGCGAAATTGTCGGGCAACGGCTCGGGTATAATCGAGTCCGGCTCAGGCGTCACGTAGTCACGCACGGTGCAGTGCCATACTTCGCTTGGAGCGATGTGACCGTCGTCGTGCACGGTGTCAACGCGCCAGTAATACGTAACGCCGTGGTGCAGAAGGTCCGGACCGGGGGTGTACTGCGACATGAGCCACTTGCCCTGGTAGGGTTTGAGCGCAGCCGTGGGCTTCTCCATCATTGCTAACGCTTCCGGGCTCTCGGCGATGTAGACATGCACCATGTTCGTGCCCGGATTGTGGGGTGGCGTCCAACTCCACTGGTGGATCGGATTGATCGTGGCACCGTCTTCAGGATTGGGATCCCGCGCTTCACCGATCAGCGTCCGATAGGTCCACACGTCGCCGCGACTGATCACCTCGCCCTTCGCGTCAAGCTGCGCGACGCGCCAGAAGTAGCGCGTGCCGCGTTCCATGTCGACTGAGCCCAGTTCGGTCTTCGCCGTCACCACAGACTCCGCCGTGCCGTTCTCGACCGCTTCCCTGTCTTTCGACCGATAGACCTTGTAGGTGGCTACGCCGGTACTCCCCTGCTTCCAGGAGAAATCCGTGCTCATCGAGAGGAGTCCCGCATCGTCAGCCGGCACCGGATCGAACGCATGGGGCAAGTCGGCGTTCATGCGCACTTCGAGCTTGTTCATGGCGTAGTCGTAGACTTTCATGTCGCCAACGTGAGCATCCAGGAAACCGGAAGGACCCGAGTAGCCGTAGTACCATTGGCTGCCCCAGTTCGCGCCAATGAAGAAATGCTTCCGCGTGTCCTCCGGCACATTGTAGCCCGGCTTGCCGTCTTCGGTTGCCGTCACGAACACACCGGGGCCATAGCACCAACGGCGCATAGGATTGTACTGGTAGCCCCACCAGCCGCCGTCCATGTCGATCGATTGGAGTCGGTAGTAGTACTTGGTGCCGGGCTTCAGGTCCGTGAGGTCGAACCTGACCTCACCTTCCGGTGCCCACACCTGTTTCAGTTCCTTCTGCCACGACCAGTGTCGCTGCTGGAACCAGTGATGATGGTCTACGACGTCATAGTATAGCCCCACCGACGCCTTGCCGCTCTTGGCGTACAGATCGGCGCGAACCACTGCATTCGAGACTCCGATCTCCTCGATTCTGAGTGGTCGCCTGTGCGTGATATTGTCATAGCGATGCTCGCTGACGAGCCTGCCATTCACATACACGCTGAACTCGCCGTCCAGCCCGCCCGTATAGACATAGGTCACATGCTGCCATTCACTTGACGCGTGAAGACCGAGCGCGCCCTTCCCCTCGCCCTTTTTCCCTCGCGATGTACTGCTCATGCCGCCTATGTCGCAGTTGTAGCCGCTGAAGCTGAGGCGCGTGCCGTGGTCGCCGCCCATGCTGTGCCAGCTCATCACCGTTCCTTCATACTCTACCGCGGGCATGTCGGGATCGTAAATCCAGGCAGACATCGTGAACGGCTTGTTCTTGCCAAGGCGGTCGCTGACAGTGAAGTCACTGGACAATGCCTGATACTTAATCTTGATATGGGTGATATCCGAAACGTCAAACTTCACGGCCTTTCGGCCTTTGATCATTTCGACAACCGGCGGGACGTGCAAAGACTTGAACCCGCCCCCCAGCTCACCGTGGTTCTTCCAATAGGCGACCTCGCCGAGCGGCAGCTCATCAACCTTCAGGTCGATCAGCTTGTGCTTGTCACCGTCTTCGATCCTGTAGTCGGTCACAGATTCAGGAAACTCCGCCATTCTGTTCAGCATGTAACTGAGGTCCGGCGGCGAGCAGTAGAACAGCGGGATCTCCATCAATTCACCCCACGGATCCTTGATATAGGTGCGGTTAGCCGTGACGTGATCGAACGTCCCGTAGTAGTCCACCCCCATCTTGTTGCCCCAGTGCTGCCATTTACGCTCCACCGGCGGCTCGATCTCTACCTTCACCTTCTTGCCCTTCAACGCCGATGCAGCGCCGTGCGCCGTCGAGACAGAAAGAAGAATGGCGGTGAGATACAACGTGACTCCGACCGCACCGATTTTCCTGCAAACTCGCATGAACATACTGACTCCTATCTTAGAATTATACTCGAAATATACCATCGTCCCTCCTTATTCAACAAGGGGGCCAGATCCGTCTATTTACGGCACATTTCCGACATCCTGTAGCCTGTCGCGTTCACAGCTGTCCCGATGCGAAACATCAGAATCAGCCGACGGGCGACGAGAAGCGCCAGTTCGGCATAAGTTACGCAAGTACTCCCGCTTGCACCGGATGTGCCGCTCCGCTAAAGCTCGCTGATTAGCTTGATCATTACCGGCCATGCATCATCGGCATAGAAGCGGTGCCCGCCCTCTCCGACAACAAAACGGCAGCGGTCTCCCGCGTCACAGGCATTGTAGATGAGTCGTAGAGCCTTGAACGCTTGCCGCGTGGCCTTGCAGGGAAAGATGTCGTCGTCTCTGCCTGCCACGATGGTGACAGGCTTCGGGGCAAACAGTCCCATGATATCGGACATCTCCGCAACCTTCAGCAGGCCCGGAACGAAGTTACAGGCGCAGTGATGGACAGACATTATGGAAGCGCCGAACGTACAGAAGTAGCAGGACGGCATCGCAAACGCCAGACGCGGCAGAAGCGCAGCTGCGAACATCGAGATCGTGCCCCCGCCCGAATTGCCCATGACGCCGATAGTCTTCATGTCTACGTCAGCACGTGTGGCAAGATAGTCGATCCCGCGCTCAACGTCATACACTCGTTCGCCTATCAGCGTTCTACCCAGCAGCAGCGCCTGCATGGCAGCGCTGTGGCATTGACCGGCCAGGGCAAGGCTCTCGTCCTGCTCACACCGGTCGCCAAACGCCCGTTGTTCAATGCAAAGCGCGGCGAATCCGCGGCGCATACATTGGATAGCGAAATCGCGATCGCCTTCAACCGCCTGCGGCTTAGTGTCGTCTTCAAGCTGGACCCCGATCGAATTGTGCATACCCGTTGAATGGCCCTGCAGGCAAATCACGACCTTGTAAGGCGGCGCGACATCTTTGGGCAGACACAGGTAGGCCGACACGTCGGCGTGTGATTCAGCCCTGAACGTCAGCTTCTCAATCGAGCCCAGCGGATGCTCTCGCTGCCACAGCGTGCTAGGGCGAAGCGCGCAGCGTTCCGTCGGCATCTCTCCCACCAGGCCTCGTAGTTTGCGTCGCAGCCTGGCCTGCCACCTCTTCACATCGCCGCCGTCATACCGAAGTGAAGGTACAGTTTGCGACATCACGTGCTTGTGGTGTTCCGACGGTGAAAAATGAACGGTCATGATTCTTTTTCCTTCATGTCTTTGGCAACGTAACAGCGCTGCATTTGTCTCCCCTGGCTTCTGCTACCAGGACCTTTGCGGGGGTGGTCAGCTTCTCGCCCCAGGGCGTTTCGATCGACATCTCTGAGTCGGTCCGGTTGAAGGCGATGAGCGGATCGCCGATGCGTACCGTGTCGCATCGCTCGTCTGAAGCATGCTCGATCTTCGGAGGGGTTGTGCCCTTGTCTCCGATCAGGATTGCGACGAGAAACGTTCCATCCGTTGTCGGCTCGTGATGGAATTGCACCAGGTGTTGCGGCTCCTGTTCGCAATTCGGAGGATAGGAGTCAGCGCAATCGAAGGGGGCAACTGTCATACGGGCGTTCGATGGTAGAAGCGCCGCAATATCCATGCGCGCTTCGCCTTTGACGAACGTCGCGACGCCCTCTTCTGGCGACACATCCGTAGGCGGATCGCCGTAGTGATGAAGGTTCCAACTGAACGCCTTCGGCTCCTCTGCCGCAAGCCTGTCGTAAACCAGAACGATGTCGGGTCCGGCCAGCACCATGGTCCTTTCGAAGCGGGTTAGCCCCAGTTCGGGCGGATAGGCCTTCGTTGCATCGGCGACAGCGATCGTGATGTCACCATCGCTCACGGCATCCGTGATCTCCGCACGCGCGGCGTTGGGCCCCGGCCAGCCTTCGCCGTCGGCGTACTGGCCGCAGCCGTTGACCAGGATCGTGTTGTGGTTGATGGTTAGCTTCTTGATGCTGTATCCCGGATCGCCGGCAAGTTCCTGGCCGCGACCGAAGAGGATGAAGTGGCCCTGGTCGGGATGGCCGTGGAAGCAGCCGCCGGGGAAATTCTGCTCGCCGTTGAGCCGCGCCTGCAACTGGCCTCCGAGCGGGCGGCTGGTGATGGCGAAGTAGGTTGCATCGTCCTCCCACGAGGTCCGGGCGAGGACCATGCCGAGGTCATCAAACCGGCTCATCAGCGGCGCCGCTTCTTGCGGGGCATGGGAGGGTAGATCCTCATCCAGCCAGAGCAAGTTGAACGCGTCGGAGCAGGGCCCCTGGTGCAGGGCTTCGGCCAGGCCCATCGCGACGGGGTCACTGTAGCGCTTGGCGCCCCAGAGCAGCGTCTTGGTGTCCGGCGGTTCGGCGTTGCGCCCTACATCTCCAAAGGCGGCAGTCTGCTTGAGTCCGGGGAACATGTGTTGCGCACGCCACTCGGTCTGGCGCCGGAAGAATCCGTCGCCGGCCGGTATGTGCAGCCCGCTGCAGCGCTCGTAGATATCTGTGAATATGAATAGCCTGGGCATTCCGAAGCCCCAGTAGCCCGGGCCCTCGTGCCACCCGCCGTCCGGAGAGGCGCTCATGACCACGCGTTCCAGGCGGTCCAGGCCCCAGGCCAGCCATTGCTCCGCTTCGGGTACGTCTTCATAGATTGCCGCCGCGCCCAGAGCAAGCGCCATGTTGGCGAACCAGCACCTGTGCGCCTGGAAGCAGCCGCCGCTGCCGTCTCGCCCTTCCATTGAGAGCGGGAGGATCCCCTCGCATTGTCGCACGATCGTGCCGCGAACACCTTCCCGCAGTTCGTCCGATAGGGTCGGGTACATCCAGTCGTAGGTCAGGCCCAGGCCCTCCATCAGGTAGCCGGCATCGAGACTGCCCCCGACGAAGCCGTAGGTCGTCACCATCTCGAGCCATTCGAGAATGCCGGCGAGCCGCTCGTCGGTGGGGTCGAGCAGGTAAGCGAGGGCGTGATCCTTGAGCGCGATCCAGGCCATGCCGTTGCGTGCGCCCTCGCCGGTTTGGAAGGGAGGCGGCTTCTCGGTCAGCGGCGGAGGCAGCTTGTAGAAGAGACCGACTCGCGGGTCGTCGAGACGCGCGCGCAGGGCGTCCAGGTCATCCTCTGTGAAGTAAAGTCGTGGGTGCTTCGGGAGCAACGCTTCGCGCATGGGCGGGCGATTGACCTTTACCGATCGGCGTACGATTCGCATGCTGTCGATGACGCTGCCGGGCTCGCCGTCCGGTTTCAGCACGAACTCGTATTCTCGTGCTTCCGGGATGTGAAAAGCCGTTGAGGGTATCATGAGCGGTTTGCCCATCAGGCCGATCGGGAAACGGACGGGTTCACCGTCGATGAGCAGTTCAAACCTGCCGGTTCTTTTCTTGTCCGGACCGTGGCCCGGCATCAGGAAGGCGTAGGCGCCGGGAGAGAGCCTTGTCGTGAAGCGCAAGCAGAAGCCGTCCTCAGCGACGGCCACTGTGCAGCCATCCTGCTCTTGGAACGTCATGCCGGAACCGTACTGTTCAAGCGCGCGGGCATCGAGTTCGAAAACCACCTCCGATTCGAGTGTGGTCTTCTTGAGAAGACAGGATAGATCTACCCCGGAAAAGTGGCCGACGGGTGAAGCGTTATCCTGAGTAGCTAGGCTCATAATGACCTTTTCCATTATCCCTGTCCCCATTATCCCGGTTGCTGGAGTGGCATCTGATTGGCATCCGCGGTGCCCACGATCGATAGTTCGACAACCGACACGTACGTGCCGGGTTTCTTGCGTGGGAGCGTCAGTTCGATGACATGCGCATCGCTCTTCTTGCTGTGTGACTGAGTCACGGTGACCGTGGTGCGTTTGTCACCAAGTATGCGTGCGCCCTTGACGCGATTGCGCAGTCCCGACAGCACGAACTTGCCGCGAGGCCATTTAAGGATCAGCAGGTAGAGCTTGCCCTTCTTGCACGTGATTCGGCCCCAGTCATGCTCGTAGGGGAACGGGCTGCCGGTCGTCCCGTATATGGCCTCCCCGTTCACCTTGAGCCAGTCGCCAACGGCCTTGAGTCGGTTCACGCTGGCTTTGGGAATGACTCCCTCGGCTGTGGGCCCTACGTTGAGCAGGTAGTTCACGCCCTTGCCTGCGCAGCTGACGAGCAGTTCCAGCAAGACCTTCACGGATTTCCAGTTCTTGTCTTTGGTCTTGAACGCCCATGTGTTATTGATCGTGCAAGGGGTCTCCCAGTCGCCTTCGACGTCTCGGGGCGGACGCTGATTGTCGCCCAGACTGCCGTAGTCGCCGAGCCCGTTCCCGATCCTGCCGCTCACCAGGCAATCAGGCTGGAGGGTGTGGACATGCCGTTTCAGTCGCCGGCTCTGCTGCTCCGTGATTTTGCAGGGCGTGTCGAACCAGATAATGTTGATTGGCCCATACCCGGTGAGCAGTTCCGTGAGCTGCGGAATGCATTTGTGTTTGAGATACTTTTCGAAGTCCTTCTTCTTCTCGTCCTTGAAGTCCCAGCCGTTACCCATACCGTCAGGATCGTGCCAATCCTGCGATTGCGAGTAGTAGAAGCCCAGCTTGATGCCAGCTTTCGTGCATTCGGTCGCCAGCGCCTTGATGGGATCCTTGCCCCAGGGGGTTGCGTCCACGATATCGTAGTCGCTGCATGCGGAATCAAACATCGCGAAACCGTCGTGGTGTTTGGTGGTGATGATCAGGTACTTCATCCCCGCGTCCTTGGCCAGCTTGACCCATGCGTGCGCGTCGAACTTGACGGGGTTAAAGTCCTTCGCCAGCCTCTCGTACTCCGTCACGGGTATCTCAAACTTGCCCATGATCCACTCCCCGAGGCCGGGAGTCTCTTGCCCCTTCCAAACGCCGGCAGGCGCCGAATAGAGCCCCCAATGAATGAACATACCGAAGCGTGCTTCACGCCACCAATCGAGCCTATCGACGTTCTTCTTCGCGGACATATCATCGGGCCTCCTTTCCGCGACACATTGCCATGAGGTCTATCGTAGAGGTTTGGCCCTGGGGTGCCATTTCGGCTTTGAGCGTGATGTGTCCGCCAGATGCGCCCGGGGTGGAGCGCAGGTAGACAACGCACTTTCCGTTGAAAGCCTTACGCCAGTCGACGGTGAAGGGATCAACAGATGTCTGATCTCCATTGCCGACCGCCGCAATATAGGCCGGCCCTTCCACAGTGAACCGCACGAGGTTGTCGGCACGCGGACACATGTTGCCCTTGTCGTCCACCACCGTTATGGTGACAAAGGCCATGTCGTCGCCATCGGCCACGATCGATTCGCGATCGGCCTCGAGATGGAGGCCTGCCGGCGCGCCGGCGGTACAGATCAGGGTCTCTTTGGCCACGTTCCCCTCGTCGTCATAGGCGACTGCCTTGAGCTCGCCGGGGGCATACTTCACGCCGCTCCACATGACTCGATACCGGTTCGTCATACTCTTGAAGTGTTTGGATCGCTTGCCTTGTGAGACGCCATTGACAAAGAGTTCGACGGTCTTCCAGCTGGTGTAGCAATGGACGGGGGTTGTTTCGCCTTCGCGTTCCGGCCATGTCCAGTGAGGTACGAGGTGCAGTGTTTCCTTGTCGGCCCACCGGCTCTGATAGAGGTAGAAGCGGGACTTGGGGATTCCGCAGAGGTCGATGATCCCGAAGTATGAACTGCGGCTCGGCCACTCCGTATTGTAGGGGGTGGGCTCGCCAAGATAGTCGAATCCGGTCCAGACAAACTCGCCCAGCACATATGGATTGTCGTCCACACCGGCGAAGGAGACATCGGGACAGCAGGCCCAGCCGGGGCTGGACAAATCGTAGCTGCTGATATGCAGACTATCGCGTTTGACGTCCTTCTCGTCCTCGACCGGAAAGTAGTATTCGCCGCGCGAGCTGGTGCACGAGGATGTTTCGCTACCGTAGACGGGCCACTCCGGATGCCTAAGGCGGTGACGGTTATAGTAGCGTGGCTGGTAGTTCCAGCCCGGCACATCGACATTGCCGGCCACACCATTGTCGATGGCGCCCCACGGATTGTTGAACCCGCCGGTTGTCGGACGGGTGGGATCCTCGTCATGGGCAATGTCGTGCAGGAACTTCGTAACGCCGCGGCCATCGTATTCCTCCTTGTGCTGTTCCCGGACCTCGTTTCCGAGACTCCACATGATCACGCAGGGATGGTTGCGATCACGCCGGATCATGGCACGCAGATCCTTTTCGGCCCATTCATCGAACAGCGTGTGGTACCCATTATCACACTTCTTCTCACGCCACTCATCGAACGCCTCCTCGATGATCAAGATGCCGAATTCATCGGCAAGCTCGAGCAATTCGGGTGCCGGCGGGTTGTGGCTCGTGCGGATGGCGTTGCAGCCCATCTCCTTCAATAGGGTGAGCTGACGAGCGATCGCAGCACGGTTGACGGCGGCCCCCAAAGGCCCGAGGTCATGGTGCATGCATACCCCGTTGAGAGGGACCCGCTCGCCATTCAACTGGAAGCCATCGTCCGGAGAGAATAGCAGGGATCGAATCCCGAAAGGCGTGTCATACCGGTCCACGACCTCGCCGTCCACCTTGACAAGCGAGCGTGCGCAATACCGTTGTGGTTCGTCGATGGACCACAGCATGGGGTTGGCAAGGGTTACCTGCTGCTCGAACACGCCGTCAGCGGACAGATCCTGGCTGTCGGTTATGGACGCCACCGCGTTTCCGTCGGGATCCATAAACGTCGTTTCGAGTTCCACCTTCGTCGTGCTATCGCATGCGATCTCGGCGCGGAACTTGACAGTGGCCGACGTCTCGTCGATGTCCGGTGTCGTCACGCAGGTACCCCAATGCGCCACATGCACAGGCGCAAGCGTCACGAGTCGCACATGGCGGTAGATGCCGGCGCCCGGATACCAGCGCGAAGCATGCGGCTTGTTGTCTACAAACACCGCCAGCGTATTCTCGCCCGGTTTCACATGCGGGGTCAGATCGAACGCAAAAGACGCGTATCCGAACGGCCAGGAATCAACATAGTGGCCGTTGCAATAGACTTTGCTATGACTCATCACACCGTCGAATTCGATACGTACGCGTCGCGTGGATATATCTTCGGGCAGGTCACACTTCAGCCGGTACCACGCTTTGCCGACGTGCGGCAGTCCGCCGGTTCGGCCGGTTTGTGGACGCGCCGCTGTATCGCCGTCCTCCGTGATGGCCACAACGTCGATATCGTTCTCGCGGTCAAAGGGCCCGGTGATGGCCCAGTCATGTGGCACGCGCACGCACTCCCATTGCGAATCATCGAAATCCGGAGAAGCCGCGTCCGGCATGTCGCCGCGCTCAAACTTCCATCCGTCTTTCAGTGTAGTGATAACGCGTCCCAGACCATTCGTCATGAGATATCCCTTCTTTTGGGAAAGCGCCCTGTGCACAGTACCTGCTACATTCCCTGAATGCAAGATAAGCAGGCGCTACCGTAATCCGAAAGGGGGCCTTCCATTGGCAAGCCAGCAGCCCGCTCCGCTCAGTACCGGATGGACTTTTCGGTAGGCGCAGCTATTCTCGTTTCTTAATCACAGCTGCTTTGATGAGTTCGCGGGGCTACATGAGTCCCGCCCCATTGGCCCTGGCCATCTGCGGGTTATTTTTTTGCTCCCCAGGCACAGCAGGGTTCCATCTTCGAGGACGACCAGGACCTTTCCCTCGGCGATGGCTACTCCGTCGCAGATCGGGGCGGAGTCCAGCTTGAGTGTTTGGATCGCTTTGGTCGTTCCTTTTTGGATCAGCTGCACGCTGCCGCCTTCTGGCAGGACCGTGGCGAGGACTTCCTTCTCGCCCGCCATCGCCCGTCCGCCGGGCGAGGCCTGGTAGCCTCGCATCCCATACTGCCCGAGATAAGCGTACAACATCGGGCCGCTGGCCACATTCGCTTTGTTTTTTTTCTCTTGGCGAATCGTAGCCCCTGGCGTAATGGTGGTTTGGTTGCAGACAACCGTGCCATCGTCGGCGACGCAGAGCAGGTCGATCAGTCGCTCCGGACCTGGGGGTGCTCTGCCAGTCCAGAGTGCCTTGCCCGTGGCGGGATCGAGTTGGACAATCGCGAGTCCACCATCCGCTTCGGTGCTTCTGCCCGCATGGGCGATGAGCTTGCCGTCGCGTGCGAGCACACTTCCGACGACCGGCCAGGTGGACTCGACGCAGCCGTTGACGACGATGCGCCGTTCGAGCGGTGCCACGCGTGTGCGCCACACCCATTCGCCCTTGTCCGCTGTGAATGCGTAGACCCAGCCATCCCGTACTCCGATCACGCAGAGGTTTCCGATGAGTGTCGGTGCGGAATCGACTCGCGAGCCAAGCGTCACCGTCCAGGCGGGCTTGCCGGACTGGAGGTCGAAGGCTTTGAGTTGGCCACGCTCGGTGGTGGCCACGAATACGCGCCCCCCTGCTGCGACGGGCGGCGTGGACCTCGGCGCCAGGCGGTCATCCCAGGCCGCTTTCATCGGGCCAGAATTAGGCCTCGCCACGGATGCCTGCCAGAGAATATCCAACGACGCCGGGGCCGCCCCAGCTGTGCGACGATTACGTTGGGCGTTCGCCCGTTGCATCGGCCAAGCTTCGGGATCGAGCGGGGCTGGCTGGGCCCGGGCAAAGCCAGGCCCGCGTTCGACAGGCCTGTCCGAGCCAAATGCCTTCACGTCGGGCGGATCGCCATTCGGGCCAAACGCAAGGAACCCCATGACCTGTCCCGGTTCGCACTGACAGTTGTTCTGGGCGGTGTAAAGCATGCCATTGGCTGGCGTCATACCCTGGATACAGGCCCCCCGGGCAGCGTGGAACATCCTGGTCCGGATCGGCACGGAACTATCCGCCGCCTTGGGCAATTCAAGATATTTCGATCGGCGGCTATGTCCCCACACGTTGCCGAACACGATCGGCGGCACGCAAATGGTGATGCCCTTTCTCGGCACACCTTTGGGCAATTGGCCCACGACCTTGCCGGTGAGCGGGTCGAGCTTTTTGTCGGCGTACCAGAGCTGCCCGTCCACCAGCGACATGAATCGGTATGGGGTCTGATCGTTCCCACTCGCAGGCCGATCCGAGCCATACTGCTTGGACCACAACACCTTGCCCGTCTTCGCCGCCAGGATATGGAGCGACTCTTCCCATCGTTTCGACACCGCAAGAAATCCCGGGCCAGCCAAGTCGAATTGCAGGTCCGCCTTTTTCCCCAAGGCTGTATGGGCCTTGCGCCAGAGTTCCTTCCCCGTCCGGACATCCACTGCGATGATATGATTTTCGGTCGCGGGATTGGCGTTACGGGTCAAAAGGTAGACAACACCGTCAGCGGCGAGCATGGAATAGGCGGGGTGGTCTCGCCGCCAGAGTCGCTTGCCCGTGGCAGAGTCATACGCCTCCACGCTGCCCCCATGCGCGGTGTTCACGTCAGGTCCCCAAAGCCCCCGACGCTCAAACCTCGCCCGCGTCTCCTCGCGTTCTTTCCAGCACGACAGCACCAGCGTCTTGTCCAGAAGCAAAAGCCGCTCGGGTTGATGCGCCGGTTTGAGGGTGTGTTCGATCTTGCCGGTAGCGCCATCCACGATGAGGGCCTTGCCTTTGCACGCGACATAGACGCGTTGATCGTCCGCAGCCAATGGACTGCTATTGCGCCAATACAGGCGGCCGCCGGTTTCCGGGGTGGCCAGGGGAATCTTCCATAGTGGCAGGCCATTGAACGCATCACGACAGACCAGGAAATGGGGCTTTTCCTCCAAGCCCAGGTTTTCGATCTCGCTGGACGTGACGATATAGGATCGGCCATTGGCCAAAACCCACCCGCGAACGCCGGTCCACTTATTGAGGCTCTTGGCTGTGCTTCCGATCCATCGCAGCCCGACCGGAAACCGGGCCAGTCGGTCCGTTGAAACCCTGTTCCCGTCGGGGCCATGATGCGGGTGAGTCCAATCGTCCATGCCTTTCGGGCGGGACTGCGTGGTTTGGGTCCATCGCCCTTTTTCGAGAACGCACAACGACCCGCCGGGTGCGAGTATCCGCATCAGCTCGTCGCGGCCAACCCCGTGGGCCGCCGCTGTTTTCATGTCCTCGACCACCACCAGGTTGCACAGATGTCGCACGTAAGGCAGCGGACCATCGCTCAACTTTTCCGCCGAGGCTTGACCAAGAACATTCCGGGCGGCGATGGCGTCTCGGGCGCGGGCCAACGCTTGGGTGTCCCAGCAGATCCCATGAACCAGCATTTTGCTGCGTGAGGCCAATTCTGCCGTCAGTGCTGGCGAATCCGCGCTGCCACATCCGACATGGACACACAGGCCTGCTTTGACGCCGGAAAGGGAAAGGACGTCCCGGGCGGGGCGGGACTTGTCAGCCTCCCCTGCCCATGCCGGCGTCACGAAAACTGCAAGAACGACCGCCAGCAATGGCACAAAGGGCAATGTTACTTTGTGGCACATGGGCATCATTTTCCTTTCTTGATCACAGCCGCTTTGATGAGTTCGCGGGCTGCAATGGTTTCTTCGCTTTGGGGGGCAAGTTTCTTGAGCTTTTGATAGACCTTGGCGGCGGCGGGGAGGTCGCCTTCGTTGAGCTTGATCTTGACCTGGGTCATGATCAGGTGGCGTCGTTGCCCTTCGTTCATCTCTGCCTCGAGCATCTGTTCGGCGAGTATGGTCGCCCTCGGGTCGCCCATACTGGCGTAGACGGCGATCACGCTGACCATGAACTCCGGATCCAGACGCAACATCGGATAGGTGGCCAGCGAGGACTCGATCAGCTTCAAGGCGTGCGACCGGTCGTTGGCGGAGGAAGTTCCGGCCAGTCGCCGAATCCGCATCCGTGCCTGCTCCACAGACTCCTGCTCCATGTCCGACAAGGGCCATCCGCCGCGGTGCAGCTTGGTGAGCAAGGCTTTCGCTTCCTCGCGCGGACCTTGGGCCAACAAGGCACCTGCCATGAGACGGATGCTGGCGATGTCGCCCGCGGTCAAGGACCGGACGAACTCTCTAGGGAAGGCGACATGCAGCCCCAGGCCTCGAGCGTTGAGATAAGTCAGCGTCACCGGATGCACGCCCGGTTCGAGATGCACCGTGCCGTGTTCTACTTCCGAGGCGGCATCATTCGCTTTCTGCCCGTCGATATCCACCACGATTTCCGAACCGACTACCAGCCGGCTACTGTCGTGCGATTGCATCGAAAACGTGTAGTCCCCCGCCTTCTCGACCTTCAGATAGCCGGTGGCCTTCAAGCCAGAGGGCTGAGCTGTCCGCTGATCAGAGCCGTCCTCATTTTTGGTAATCTTCCAGTAGGGAAGCAGAACGTCACTGAGATCCTCGTGGTCAACCTGTTTGAGAGTAACCCTGCCACGGTCAAAACGTTGGCCCCCACTCGCTACCCATGTGGTGCCACTGAGATGTTCCAGGTCAATGTGCCTGAGAACCCCCTGCTTGACCGGTTTGAGCGCATCGAAGTCCGGCAGCTTCTTCCACTGGCCAGCGTAACTGGCAACCTGCATGCCTTGCTCTTCGCAGGCCTTCGTGGTGTAGAGCGCGACCGGAAAGTCTTCAAAACCAGTCGCCGGGCGGTTCGGGCCTTCGCTCGGAGGAAGCCACGTGACCCATGTGGCGTCGGCTTGGCCAGACCAATGGTTAATGCTGCGGCCGCCTTTGCCGGTTTCACTATCCCATTCTATGGCATGAGCGCCACCGATAGAAACCAAACTCTTGCTGTCGCGGCTGTACATAACTCCCGTAATCGCGCGAGTTGTGATGTCGTATACGGTCCGCCGTGGCACCATCGTCAATCTCCTTCCCGACGCCAGATCCCATTGGTTGACGCAGCCCGCGCGACTTCCAGCAGCGAGTCGCTTGCCATCCGGCGAGAAGGCCAGCGACAAGACCTGGCCCTGCTGGCCTTCGAGCGTGCGCAGCGTCTTGCCGGTGCTCGCGTCCCACAGCCGAATGTGGGCGTCGTCGATTGCGGTGGCGATGCTCTTGCCGTCCGGACTGTAGGCCACGGCATTTACCGGCCCGGCATGCCCGGCGAGCGTCAGCAGTTCTTTGCCGGAAGCCACATCCCAGATCTTAACCGTCCGGTCATGACTGGCCGACGCCAGCCGCGTGCCGTCGGGCGAAAAGGCCAGCGCAACGACATCCGCGGCGTGCCCGACGAACCTGCGGAGCACCTTCCCGTTGGAAGGATCCAGCAGCGTAACGCGATAGTCCTCGCTGCCCGCCGCGAGCCGCTTGCCATCTGACGAAAAGGCAACGGAAACGATACTAGCCGTACCGATGCTGATCGTGTGCAATGCCTGGGAGCCTTGCCGCGAGTATTCTGATGGATTCTCCAATTCCTCGTCGACGTCCCACAAGCGGACGCTGCCATATTGGTGTCCCGATGCGAATTGCTTGCCGTCAGGCGAGAAGACAAACGAGCGGGCCGTGTCATAGATTTCTCCGGCGATATTCGGAAGATACAGCGTTGTTTTCGGATCTCTCGAATAGTTGCCCTTCCTTAGACCAATAGTGTTGCCCATAGGGTTCGTCGCAGTTAGGCTGCGCGTCAAATCGGTGCCCAGGACGGGAGACGCCGTCGCATGCCGCGCCCAGGGGTTGGGTTGAAACAGCCAGGTGATGCGGTTCTTGCCGCCCTTATTTAGAAGCGCTGCCGGAATGACGATGTTCTGGTCCTGCCATTGCCACATGCGCCCGAGGGGCTCGCCGTTAATCCAGACGTGCCCGATCCGGTCTGTTTCCCAAGACCTTTCCTTTTTGGGCACGCCGGCGTTGAACATCAGGTGGCTGCCCCCCCAGTCCGCGGGTAGATCGAAGTCCCGGGCCAACCAGAACCCCCGGTTCTCTTTGAATGGGATACTCCAGCCGTTGCCCAACATGGCCTCCAGTGCTGAGCGCCCAGGGAGCGGCTGATAGTTACGTGGCATAACACCGATGCGGTGGCGCGGCCGCTCGATGGGCGACCAGTCCAACTCGGCCGTCAGTCCGGCGAGCTTTTCGCTGTCCCCAACATGACGGTACTCGTGGCCCTCGGAAAATTGCCAGGAGTCGAACATGTCTACGGCCGGTTCGGTCTGCTGAAATTTCTCGAGCAGCGCCTGCGCGGATTCCGCGTCGCCGCGGACGGACAGCTTGATGTCGGCCAGCGCCAACGCGGCCGTGCTCCAGTGAAAGCTGCCGGCGGGGGCACGCTCGAGCACGGCGGCCAGGAGCTTTTCGGCGGCAGCGTAGTGAGCGAGGGTCACCCCGCGTTCCGTGCGGCTCACACTCTGCGCGATCCGCAGCAATTCGCTGTACGGATAGGCGGCGATCAACTCATCGACCCGTCCGACCAGCACATCGCCGCTCCGTTTACGGGCGTACCTTTGGCGCTCAACGGTATGATCAAAGACCTTCATCCGTGAGGGAAGAGAAAAGTATCCGTGGGCGAACGCAGGAGGTATCCACGCGTCACTGTCCAGGGAGCCATTGACGCGATTCAACCACTCGTAGTAGTTGAGAAGATCGTCCACCGGCAGCCGCTCGAGCCTGCCGTCCTCCGCAAATTCCCAAATCCGCTCCTCCAAAGGACTATAAACGATGCGAGCACTACCCCCCTTGATAAAATCACCTGCATCCCAATCGGCCACACTCATCTGAACAGCGACCTCGCCGGCGGCGCGGGCGAGCACCTTGCCGCCCAAGGCATCCAGCACCTCTAGCTGCACCTTCCTTATGCCGCCCCGCAAGAAAAGCTTGCTGATCTGCTTGCCTTCGGCCATACGGCCGTCGTCGAATCGCCAGCGATAAACGGCGCCGGCGGAGGCACCCGGGGCATGGGCGCTGAAACGATACCAGTTCAGGGCATACCTCGGATGGCCAATGCCGGGATAGACTCCCCCTTGATGGGCAAGCTGATACCAATCAAACGTGGCCCACGACTCTTTCGCACGATGTTCCAGGGGTGCGGTAATCGTATCCGCCTGCGGCTCCCAGAGCCTGTAGTATGACGGCAGCCCGTGTTCTAGGGCTGCTTCGTTTGTGATGCCAAATTTCACCCAGCCAATCGTGTACTCTCCGTTAATATCCTTCCGCCCCGGATCCTTCCACCACAGCCCGACCACCCCGACCTGCCCGGTCGGGCCATATCGCAACATCTCGATACGATGCTGCCCTTTTTCGATTTCTATCTCGAAAAGTCGCCCCGATTGGGCTGCTCCCCGGAACGACGCGATCAAGTGGCCGTCCAGCAGCACATAGCCGCCAGGTCCGGACAGGCAGAAGAACCGGTAAGCACCAGTTGCCGGAATGTGAAAGGTACCGCTAATTCGGCTAAGCGTGGTTGGCTGCGAGGCCGCCAGCTCGTGCAGGGTAAACGGCTCCGAGCCGTGTTTTCCAAAGGAAGGAGTGCCGCGATAGATGACCCGTGACGGCCTGAGCCGCCCCGCTCGAATCCCATGCCTCCCTGCTGGACGCGACAGCGGAACGCCTCTTCCCACGATGGCAGCGGATCCCCACAGCTTTTCAAAGCCGGCGAGTGTTTCAAGCTCGGGATCGTAGCGATCGAGCTGGCGGGCCTCTTCGATCAGTTCCGCCTGCGGCATCCAAGCGAGTGGCGCGGGCTTCTTTGCCTCGTCGAGCAAGTAGACCCAATAATCCTCGTCGCCGCTGGACGAATCGAACATGATCGTCATCGGGTTCGATTTGCTCGCCCAGACAACGCGGCAACCGACCCGCTCGCCGTTGGCTCGAACCACGACGGGAACCAGCCGACCGGGGTCACGTCCGGGGAGACAGACCGTCGCACGTGCAACCTTGGGGTGTCGGGTAATGAAACCCGCTTGACGAAGGTAATGGCGCCTACGATCAACACGCACTTCCAATTTGAGGGTCCTGGCGCCGGTCGGGATGGTTACCACACCGCCCTCTCCAAAATTCCCACCCAGAGCCTCAACTCCCTCTCGCCTGTCTAGCTGTCCGTCTCGCCAAGCGATCTCTCCCGCTCGCCAGACCATTGTCTCAATACGATCTTGTTTGACCTGCTTACCGTCGATGAAGACCTTGACGTAGCCATCATGCCAGCTGAAAAATCTATACTCCGGCTTGAGGGCAACGGTCACCGATCCTTTGACGCGCAATATCGGGCCGCCGTTGTGTTCTTCCAGTCGACCATACGCTTTTGGGTCCCACTTCTTGTCCGCTCTTTTGTACTCTTCCTTCAACTTAACGATGGTCGCCGCCTTCTCTTTCGGATTGCGGACGTCGATCTGGATGACGTCCTTCGTCAGCGGATCAAAGGCAAGACCGTCCGTGATTTCGAGCGGCGTCAAATCAGCGAGATACACCTGCGGCGGCATGCGCAGCAGCGCGGCCCTCATTTCCACCTTGACCGGTGCGCGCAACTCGGCGTCCTGCACATGCCAGGCAACCGGCGCAGCAGCAGGCTCGGCCTCCGCCGCCGCGAGTGGCTGCAAGAGTGGTGCCGCGCAGCACAGTGAGAGCGTGATGAGGAAGGGTTTGATTCTGTTTGGTAGATTCATGAGTTAATTTCGTATCTTGATCACCGCTGCCTTGATGAGTTCACGCGCCTGAATCGTTTCCTCACTCTGCGGGGCGAGTTTCTTGAGCTTCTGGTAGACCTGGCCGGCGCCGGGCAGGTCGCCTTCGTTTAGCTTGATCTTGACCTGAGTCATGATAAGAATGCGGCGCTGTCCGTCGTTCATCTCTGCCTCGAGCATCTGTTCGGCGAGGATGGCCGCTCTCGGGTCGCCCATACTGGCGTAGACGGCAATCGCGCTGACCATGAACTCCGGATCCAGGCGCAGCATCGGATGGGTGGCCAGGGAGGTATCGATCAGACCCAAGGCATACGATCGGTCGTTGGCGGAGGCCGTCCTGGCCAATCGCCGAATCCGCATCCGTGCCTGTTCCACATGCTCTTGCTCCTCCTCTGACAAGGGCCATCCGCCGCGGTGCAGCTTGGTGAGCAACGCCTTCGCTTCCTCGGGCTTCCCCAGCGCCAGCAGCGCACCCGCCATCAGACGGCTGGAATCCATGTCCCCCACCGTCAAGGATCGAACAAACGCATCAGGAAAGGTGATGTCCAGCCAGCGGTGATGTGGGTCTCCCTCGCTGGAGTATGTTAGCACCAGCGGATGCACGCCCGGTTCGAGATGTAGGACGCCGCGCTCTCTTGTCTCCCTGTCTTTGAGCCCGTCGGTCTCGATCACGGTTTCCGAACCCACCACCAGCCGGCAATCGTCATCCGACGTGAACGAAAACGCGTAGTCGCCTGCTTTCTTGACCTTCAGGTAGCCAGTGAATTTCAAGCCGGAGGGGTGATTCGTCCGCTGTTCACGGCCATCCTTCTTGGTGGTCTTCCAATAAGGAAGCAGAGCGCCCATCAGATGCGCTCGGTCGATGTGTCTGAGGACGCCCCTCTTGACCCGTGTCAGCTTATCGAAGTCCGGCAGCTTGTCCCACTTGCCGTAGTAGCTGGCGTAGTTCATGCCGTGCTCGTCGCGGGCCTCGGAGGTGTACAGCTCGACCGGATAGTTTTCAAAACCCTCCGCCACCCGGCTTGGGCCACTGTCAGGGCGCCTCATGACCGCCTGGCGAGGACGGGCGTAGTTGCCGAAATCGGTAAACTTGTCGCCCCCGACCCCGGTTTCACTATCCCATCTTCTACCCACACCGATGCCGAGAGAAATCAGCTGTTTGCCATCGAGGCTGTAGAGAACTTTCGTGACCATCGCATCACGCGCGCCATACCTCGCATCTTCCCTGTTACGGTGGGCCATCGTTAGTTTCTTTCCCGACGCCAGGTCCCATTGCTTGACGACGCCCTCGCGACTTCCCGCAGCAAGCCGTTTGCCATCCGGCGAGAAGGCCAGCGACAACACCTCGCACTGCTGAGAGTCGAGCGTGCGAAGCGCCGCACCGGTGGTCGCGTCCCAGAGCCGAATATGGGAGTCATCGATTGCGGTGGCGATGCGCTTGCCGTCCGGCGAGTAAGCCACGGCATGCACCGGCCCAGCGTGCCCGGTGAGCGTCAGCAGTTCTTTACCGGACGTCGGATCCCAGATCTTGACCATCCCGTCATGACTGGCCGATGCCAGTCGCTTACCGTCCGGCGAAAAGGCCAGCGCGAGTACCGTACTGGCGTGCCCGATGAACGAGCGGATCCTCTTGCCGCTGACGGGATCCACCAGCGTGATGCGAGCGTCCTCGCTGCCCGTCGCCAGCCGCTTGCCGTCCGGCGAAAAGGCCAGCGAACCCACGCTGACCGGAGCGACTCTGATCGTGTGCGTTGCCTGGGGTTCGCCCTTTGTCTCCAGGATCATGTCAGCGTCCCACAAGCGGACGCTTCCGTACTGGTGTCCCGAGGCGAGCTGCCGGCCGTCGGGTGAGAAGGCCAGCGAGCGATCCGTATCGTGAAGCGCTCCTCCCAACAGCATCTGGTATCCCAGGTTGCGATGGAAGGGGTTATTCGCTTCACGGATTAGAATGCGCGAGCCCTCTTCCTGCGCATTTGAATAGGCGACACGGCTCAAGTCGGCCGATACACCAGGAGAAGACGCTACCCGCCCGCCCTCCTGCATTGAAGGCGGCTGAATCAGCCGCGTGATGCGGTTCTCCCCACCCTTTTTCAGGTATCGCTCAGGGATAACGATGTTTGCGTCGGGCCATTGCCACATGCAACCGAGCGGCTCGCCGTTAATCCAAACGTTCTCGATCAACGGTGGCCCGCCGTTTTGGCGGATCAAGCCAGCCTTGACCATCAGCTGCTTGCCCTTCCAGCCCGCGGGCAGGTCGAAGGTCCTGGTCAGCCAGAACCCGCGTCCCTCCTCGAAATCGACCAGCAGGACGTTATGGCCTTCCTTGAAACGGACCGGCAGCCCTCTCTTGTAGTCCCAGCGGAACAGCCAGCTGATCGGCGACCAGTCCAAGCCTTGTGTCAGCCCTGCGAGCTTCTCGCGATCCAAAAGACGGTGATCCTCGCGCGCCCTGGCAAATTGCCAGGGCTCGAGCATGTCGACGGCCGGTTCGGTCTGCTCGAGTTTCTTGAGCAGCGCTACCGCCAACTCGGCTTTGCCGCGGACCAATAGCTTGATATCCGACAGCCCCAACACGGATGCTCGCCAGTGACTGCTGCCGGCAGGCGAACGGTCCATCACGACGGCCAGCAGCTTCTCGGCAGCGGCGTAGCTAGCGTCTGTCGGACTGTTTTCCTTGCGAGCGAAACTCTGCGCGGTCCGCAGCAATTCGCTGTAAGGATACGCGGCGATTACCTCATCGACCCGCCGCGCCAGAGCTTCGCGAACCCGTCTTCCGGCGAGCTCACGGGCTTCACGGACGGAAAGTGACACAGGGACAAAATCCGGTACCCCTGTGCCGTCGTGCAACTTCCAGGTCGCCCCCCAGTGTTTCAAGGGATACGACCACTCGTAGAGGTTCACGAGATCGTCCAGCGGCAGCTGCGCGAGGGTCTCTTCCTCCGCAAATCCCCAAATCATCGCGACCATATCGCCCCAGCCCTTGAAGCGAAGGTCCTTCGTATGGGCCAGATTGATCTGAACATTGATCTCGCCGGCGGCGCGGGCGATCACCTTGCCGCCCGGAGCATCGAGCACCTCCAACTGCACCTTCCGCATGCCGGACCGCAAGAAAAGCTTCGTGACCTGCTTGCCCTCGGCCGTGCGGCCGTCGTCGAATCGCCAGCGGCAGACGGCCTTGGTCGCCCCCCCCGGGGCATGCGCGCTGAAGCGATACCAGTTGAGATCATGCCCGGGATACACGGCCCCGAGATTGGCGTGTTGGTGCCAAATGAACGAGGCCCACGATGCTGGCGAACGGCTCGTCTCCAGCGGACCGCTTGTCGCATCCGCCATGGGTTCCCACAGCATGAGGCTTGGTGTTCCGTAAAGGCCGTAGTTCACCTCACCAAATTTCGGCCAGCCTATCTCGTAATCCCCATGCAAATCCTTTCTTCTCGGATCCTTCCACCACAGCCCGGCCCAACCATTTTGCCCCGCGTGGGCATATTGCAGGAACTCGACGCGATGCGGTCCTTTCTCGAGTTCAATGTCGAAGAAGCGCGCTTGTGTGTTCCCCTGAAACGGCGCGACCAATTGGCCGTCCATGAGCACATAGCCCGCGGGTCCACACCTGGAAACGAAACGGTAAAGATCGGTTTCCGGAATATGAAAGGTGCCGCTGAGTCGACTAAACCATGCGGGCCGGGAGGCCAGCGCTTTGCGAACATTCAACCGGTCTGAGCCTCTCGATCGGAACGGCATACTGCCACGATAGATCACCCGTGCCGGCCGGCTCGGTCCCGTCTGCCGCTCGTGATACAGCGGGACGCCCCTTCCCATGATCGCACCGCTACCCTTCCACAGCTTCAAAAAGCCGCCGAGCGTTTCGAGCTTGGGATCGTAGCGATCGAGGGAGCGGACCTCTTCGACAAGTTCCGTTTGCGGCATTTGCCAATTAAGTGGCGCGGGCTGCTTTGCCTTGTCAACCAGGTAGACCCAATACTCCTCGTCGCCGCTGGACGAGTCGAAAAATACCGACATCGGTTTTCCGGCCTCCGCCCAAACGGTGCGGCAACCGACCCGCTCGCCACCTAATCGATGCGCAACGGGAACCAGGCGGCTCGAGTCGCGTCCGGGGAGACAGATCGTCGCGCGAGCGACGCCCGCACTTCGGGTAATAAAGCCCGCTTGAGAGAGGACGTCGCGGGCTCCGGCATTCATCTCCACCTTCAGCGTCTTCGCACCGGGCGGGATCGGAGCGAGCCGGGTCTGCGTGCGCTCTTTGTAGGTACGGCGACGATCCTCCCCTTCTTTCCACGTCACTTGGAGCAGGCTGTCCTCGGGAAGCAATTTGCCGTCGATATAAACCTTGGCGGCCCCACTCGGCCCCCAGGAAAAGTATTTGTACTCCGGTTTGATGGCAACCGTCACCGAGCCGCTGACGCGCAGGATCGGGCCGCCTTCCTTTTCACCCACTCGACTGTAGGCTTTGGGGTCCCACTCCGTCTTTGCCTTCTTGTAGCGCTCCTTCTCTTTGGCAATCGTTGCCGCCTTCTCTTCCGGCTTACGGATGTCACGCTTGATGGGGTCCTTGGTCTTCGGATTGAAGGTCAGGCCACCCGTAATTTCGAGCGGTTTCAGATCCGCGAGATAGACCTGCGGCGGCATCCGCAACAGCGCATCCGTCATCGCCACCTTGACCGGCACGCGCAACTCGGAGCTCGGCACATGCCAGGGAACCGGCGCTGCTGCGGGCTCAGCGGCCGACTCGGCGTCCGCCGCCGAGAGTAGCTGCAATAGTGGTGCCGCGCAGCACAGCGCGAGTGTGATGAGGAACGGCTTGAACTTGTTTGGGAGTCTCATGAGTCAATTCCGTTTCTTGACCTCCGGCGCCAGCACTACGCGGAAGCCGACGATGGGGGAGATTCCATCGGCGACGAAGTGGTTTCGACTCGCGCTGCGGATGTAGCGGTTGCGTTTGGCGACATCTTCTTTCAGCAGATGCTTTTCCCGGCCACCACGATGGGCTGACTCAAACGACCCGCCACGGGCAACACGTCGTGTCATCAGGTCGGGTTTTTCGGCTTTGTTCAACGGGTCGCGTACCGCCTTCTTCGAGTACGGCCCATACGCATCCAAACACCATTCATACACGCCGCCGTGCATGTCATACAAGCCCAACGCATTCGGCAACCGCCACCCGACGCGTTCGGGCTTGCCGATCCACATCCGGTTGTAAACCACCGTAGCAAAGTCGGTGATTTCATTATCTTCACGATTGAACTCGCCTTTCGTTCCAGCACGGCAGGCGTACTCCCATTCCGCTTCGCTGGGCAAGCGATACTCATATCCCTTCGGCAGGCGACCGGCTTTTTTCTCAGCCTCGTTGATCTTCTTGCAGAACTCCATCGCCTTGTACCAGTTTACGCTTTCCATCGCCAACACGGAGGAATCGGCAATTAATCGGCCGGCATTATACGACGGGCCACCTTGATACCGTTCGTTCGAAGAATAGCCCCACGCGCCCTTTTTGTATCCATGCTGGGTGAAATTCGGGAGCATCAATTTGATGTACTGATTTTGCGTCACTTCCACAACGCCCATGTAGAACGGTTTGGAAATCGTGACTTTTACTTGGGCTTCGTCTTCACCGCGGCCGACTTCCGTGGCGGGCGAGCCCATCGTAAATTCACCGGCGGGGATTTTCACCATCGAGATGTTCCCGGTGGGCACGACCCATTTTTCAGCCGTCAGGGCTTTGAGGTTTTCCACCGAATCGGACTTCACGCTCGGCGGTTCGTAGCTGCGTTGTCCGTGCGGCGGATTGAGCGGTAAATCGCCCATGTCCATCGCCAAGGCAGCAAGAACCTTTTTCTTCAACTCTTCGGGGGTCGCCGTGGATTTGGCAACCTGCACCGGCAACGCCGTAGGTAGTGAACCGACATGCGAGATCACCGGACTGGTGTTCTTGGGTTTCTTGCCTTTGTTGGGCCCATAGCGGTAGGGCATGACTTCTTCCATCCATTGACGACTTCGCGGGGTGGTACTCTCGTAGGGTTTCCGGCTTCCGGCGTGACCGCCATTCCAGGTGATTGTCGACGTCCACTGGGCAGGGTCTTGCAATGCCGCCACGTTGTAATCCACACTCTCGCTGGTGACGAATCCGCCCACTTTGCCTCGACCGCCAAAGACATTAATCTGGAACCACTTCCCTAACCCGCCGATCTTTATCGCATACTCTTCGGGATTGATCGAATCGATGCGGGCTTGGACGGCGGCTTTGAGTTTCGCTTGCGCCTCTTCGATCTGCTTGGTCACCGCGGAGGTCTGTTTTTCAACGTATTCCGTTTCCAACTTGCGGGTGTCGATTTTGGGCGACGCCTGGATCTCCTTCTGCAGAGGATGGGCATCGTACAACTCATGGAAGTGCTCACTCAACTGGCTAATTTTCCCATCCAACGCTCCCACTTCTGGATGGGCACGAGACACGGTTTGCGGATACTCCTTAAACACCCGACTCGCCTGATCGCGTTTGCTTTTCCAACGAGACCAACCTGATACCGATCCTTGATACTTGTGTTCTAGTTCCCGAATTCGGCGATTCAACTGATCGCGTTCTTTACGGTCCAGCTTGACCTTGGGATCACCAAGTTTGGCGCGAGCCTCTTGGAATTCCGTGTCGGCGTCAATTTTCGCTTTGACCTTTTCATCTAACGGTTTGAATTTTGCCGCAGCCTTTGCGTATCTCGCTTCGAGTTTGAGATACTTATCCGTGGTCTTCGCTTCAGTTTCGATTGTCTTTCGCAATTCACCTTGCTGTTTCCGAAGTTCGGCGAGTTCTTTATTGATCGCTGCGATTTTCGGTTCGGCTTTGATTTCATTTTGTAGTTCGCGTCGCTTGTTGTTGAAGCCTTCGATTTTTACGCGGAGGGCTTTGGTCGAATCCAATTCTTCATATGCGGTCTTGGCCGCGGTGGTGAGTTCGGTTTTCTTTTCCGTCAATTCTTCGATGTTCTTCTTCAACGCCTCGATTTCCGGAGAGGTATCCATCGACGCGCGAATCGTTTCGTTGATTTCCACAAGACGGGCCATTTCCGCACGCACTTGATCGACGGTCATTCCGCTAAGCGTCAGACCCGAATCGAGCAGCCCTTTCTTGGCGAGGTCTTCATACTGCTTTTCTCCTGCCTCGTTGTAACGGTCGATTTTTTCGTCCAGCCAATCGAGATCACCGGACAAACGACGCGGCGTAAGCGTCGGTGCAATCAACGCCTCCTTCGCGAAATCGTTGTACACCTTGTAATAGACCTGCACATAATCCACATCCACAGCCAGCGGATTCTTCTTCTCGCGATCAATCGCCACATAGTTTCGCCGCGTCGATCCGTTCGGAATCACATCCGAAGGACGGAACGCTGTTTTCAATTTGACCGACAACGCATTGTCCACAAACACCTGCGAGACAGTCCCGCTCATTTCCAAGCGGACGTCAGACCAAGCGTCTTTTTGTAAGGCTTTTTTGCCCGTCGCTTTAGTGGTTTTTCCTTTTACGGTCACTGCCAGCGTCGGCTTGCCCGATTTATCGACCGACAAGACAAAGCGGTTGTCTTTATCGTGTCCGGCATCGAGAAGCACACCGGCGGAACCTTTGAACCGCACAGAGAAATTGATCGTCGCTTCACCAAGGTCGAGAACCGTCGATTCCAACTCAGCATATTGTTTTTTCCCATCGAAGGAGAACCCTTCCCTTTTCGCTTCCTTATCCATGAAGAAGGCGGGTTTACCGAACAGCTGACCATCGTAGGCAACATCCCAAAATGTGTAATCGACCGGGCCTTTATCATGGTTGGTAAAGGTGTCCTCCAGCAGAACGGTTTCCGGGACGAGCATGTCGTAATTGGCTTGGAGGTTGGTCGGGATGAATCGATATTTTTGGCGGAGTTCCGGGCCGGTGCGGACGACCGGTGCATTGGCACCGCGAACCATAAACAGATACGCCGGGCGGTCTTCAAACTCTTCGGTGTTCATCTGGATGCGGGCTTCGCGGTTGATAATGTTACGGAACACGCGAGCGAACCCGTTGAGTTTGACATTGCCGGCGATGATCGCTTTACCGAGCACCTTGGCGTTGTCTTTGATGACGACTTCCGGACCGGTGACGATGGCGTAATCTTCGATGCTCGCGTTATCGAGCACTTGGGCACCATCAAGAACCATTGCGTTGGGAGCGACGTAGGCGGTGTCAGCCACTTTCGAATCGGCACTGACCCAGCCGCCACCATTTTTGTGACGTGCGCCAAGGCTGTTCCGCAACACATAATCGGCACGGTAATTTTTCAGACCCGGATACGGAAGCATGAAAATTTCACGCCATCCAAACGGATTAAACTTTCGTTCCCGCGCGAGTTTGCTGATATTCTTTTGTGCCGCCGGAAGACGCTTTTTCACTTCGACAAGATTGTTGATCGTTTTTTCGTAATCGGGGTGATCGGGAAGCACCGGCCAATCGCAAAGCGAACCGACGTTGGCGCCTTCGATGGCTTTGTTCCCTTGGGCAGGGTAGGTCAGCTGATAGTTGCGGTTTTCCGCGATGTTCGTATGCGGACTGCCGGCGGTACAGTTTTCCAACGTCACCTCGAAGGGATACTTATACGCATGATTTTGTTCGTAGATTTTGTTCATGGTTCGGGTATATTCCGAGACATTCCCGGCGATTGCAAATGGGGTGGCCGTCACTGTCAGCCAGAACCGCCGGTCGCCCGGCTGAACCTTCATCGACATTTTTCCCTTATTCCACATCGGCGAATATCGCGTCACTCCGTTTCCATCAACCGCAATAATGCACGCCCGCCAATCGCTAAACGTATCCTTGTCAAAAATCCCCTCAAAATCGGCGGTGATCTCTTTGGCGCCCTTATCGGGGACCAATCGCGAGATATGCACACCGTAGGCATGGGGGGCTTGGGTGGCGGCACTGCGGTAGATGCGTTTGTCGCTGTCGATACAGGTGAGGTACGAACGCGGAACCGCAACGAAATTCTTTTTGATCTGCAATTCCGATTGGGTGTCGATTTCTGCCCATCGCGTAAAGATCGACGCGATAAAATCACCGAACTGAACAATCGGATCGTCCCATAATCCACGCTCGAAGGCGACTTTCGCGTATGCGTGCATCGGGGTGGTTTTGTTGACCATCGAGCCAACGACCACCGGAGCGTAGTATCCCCAGTTGGGATCTTCGCCGAGAGTGTACTGACCGCCCGTCGCCGGATACCATCCGTGGAAAATGTTCATCAACGGACGTTGGAACTGGTGCTCCATCTTCATCGTCTGCGTCGGATCGTTCAGCATCTGGTTGCTATCGGCAATCGCCTCGCCGCCACCATAGTCAAATCCCGAGCGGGCACCGTGTCCCCACTCATGATAAAACGCCGCCGGATACGCACCGCGAATCCCACATCCACCCACACCACCGCTGTAATTTCCCGGCATGGTGAATCTTCCGTCATAGTAGGTTCCCGGAACCAAAATCCAATACTTGTTGGGGTGTTCGTAATCCCATCCATACAGGTGATGGCCGACATATTCGTACAACGACCAGAAATTTTCCAAATTGTCAAAAATCATCGCACGGTATCTCGCGGCGGATTCCGGATCGAGATCATTGACCCAAATTCCACCTAGCCCGGGCGGACTTTGCGATCCGGAGAACACCGCAAAGTGTTCCGATTCGATATACATCCGGCCGGGTTTGCCCAACACTTCGGATGCAGGACGATACTGCGTTTGCTGTTTGTGATTCATGTGGCCCAAGGGGGCTTTGCGGTTTTTGAGTACCGTGGTGTTTTTCCGCAGCCGTGCCATCTGCTCGTTGTACAATTCCATGATGACTTCTTGGTCGTCGTTAGAAAGCATCCCTTGGGTAAACAATCGCAAGCGACCGTCGGGCAGACGCAACAGCGTGGGGGCAGAACCGTAACCTATGAATTCATCGGGGGCCTTGCTTTTGTCGGCACCTTTATCGCTACCCAGTGCGCGGTAGCCGATCAGGTGCGCATCGAACGTTCCATCGCCGATGATTTCCGAATCGATCAATCGCCACGTGCTGTCCATCACGCTCGGGCCTGCGCCGGGTTTGGAGCGGAACGTCCAAGTGCGTTTGATGGCCGCTTTGGGGATCTCGTTCTCCGGGATGTAGTCCACCCATTTCCTGGGCCACCAGGTCACCGTCCGGCGGGAATACGCGTCTTGCGTGGGGATCTTCCCTTCAATGTCGAACCGCTCGACGAGCGGGCTCGGATACACCGGGTACTTGTTCAGGAACAAGTAGTCAAAATCGCCGGGCGCCGCATCGAGGATCTCATCCTTGGTCGGTTGACCCGACGATGCCGCCAGGAGCGCCGGACAGCACCCCAACAGTACGATCGACGCCAACGAGGTGGCCATAGCCAACCGTGAACTGAATCTGCCTATCTGCGTGTTCTTCATTTCTGTGTCTCTCCGTACTTCTCGTACAATTTCTTCTTTGTCGCGAGCTTTGTCGCAAGCTTTGTCGGCTGCCTCATCGTTGAATACCCGCAATCATCGACGAGGTCATGACAGAAACCCTTTGCAAAAGAGCCTTCCATCCAACGACCTCATCCAGGGAAAGCAGGTCCTGACTTACGCACAGGTCCAGTCTGGCAGCCAGCTTGATGGCTGACTCATGCGATGTTCCCAGAAACCTTACTTGGTCCGCGTCGGAGAATCGCCCATTCCCTTCGGCAATGTTCAGGACCATGCCTTCCCGCCGCGCGGGATAACTGGTCACAGAGAGCGTGTTTGCTGTCCCATTGGGCTGTCCAGACCCCTACCTTGACATTGAAGGGCAATGTGCGTTGATAGACTTTCAGTTTCTCGTGGTTAAATGTCATCCGCTACTCCGCTACTCCGATACGACAAAGCTCGCGACAAAGCTCGCGACAAAGATTTGCCCGATCATGCACGATCATTAATAGAGAACCCCGCGCTATTCCCGGAAGGGCCCCCTCATTTCTTCACCCCACCCAGCGCTTCTTTCGCCAGCTTTCCAATTTCCGCTTCGCTCATGATGCCGCGCCACATCCGCAGGCGGGCGATATCGCCGCCGAACCCTTTGCCCAGCGTCATCAGCTCGGCCGGCGGAACATACCACACCGAGAAGTAATTCTCGTCGACCTGCTCGCCGTCCACATACACACGCGACGGTTTGCGCTGCCCCTCGAACACGTAGACGAGATGCTTCCACGCTTCCTCTTTCGAGGCCGCCGGACCAGCGGAACCACCCCGACGGCCACCTTTACGGGTAGCCCGCTGCATTCCGCCCACGCTCAGTCCCCCGTTACCGCCGGAGAATCCAGCGCGACTGCCCAATCCCAGCAGTTCCCCCTTTCCGCCGGCGGGGACCCGGACAAACGCCTCGAACGTGAACGGGTAGCTCGCGCCGACGGCTTTGGGATAGTCTTCTTTGGACTTCATGAATTCGTTCTTTCCGTCGAAGCTCACCACGCGAATTCCGTCCACGCGTTTGACGACCGGTTTGCGATCCACTTCCACATACTCCAGGAATTTCGCATGTTCTTCATCGCAGAGGAACTCTCCGCCCAGCGTCCCGGTATTCTTGATTCGTTCGATGCCGGTGTTTGGTTTGATCTTGCTGAAGTCCACGGCGACAATCGGCTTGCCGGGCAGGGCGTTGGGCGATTTGACCTTCGTTCGCGCCTCGATGTCCTTGACCGAAAACGCGCGGTCATACACCTGGATATTGTTGAGGCACGCTTTGCCCCCACCGAGCTCTCTGCCATCGGTTGTGCCGCCCAATCGGACGTATTCATTGTACAGATCCCATTGCCCGAGTTTCACCTTCGGATCGCGCCCGACGAGTTTGCAATCCGCTTCGAGGACCAGCTTGCCGTCGACGAAGTAACGCACCTGTTCTCCGTCAGAGCAGATCGCGGCGGTCTTCCATATCCACGCAATGAACGGTACCGGATTGTAGTTCGCCGGTTCCCAGAACGAGTCCTTCCTTGCGCCCATCTCCGGATTGTGTATGGCGCCGGGCGCTTTCATGTTCAATTCGGCCAAACGCGGTTTAGCGTCTTTCCGTTTGGGATCGGTAACCATATATCTCCCAACGAAAATGGTTCCTTTCGGATACATATTTACCGTCGGGTGTCGGAAGCATTTGTTATCCCAGAACAGGAAGGGAAGGCGCTCGGGGTTCACTTCCACTGCAAAATGGGCGACCACAGTGAACGGCCCCCCGTTAATCGACTCCGGACTCTTGAAACTGCTTTGCAGCGATTCGGCCAAGCCGACTTTCAGGCCGACTTTCCCGTTGAATTCCTTCACGACCGGGAGCGCCTTCTTCTCGGGGGCGCCTTCGACGAACGTCCCGCCGCCGCTTCCGGTGAAGTCCCACTTGTCCAGTTTCCCTTCCGGCAAGGTCCCGGCGTTGACCTCGAAGATCAGTTCCGGTTCGGGATTCGGAAGGTCTTGCGGCTTCTTCGCCGCGTTGGCCACGATCTGCGCCTTGCTCAACGCGCCCGCATGGACCCGCACCGACGCGAACGCCCCGTGGAACATGTACTTCCAATTCCAGTGCACAATATCGTAGTGTCCGCCAAGGTGCATCCGGCGGAAGTCGCCCGGCATGAGCAGCCCCGTGTTCAGCTCGCCGGCCGGCTTGCCGTCCACGTACACCTTCGTCGGGTCCTGCTCGACCTTGTCGAAAGCCGCGATTTGCTGCTTTGTTTCGGCGATTTCCGCCTTGAGTGCGTCGGACTGGATTTCATAACGACCGCGCCCCGCTTCGTATTCGGGGAAGTTGAGCGTCCGGGGCGGAAGGGTTCCCTTCGGTTCGGGGAAGACCAGCACCACGTGATGCCATGAGCCATCGGGTTTGACGCCCACTTCGTCCAGCATCTGATCGGTCAATTCAAACTCGCCCCACTCCAGCGCGACTTCTTGGGAGTCCTTGAATCGCGTGATGTTCTTGTTCCGCTTGATCCACACTTCCAGTGTGCGCGGCGGAGTCTTCACCATTTCCTGGGTGGGTTTGAACCCGCTGACCATGCGGTCTTTGCCGGCAAAGACCGGCACCATCGCGCCATCGACCGTATTCAGCATCGGCGTACTGCCGGAGTATCCCCACTTGGTATCGATATCGTTGTGCATCCGTCTGCCCAGCGCGCCGAAGTTGGGCCAGCTTCGCAGCCAGGGCTTGCGCTGGTTTTCCGGATAGAACGGCTCGTGGCGATCCTGGGGAACATCGACATACCGGCGGCAATCGATATCGACATACAGTTTGCCGGCGATTTCATCCATCGCGCGGGCATACAGCGGCGCCTCCTCGCGGAAGTACTCTTCCACCTGGTCCTCGCTGATGTCGTAGCTGTAAATCCGCAGGTGGGAAACATCCCCGCGGAACCCGTCGGCGACGGCCGGCGCCTCCGCGTCCTTGATCCATCCGCCAATCGAAACGATCGCATCATGCGGCAGGTCGAATTTTCGGTTCGTCGTGGACACTTCCTTGTCGCCCACGAAGATGCGCAGCCTGCCGGCGTCTTCGCCGGTGGTCCCGCCGCCTTCGTACGTGAAGGACAGGAACTGCCATTCGCCTTCCTTCGCGCCGGGGAAATCGCCCCAGCGGAACTGGAACGACTTGCCGCCCGGTCCCGTCAGTGCCGCGATGACCGTGTCCTTCGGCGTGCCCGGTTTGGCCTTGACCCAGAACTGGGCGGAAAAATCGCGATTATCCTGCAACGCCCGCTGCGTCCGCTCGTTCCACAGCAACGCACTGTCGCCATTGAACCGGAAGGCCGGCACCGGCCCCGATTGCACCGATTTGATATCGCCGCCGACCGGCGTGAAATAGCCCCGCGTCCCGGGGACGTAATCATAGGTATGTACCCCGGGGGAGTTGTTGTAGAAAATCAATCCGCCGGCATTGTTCCAGCGCGTGAGCGCCCCGTCCCCGTTCACATCGGCTCCGCTGCGCGCGGCCAGATCGATGTAGCGGTCGCCGGCCGCGACGATGCGGAGCAAGTGATACAGCGCTCTGTTGCTCTGATACAGTTGATAGCGACCGTTACTCTCGCTCATGCCGTGGAAGCCCATGGCCATGTCCTCGCCCAGGTTCGACCCGCCATAGCCGCCGAGCCCCAGGTTGTCGTTGATATGGTTGTGGTACACTTTCCACATGAGGTCGTTGAATCCGGGCACTGTCATCGATAGTCCGTGCATGTGGTGTCCGAACTCGTGCATGGTCATGTTGTTCGCATAGAAGTTCGGATCGCTGCGCCCCGGGCCGGCCACGAGACCGCCATAGGCCATCGAATCGATCCCTCTGCCCGGATCCGTCACATCCAACCAGAGGCCCACCTTGCTCCCGCGACCGCCGATCGTCGAATCGGAGACTTTGCGCTGCTTGTACAGCACCCGGGAAATCCCCTGGGCCATATCGTCGCGAAGCACCTTCAGCGGCGCCACCGACACCGCACGCGACCGGTACCCCACCCGCTCCTCGCACTGGCGCATCCCCGATCCCAGCGGACCTCGATAGTCGTGGTCGTAGGGCGGCTTGCCATACACCGTGTCCACTTCCGGCGTGAAATAGTCCTCGACATCGAACGACCACACCGGCCCGCGAATCACGCGATTGACCACGCGACCGGTTTTGTCATACTTGTTTTTCTTCGCCCCATCTTTGGGCTCGGCCTCGAATATAACGAGATCGACCTTCCAATACATCGTGCTTCCCGGCTTCATCACCTCCATCGTCGGGAATGTCTTCCACGATTTATCCCGGCCCATTTCCTCGCGATAGGGCTTTTCTTCCGCCACCGCCTTTTTCAATTTCTCTTCGCTGTCTTCCAAATAGATTCGCGTCAGGAACGGAGTCTTGATTTCCGCCCTGGGGTCCCACACCAACGCGTGATTACAATTGACGGTCGCGCCATCGGCAGGGAGCGGTGTTTGACACATTCCATAGAGGCTCTCGAACCTCCACGTGTCGCCCCCGGCGAGCACCTTGCCGGACGCGTCCAACTGCTCGACCCGCCAGTACTGCGGAACGCCGAATGGGAAGTCTTCCACATCCAATGTGGGCGCCTTCGCCAGGTAACTTTTCGCCGTTCCGTCCGCGACCGCTTGCTTGTCGATCCCGAAGAACACCCGATAGGAAACCGTCTCCTTGAGGGCGGGCTTCCACGACAGCGTGACTTTGCGCTCCGCAAAGCCGGTCCCGTCGGCCGGCGACGGAGAATACGCATTCGGCATCCCCAGGCTTTCCCGCACCTCGAAGAAATCCATGGCGTAGTCGTACAGCTTGATCTCGCTGATCAATCCGTCGAAGATAAACGACGGGCCCGGCGAGTTCATGAACCAGCGCGCGCCGCGGTCGCCGCCGATAAAGAAGAAATTGCGCGTATCGTTGGGGATGATTCTGCCCGGCGTCTTGCCGTCCGCGCTGGCCGTGACGAACATCCCCGGGCCATACGTAAACCGGTGCGTGTTCATGGCGCCATAGGATTGCGGGAAATCTGTCCCCGGCACGGTTCCGTACCGGAAGTAGTACGTTTTGCCCGGGAATAACCCTTCCAGTTTATGCGAGAACTTACCGGGCTTGACCGTCTTGAGGTTATCGATGAAGTCCCAGTACACGTGCCGCCTCTGGTACCAGTTGTACCAGTCATCCTGCCCGTACATCGCCAGCACGCAGCCATCTTCCCCGTCCCGCGTGAACAGCTCGCCGTTCAGCGTCGCCGAGGTGGCGGTGATGTCCGTGACCGGCAGCCGCTTGATCTTCGCGTCATATTTCTGCTCGCTGAAAAGCGACCCATTGACGTAGGTCGTGAACACGCCGTCGTCCCCGCCGGTGTAGGTATACGTAACCAACTTCCAATCCTGCCCCCCGCCGGGGCCGCCATCGGGCGTCCAGCTCATCCCCGCAACATCCGATTGTGCCAGTCGCAAACAGGTCTGCTGCCCGCCCTTAACCGCACCCCAAGTGAACATCGACGTGTGAGACTCGATACCCATCTGGGGCTTCGCTTTCCCCGTCTCCGGATCCACTTGCGATGGGGCACTCTCGCTATACACCCAGGCCGAGAACGTAAACGGCGCGCCGTACCCGAGATAGTCGTTGACCGTAAAATTGGCCGCCAGCGTGTTGTGGTCCGGCTTGGCGATTTTGCCCCAGTTCGGATCGAACCGCACGCCGCGGCGGCCTTTGAAGTCCTCCACCTTCGGCGGGACGTTCATCGGGGAAAACCCGCCCTTCAGCTCGCCGCTGTTCTTCCATTCCTTCAGCTCGCCCAGCGGGAGCTTGGACGCATCGACATGCACCAGCAGGCGACGGCCGGGTTTGATGTCGTAGTATTCGGTGAGTGTCTCGGGGATTTTCGCCATGTAGCTGATGTATTGGAACACCGGACCGGCCCCGAAATAGAACAGCGGGATTTCGACCACGTCATCCTCGTACCCGCGTTTGAGCTTGAGGTTCACGCGGGTGCGCGTCCCGCCGACGAACGTGCCGCGGACCTGGACGAACGCATTTCGCGACAGCCACGTATCCTTTTGCTCCGGCACGTACTTGATGTGCCTGCTGCGCAGGGGCGGATTGCCCTGCTCGGCACCAAACGCGGCCATACCGCAGCACACGGCGATCAGCATCATTCCGACGATAATATGTCGTCTCATTGTATTCCCTCTTTTTATGTCACTACTCAGGCAGTTTCATGCCATTGTCCAACCGTATCGTCACTTCTTTCTAATCACGGTGGCCCTGATCAGCTCGCGGGCCTCGATGAGCTCATCGCTCTGCGGGGCAAGGTCCTTAAGCCTCCGGTAGACCTGGCCGGCGCCGGGCAGGTCGCCTTCGTTGAGCTTGATTTTGACCTGGGTCATGATCAGCAGGCGACGCTGTCCGTCATTCATGTTTGCCTCCAGCATCTGCTCAGCGAGGATGGCGGCTCGTGGGTCGCCGAACGTGGCATAGACGGCGATGGCGCTGACCATGAACTCCGGATCGAGACGCAGCATCGGATACGTGACCAGCGAAGACTCGATCAGCTGCAAGGCATGCACGTGATCGTTACTTGAGTCGGTACGAGACATTCGCCGAATCCGAATCCGTGTCTGCTCGACATGCTCTTGCTCCAGCTCCGACAGCGGCCATCCGCCGCGGTGCAGCCTGGTCAACAACGACCTGGCCGCCTCACCCTTTCCCTGTGCCAGCAAGGCACCCGCCATGAGATGGCTTGTTTGGATGTCGGCCTTGGTCAACAAACGGACGAACTCCCTGGGGAAGACGACGTTCAGCCTTGTGCCTCGAGCATTGAGATAGCTCAGCGTGACCGGATGCACGCCCGGTTCGAGATGCACCGTGCCGTGTTTCACTTCGGCGGCTTCTCTTGAGTTCTCCTGCCCCTCGCTGTCAATGACGATCTTCGAACCGACCACCAGCCGGCCAGGATCCGCCGACTGCCACGCAAACGTGTAGTCACCGGCCGCCTTGACCCTCACATAGCCGGTGGCTTTTAGAGCTGAGGGGTGTTCCGTCCGATGATCCTTGCCGTCCTTCCTGGTGGTCCTGTAATAGGGAAGCAGGACCTCATTCAAATGTTTTTCGTCAAAGTGTCTGAGGACTCCCTTCTTGACCGACTTCAATGAATCGAAGTCGGGCAGCTTCTCCCACTTGCCTTCGTAACAGGCCACATTCATTCCCTGCTCTTTGCAGGCCTCGGTGCGGTACAGCTCGACCGGATAGTCTTCAAAACCATCCGCCAGGCGGTTCGGGCCTTCCATGGGAGGACGCCAACTGGTCCATGCTTTGCGGGCTGCGTCGAACTGGCCAAACTGCTCGCCCCCGCTGCCGGTTTCACTATCCCATTTCTTGGCACTCCCACCACCAATAGAAACCAACTCTTTGCCGTCGAGGCTGTACATAACTCTCGTGACTATGGGATCCAGCCTGCGTTGTAAGGCCCCGTGCTGGCTCGTCGTCAGTTTCTTTCCCGATTCCAGATCCCATTGGCACACGACGGCTTCGCGATATCCCGCGGCGAGACGCTTGCCGTCCGGCGAAAAGGCCAGCGACAATACCTGGCCCTGCTGACCCTCGAGGGTGCGCAGCGCCGCACCGGTGGTCGCGTCCCATAGTTGAATGTGAGCATCGTCGATTGCGGTGGCTACGCTCTTGCCGTCCGGACTGTAGGCAACGGCATGAACGGGTCCGGCGTGCCCGCCGAGCGTCAGTAGTTCTTTGCCGGAGGACGGATCCCATATCTTGACCGAGCGGTCATGACTGGCTGACGCCAGCCGCTTGCCGTCCGGCGAGAAGGCCAGCGCGACCACAGCCGCTTGGTGCCCGACAAAGGAGCGGAGCACCTTCCCGTTGATGGGATCCATGAACGTAATACGATTGTCCTCACTACCCGCCGCGAGCCGCTTGCCGTCAGGCGAAAAGGCGAGAGACACAATGCTCATGGCACCGACGCTGATCGTGTGCGTTTCCTTGGGTGTTGCCTCCTTAAAGGTGCGATCTACCTGCTCTAAGAGAGCGTCGACGTCCCACAACCTGACGCTTCCGTATTGGTGTCCCGAAGCAAGTTGATGGCCGTCAGGTGAGAAGGCAAGCGAGCGGGGGGTGTCGTGAAGCACTCCCACCACCAGCTGTTGTCCAAGGTCGCGACGCAGATGGCGACCCTTTACTAGCTGAATACGGTGGTCATGAGAAGAGGCGTTACAACTCAAGTCGGCAGAGACGGTGGGAGACGACTGTGGCACCTGCTCCGGCCAGGGATAGGGCTGGAGCAGCCAGATGATGCGGTTCTTGCCGTCTTTCTTCAGAAGTTTCGCCGGGATGACGATCTGTTCGTCCAGCCATTGCCACATGCGCCCGAGCGGCTGGCCGTTGATCCAGACGTGCTCGATCGGTGCGCAGTTGTATCCTGCGGGCAAGCCGGCTTCAAACGACAGCTGGCTGGCCTTCCAGTCCGCAGGTAGATCGAAGTCTCGGGCCAACCAGTACCCCCTGTGGTGCTTGAATGGGATAGTCCAGCCGTAGCCTGACATGGCCTGCTGTGCTGTGCGCCCGTGGATAGGCTGGTAGTTGTGGCCGTTATAACCGACCTCGTGGCGTGGCCGCTCGATCGGCGACCAGTCCAGCCCGGCTGTCAGCGAAGCGAGCTGATCCGTGTCCGCCAGATGATGGTACTGGCGGGCTTCGGCAAACTGCCAGGACGCGCTCATGTCGACGGCCGGTTCGGTCTGCTCGAATTTCTCGAGCCACGCCACCGCGGATGCCGTGTCGCCGCGGACAGACAGCTTGATGTCCGCGAGCGCCAACGCGGCCGCTCTCCAGTGAGAGCTGCCGGCGGGGGCACGCTCCAGCACGGCGGCCAATAGTTTTTCGGCGGCCGCGAAGCGAACGGCGTTCGGGCCGTTTTCCGTGCGAGTGAAACTCTGCGCGATCCGCAGCAATTCGTTGTACGGATACGCAGCGGTCAATTCATCGACCCGCCGCGCCAACATGTCGCCGATCCGTTTGCTGGCGTCTTCGCGGGCCTCACGGAAGGCAAGTGATGGAGGGGAAAATCCTCCCCCTCTGTCGCGGAAGTAGTGGCCGCGTTGCAGCACTCCGCTCGCTTCCCAGTGTTTCAACGGATACGACCACTCGTAGAGGTTTACGAGATCGTCCAGCGGCAACTGCTCAAGCGTCTCTTCCTGCGCTCCCCCCCAGATCATCGCCGGTCTGCGATTATAGACGATGCCGCGGTCGGCTTTCGTAAGCGTTTCAAGCTTCGGCATCGTGCCAAGGACGGCGAGGTGGATGTCTGTTTTCGAGAGAGTTCGAATGCCGCTGAGGCCGAAATTCTTCCAATAGCCCAGATTCAATTGAGCATTGACCTCACCGGCAGCGCGGGCGGTCACCTTGCCGCCCGGGGCATCCAGCACCTCGACCTGGACCTTCCTCATTCCGGGCCGCAAGAAGAGCTTCATCACCTCTTCGCCTTCGGCCGTGCGGCCGTCGTCGAATCGCCAGCGGTAGACGGCGTCCTTAGAAGCGCCCGGGGCATGGGCGCTGAATCGATACCAGTTGAGATCATGCGCGGGAGAGACGGCCCAGAGATGGCCGAAGTGATGCCAACGAAACGAGGCTCGCGATCCTGTCGTACGATACTCCAGCGGCGCGGGCGTGGCATCCGCCCGCGGCTCCCAGAGCTTGCACCAGCCCTCGCCGAATTTCAGCCATCTTGAATCATATTCCCCGTTGTAATCCTTGTCGTTTGGATCCTTCCACCATAGCCCGGCCCAGCCGACCTGCCCCATGGGGTTATATTGAAGAACCTCGAGGCGGTGTTCGCCTTGGTCGATCTTTACCTCGAAGAGTCGCCCGGTTTTGGCTCCCCGAAACGTCGCGATCAATTGGCCGTCGAGCAATACATAGCCCCCGGGTCCAGCCATGCATAAGAGCCGGTAAGAACCCGTTTCGGGAATCTGAAAGATCCCGCCGATTCGCCTGAGCGATGCCGGCTGGGAGAGTGCCAGTTGGGTGAGAGTCAACCCGTCCGCCGCTTTCGATCGGAATTCAACCGTGCCGCTATAGATCACCCGTCTCGGCGGAACGCCCCTTCCCAGGATGGCAGCGGAGCCCCACATTTTTTCGAAGCCAGCGAGCGTTTCGAGCTCGGAATCATAGCGATCGAGCTGGCGTACCTCTTCAATGAGTTCCGCCTGTGGTTTCCAACCAAGTGAAGCGGGCTTCTTTGCCTGGTCGATCAGGTAGACCCAGTACTCCTCGTCGCCACTGGACGAATCGAACATGATCGACATCGGTTCTCCCACCTCTGCCCAGGCAACGCGGCAGCCGACCCGCTCGCCACCTGCACGATGGACGACGGGAACCAGGCGCGTGGGGTCATGACCGGGAAGACAGATCGTCGTGTGAGCGACGCGAGGGCTTCGGGTAATGAAGCCTGCCTGACGAAGGTGCGAGTCGCGGGCCTCGATCCTAAGCGTCTTGGAGCCGGGGGGGATGGCCACTATGCTGCTGCCACTTAGGCGAGCTGGCTTACCATCGATGAAGACCTTGTTTTGAGGGTAGAGGGCCGACCAGTAGCAAAAGTATTTGTACTCCGGCTTGATGGCGTAAGTCGCCGAACCGAAAACTCGCAGGATCGGGCCGCCTCTGCCTTCGTCCAGTCGACCGTAGGCTTTAGGATCCCACTTCGTCTTCGCCCGTTTGTAGCGTTCCTTCTCTTTGGCTATCGTCGCCGCTTTCTCTTCCGGCTTGCGAACGTCACGCCGGATGGCGCTCTTGGTCTGCGGATCAAAGGCCAGGCCACCCGTAATTTCGAGCGGTTTCAGATCCGCGAGATAGACCTGCGGCGGCATCCGCAACAAGGCATCCGTCATCTCCACCTTAACCGGCACGCGCAACTCGGCGTCCTGCACATGCCAGGCAACCGGCGCTGCTGCGGGCTCAGCGGCCGACTCGGCGTCCGCCGCCGAGACGAGCGTCGCACCGGTCAGCAACAGCGCACTGGAAAATAGTCCAATCCTATATCGCATCTTGATTGTGGATCTATGCTTCAAAGCCCCTTCGCCTTTTCCATGGCAATCATCTCGGTGGCGAGTGCGTTGAGGTCGAGCTTGCCTTCCTGGCCGGTCATCTTTTTCGGCAGATCGACCTTGTAGATGAGGGAGTAGAGAATCAGCCCTTCCAGATCCTTTAACAAGGGACCCGGCAAGCCGCCCTTTACCGCAAAGATTCCCCGGGGGCCGACCAGCTGTTTAACCTGGGGCAACTTCCCTTCTTCGTAGCGGCGTCGCAACTCAGAGTTCACGCGCCCGGAAGACCAGAAGATGATCTCGTTATCCGGATACAGCGTCCGCATGGGCAGCACGATCTCCTTGTAGAACCTGGCACGTATCGCATCGCCAGTTTCGTTAAACAAGCGGAGATCCCGACTGACGGGGTCGAAAGAAGCTGGCAGATGAATGAGGAGTCGCGCCTCCGGGTTTCGCTCCAGAATATAATCAAACCACTTCTTGTAATGTCGGAGCCTCCCCGTATCCTGCATGTGATAGGTCAGGCACAGGAGATCATACTTATTGGCAGCGAGATCGAGTTGTACTGAGTTCCCCTTTTCTCGCGGCATCAGATTCATGGCACCGACACCCGGCCCACCTTGAAAAGGCTTTTGCACATAAGCCTTTACCGTTTGGTCCTTGATCCCACTTCTCTCAGCGATTGCCGTTGTCGCATCAACCAGCGGAGCGAAGAATTTATGTCCCCACAAAACGGCCTTGACCCCCTTCTTGTCGGTCTGCGGAACCGTATAGCCCCAGGGCGGATCCCAGGTTTCCGGGGTAAAGACGTTCGGTCCCGGTCCAGCAAATGGTTCTGGAACGTATTCACGATGCTTGGATTCGAACCTCAGAACGGTCTTGAGCATCGAACCCAGATCCGCCTTGTATCCCAGCCCCAGATCCTTCTGCGTGAGATCGACGTCGTACATGATCGAGGCCGTTATCATTGCATTGAGATCATCCAGCACAGGTGCTGGATTTCCCGCCTCGTCACGAAAGACACCCTTCTCCCCGACCAGCTCCGCTATACCTGGCAGGTCCCCATCCTCAAAGCGCGTTTTCAGCTCTGAGCCGGTGCGCCCATAATAGGCACAGAGTATGCGGTTGCTCGGATAGCGAACGCGCATCTTCTTCACAATAGCCTCGAAGGCGACCTTATGATATCGGTCACCCGACCATTTGAGCTCGCTTACTTTCCGCACCGGGATGTTTACGGGACCGGGCACCATAATAAGGAACTGCATTCTGGGATTAATCGCCAGGGCCTGGTCCATGATGGGGATACACTGCGAGGCATCGCCCATGATCCCCGGGATTATTGTAGCCTTTTTCTTTCCATCCTCTGAAGGAATCGTTTGCTTAGCGGAAACGGTGAGCCCGAGCAAGTCAATGGGCCCGTTTGACAGCGCGGCTGTAATTTCGGCCGCTCGTTTTTCGTCGTCCCGATCAAGCGTCAACTCCACCTGCGAATGCCCCGAAATCCCGGCTTTTTCAGCAATCGCCGGCAGGCGTTTTTGACTGCCCACCAGCGACGACTCAAACGGAGCGGGAACACGCGGCGCGAGGAACACACACTTGAGCCCTTTTACTGGTGAGGTCGGCTCAGCCGCCGCGTGCGAGTGCGCGCACAGCAGGAAAAGGCAGGCGGTGAAGATAGTTATATGTTTCGTCATGTGTTTGAGTCCTTCCAGGTTCCAAATCCACCAGCCTTCCGGTTGACGATAGCGGCGACGAGAACGGTGGACGATTGGGACAGGCTCTACTCGTAATCCGTTCTCGTCGCCGTTCTCGTCAACCGATCCCCCTCTCACTCCGCCTTCGCGACCACCCTATACAGCAGGGATCCGCTTTTTGCGAAATACTCGATACTGCCATCTTCCTGGACAAACAGTTTGCCGCCATCGCCCATCCATATTGAAGGAAACTGCCGGCCACATTTACCGCCCATCGACAGAGCAAACGCTTGCCGACCCTCGGGCAGGAACCGCGCAACGTAGGCCGGCTCCTTCACCCCCGGAGAAAACGTCAGTTCGCTGATAATCCTATCGCAGCCCTCATCGATCGGTTTACCATTCACATAAACAGACCACTGGCCATTTTCCCCGAATGCGGCCCAGGCCACTGATTTTCCGTCCGGGCTGAACACCAGCGTGCGCGCCTCGACTTCGCCATACGGTCCTAGCTGTTTTCCGCCAACAACAACGAAGTGTTCCAGCCCGCGCCTGGCGCGGTAGGCCAGTAGTGACTTAGCGGGCGAGAAACGTAAATCGGCCACCTGGTCAAAGGCCGGTCCTTCCTTGCCGTTAAGCACGACAAAATTCTTGTTCCCATCCCCGGCGATATAGGCCATGGCTTTCTTGTCTGCACTAAAAATAACGCTGTCACCGGTCACTTGCGCATAGGCCTTGCCTTCCTTGCCATCCACCACCATATGGGCGGGCGTCTTGGACTCGCCAAGCTGGGCCGCTGCATAAACAACGCGTTCATCACCGGCAGGGAAAAGGGTATCCCCGTGTTGGATCTCCGCGTAGGCCTTGCCGGGCACACCGTTGACCATCATCACGAGCTTGCCGTCGCGTTTGGCCGTGCTGGCCCAGGTCTGGCCAGACGGCGACGACATCAGCCGCCCCATGGTGTCGCAAGCCGGCCATACTTTGTCGCCGATGACCACTTGCCACTTCTCATCGCCCGCCACATAGACCATTTCCCTGTTCTCGCCGGGCGACACCTGCAACATGTTCCGCGCAACGAATTTCCACGTCTTCTGGGTGATCGGCTTCTCGCCGGGCAATGTCAGAATACGCTCTTTCCCCGGGCCATCCTTGGCAATAAAGGCAAAGAGATCGCCGCTATTCCCCTCGGATTTGCCACCCATCCACACCGGTGATCCGGAGCCGATCGATTCATAGGGCCGGCTCTGGACCAGATGGACACGGTCACGGTCGACCTGCCCGCGGCACGCCACCATCTTGTCGCCGACTTTGGCCCGATAGGCGAAATAGCTTCCCTGAAAATAGAAATCCCAGATCCCGGGCAGCACTCCACCTGCGATACTGTCGTAACCACCCCGCTTCTGGCCATTCACGACCACGTAGTGCTTGCCCTTCTCAGTTGCCTGATAGGCCACATGAGTCTTCTCACCATCTGAACCAAACATCACCCCGGTAATGGGCCACCGATTGGTTGTAATGGCATAGGAGGGCCCTTCCACCCCGTCCACCACCGCCATGCAATTCGTGCCGCGCGTGCCGACAAACGCATGGTGCCTACCATCCTCACTGAAGAAAGGGGTGCCCTTGGCGATGGCATCATATGAGCCGGGCAGCAGTTTGCCATCGAGATTGACACGTCGCTGTTGTGTCCGTGCGTCAACCGTTACCGAGAGAACATGCTCCCCATCGGGGCTGACCCGGATTGTCGAAGGCACCACATTCTTTACCTGCCCGATAACCCCAGCTTTCGTGGGAGCGCGCAATGAGAGGCAGAGGGCCGCTGCTGTGAAGAAGCATAGTGTCGAGTGTTTATTCATTTTTCGGCCTCTTGCATTTCCAGCTTCCTTACTATTGCCACTCCGGTTGACGATAGCGGCGACGCGAACGGTTGACGATTCGGAGATTCCCCATCGTTATCCGTTCTCTGCCTACACCGTCTCGGGCACATGTTCCAGAAGCTTGTCGACGATATCGTCTGTGTTCTGGCCTTCGCTGACGGCGGCGAAGTTCAGCCCCATGCGATGCCGCATCACCGGGTGGACGAATTTCTTCACATCTTCGGCCGTGACTTCATTCCGGCCGCTAAGCCCCGCGTTTGACTTGCCTGCCAGCAGGAGCGCCTGTCCAGCTCGCGGACCACATCCCCAGCGCACCCACTGATTCACGAAGTCGGGCGCGTCAGGAGTACCGGGACGGGTGGCGCGGGCCAGGCGGGCCGCGTAGTTGGCCACCTCGCGACTCACCGCAATGCCGCGCACTGCTTTCTGCATCTGGATGATGGTGGGACCGTCAATGATGCTCAAAAGCTTCGGCAGCGACTCCAGCGTGGTCGACAACAGGATCCGTTCTTCTTCGCTAAGCGACGGATAATCGATCTTCACCAGGAACAGGAAGCGATCCAATTGCGCTTCCGGCAGGGCATAGGTCCCTTCCTGCTCGATGGGGTTCTGCGTGGCCAACACGAGGAACGGCTCGGGGAGTTTATAGCTCTCGCCGCCGACACTCACATTGCGCTCCTGCATCGATTCGAGCAGCGCAGCCTGTGTCTTCGGCGGGGTACGGTTAATTTCATCCGCCAACAGGATGTTGGTGAAGACCGGCCCCCGGGAGAACGTGAAGTGCCGCTTGCCGTGTTCATCCTCGTTCAACAGCGTGGTCCCGGTTATGTCCGTTGGCATCAGGTCAGGCGTGAACTGCACACGTGTGAAGTCCAGCGACATGGTCTCTGAGAGGCTGCTGATCATCAAGGTCTTGGCCAGGCCCGGCACACCCTCGATAACGCAATGGCCCCTGGCAAAGAAAGCCGTAAGCACCTCGTTAATCACGTCCACCTGGCCCACAATGATCTTTGCCACTTCGGCCTTGATCGCTTCCCCTGCCCGCGCCAGCGCGGCGATGGCTTCGGTTTGATTGACGGCTTCGGGGTTAGTGCTTTCTGATGTTTCCATGTCTTACCTCTCTCTTGTTTCGAGTCTATTCAACCTGTTATTTCTGTCTGATGGATTCTTCAGCAACTGCTCTGAAGTAGCTGCTGACGATATCCTCGTAGCCGGCGGGAACCGCACCGCCAGCCGTATCGCTCTCAAAGGCTTCGCCGGTTTTCCTCTCTGCCAGTTCCTTCGCCCGCAGCTCGTAGGCGCCCGCCAATGCCCTTTCGGCAGCGCGGACGTGTCCCTGCGCTGCGCTCAGCGCTTGCCTCACATCGATGCCATTCTTCTCATCGCGTCGCAGCTGCTCAATTAGGTTGAGGGCTTTCTTAAGGTCGGTTGTGGGCAAATGGTGACGCTGAAGCGCTAACAGCAGCCCATGGTTGTTCTCCTGGCTCTCTTCCTTCGGCGCCCCCATCAGTTCCTTCAGCTTGTTATATGCATCCGGCGGGAGTCTGCCGCTTTTCTCAAAATCTGTCGTCTTGCCGGTTCCCTTACCCACCCCAACAGAGGATGCCGCCGCGGGGTCTTCATCATGAATCTGGCCTGATTCCGCCTGAGAGTCAGACACGCGAGCAGGCATTGCCACCTCATTGTCTGGAATGGGGGGTGCTTTGTCGGCCACCATCTGGCCATCGGCCTGTCCGGCGCGCCCCACGTTCCCACGACCCTTCGCTTTGGCCATCGGGTTCGGCGTTTGGTCGGTCATCTGTCCGGCCGCACTCGCAGAGTCCAGGTTATCCGAAACAGGCGATCCTGCCGGGTCCTTCATATCCATGATCTCGCTACCGGACTCGGGCATGGGCTCCCCCAATTCATCGAGTCCCTTGGTCAACTCAGAGATCTGAATAGGAAGCTCCGCCGGCAGCTCGCCCAGGTCTGGCGGCATACCTTCATCTTCCGGATTCTCCATATGCCCGGGCTCCTTCATGGCACCGGATTGCGAGGGCATCTGGCCCGTCTCCAGTTCCATCGCCCCATCCTGCTCTTTACTGTTGTCCATATTGCGCGACATATCGCCCCGCGGCTTCTCTCGATCCTTCATGGCCATCGCGCCCAGTTCGAGCAACTCCTTCTCCTCCTGGATATTGTGCATCGTCTCCTCGAAGGTCGCGATGTCAGTCGGATCCGCAAAGTCCCAGTCATAGCCGCTGTGGTCCTGGGCCATTTCCTCAAGTTCGCGCCTCAACGCTTCCTTCTTCAGATCCAGATCAGCCAACGCTTTCTCATCGTCTTCGGTCAAATCTTCCGGAGCCTTCGAAGAGATAATATTCCGGAGCTTCTCGTTCTCCTCATTCTCTTCCAGCCAGTTTTCGAATTTTTCCTTCATGTCCTCCAAGTCCGCATCGACCGAAGGGCCTTGCTCCTCGCCTTCGCCAAGCAAGTCCGCAAGCTCAAGATCGGACGCCTCTGCCAAGGCTTCAAATTCAGCGCCCTTCAAAGCCAGCAGCTCGTTATAGATCTGCTGCTGTACGGTTCGCAGGTGCCTGAACTCACCGTCGACGCGGGTCTGCTCAAGTGGCATCGGCCCGATCGCGGGTGCCTTTGCAGTGCTTAGGTATACGGAAACACCCTTAGGGGCACTAGGGCCTCTACCCAAACAAGCGATCCCGGAGACCGTCTGCTCGCTTCCCATATCGAAGATCAAGCTGGCGGGTAATGAGTCAAGCGACACACCGCCCGTCGACCTCTGTCCCTTAGGCGGCGCCAGGGCTTTCTTCGCATCCTTGACGCTTGACGACACAAGCTTCCAGCTCGAACTGTCAAGGTAAGCATCCTTCTCACCCACGAGGGCCAGGCTATCGAGCAAGGCCTTGCCCGACCAGTCATGAGCCGAATAGACAACCAGCCCGAAATAGCGTGCCGGCGTCTCTTTGAATCGGATAACCTGAGTGGATGTATTCCTGAATGAGGACCCAGGGCCATAGCCGTTGGCGCGCTTCAGTGCACCCGCATCAAGGCGCACTCGGCCCGCGGCGAATGCGCGCGTATTGGCTTCCACGGCCTCAACTTCGGCAATGCTCTTCATTCTCTTCGCCATGTGTACGCCCCTATCCGGCACCGTCCTGACACCGTCGAGAAGCGTTTTCTGCACCCCCATCTGCTGACCGAAAATTCGTAGGTGGTATTTATCGAGATCCCCCCGGATCGCTTTGTCATCACGCCGTTTACGGTTCAAGTCAAGCCAGACACCATCACTGTTGGCCAGCAGACCCTCGGTTCCATCAAGGGCCTGCCTCTGGAGTTGGATGGCCCGCTCCAGCGCGGCGTAGAGACCCTTCATGTCTGACTCACCCTCGGAAAGCCTCGCATCCAGGACCTTCACTGTAACCAGCAGCGCATCCGATATTGCGGCGTCCGTGGCGGGACAGAAGTCATTGCCGTGCACTTCGATAAAGTACTTGTTGCCCGGTTCAAACTGGCTGGCATCGACCTTTAACCGAACGATCTTTTCAATCAGATCCCTTTCGCCGGGCGCCGCAAAGTCCCAGTCCTGAAGGACCTCGGGTTGACTGCCGGCCTCGGCGCGGCGAAACGTCAGCTTCATATCCTTCATTCCGTAGTCATCCTTGCCTTCAAATTTCAAAGGCAACGTGGCGCCGGGCACCACGACATGACTCATTTCGGTATCGACATAGCGCACGTCGGGCTTCCTGTCTGTCATCAGCAGCACGCTGCCACTGCTCAAGACAATGGGTTCGGGCATATGCTTCACCACGGCGATCAGATCGTAGTTGATGCCGGAGTCGCCCACCTCAACCGTCGTCTTCCAGACCCTGTCACCCGCATCCTGAAACATGTTCGTGCCACCTGGCGACTGCCAACGCAGCGATTCAATGTCCTTATCGACTTTGATGCGCACGCCCAACTCGGAAGCGGGCAGACACTTGACCGGGTTCGGCGGTCCGCTTTGCTCCCGTGCCGGCATGCCCACGTAGGCCGGCGGCGTGACGGTGAAGGTCGATTCCACAATCTTAGCCGCCGCATTCACCGTGACCTGCACGCTGCGGGTATAGGTGCTACCCACGAAGATGCGGAAAGAGAAGCTCCGGCGAACGGTCTCAAAGGTGTACTGATAGAGGTTCGGGTTACCGACAACCGGCCGCATCTTGACTTCCGCGCCGTCGTCACTATGGCTATCAAAGACGCCAACACCCTCCTTGTATTTGATCGACGGATAGATAACCAATTCTTTGCCCTTGGCGAACGCGCTGATATCCAGAGAGACATCCAGATCGTCGTATTCGGCAATAGTCAAATCCTCTGCCGGCGTCATGACCAGCATGGATGCGGCCGCAGGGGGTGCATCCGAGAAGCTGAAGGCGTAGCGGGTGAAAGCGCTCCTCAAATAATCCGGCGCCAGTACGCTGTACCCAATCCAAAGCACCATGAGCACGGCAAACACACTCGACCATTTGGTCATGCGGTCTACCTGCCATAACTCCCGCAGCGGCACATGGCTCCATCCTGTCGTGGCCGCATTGGCGGTGGCATTGATGAACGCTTTCTGTTCATCGCTGTAGCCCATCTCTTCGAACTGCATGGTGTTGATCAGAACGTTTCCCTCGATGCCGAACTGCTCCTCCAGCATCAGAGCGGCCAGGTCGTCACTGCGGTGCTCGCGCAGGGCGCCAACGACATACTTGGCAAAGGAGACCACCGTGAAGACCAACCCGACAATCGCAAACGGAAACCGCAAGGCGGTGGGCAGATTAAGCAGGTTGTCGAGGGCAAAGAGGCCCAACCACGTCGTGGCGGTTATGGCAAACCACGTCAGGAACCCCAGGATCACTGACGTCTTATGCAGGCTACGGTTCGCCCGTTCGACGACCTGCCTGAAATCCAATGCTTCACCTTGGCTCATGTTGCCTGTCCTTTTCGGCCAGTAATCAGTTATCAGCTCAAACAGCCACTGCTCACTGATTACTGCTTACTGCTTACTGATCACTGCTTACTGATTACTGATCACTGCTTGGGGCCCACAAATAGCTTGCCGTCCTTCATCACAACCGGCCAGAGATCAGGTGACACACCCACCTCCGGTGTTTCATCTTCAAGATCCAGACGCACGCGACAGAACGAACCGCGATCCTCCAAACTCATCTCGCCGGTTTTGGGGTCGCGCACATACTTCAAGATGCTCAAGCGGTAGTACTCCAACAACTTGCCGTCCGCACCCATCTCGAAACTTCCCGCATCCCCCCACCGCGTACTCATCGCCCACGCCAGGGCAAACTCCGGGTCCGGGATATCTCGGCGAAGCCGCACCAGGGCGAGAATCGCTCGACCGTTCTTCTTCGGGATAATCCCAATGAGTTTTCGTTCATTGTAATAATCCAGTGTTTTCATGAATTCTTTCTCGACCGACTTGAACAACTCCGTGCGCACCGTGCCCTCGGCCGGCCAGCCGGCCACCCACTTGCCGTTGATTTGCGCAGCCAGAAATACATTCTCGCCGAGGGTTGAATGAACCTTGACGGTGCCATCGGCCTCCTGCTGAACGCGCACCTTGGATAAGGTATCCTGCGTCAGTCCGGTCATGCGTATAAGGCTGGCTTCGGCCGTAGCCGGCGTGCCATTCGTGGAGACCACGCGCTCATTTGCCTTGAGAAGCACTTCTTCAGGAACCACCCCGTGGGCGAGGAGCTTGGTATCACCCGCATCCTTGATACGAACGTAGTTCGTATCGATTGAATCAAAGTCAAAAGTGTTGAACGTGATCGGCATGCTGCGCGCAAACTGAGTCCCCTCATCCAGCATCTGGATATGCTTGACCCGCACGAGATCCTCATACGACTGGCCCGGCTTACCTGAATACTTCGATTTCACCACCACCTTAGAGGTATTGATCTTGAAACCGGTATCGGGGTCCACGGTCGTCAGATAGACGACACGCGTTTGGAGGAGTCCGGTCACGACCTCACCACTGTTAAAGACAACGGTACACTTGGGCTTAATGACCGGATACGGTAAGCCATACCTCACTTTCTTCACCATGGATTTGCCGTTTTCATCCACTTCGTCCTGGAAGCTGACGTTGAGCATCTTGAACTTCTTCAGGTACTGCTCGCTGTGGGGCGCAAACCTCATCTCTTTGACAACATTGAAATTGAAGGTGTAGATCTTGTGCTTCCTGCCCGCAAACTTGGCTGCCTCTACCGTGGCATTCTCACCGGTGTCAGCGCGTTTCAGGTTCGTCAACTGAAAATCCGTGCCGCGCGACAGCTCGATGACGCCCTCACGCTGCTCCCCATCCGACATATGCAGGATGGCTTTCCGCTTGCGAGGACTCTTGGTCTTCTGCGCGCGCAGCTCACTCGGCAACACAACCAAGAGGGCAACAAGCAACCCCAGGAAGTACCACCCGCATTGTGTTTTATGTTTCATGTTAAGCATCCACCTAGACAATATTCATACGTCGACGCAGCAGCCATTCCCACAACAGGGCCCCCATCAGAAGAACGATATAGATGGGCAGCAGGTTGAACAGTGCCGGCTTCCTTACCAGCGGCGTGTCGTGCAAGTCGGCAGATGACATCAACAGCGCATCCAGCCGTTCCATGAGCTCATCGGTGTCGCCCTCGCGACTATACGATCCGCCACTGCGCGCCGCCAGGCTCTCCAGGAAGGGGTGATCGACCGCGAGATCGGCTCCTTCGCTAACGCTCGACCCAACGCGGATTATACGCTCATAGGTGTCCAGTGGATTCCCGGCCAGAGTGGCTTCCATCCTGATCCTATATTCGCCCGGTTTCGGAAAGAACACCCGAGTCTGAAAATCGCTTTCCTGCTTGAGCACAATCGGCAGGTTCACGGTTTTTTCGTCATGCTCAACGGTCCCCTCTAAATGCACCGCGCCCTCAGCATAGCGGCCCACCACCCCGATATCCAAAAGCCCTTCCTCACTCGGCCGGTAGCGTTTGCGATCCCATTTCACGGTCAGGAATCGGCCACCTTCAATCTCGCCCGACAAATACCGAATCGTATCCCGCCAGAACTGATGAGACGCGCCGGCGATATCACCATCCATACGCCCCCAGCGCCAGAGTGTATCGGTAGCCACCCCCAGGGTCTCTCCCCTGCCGTACGGCTGCAGGACAACAATCGGCACCACCCGGCTGCCAACCGAGGCATTCATCAGACTGAGAGCACCGCTGCGGCGCTCCCCCACCCTGTTGACCGAATGGAACACCGGACTTCCCACACCCTTCAAAATTGTCGCCGTCGCGCCCAACAGACCATGCGACGCCCCTTCCGGCGGCACCATAACCGGGAACATTCCCGCCATGATACCTTGCCCCCTGGTGCTCTTCTTCCATGGCAGAAGGGGCTCAATGGCGGTATTATAATAGCCTCCCTTATCAAAGGAGTTCGGGCCGCCAAGCATCACGAGCTTACCTCCGTCTTCCACGTAATTCTTTAAGGCCGTGAAAGAATCGGACGGAATCATCCCTGAAGGAAAGGACCCCAGAACAATGATCGTATAGAGACCCAGCAGCTCCTCATCCTTGGGAAACCCGCGCGCAAACACCGTGTCGCCTTCCTGCCGTTTGCCGTCAATGATCACCGTCTCGGCGTTCTTGCGGTAGACCGTCGTGAGCTGAATCGTTGGGTCATCGCCAAACTCCCGCTTAAGCAGGGCAAAATTCCAATCCAACATGTTGCCATACAAGAGGACGTTGATGCTCTTCTCACGAACCTGAACCGCGAAGTCGCGCGAGTTATTCAACTCCGTCATTTCACCTTTGATGCCCTTTACGGATAGACGGTATTCGTACACCCCCGGCGTCTTCTCGGCCGGCAAATCAAACTCCACCCGACCATTGGCCGATCGTGGATCCACTTTCTCAGTCTTCAGGAGCTGGTAGACACCGGCGACCTGCTTCTCGATCTGCACGTCAACAGACTGGGCCTTGGCCGCAAAACCACCCGAGGCGCTATGGACAACAATATCCGCGGAAACCTTGAACGGCGTATCCAACTCGACATCTTCGGGAATCTCGGCATTACTGATTTCCAGATCATTCCACGTCGACGGGTCCGTTCCGATGCCAACAATATAGATCGGTACCGGAGGCAGGCGCTGGCTCTGAATCATTTCGTCGCCACCATCCGTCAGAAGGACAACCGCCTTGCAATCAGACACATCCGGGCGCTCCGAAAGCGACACCACCGTCCGACCCAGATCCGTATGGCGGGTGCCCTCAGCAGGCACCTCTTCCGGGCCCAGGATGTCGACGTCAAAGCGGTAGTTCTCCACCTCGGCTGTGCCCCGCAAGCTGCCGGCGATATCACCCGCGATCTTTTCGGCGCGTTTGGCGCGGGGTGCAGATCCATCGTCTGCCACATCCATCGATGTTGAGATGTCGCTGATGACGGCCACTTTTTGAGAATCTTCCGACGGCTTCACATCCCGCCAGGCCGGGTCCATCAAAGCCAGCACCACGAGTAGGGTAACGACCAGCTTTGGCGCCAGGAGCAGCAGTGTCTTCTTGCCCGAGTAGCGGTCCCGGTAGCGATACCACATGGCGTACAACCAGCCCATGATACCCAGGATAACGAGGCTATTAGCCAGCGTGCCCAGATGCGGTTTCCATACAAGCATGCCTAACATCACGACCTCTCCTTATCCGGACCTGCGGGCGTTACGCTCCAGGGCGTATCGTCAGAATCAGCCGCGACGCTGTCTTTCCATTTCTTGGCCGGTGAACCCAGCAGCCCCTCGGCAATCATGCAGGCCAGGGCCAAAAGTAAAAGCGGCAAAAACAGACCGGTCCCGGCCAGTGATTTGTCCAGGTCGCCGCGAAAATCATCTTCATCCGAAAGTGTACTGATCTGATACTTGATGCCCGCGAGGCCCTCGACTTTGTCGCCCTCGATAAAGGGGCTGCGGCCTTCGCGCTCAGATGGCATAACGGTCAGACAGCTTTCGCGTTGGCCCATGGCGACGATGTATGCACCGCTACGCACCAACAGCGGCGACTGGTCCCTCAAGCCGGACCAATCGACCTGGTCGCCCAACAGGGTCGTGATCGACAGTTCGTTTCCTTCGCCCGGCATCAAGCGCATCGGCTGGCCCGCGACAATCGAAACGTTGGCATTGACCAGTCCAGATGCAGCGCCCAAAGCGACCGGTTGCACCATCACCAGAAAGCTCTTCTGACGCGGTAGCGTGCTCCAGGCCCCTGTGCGCCCAAAGGCCAGACCGCTCACCACGATCTGGCCTTTGCCGTGTTTGCGCAGTGCCAAAATCTGATGGTTCTCACCGATCGCCAGCAGTGGCTCGTAACCGGAGTCTTGCACGAACGACAGTGGATGATATTTGCTCGCAAACGCATTTCCGATCCGAACCCGGCCGTCCAAGCCACGCAGGTCGGACCAGAATTCAGACCGCGCACTGGCAATGCGCAAGGGCAGGCTCACGGGCACGGATTGCAGGGGACCCACATTGGCCCCAATCCAGGCCGGTGGCTTGCCGGCTGATTTGCCGCCATCGACGGACGGCAACACCATCAGGTGGCCGCCCTGCTGCGTGTATTGATCCAGCAAGGCGCTCGTCGACGCATCCAGCGACGACGCCATAGCCCAGGTCATGACCACGAGCATCGGTGGCGTCTTCTGCAAGCGGCCCTGCAGCTCGGTCGGCTCCAGGTAGACCGGCACCAGGGACGTGAAACGGCCATCGCCACCGGGCGACAGAGCCAGCGGCAACAGGCCGAAGGTACCGGTGCCTTTGGCGCCGAGAAAGAAGATGTCCCCTTTGTTCTCACAGATGTACGGAACAAAGACCCGATTATCGCCATCAAAGCCATCGCCTTCGATCCGCACACGGACCCAATGACGCCCGGCGGCTTTCGGCTGGACCGGCAGCTTAACCAATTTCTGGCCTCCGGCACCCACCGCAACAGGAACGGTCTGCATAAGAGGATGCTCCGAATCCGTGCGATTGACTCGAACCTGTACATCCCGGGCGCCATCATTACGCAGCAGAAGCTGAAGCGAATACGGCTGATTGGGAAGGATCCGGCGCGCTGATAATTCGGCCCGCAGCGGGCAGACATTCGGGATATCAGGCTCGGCACTGGGCAGGCGATGAACGAAAACACTCACGCCCGCGTCCAGATCGCCCGCCGCCAGTGCTGTCCCCGTCCATTCCGCCTCCTGGACGTCTGTGAAGATATGCATCGAACCACCGCCGGCGGGCGCCACATCCTTGAGCAGCTTAGTGGCACGCAGAAGCGATCTCGCGGTATCACCGGTCGCTTCGGTCACACGAATCGACTCGAGGAAATTCAACAGGTTCTCTTTGTCGGTGGTCATGCCACCAAAGCGGGCCGCCGCCGGGTCCGGCACTAGAAGTACCACCGCGGCCTGTCCGCGTTCATCCATGTTCTTCAAGAGCACGCGTGCACCCTCAAGCGCCACACTCAATTTAGTGCGATCACCGCCCGCGACCTGCCCCGCCATGGAGCTGGAGTTGTCGATCACAACCACGACCGCTTGATCACCGCTCAAGCCCAGAAAACTGCCCATTCCCGGAAACGCCATGCGCGCCAGGGCAAGAAGCAGGAACAGCAGCAACAGCGTTCTGGCCGCCAGGAGTAGCGGCTCGCGAAACTTGCGATGAAACGACAATCGCGGCTTCATGCTGTCAAAGAACAGTTCCGTCGAAAACAGTACCGTCTTGCGATTGCGTCGCATCAGCATATGAAACACAACGGGCGCCGCAGCCAGCGGCAGTAAACCCAAGAATAATGCGGCACCAATTGTCATCAGCTTGTGGCCCTCTTAAGTAACGCATCATGCAAATCAGTTGATGTATCGACCAGTATGTAGTTGGCCCCCTCGTTGGCACACCCAATGCGAACGTCGTCCAAGTACTGGCGGACTCTCTGCAGGTACAGATCGCGGAAGTCGTCGAGATCGACATTCATCTTCTTGTGCGATTCAAGGCATTCGACCTCAATCAGACCCTCCTGGGGCAGGCGGATCTCGGCAGGGTCCAGCACATGAAACACCGTCACGTCATGGCCCGCGTAACTGAGACTGCCGATGCCTTTGAGCGTTTGGCGCGGATCCTGAAGCAGGTCGGAAATGACGACCACCAGCGATCGTCCCCGGATGAACTCGGTTGCCTTGGCCAGGGACTGCTCTAGGTTGCTTTTGCCCTTCGGCACAATCTCTTCCAGTCCCTTGAGCATGGGCCGCAGGCCGCCCAGGGTCGCGGCGGGTTCGTGTATGTCACGCAGATCGTCGTCAAAGGTAATCATGCTGGTCGAATCGCCCTGGTTAATCATGACATACATCAGGGCCGCCGCCAGGTGACACCCGTAGTCCATCTTGGACATCGATCCGAGATCGTGGAAGGACATGCTCTCCGAGGTGTCCAACAGAATGTTGGCCCGGATATTGACTTCGTCATGGAAGCGCCGGATCACATATTTATCCGTGCGAGCATAGACATTCCAGTCGATCCGCTCGATCGGATCGCCCTGCATATATTCCCGGTACTCCGCAAACTCCACGGAAGAGCCGAACGTCGATGACCGGTGCCGCCCCTGCAGGCCGCAGTCCATCCGCTTGGTGACCGAGATCTGCAGATTCCGCAGATGGTCGGCCGTGCCCGAGGGCAGATATTTATAGGTACCCAGTTTCTTAGCCATGTTGTATCACACGCGCTTTCTTCCTGCGGCGCAGCGAGCTCCGCACCTTATCCATAAACTTCGGTTTCTGTTGATCATCATAGATCACCGGCACGGCCTTGAGCAGCCAGTCAATGACAGTGTCGGGATCATACCCTTCGCTGGCAGCGGTAAAGCTCAAACCAAAACGGTGCCGCAAAACAGGATGAACGAACTTGCGAATGTCGTTCACAGAGACATTGAACCGGCCGCTGAGCAGAACGTGGGCTTTCGCCGCCAGCAGCAGGGACTGCCCGGCCCGGGGACCGCTGCCCCATTGCACCCATTTCGGAATGAAGTCGGGAGCGATGGGGTCATCGGGGCGCGTCGCCCGGGAAAGACGCATGGCATAGTTCGCGACGTAGCGACTCACCGGAACACGCCGCACAAGGCGCTGAAACTGCATGATCTGCTCGCGGGTAATCATAGCATCCAGGCCGGGCATGGAATCCAGGGTGGTCCTGATCAGGATTTCCTCTTCCTCGTCCAGCGAGGGGTAATCGACATTGACCATAAACAGAAAACGGTCCAATTGCGCGACCGGCAAGGGATACGTCCCTTCCTGCTCGATCGGGTTCTGCGTGGCCAGAACCAGGAACGGTTTCGGCAGGGCGTGGGTCGCTCCGCCGACGGTCACAGACCTTTCTTCCATACCTTCGAGCAACGCGGCCTGCGTCTTTGGCGGCGTACGGTTGATCTCGTCCGCCAGCAGCATATTGGTGAAAATCGGACCACTTTGGAAGACGAAGGAGCGGTGCTTTTCATGCCCCTCCGCCAACACCATGGTTCCAGTGATGTCCGTCGGCATCAGGTCCGGCGTAAACTGAATCCGCTTAAACGCGAGCGACAGGGTCTTCGAGAGACTGCTGACCATCAGGGTCTTGGCCAGGCCCGGGACGCCGGTCATCAGGCAATGCCCCCCGGCGAACAGGGAGATCATGATCAGGTCGAGCACATCCTTCTGCCCCACGATCACCTGGCCGACCTCTTCCAGTAGATGCTTGCGCGTTGCGGCAAGTTGCGCGACCAGCTCCAGCGTATGCTCCGACAACCCGTCCTCGAAGCCGCTGTTGTCTTCCTCCACCACGGGAGACGGTGACAGGTCCAGCGGAAAGGATGCCAGCTTATCGTTATGTTGCAATTCCGTCATCTTTAACTAACCCTCAATGTTCCATCGCATACATCACGATATTACAACCCAGTTGTTTCGCTGAGGCTGACTGATATCCTCGACTCAAGGGATAGCGGACCTCGTTCCAGCCGCCCTCAACATCGTACGGGCTATAAATCACACTCAGTCTACCTGCCACTTTCGCACCAAACAGAACGGGGCGCCCCTTCAGCTCCTCGCCCTTGTCCTTCATCAGCGTGGGGGTATATCTGACATGCTTAATCGTGTGCAAGTTGCGGAATATCTCATGCGTTTGCGGCAGCAGCGCCAGTTCGCTTTGCGGAAATGCACGCCGCATCTCGCGAACCACGGCCTGATGAAACGTCGCCAGTCCGAGCGCATTATTGACGACGAGCGTGCCGCCGCGCATGACGTGTTTACGCAAGGCGGCGATCTGCTGATCAGTCAAGACGAAATCGTCCAGCCCGGTGAAGAACAAGAAGGGATAGGCGTCAATGTCGTCGCGCGCAAGATCGACTGTCACGCGCTTGAAGTTGACGGGAATAGCGGAATCCTTTTCCAGCTTCATCAACAACTGTCGTGCCGCACCCGGATGCGCATTCCAGGCACCCTCATGCTTCACCTGGGCAAAGATGAATTCGGATGTGGGCGCATTCTCATCAAGCTTTCCGAACAGCTCGACCTTACCCTCCGCTTCCCCCACCCGACCGTAGCCGACGATGTACGGAGCCAGGTTCTCGCCGATCAGCCGGGCGGTCTCCTGGCTATACGCCTTGGGTTTAAGCCCTTTCGCCTCCAACTTTTCAAAGACATCCATCTCGCCGGCCAGACCACAGCCCAGGCCGTACTTCGACACCAACACGCCAACACGACTGCCAATGTAAAGCCCTTCCAAAAACGGTTTACCATCCTCTTCCTCGCCGCCGCAGCGGTAGGTTGCCGTATCAAGATCAGCCACCATGTGAAAGAGCGGGTGATCCGGCGGCAGCTTCCTGAACCGTGACTCAGGGAACATCTCATCAAACAGCTTCTTCGCCGATTCATAGAACCACGGCGATCCGTAAACCGAGTCGCATACAATCATCCCACCAGCCAGAACGTATTTGCGGAGTCGATTGATGCCTTCCGGAGAAAAATTCAACTCACGAACACCGCTCAACAGAATGGAGGGCATCAGGTGCGGGTCAAAACTGAACTCATGGATGGACGTCTGGGTGGGCATATACTTGAAATCCCTGCTGCGCGCCTTCCGGTGAAACTCCAGCATATCATTGGGCGCGAGATTCCAATCCTGAGTCAACTCATCGCCGATAATCGCAGCCTTGCCCCACTTTACTTTCGCCAACAGGAAATCAGGCGACGGCGGCTTCATCCGGTCGGTTTGCGGAATCGGCATACCGGGCACAGAGGGAATGATATCGCGTTTCTCACCGCCCTTGATGCCCTGCTGCAACTGTTCTTTCCTGTCCTTAGCAGATTTGACAAACCAGTCATCCGCGGATGCACCTCGGCCAGCCTGCCCGAAGGCGACGGGCACGGAGGTCAGAAAAACCGACGCCAGAACGGCGACAGACAACATGCGGAACCACGACGATCTGATTTCCGAATCACGTCGATCGATCATGACGCGCCCTTTCTGTTTCTCGCATTCCCCATATTCAGCCCACGCACCCCCGGCAACACACACCTTTCCCACCTCAATGCTGACACCACAGTATAGGTTCGACGAGGGGCACACACCAACGGCACGAAACCGTACATTAGGGTGTCATTTCCGACTTCCTGTAGCCCCGTGCTGTTGCTGCACGTCCCAGGGCTTCATCGAGGCGCAGGGCAAGCCCATATGGGACCCCATTCGCTCACCAGTTGGCACCGCCATACGCATGCTCTCACCTGAGCATCGGAAATGTCCCTGTTTTCTACGGAAGCGTACTCTTGATCGCAAGGCTATCGATGCGTAAAGCTTTGGTGGTATGAAAAACGACACAGAATCCGCTTGAGAGAGTCGCCGTCGCGGCGGAAGCAATTGGTACCGGCTACATCTACTCGATCAAACCCAGTGCTGCATCGATATCACGACCGGGGTGGGATGTGGCGCAGGACATGGTATATCTCGAGGACATCCTGGAGAAATCCAAAGGCTGCCATGTCGAAGTGATCCACCACGAAATCGCCACATGCCACGAACATCCAGAACGGCTGACGCAATGGGCCAAAGCGGCCAAGCGTCTGGTGTTACGGTGCAGTCCATAGGTCATGGGGTCGCAGAACATTAACTGGTCCGGTGCAGGTCTTTCGCGGCCTTGATGGGTGATGGGGTGAGACTGCAGTAAAGGCCAAGCTGATTACAGAGGCAGAAGGATAACGCGATGTACGTAGGAGCGGTGAGAGAGGTTGCTAGCAAAGTGCTAAGCCTGGGTCTGGCCCTGAGCCCCAACGATGCCGACTGGACGCTATGGTACGTACGAGCTCGTGTTCGAGAATCGGACACCCCTATGGAGACCCTCATGACTCATTCGAATCGGTATCGGACGTTGACGGTAGGACTCCTCGTATTGGCGACGCTGTGTGGCGGGATAGCCCATGCGGGAATTGAGAAGACGACCCAGGCCTTCACCCCGGAACCGACCCAGGACAGAGTATTCCAGCATTGGGGGAACAAGACGGGAAACTTCCGGGGCAAGCTAGACTCGCTCGAAGAGTACCGCGCGAATCTCATCGACCCCAAGACGGGCAAGAACCTGCGGGTTCCGCTCTTTTACTTCTCGGCCCCGGACATGTGCTACCTGCTTTCGCAGATGGCTCTGCGTGACTTCCCCAGGGAAATGACGCATTGGACCTTCTCCGGTGATGAAAAGAGCAAAAACCGACTCATCCACGTCACGGTGGACGATTTGCCCATCGGGCCGCTGAAGGAAGTAAAAAACACCGGCACGCTCGGGGGCGAGTTTGTGAAGATCAACTACCCGCCGCACGTTCGCGAGGTGCAGGGAAGAAAAGGCATCTTCTTTGAGACCAACAAGAAGGGGCAGTTCGCGCCACCGAAGTTCGAGATGATGACCAGCAGCTTCACGCTCGAGGATCGTTTGGACCAAAAGCAGCCATTCACCGCCTCGGCCTGGCTGTACACACAAACCGATGCATCCGTCGAGGGTGGGAGAACGCTTCTGTCCTGGCATAGCATCGGGGGTGACCACGGCACGATCCTCAACCATGGACGCGAGTGCGATATCGGCGGCATGAGCAAAACAGCACGCGGCACGAAGGGCGACCGCAAGGGACACACCGGGATCCATCCCGCCGACCGATGGCAGCATGTGACCTACACCTACACCGGCGGAGACGATGGGGTGTTCCGCGTCTATGTCGATGGCGAGATGACCTACGAAACGCAGTACGACAGTATTGTCGAGACACCCACCGTCACGAAGCTGACGTCCGAGTCCGCGACGGTCCAGGCGCAGTTGCTTGCGAAAAATGGGACGGCCACCGTCTCGTGCTACCTCGACAAGGTCGACCATAAGCATTGGTTCCAGATGCGGCATTGGCGTTGGGATCAGTGTGCGTCGATCGCGTGGGCACCGGAGGGCGAGGTGCAATTCTCGTTCGAGAAGCTCGAGCCAGGAACCCGATACTACTACCGAATCATGAGCATCGATTACGGCACGGACCACGGGAGCTACACCCTCAATCCGATGCGGCGGTGGATGTATGGGCCCGGATCGTTCGTCACCCCCAGCGAAGATGGAAAGACGCCCGGAAAAACCATCCCCGAAGATAGGCGGAAACATTTCTTCCTTGGCGGAAACTGGGGATCGGCGTGGTATATGGCCGCTCAGGGACCCGATGTGCTCAGCGTCCTCGACGGTGGAATCGCCGACCTACGGCTGTACGACTACGCGATGACGCCACTGGGTGTCCGCCTGAATGCCGGGTTCACGAAGGCAGCGGGCCCCCAACCGGCGGACAAAGAAAAGATGATGGCACAGTTTGCCACGCCGCGTTGGTCTGCCGCCCACCCGGAGGCGACGCAATACGATGTCGCCCTGTCGCTGGACGAAGAGGCCGTGAAGAACCGGAGCGCCAAGGCCACACGCACGAAAGAGTCCTCCTTGCCGCGGTTTGACACACTTCCCGGACGCACCTACTTCTGGGCCGTCGACCAGCTGGACGACAAGGGAAATCTCCTGGTCGCAGGCGACGTCTGGTCGTTCTCCGCGGGCACGGGAATCGCACGAGACCCCAACCCGGCTGAGGGCGAATCGGTCAACACGATCTACACGCTGAAATGGACGGGCGGCCCGGCGCCGGCCGCCTCCTCTCAGCATTTGTATGTAGCTGAAACACCAGAGGAACTCGACGCGATGACCGAACCCCTCGCGCGGGTACGCCCCGGTCGCTGGGGAGGCACCTCGGAGTATCAGCTGAACGGAACCGAGACCGTTCCCGGAAAGACCTACTACTGGCGCGTCGATATCGCATACGAAACACGCGAGCCGGGAACCGAACCGAAGGTTAAAGGCCAACCCCACCACGGAATGAAACCCGGAAAACTGCTCACCTCCTACATCGCCAAGGGCGACACGTGGTCGTTCACAACCAAGCCCTACTTCACCCCCGAGCGAGACATTCCCTCGTCGTTGCCGAACCTGGACTCAAACCAATCCGCCGGTCGCGGTGCGAAAATAGTGAAGTTGGACTTCGGCCCCGGCGCCGTGGCCTCGATGGGATCCGATCAGGACATGATGCTCCACAAAGTCATCGCAACCACCGAGATGTACGGAAAAAACCGATACCTGCTCGCCCTGGCAGCACAGCGAAACATCGCAAGCACCCTCACCTCCTATGAAGGATCAGGCAAGCCCTTCTTCCGCGGGTTTGGCACGGGACAGAGCTACGGCGGAGTCGAATCGAAGGACTTGCTGCTCGTGCACGAGATGGGACACGAGGTCTTCAATCTGCTGGGCTTTGGTGTTCCTGGGTACTTCTCTCTGATCGAGGATATCTGGCTGGGGACCGCCGATACCAACATCGGTCTCGCCGGATACAACGCCAACAACTACCACGAGAATATGGCCGTCTTCATGCAGGCATTTGGTGATCCTGCCAGACGCGAAGCCATGTTCAGTAACAACTATCGACAGGCCGTCGCGCTGACGGACTACCTTCCGGGCGATCGGATGGTCGATCTCGATGCAAACACCGATGTCGAAACCGATGCGTCGGGACATGTGACGAAGTGGAACAACAATGCCTGGATCAAAGCCTGGAATGGAACCACCGCCCGGCTCTACCCCAGACCCGGAACCAAGGGAAGCTTCCTCCCCTACGGCGGCAAGCCCACACTCACCACCGTCGCCGGCGTCTCTGCCGTCAGCTTCGACGGAACCACCGCATTCAAGTGGGACGAGAAGATCAAATGGAACCTCAGCCGAAACTTGCCGTTCAGTATCGAATACTGGGTCTACCAAGCTGCGGACGCCTCCGGCAGCGCCGAGCAACTCATCGCCGGATGGGGCGAAAAAGATGACAACGGAACCGGCTTCTATCTGAACCGCGACGGAACGATCTACGATCATGGCCAAAAGAAGACCGCCAGGCTGAACCTGCCGAAGGGCCACTGGAACCATGTCATACAGGTCTACAAGGGGCCGGGCGAAGAAGGCTCGATCGACACCGGCGTGGGCCTGTACCGCGTCTATGTGAACGGAATCCTCGAACACGAGACGCCGATGACATTCAGCATTCCGCAGAAGCAGTCGATTTATGTCGGCGGTCGAGTGGATGCCCGCGGCAAGGTCAGCGACGGTTTGCTTGGCGCGTTGGCGTCGGTGAAGATTTACGATTACGACCTGACCGAGTATCAAGTGCGTCGGTTCTATTCGATGCAATTGCCGAGCTTCACCCGCGACGATTTGGCGGTGGCCGACAAGTTGTTCATCGACTTGGACGCGCGCCTGCTGGCCGACACGCAGAAGCGGTATCATCAGCCGACGTACCCCAAACGCCTGCGAAAACCGTGGCTGCGGAGCTGGAGCAACAAGGGCATCCTTGGCGGGCGCGTGCATAACGATATTCACGCGACGACGTGGGGATACTCCGGAAGCACGCCGGTATTGAGAAAGAAGCTGGGCGGGAAGATCCCGACCTTCGACGGTATGGACCGCATGGTCTCTGGGTTCGAGCCGACCGCTGAGCTCATCAGGAACGCACCCGGCACGCTGGAATTGTGGCTGGACAACCAGGCAGAGAACCCCGGCGAAGTGATTCTGCAATGGGGCGATTTCCTGCTGACCGCCGACAACCTGCCCAAGGGACAACAGGCGGTGACGGTGGTGTTTGATGGCCCCGCGAACGTGTACGTCAACGGCAGCCCGATCAAGAAAACCGTCGGCGCGCTCGCACCCAAGGCGAATCAGCGAATGCACCTCGGCGGACGATATGACGATATCCGATGGAACTGGAAGGACTACTTCAACGGATCCATCGCAGCCGTGCGTTTGCACAAGGGCAAATTGACCCCCGAGCAAATCGCCGCCAACGCGACGTCGCATGTGTTCGCCAAGGGCGGCAGTGGCGTGGTTCCGCCGGCCCGCAAGACCCCGCCGGCGCTGATCGCACTGCAGGCCGAGGCCCTGCCCCCCGGCAAGCTGGACGAATGGAAAAACACCGGGTCGGCCAAGGTCGATTTCGTCGCAGGAAAACGCGGCGACATCTTTGGTCTCACCGGCATGGTGTTCAATAAGGTCCATGCGATCAAGATGACCCCCGGCCGGACGTTGACCGCAACGTTCGACACGCCCGAAGCGCTGAAAAAAGGTCCGTTCACGCTGAACGTCCAAATCGTCGACGAGGTCAGCCAACGGCGCGGGCCCCGCGTCCTGAGCTGGTGCGGTGACGGCGCCGCCTTTGACTACGGTGTGCAGCTGCCGCAAGACGCGATCGCGTTTACGGCACATAGCCTCGACGCACAGAAGAAACAGGTGAAGGTTGCGTTCTCCCGTGCCCCAAAACGTGAAACGCATTACAACATTCGTGAGGACAACGATTTCAATCCGCACATGGCCTACATGTGGCGCAACGTGTCGCTCGTCTACGACGGCAAGATGCTGAAATATTACGTCGATGGGCGAATGACCAACGAGATGGAATGCGACGGGATCGACATCCCCGGCGACGGTAAGCTGGTGATCGGATCGAAGCAAAACGGCATCAATTATGTCTACCTGCATTCGCTGAAGATTCTGGGGCGAGCCTTGTCGGCCGACGAGGTCCAGGCCCTCGCCAGGGACCACACCGTGGGCGACGATGAAGCCCTGGTCAACGTCCGCGTGGGCCAAGACGTGAAAAAGAATCAGCGGGTCTCGATGCTGAAGAACACCGGGTCGCTGAAGGGTTCGTTCGCGACGATTCCCGATGTGGACCACACGCCGACCGTCACCACGGTAGATGGGCTGCGAGCCGTCGAGTTCAACGGCAAGACGACCTACATGATGTCTACAGCCAAGACGCCGGCCACGCTGACGGCCGATTGCCCGTTCACGGTCGAGATGATGATTCGTCCCAAGAAGCTGAATACGAAAGAGGCCGTCTTCGCCCTGTCGCCACAGCTTGGACGCGTGCGGGGAGAAACCTACTTCGGTTCCCCGGGTAACACGGGCATCTCTCAGGGCGTCGGATACAACCGCTCGCTCCCGAAGGGCGTCCAAGCCGACCAGTGGATGCACGTGACCTACGTCTACGACGGTGGACCGCGGAGCCAGGCCCGCATCTACATCAATGGCCAACAAGTCGCCGACCGCACCACGTCGATCGCGACACTGCCCGGATACTCGATGTACCTCGGCGCCGGTTTCGGCGACACCCAAGGCGAAACCAACCCCTTCAACGGAGCCATCCGCTCGCTGACGGTATACAACTACCCCCGAACCGCAAAAGAAATCCAATCCGCCGCGGACAAAGCAATGCTCACCGATCATCCGTTGGCGAAAGACGAGATCTCGGACTAGCGCTTCTACGACTGAGGGGCTGCAACGGGAAGTTGAGAGAACTGAACACACAACGATTCGGTCAAAAAATTTTAAGAAAAAGTCATGAAGAGGGGACTGGGTTGACGATGGCGGGCGACGAGAGCGGGTAACGAGTGGAGAGCGTCTCATCGTCCACCGCTCTCGTCGCCCGCTATCGTCCACCGACATGGCAGTAAAACGGGAGAAGGTCACAACATGGCCACCCCTGTAACAAATAGCATTAGGCAAGAATACGGGCTGTCAGCTTTGACAGAACCCACACAACAAGCGGGGAAACTTGATCATGAGTACAAACACATTTGAGCCGACGTTTCAATCGCTACAACAGTACGAGTGTCCGGCGTGGTTTCGGGATGCGAAGTTCGGGATCTGGAGTCACTGGGGGCCGCAGAGCGTGCCCATGTACGGGGACTGGTATGCGCGCCACATGTATGTGCAGGGCCACCCGCAGAACCTTTATCACGTTCGTCACTACGGACATCCATCCGAGTTCGGTTACAAGGACATTTGCGCCCTCTGGAAGGCGGAGAAGTTTGATCCCGAGGAGTTGATGGCGCTCTACAGGAAGGCCGGAGCTCGCTACTTCGTCGGCCAGGCCATGCATCACGACCATTTCTTCAACTATCCCAGCAAGCTTAACCGCTTCAACTCGATGCAGGTCGGGCCGATGAAGGATATCTGCGGCCTCTGGAAGGCTGCCGCGAAAGCCCAGGACATGCCCTTTGGGCTGACCGAACATCTGGCCACCACCTTTTCGTGGTGGCGTACGAACAAGGGGGCCGATGTCGATGGTCCCTATGCCGGCGTTCCCTACGACGGCAATGATCCGGCTTACCGCGACTTCTACCTCGACAACTACGAACACGTGCGGACAGGCGAGGATCTCTCCAAATGGCTGACGTGCCGCCCGTGGTATACCCCCAACGCGAAGTTCCGTGACTACTGGCAGGCCGTGTTGCGCGAGGTGGTGGATCTCTACCAGCCGGACCTGCTCTACTCCGACGGAGTCTTGCCATTCGGGGCACATGATGAGTCGGAACCGGGAGATGCTGACTTTGCACAGGGCCTTGATGTCGTCGCACATCTCTACAACACATCGATCGCGCAACATGGCGAGAACCGGGCCGTCTACAACCAGAAAGACCGGCGTCCCGAGATCTATAAGGTGGGCGTTCTGGATATCGAAAAGAGCCAGCTGCCCGGGATCAATCCCGAGCCGTGGCAGACCGATACCTGTATCGGCAACTGGTTCTACGATGTGAAGCAGGCCTTCAAGAAGCCGGGGCACGTCATCGAGATGCTGATCGATATCATCGCCAAGAACGGCTGCATGCTGCTGAACATTCTGCAGAAGCCGGACGGCACGATCGACGACGAGACGCGTTACCTCTTGGAAGAGCTGGCCAATTGGTTCGCCGTCTGCGGCGAAGCGATCTACGGCACGCGGCCCTGGCGTGAGTATGGGGAAGGAGATAGCCGCGTACTGCTCGAGGGCTTCAGCGAGGAAAAAGTTGCCTGGAACAGTTCGGATTACCGTTTTGTCGCCAAGGGCAACACGCTGTATGCCTTTATGCTTGGTGTGCCCGAGAAGCGCGTGGCGGTCATCAAGAGCCTGACCGAGGCCGACCGGGTCGCATCCGTCAGGCTTCTGGGTGCCGGTGAGTGCCGCTTCAGCCAGGCCTTTGGTGTGCTGACCGTCGAGCTGCCGGAAAAGCTTCCGACCGATTATACCAATGCTCTTGCGATCGATCTGGCGTAGCCGTTGTGCCGGCTTTCGCCCGAACAGAGGGCGTCACTCTTCGTCAGGCTGAGAGACTACGAATAGGGAACTGACTGGCGGGAGGGTTAGGGTGAATCGTGTTTGGCCATCGCTGGTCTCAACGGGCAGCGGTTGACTCTGTACGGTTTTGGGGTCCCACGCTTCCAGCCGATGCTCGCCGCGTAGCGTGATCTCGCTACGGACGGACTCATCGCTCGAATTGGCGAAGTAGTATACTTCCATTCCAGCCTGGCCCGCCGCCCGATCCACGTGGCGGTGAATATAGGTGAACTGACGATTCCCACCGCGGTACCAATCGCCATGCACCCCCTTCAACTCCCACTGGGCATCACGCTTGGGGAGCTCGGTCGTGTCCGACCAACGCACATCCCACACATGATCCAACGAATCCAACTCCGCCGCCAACGACTCCTCCGTGGCATAGGGAACAAATCGCCCACAGCCACCCAAGGCCGGATCGAATATCGACTCCGCCAACTGCCGGACTTCCACATCGCAGTCCAGCTCGAACGAATACGCCGGCAATGCACCGGTGGCGATCACAATTCCGCCATCGTCATGGAAGGCTTTGATCTTCCGCAAGGCCTCGACCTGAATCGTCTCGCACGTCGGTAAAATCAGCACCTTCCAATGCTCGTGATTGACGCGGTTATTCAGATGAAGCCAGCCATCGGATACCGTCGTGTTGTCGATAAGGACTTCCGGATGGACGAAGGTGAAATCTCGCCGAAGCTCCGCAAAGAGAATCCGGTTGACCTCATAGTAATCCGTGCCGTGCGGGAGCAATCGCCCGCGGCCGTCCGCACCGGGAGCAAACGTGAACCGCGAACACAGATCGTCGATCGGGTAATAGACCGCGATGTCTGCAACGTGCCGCCCTGCCCGCAAGAGTGGCTCGCATCGCGAAACCCACGTGTTGAAGGGCTTGACCTCATCACCGAACACGGGGTGACGCGACGTAACTTCGGGGTAAATGTTGATATTGTCCATGTCATACCACGCCCCGTGCGGGAGCATATAGTTCACGCCTCGCGTGTACAACTGCATGGCTGTTCGATACGGCGTCGTCTGGTCGCACTCGCGATTCAGGAACGCGCCAAACGTCTCGCATACGAGTAGAGATTTGTCGTATGTGTGCGTAGCGGCCGCGGGTATCTTGAAGCCATCCATCCCGTTGTCCAACGAGCAGATGCAGTCGGTCAGCGGATAGCCTTGGTGCTTGTAGAACTTGATCGCGTCGCCGGCTGCTTCCAGCGGAGCCGCCCGATAGCTCCCCCCCGGATGGCCCGAACATTTGATCCCGTGCGTGTGGGCCCATTCCTCAACCACCTTGGGGAACCCCCGCGAAAACAAGTCATTGCGAAAGTCCAGCAACTGCGCCCGGGCCGCTCGCGTCGACTCGCCAATATCCTCAAACAACGCAGGATACAACGTCGACGGATCATAGCCATATCGGGCCTCGAACTTCTCGTTGAACCCGTCCGTCCACAGCGCGTTGTCGGGCGCGTCGGCCACCGCGAGATCGTCGAAGAAACTCATCTTGATCGTCGTACCAAAGTGCTCGCCGAATCGGCGGTAGAACTGCTCATAGGTCGCGCTCAACATCGCTTCGACAGCCTCCGGCGACAGAAAATCGATCAGCCACAAACCCGTCTTGTTCGTGATGGGCGCGGAGAACACCTGAAGTTCCCACCGCCGATTTTCCTCCGCCGGCAAGACACCTTCGCCACATCGCCATATTGCGCGATAGCTCTCGACCTGATCTTCTGCCGTCGCGATGGGCTGGCACTCCAGCGCGTCAGTCACCACATGATACGAGTTATCGGACACCCGTCTAGCCACAGCCGACATCAACTTCCCGTCAAACGCGATGGAAATCGAATCAGAAAGCCCCTTCTGCTCGGTCGTGTTTCGGGCGGTTCTCCGGCAGAGGTATTTCATCAAATGCTGCGGACATTCCTCGCGGATCTTCCCCCCTGCCGAGCCGGTCGGAAAATCGCAATCGTCATAGAAGACCACCGTCAATTCAAGCTCACGGGCCGTGTCGAGAATGTATTGATAGAACTCAAAATACCCCTCGGACAAATACTCCGGCTCGGTTTTTCCCCGGAATCTGAACAGCGTCAGCGGCGCGATCCCGCCAAATCCGTCCACGTGTTTGAAATAGGACAACTGCTCATATATTTTCTCTCGAGTCAGTGTCCCATTCAGCCACCACAGCACAACGCCACCGTCCGGCTGATCGCCTGACAGAAACCGGTCTCGAAACGATGGATCACGTTGCGCAAGACTCATAACTACTCCGTGTTGGCTTGCTCTGGGTGGGTCTATTTGTCGGCATAACGATAGGGTTTCGCTCGACGCAGCCAGCGTTTTAGGCGCGGGTTCAGATTGTCAAAATCCTTTTCCCACTTGTTCATCGTGTCCCAATCGCATTCGGTGTGCCAGGTGCCCTGGTCTGTCAGGGCAGCGCGGAGCTGCTTGCGATCGTCGGGCGCGTCCGGGCCGGCCATGATCTGGGCGGCATTGGACCATAGCTGACTGTTCCGACCGACCATCTGTTGCCGTTTGTACCTCGTCACCTCACGCATGCGATACTCATCCGGGCGGGCGGCCAGCGAGTTGCGGGCCAACATCGCCGTCAGTTCGCCCTTGAGTTGGCCCAGTTCGTCGGTGAGCGGGGCGAGTGCTTTCCGCTTCACTGCCTCGAAACCGGCCTCGGGCCTGCTGTTACGCGACCGACCTCTCAACTGGTTGATCTCGCGGCCCAACGCGTCGAACTCCGCCTTCGCGGGGGTCGGTTTGGGCTCTGGAATCGGCAATTCGGGCAGCTTTTCGCGTGCTTTCTGCTGTGCGTAGGCGGCCCGGACAGCGGTTTCGATGTAGGGCTTGTTCTTCAGCAGTTGATCGGAGGTCCGCGCGTCTACCTCCTTCGCTTCGAGGTCCGGATTGGCCTCCAGCACGCTCTTTCGCACCTCGTCCCTTATCGCGTCGGCCTGTTTCCTGCTCTCGCGTTCGAGGGCCCGCTGTCGGTCTCGCTCTGCCTTGGCGGCCTGATAGGCGGCGTATTCCTTCGTCGTCTCAATGCGAGCCACCTCAGCCTTGTGGGCTTTCTCCGCGGCGGCCGATTCGGCCTTCATCGCAGGACGCAACGCGTGACGCTTCTTTTCCAATTCGGCGATGCGCTCGTGCACGCTTTTTGCCATTGTCTTGGGTTTTGCGGCGGGCTTCTTCCTCGCGTCGTACTCGCGCTTGACCGACTTGCTCTTCGTTTCGATGTCGGCTTCGAGTTGCTCGATTCTTGCACGCAACGCGATTACCGCCTCTCGGGTCTCCGCCGTCGGGCCCATCGAATTCTCCACAGCGCGGGCTTCGAATCGGTCGTTATAGTCCCGCATCGTCTTGGCCAGCGACGAACTGCGGAACAGATCCTGATAGACCTGCACGCGTGCGCTTCGGTCGCCGAACTCTTCGTCTTCCATCTTGAGAATTTCAGCCATGGGCTTGACCGGGCTGATCAGCGGCGTAGCCGGTGCGGGCTTGCCACCCAGTGCCAGGTAGTAGATTCGCAGGTAGTCGAGCGCGCCGGCGCTGTAGGCGGGGGTCGCCTCATCGCGTGATCGGAAGATGTAGTTGCGACGCCCTTGCCCCGGGACACAGGCCTGTGCCGGACGGAACGTCGTCGCCTTAGACGCGACCTGTTTGTCGCCTACGAAGAGAGATGCGGCCGTTCCGCTGATCTCCACGCGACAGACGGCCCACTGGCCCGCTTGAAGTGCGACGCTTGACGTGAGCGAGTCACTCTTGCCACCGGCGCTCCACTCGAGCACGGGTTCGGCGCCGTGCAGGGCGAGTCGGAAGTAGTCGCCCGGTCCGCTACCGAAATCGAAGAGCACCTGTTGGCCTTTCGTGGTGGCAGGGCGTACCCGCAAGATCACGGTGATCTCGCCGAGGTCCGCCACGGCGGGGTCGGCTTCTGCGTATTGCGTTTCTCCGTCGAACAGCAGCGCGCCATCGGCACGGCCAAATGCTTCGAAGCCCGGTTTGTTCACCAGGATGCCGTCGAAGAAGATTTCCTTCGCGTCGGTGTGATGGCCCAGGAAGAAGGGCCCGGTCGTCCGTTCTTTGAGGCAGTCCTCGAACAGGACGGTCTCGGGGCGGCGGCAATCGTAGTTGGCAAAGAGTCCATCGGCGGAGAGGTCTTTGATGCGCATCGGCACGACCGGCACGACGGTGGTTTTGACCGACAGGGGGTCCATCTGGGCTGTAATATGGTTGGCGATCGGGCGAATGACGCGGGCGTATCCGCCCACTTCGACCAAGCCTATCGCGGCGCCCTTGCCGCTGAGTCGGGCGTGATTCTTCACGACAGCGCCCTTGCCTATTGCGACGGCGCCGTTGACGAGTGAGGCATGGTCGAGCACCTTCGCGCCTTCGAGGACCATGCACTCCGGGCCGACGTAGGCCGTCGGCGCGGCAAACGAGGTCGACGAAATCCATCCGCCACCGTTGGGATGGCGATGGCCGCCTCGGTCGTCCAGCAGCAGACTTGGGCGTTCCATGCGGCTTCGGAGCGTACCCATGCGTCGGTGATCGCGGGCGGCAGGTTTCTCCTTCTTCAAGAGCCCTTCCTTTTCGAGCGTTGCTTCAGCCATCGCGGCGCTGGGCTTGAGGGAGTTCATAAATGTTTCGCGTGCCGCCTCGCTGGTGAACAGCGCCGGGTCGTGTGCACGCTGACGGTCATACAGACCCAGCAGGAACGCGCGTTCTTTCGTTGCGACGATGCCCAAGGATCGGGCGGGTCGGCAATTCTCTAGCACCACGTCAAAGGGGTACCGGAACGCAAACGCACCTTGGTAGAGCGTGCCGGCCGATTCCAGCAGGGCCGTTGGGGTGGCTGTGACGGTTAGCCAGTAGCGTCGGTCGCCCGGCTGAACTTTCATCGTCATCGTGCCCTTGTTCCACAGCGGCGAGTACCGGCAGGTGCCGTCCTTGCCGACCGCGACGATGCACGCACGCCAATCGGAATAGGTCTCCGGGTCAAATTGGCCTTTGAAGTCGACGCTGATCTCTTTCGCGTCCTTCTTGGCTACGAGTCGCGAGGCGTGTACACCGAATGGCTCGGGCGCCTCGTAGGGCGGGCAGCGATAGAGTCCCTTGGCCGGGTCGACGGCTTCGAGGTAGGAGAAGTTCGCCGTGCCGTTCCATCCTCGGAATTGGTACTCCTGCTGTACGTCAAATTCGGCAAATCGTGCACCGATTTGGCCCATCAGGTCGCCCATTCCGCGAATCCCTTGTCCTTTGGGCCAGATGCCGCGTTCTTCGCCCAGGTGAGCAATCACGTGCATTGGGGTCAGGTCTTCCTCGCTGGCCATACCCAGCAGGATGGGGACGACTGCGTATCCCCAGTTCGGGTCGTCGGCGAGCATTTCGTATCCGCCCGTGCCTGGGTAGGCGCCATGAAAGAAGTTCTTCCACGGCTTGAGCATCTGGTGGTCCGCTTTGGCGACGACATGGGGTTCAGCCATGATGGCGCATCCGTCCGAGCCGGTCTCGCCACCACCCAACGACAAGATATTCGCCGTCTGCATTCCGTGTCCCCACTCATGGAACACGATCTCGATCCACGGGCCGCCTGTCGTGCAGCCACTATAGCCTCCTCCGCCGCCCCCGCGTTCGCTGCCCACGACCTCATGGCCGTCGTACAGCGTTCCGCCGATGCGGATGGAGTATTTGTGCATCACCGGGTCTTTCCAGAATCGCATATGACAACCGGCGTACTCCATGTAGGCCCAGAAGCTTTCGAGCTGACTGAGATAGTGGTTCCGCATCGCCCGGGTTTCGTCTTGCTTCTTGACGTTGATCCAGTGGCTCGCGGGGCGATCCGTGGGGCTTTGCGACCCGGTTGGGACGGTGAAGTGCGTCGTGTCGAACCGCACCTTGCCGGGTTTGTAGAGATGACTTTCGCCCTCGGGATGTTCTGCATCCCGGGCCGTTACATGGTACTCTTCCTTCAGGAGCGTCGCATCCACCCGCTTGCGCTCTTTCATGTAGGTCTTGATGATGTATTGCCGATCTTCCGGGGTGAAATACTCGCCGAGGAAGATACGTTTCCGGCCGTCGGCCAGTCGCAACACGACGGCGGGGCAGTGGAACGAATCGGGGTCCTTCGGGTCCATCGGGTACGGGTCGCCCACACCGCGAAAGCCCAGCAGGTGCGCTTTGAATTGTCCCCGAGGCAGGTTCTCGACATAGAAGTTGTGGGGGAGGTGTTTCTTCACCGTCCACGTGCGAAGCGGCGCATGGGGGATGTCAGCCAGTGGGACCACGTCCACCCCGCGCTTAGGCCACCATTCGACGCGGCGTTCGTGGTAGGTCTTCAGGTCGCCGTTTCCCTTTTGGGTGACTTTGTCCAAGCTTACGTCGCCGCGACGGTAGCCCGGGTAGCGTGCGTCGTAATGGAAATCGTGGAAGGACTGATCGGAGCGAGACTCCGTCTTCGGCGGGGCCGCCAGGCAAATCGCCCCCGAAAGGATCGCAGAGGCGGTAAGGATGTGTGTGGCGTACTTCATTAGCTTTGTGTGTGTGGGGGGTAGCGGCATATCTGTCTTCTCCCCCATTTTCCTGTCCATTTTGGTTGACGATAGCGGCGACGAGAATGGCGGACGATTGAGAGAATCTCTCCTCGTAATCCGCTCTCAGCCTGCCCGCCGTAGCCGCGAAGCGCGAAGGCTGGGTCGCCGTTCTCCTCAACCGTTTCCCGTTTTCATTCTTTTACCTGTCCATCCGCATCAGGCTAAAGCCTGTACTACATACACTTTCCCAGTATGTAGTCCACGCTTTAGCGTGCTCCCCTGCCCTGTCCCCTAGTCTAAGAGAACACCTAGATCGGTTGACGATAGCGGCGACGAGAATGGTCGACGATTGGGAAAATCTCTGCCCTGTCGCGCCGTAGCCCGCAGGGCGAAGGCGGATCGTAATCCTTTCTCGTCGCCGCTCTCGTTAACCGTTTCCCCCGTTTCCATTACTTTTCATTGAACTATTGACTGAAGCGGGCGTCAGTGCCGGCGCCAGAACGATTCGCATTCCGGTGATGGGTAGGGAGTAGTCCGGCGGGAAATGGTTTCGCGACGCGCTGCGGATGGTCCGCATTCGCTGGGCGGGCGTAGTTTCGACGCCGTCATCTTTCTCTTTGTATGAGATATACGAGCCGCCGCGGACGATCTTCTCCTTGCCAGCGGATAGTCCTGCGGGGTCGGTGGTTTGTGTCGTGTCGTAGGGGCCGTGCCAGTCCTGGACCCACTCGTAGAGCGAGCCGTGCATGTCGTACAGGCCCCACGCGTTGGGTTTGCGACGGCCATAGGGGGGCCGCACGTTTCCATCGAAGTCGCTGGGGCTGAACCCGAAGAATTCCGTGATCTCACCGGCCGTGCCGAAGGGACCTTTCGTTCCGGCGCGGCAGGCGTATTCCCACTCAGCCTCGGTGGGCAGGCGGTAGACATAACCTTTCGGCAGTCGGCCCGCAGCGGCTTCTCGCTTGTTCAGCCATGCAGCATATTGCGAGGCTTCGACCCAGGTGAGCATGTCCATCGGGTGATCACTCTCGAGGCCGGCATTGATGCCCGCACTGCGATCGACGCCCCACGGGCCGCCCTTGAAGATCGTCGGTAGCGTGTGACCCCAGGGCCCTTTGTTCTGACAGAATTCCATGTGGTCCGGGTGCATCGCGTTGAGGTACTGTGCTTGCGTGACCTCGACGATGCCCATGTAGAATGCTTTGGTGATCGTGATCGATCGTTGCGTTTCGTGGGGTTGGCGTCCGACTTCATCGGCCGGGCTGCCCATGATGAAGGTGCCCGGTGCGATTCGCGTCAGCAATAGGCCGTGCGATTTCGGGACTTCGTAGATGCCGGCCTGCAGTTGTTTCATATGCGCCAGCGAGAGCGTTGCCTTGGGCGGCTCGGTTGTCACTGCTGCGGCAGGGCTACTCTTTTCTTCTTTCGGGGGGTCATGCCAGTGATCGTCGGTCGTGAACGGCGATGCAGGCAAGCCTGCTTTGTTGTACAAGTTCGCGCCCGCGGGGTTCATGGTGTAGGCATATCGGACCGCCACCGGTCTGGCGACGTCCTTGCTCGACACGACAACCGTATCGCCGACGATCTTCGCGTCAGCGAGGTGCCATTGGCCATCGGCACCGGAAATCGAAAACTCCTTCAGTGTTCCGCCGGCGACTTCTTTCGCCGGTTCTATCCCGACCTTTGTGGCCACCATCAAGCCGCTGCCCACATGGTCGAAGTGAATGATCGCATCGCGGCCCTTGATCGTCATGCTCTTGTAGAGGGGCCCGCTGTATTCGACCTTCTTGCCATAGTCTTTCGCCAGGGCCCACAATGCGAGGCGTTCGCCGACGTCCTTTTTGTTTTCGGGGTGAACATCCTTCGGATTCTCCGCGTCGGCGAGTTCGATCGCGACGGCCATCCCGGTGTTCTGTATGTCGAGCGCCTTCAGTTGGGCCATCCGAATCTTCGCCCATCCATCGCCGCCTTCGGGAGATGTTCCGGGATCCTGGAAGTTCGCCAGCTGCACATAGTAGAACGGGAATTCGCCTTGGCCCCATGCGCTTCGCCAGCCTTCGACCAACGCCCGTGTCTTGAGCATATAGGAACGACCTTCGTTTCCGTTGGACTCGCCCTGATACCAAATCGCACCGCGAATCGCGTAGGGAACCACCGGGGCGATCATGCCGTTATATAGTCCCGTCGCCATATTCTCTCGCGACTTGATTCCCATACGCACAGGCGCGGGCCATCCCTGACCGGCCGGGAGACTCTCCTTGTACCGCCAGTCGCCTGCGAGTGAGATTGCTTTCTCGGGCTGACCTTTCGGGTAGACCGACACGTCCTTGGCCTCCCCCCAGATGCCTCCATCGCCCCATCCGTTCCACACGCGAACCGCGATGACGTTCGGGCCAGCTTTGACCCACTTCGCCGGAACCGTGTAGCGGCGAGGTATATTGAAGCTCATGCCGGATCCGATTCGTTCCCCATTGAAGAACGTCGCGTCGCGGTCGTCAATCTGGGCAACGCTCACGACGAGGTCCTTCCCGACGAAATCGACGGGCAGAGTCACCGTGCGTCGAAACCAGACCAGCCCTTTGAATGTTGCCAGCGCCTTGTCCTTCGCCGATCCCCAGCGTGTAGGGACGGGCATGGTCTTCCAGCCGGATGCATCGTAGGTCGGGGATTTCCAACCCAGACCCGGATCACACTTGGCCGTCCATTTATCCATCGCCCCTTCCATCGTGAACGTGCCGGCCGCGACATCCTTTGCACGCTCGAGCACCGCACCGACCGCAGTCTCACAGCCGGGCACCTTGGCCAGCTCTTGCGCTGGGGCCCACGCGTCGATCTTCGTTCCGCCCACGGCCGAGGTAATCAGGCCGACCGGAACGCCCGTTTCTTTGTGGACCATGCGGCCAAAGAAGTAACCCACTGCGGAGAAACTCGCTACGGTCTCCGGAGAGCAGACTTGCCAGGATGCCGGTTTGGCTGGGTTGCTCTGCGGCGAGATGGCGGATTTCTCTGCCACGGCGAAATGTCGAATGGTGGGATAGTCAGCCTCGGCGTCAAAGGCAGCAAGCAGGTTTCGCTTGCCACGTCGACCGCCGGCGAATTCGTAGTCCATGTTCGATTGGCCCGAGCATAGCCAGACCTCGCCGACGAGGACATCGTCCAAAGTGAAGCGGGTTGTCTTGTCGCTGACTACGAGGGCACGTCCCTTGCTGGATGCTTTCATCGAGTCGAGCTGCACCTTCCACCGGCCGGCTTTGTCGGAGGTGGCGGCTTTCTTCTGCCCCGCGAATTCAACGGTCACCACGTCGCCCGGATTGGCGCTTCCCCAAATCGGAACGGATTCCTGCCGCTGCAAGACCATGTGGTCGCCCAGGATCCCTGCTACCTTCAGTTCCGCTTGGGCAACACCGGCCCAAAGCAAAGCCGCCATGAGTAGCCATACACATCGTTTCATCGTTCTCTCCTGATGGTGGTTTTCGTTTTGTCAAGAATCCTGCCCCGGTTGCGGGCTAATCCGCGTTTCATGAGGTACTTATAGCTGATTGGCCCGCCTGCAACGCTGTAGCACCGCGGGCAGGTTGTTCTCCCCCAGGAGTTAGGCGTTAGGCGCTAAGCGCTAGCAGGGAAAGGAGTTAGGCATTAGGCGTTAGGCATTAGTAGACTCCTACGAGCCCAAATTCCTGACCTCGGTCCCTAACAACTAACGCCTAGCACCTAATGCCTTCTTAACTAGCGCCTCGTTCCGTTCGTTTTCCAGCGCGCAGACAGAAGGATTGTAAGCTGTAGAGGCAGGACTACCAATGTGCGAGTCCTGTATATTTCAGGCACATTTCCGACTTCGACGGGGACAACCCGGACCCATAGCCATATCCTCGCTCTGGAACGAAGGGAGTAGGGACAGGCCAGCTGTGAAGGTGCCGTGCGGATTTTGGCTGTGGGGCCTGGTTTGTGGCTGATCTGCCGGCGACTTCGACTCCCCAGAGGGGGATCTCACTGGAGCACGGCCGGAATCGCCGGTTGTGGGCAGACCTCCGGTGGCGCCGGCCAGGTTGGCGGTGGATGCGGCCGTTGTGATTGGCCCGACCGGGCTAAGCCAGGTGGGGTACCTGGATCACGCTCATGCGCAGGCGGCGGGCCGTGCATAATCCTTCCCACTGCCCGTGCTTCATGGCACGCGCCCCAGTTGCGCGATCGGGACTGAAGTAGTCGCGATGCCGTTTGAAGGCTTCATCCACAAAGCTGCGGCTGCCCAGGATCACCCCGTCACTGAAGTAGCGGACACGACAGCGCAGGGCCTGTCCCTTCGGGAGGGTGCCGCCCGCGTCAAGGACGGCCTGGACGGCTTCGGGGCTGAATCCGGGTTTGGGGTCTTCGGCAAGCTGTTCGCCGCGGACGAAGAGCTGCTGGCGGTAGAGGCGGGCGGCTTCTTTCCAGTCGGATTTGTGGTCGAGGTGCTCGAACAGTGTCATGATGCCTTCACGGGCGGCCTTTGATCCGCCCACTGCTTCGCCGTAGCCGCAGAAACGGTAACTGCCGGGGTCCTCGACAATTCTGGCGCGGACGGCGTTCAGATCGATGTAGGCGGCAATGGTGAGTAGTGCGCCGCGCCCGCCCACCAGTACGCTCTTGTAGCGCTCCTCCCATAGCGTGCCTTTGCGTCCATGCCGGCGGTTGTAGGATTGGGTGTAGCGCTGCTTGAGCGTTTTGACGAATTCGGAGAGGTCATACATCCTACAGGTGTAACGCGCCTTGATCGCTTCGGCGGCCTGTTCATGGCCATTGTCGCGGTGGTACTGGATCGACTGGGCAATGCCCTGCACCTCCGTCCGGCTGTAGAGGTGTCTCAGTCGGATGAGCAGCTCTTCATCAGAAACCGGTTGCCGTTCGGGGACATGCACTAGGCAGTGCCAGTGATTGTTGAGCGTGGCGTGCGTAATGACCTGGCAGCCCGAGAAGGCCTCGACGGCTCGCATCAGCTTTCGGAAGTACTCCTTCTCGCTGGGATTCATGAGCATCTGTCGATCGACGATGCGGGACATGATGTGGTAGTGGGCGGCGCCTTCTTCCTTTATCCGGGACACTCTCATAGCTCTACTCCTCGGGTTTTCGCGGAACGCGACAGCGCGCCCCTCTACCCCCTTGAAGTAATCTCGACCCCTGATTTCCGGAAAAAAGTTGTAAAGATTTTGCAAAGATCGAGGCCGGTCGTTGATAATCAAGCACTTATGATGATTTCGGCCTTCCGCGATTGCAGCAGAGATGCCTGAATTGGGATGCTGGAGGACCTGAAACGGTCAGAATGACCAAGAATCCAGCGGACCCGCTCTTACGAGCAGGATTGGCGTGCTGCTGGCCTGTCCCTAAGCGTCCCTAAGCGTCCTCTCCTTTTCTTAAGATCAGTCCACTGACAGCTTGCCGCCCTGCATACGATGCGTAGTGTCAGCATAGCCTGCGGCGCGCGCATCATGCGTGACCAGCAGCACAGAGCCGCCATTCCCCGCGAAGCCGGCCAGTGCTTTGAGGACCACTTCGGCATTCGCGTCATCAAGATTCCCTGTAGGCTCGTCAGCAAGCAACACCTTTGGCTTGTTCAGCATGGCTCTTGCCAATGCGGTGCGTTGTCTTTCGCCCGTGCTCAGTTCTTCCGCCAAATGCTTCGCCCGATCGCTCAAATTGAACTGCTCCATGAGTTCCTCAGCGCGTAGTTCGGCATTTGGGTGTCGGGCCGCCAGCGCGGCAGAGACTATATTCTCACGCACATCAAGGTATGGTATGAGGCAGAACTGCTGAAACACGAACCCGATATGCTCTGCTCTGAATCGCGCGCGCTTATTGGACGAAAGCCCGTAAGGTTCAATATCACAGATGCTGACTGTCCCTGATGACGGGTGCAGGAGACCGCCCACCAGGAGCAAGAGCGTTGTCTTCCCGCAGCCACTGGCGCCCGTCACCGACGCGAATTCACCTGGCTGAATGCTGAGAGACACAGTATCCACGGCGTCTATATCTACGCCTGCCTTCCGGTAGCTCTTTGTCACATTCTCAAGCTTCAGTGTCATTCTTTCCTCAAGATTTCTGCAGGATCCTGCTGCGTCGCAATGAGCGCCGGTATCCAGCTTGCCACCAGGCTAAGAATCGGCGCAACGAGTAGAGCCAGCAGGATCATTGGTGCGTCTGAATCGACAGCCATCTTCTGACCCAAAGCGAGTCCAGCCAGCAGACCCAATGCGCCACCCGCCACACCCATCGCAGCCGCGCGCAGCAGGAAGATGGCGAAAATCTTCATAGACCCAACGCCAAGTGAGCGCAGTATGCCAATCTCCGCTTCGCGGTCGCGAACATTCCCGAACGCAAGAAAACCAACCCACGCAGCACAGGCAATCATAATAATCGGAATAAGAAGAGCAGTCAGCTGTTCGCGCTCCTGCCGGAGCGTATTGCGCCCATCAATCTCTCTCTGCAGAGCAGCGCGACCTTCGGCCTTCACCCGATACCGCGCCTCTTCGCGCGCCACCAGCTTTGAAGCCCTTTCGACAACCTTAGTGTCAGGCAGAGTCTTCGCAATCTCACGTCTAATGTTATGTATCTCTGACCCGGGGCAGTTACACTGCAGAGCAAGAATCGCGTTGATCTTGCCCTTCTTGTCCAGAAGCTCTTGTGCTTCGGGCAGGCTTATCCACGCAGTGATATCGTCTTTCGTTCCCCTTTCGTCATAGCACTGGTGCACAGCAAGCTGTCTGCCCATCAGTGTTACTTCATCCCCCTCCTTTAAGCCCATGCTGTTGTGCAGTTCGTAGCCGAGAACGATGGTGCCTGCAGGTACCGGCTGAACGAGCGGCTTTACCAGATTCTTGTGAAGGTTAGGAACTTCACCTCGCGTACCAACAAGAATGATCGTTCGTTTCTTCTCCGGCCAGGTAATCCTCTGCTGGAGGCTGGGCAGGAAGTGTCGGACCGTAACTATGCCGGACTCTGCCAGACGCGTCACATATTCTTCCGGCATGGACTTTGCTGCGTAGTCATCAGCATACCAGTCACCCAGATTCTGATCCTTAGGAATTATAACAAGATTGAAACCCAGCTTCAGCATAGCCCTGCGCACATCGTCATCCAGCGCCTTGGTGTTCTGCACCAACGCCTCTTCCTTCTCACGCAGGATCGTCGCCGTCCTCTGATCATGTGCCTTTAGAAGGATCAGCGATCCCATCAACGCGCCAACAGCGATAGCTATGGAGAGCACACCTATGCCAAAGCTCAGCTTCCTGTGTGCTATTTCCCGTGTTGTAAGGTGCAGAATATTCATTGTGATTTCTTTGCCCGCCACAAGACGATCAGACTGCCAATGAAGACAAGAGCCGCGAGCCCGGCAAGAGCAATGATTGTGTTCTTCGCGGTGTTTCCCCCTGCATCGGAAGCTATTGCGTCCTCTACCGCAACAGGAGCAGATGCCACTGGCACACCACTCGCTATTCCGGTAAGCGGCGGCAGCGCATCTTCCTTATACTCGAATTTCGTCAAGACGTCGTTCCAATTCGCGCTGATAAGGAGATCTACACCTGGATTACCGCTCTTCACCTCGCATGAGCACGAGCCCGTCACAAAGACGGAAGCCCTCTCGACGATATCCGCATTGATCCCTTTTCCCACGATTGCGTAGAGCGCCCTGCCTCTTCCGAAGACAGGGAACGCCATGGGCTCTGCGAACTCATGCAGATCGGATTCAGAATTCAAAAGGTTGCTAACAAGAAATGATTCAGCCGGGTCGTTGCGTGACAGGCGTATTACAGCAAACGATGCTTTGCGAGCAGCATTCGTGGGCGCAATTCCTTCGGCCTCATCTGTATCCGGACGCTCGGGAAGCAGCAACGTCTTCTCTAACTCGGTCAGTGACGCTCGCAACCTCTGTTCCGCCGCGTCATCCAGTTCCTTGTTGCCCGATTCGAGAAACAACCAGACAGCGCACCGACCTGCGGCAATTTCCTCTACCAACATCTTGCGAACGGGTGACCCCACAACCTTCTCAACACTCTTCAGTGTCAGCGGTGCCTGCCAGACAGGCTTCTGTATCCGGGCTGAACGGGGATATGAGACGGTGATGGTCGGTGGTGCATCAGATGCGATAGAGAAGCTATTGCTGATATTCGCACCGGCCGCGCTTTCAGTCAGAAGTTCAATTGCCGCCGCCTCATCACCACTTGGTTCTGCCGAGTGTGATGCCTGTATTCCGTAGGAGTCGGGCGCCCAGTGTTGCAGAGCAAAGTCAAATACCGGTGTAGAGCATGCGAACACCAAGCCCGGTATAGCAATCATGCTCACGAAGACCCAGGATCTCATCAGTCTTCGCGCCAGACTCATTCCAGCTAAATAGGAATCTACTTTCCCCCGCATCGTTCACATTTCCCTATATTGGCGAACATTCTTGATTGGCGTATTCTATAGATGGGGTGGGGTGCTTGCAACATGGGGATATGCACAATGCCGTTGCGACCGACAGGATAACCGCCGCGAGACACAACGTGACTCTGCCGGCGCCGATTTGTCTGTGAACCTGCATGAACATGGTGACTCCTCGCTTCTCGTCAGACTCGAACTATATCATCGTCCCGCCTTATTCAACAAGGGGGTCAGTTCCGTTGATTCACGTCACATTTCCGACATCGCAGCACTCTACAGATGGTATATCTCTTAGCCCGAACATTTCACCAGAGAGGCGAAGTGTTCGGAAATACCCAATGACGAAGTACCCAAATACCCAAGGAATTCCCAATTCCGAACTCCAAAGCTCCTCTGGAAGTGCCCCATGCAAGAATCCACGGTCCGCAAATTCAAGAGGCCTTACAGATAGGACTCTTCGGATTTGGGTATTTGGCTGCTTGGGTGTTTCGTCATTCCTGCTGTTTCACGAGCACTCGTAAAATATGCAGGTTAGCGCTCGTGCAACTGGGGCGGGTCAGAGCCGTCGAGGTCGGAAATGTGCCGACAATATACAGGACTCGCACATTGGCCGGCCCTGCCTCTGCCGGTTACTATGGTTCTGTCTGCAAGTTGGACACCTGAATCCTCCGCCTGAAGAAAGAAGGAATTGCCGTGAAACCATTACCAAGAACACGTCGCCGATTCGTTCGTCTGGGACGCTACGCCCTGCTACTGGCGCTGACCATCCACAGTGTCGCCGCCGAAGCCACGTCGGTTCCAAAGACTCTAAGGCGGGTCAGTACGAAGGCCTATACAGAGCCGCGGCCGTTCGACCAGAACATCGGGGACAACACTGGCTGGCATTCGCACAATAAGGCGGCCCTGGTCGAGGGCACATTCCTCGGCGTGAAAAACAATAACCGCGCCCTGATCAAGGAAGCTGACGGCGATGTTGTGGAAGTGCCACTGTTCCATTTCACGGCGCGCGACCTGGGCTATATCCTCAACAGGATGGCGAAGTTCCCGGAAGAGGTGCTTGATATAGAGCGCACGCCGGACGAGAAGCCGCTGTTGGACATGAAGACGGCTGATCTCCCTTTGGGCCCGCTGGAGAGCTGGAAGAACAACGGCGCACTTGGCGGCGCGTTTCACTCGATGAACAAGACGCCGATTGTTGAGGAGATCAACGGCCGCAAAGGCGTGCGCTTCGATTACTCACGCTGGTACATCGATCCGGAATACAACGGGATGACGGCTGACGTGCTCGCGCCGAAATCACTGGCTGAAGGCAAGCCCTTCACGCTCTCGACGTGGATTTGCCATCCTGAGAAGCCGGATTGGGATGATCCGGAGGTGCTGATGAGTTGGCACAGTCTCGGTGGCAATCACGGCACCAGTATTGACTGGAAACTGTCGCGGAACTGGGGCTCCTGCTATATCGCAGGGCTGGGCGGGGACTTCCCTGTTCCGGGCCGCGATGTTCAGGCTCCTGTGCCTGAATGGACGCATATGGCCTACGTCTATACGGGTGGCATTGAAGGCGAGTTCAAGGTCTATGAGAACGGGGTGCTGAAGCACACCGTGAAGTATGACCGCCTCCCAGAGCTGGCCGAGCCGACGGAGATCACAAGCACGTCAGTCACGCTGAATGGGCAGTTGAACACCGCAGGCGGCGAGCAGGCCTATGTGGTGACCTACCTGGGCCTGTTCGATTCCCACTACTGGATGCAGCATCGTCACATAGGGATGTGGGAGCACTATGATAAAGTCGGGTGGGTGAACCCGGGGCCGTTCTCTTCGAAGATCGAGGGCCTCGAACCGGGCAGGCGCTACTACTATCGTATGCTCGCCTGCGGCGACACGGACTATGCCAACTACGGCAACCAGCAGCGCAGGTGGGCCAATGGCGTGGGCTCGTTCGTGACGGCCACGGCGGACGGCAAACCGGGCAAGATTCTGCCACGTGACGATGATCAGCATCTCTTCATGGGTGTCCATTGGGGCAGCCGTTGGTATACGGCGTATGACGGGCCGTCGGGCTGGTATCGCGGCTACATCGGCGACACGCGGCTGTATGACCGCGCTCTCGATGATCTTGATGTGCGCCGGGAAGCCGATCTGACGAGTGCCTTCGGCGCGAGTCCCGCGGACGGCAGCGACTACAACGACACGAAGGTGGCGTTGAGCTGGATGGCCGGCTCGAAGGGCGTTGCAAAGTACCGCGTCTATCTTTCGCCAGACAAAGCCGAGGTGGAGAACAGTAAGAGTCTCCTCAAAGAAGTCACCGCGGAGGCCGCTGAGGATGTGGAGCTGAAGCCGGGGCGTATTTACTACTGGCGTGTCGATCAGCTTGATGCGGCCGGCAAGATTGTGGTTGCCGGTGACCTCTGGTCGTTCCGGGTGACCAGGGGCCAGGCGTTTGAGCCGTTCCCCGAAGACGGCAGCACGGTCAACCTGCTGGGCGATTTCAGGTGGAAGGATGACAGCGATGCCAAGGAACGTCGCCTCTACATCGCCGAAACTGAAGAAGCCGTGCTTGCCGCCACCGAGCCGCTGGCAAAGGTTGGCCGCAACAGCTACAACAACATCCGGGCACTCAAGCCGGGACGGACCTACTACTGGCGGATCGAGTGTGTGCAGCAGGATGACACGGTCACGCCCGGAGACGTCTGGAGCTTCACGACAAAGAACTACTTCACGGCCGAGGCTGACGTGCCGGTAAGTGAGCCCTATTTCGACGAAATCGAGCCCGGTCGTCCCGGTGCGCGCGTGATGGAGGGGATGGGCCATCCCAGCATCAGTACTCCCGGTGCGGACGAAGATGACCTCTGGGCTGTTACCTATGGCACCAGCATGTTCCTGCGCAAGAGCGCGGACCTGAGGCGCCAATACATGGCGGGTCCGTGGGGCAGCACGGTCGGCACGTTCGAGGGCAAGGCAAGGCCGCGCGGGTTCAATTGCGGCAGCTACGGAGGCATACCGAATTGGGGCTTGCAGCTCCACGAGATGGGGCATCAGCTTCACAATGGACTGAACGCGATATCGGACGATTTCGATAAGAGACTGCTTGAGGTGTTCATTGCGCACGGTGACAACAATGCGTGGCTGGGCGACTATGCCTCCGCCAACATTGGCGAGAACATGGCGGTGTGCGCTCACCAGTATGTCCAGGCCAGCGGGCGCGAGGATCTGCTCACGGAAGACCGGGAGATGTACTTTCTGCTGGCAGAGTATTTGCCCGGCGCGCTTGCTGTCGAATTGCATCCAGCCGACGGACTGGCCGTCAGTCGGAATGACACCGTGACGCGTTGGGAGAATCGCGGCGGCCTGGTGAATATACAGGACCTGCCTGACGGGACCACGCGCCCTGTCAGAGATCCCGAGTCCACAGGTGCATTCGAGAATCTCGGCGACCCCAGCCTTGAGACGATTGACGGGGTCACGGCGGTTCTCTTTGATGGCGATGATGCCATGCTCTGGAACCTGGACACGAAGCAGGGCTTCCAGGACAACCGCGAGTGGTCGGTCGAACTGTGGGTCAACTGCGGTCCGGAAGCTGATGGCACACAGACTATTCTCGGTTGGGGGCCGGACTCAGAGGGCGCCCGGCTCAAAGTGGGACCCAATACGATTGCCTACCAGCTCAACGCGGGGATTTCCGGTGAGGTATCTGGCGTTGCGCTTGCTGACGGCTGGCATCACGTGGCCTGGGTGTTCGAGAGCGGCGGGTTGGATGATACCGAAGGTAAGTTCCTGATCTACGTTGATGGGAAGGAGATCCAGCGCGCCAAGCACAAGCTGGCGCTGAAGCCTAACGTGCGCATGTTCGTTGGCGGCGGTGTTACCGACGGGCAGGTTGTCGGCGGCTTCAAAGGCGCAGTCGCGCATGTCCGCGCCTACAACTACGACATCGATCACGAGCAGGTGGAAAACCATTTTGCGGACGAACTCGCCTTCTACCAGCGGCGCGTTCCCCCGCATGTGGGTGGGAAGCTCTATGTCGACATCGACACGCGGTTCCTCAGTGAAGTTGGCGCCGAGTATCATCGTCCGCTCTACTCAAAACGCATGAACAAGCCGTGGCTACGGAGCGCTGCCAACCACGGCACGCTGCAGGGCCGGATTCACAACGATATCCACAGCTTCTGGCACTATTCCGGCAGTGCGCCCAAGTTCCAGGACGTCGCAGGCATACCGGCGCCATACTTCGACGGTATGGACAGGATGATCGGCGTGATCGATGCCAAGGGCAGTGCCGCTGCTGAAGGTCCGGTCAGCGGGACGCTCGAAGCCTGGGTCTACTCTGACGCTCAGTCGAGTGACGAGGTCGTCCTCGAGTGGGGCAAGAGCTTCCAGCTCGGCGCGGCGCACCTGCAGCCGGGGTGGCAGCATATGGCCATGGTCTTCAAGGGTGAGGCGAAGAAGGGCAAGCGGATGACCGACTCGGCACGGGTCTCGGGCAAGACCGAGATCTACCGCAACGGCCAGAAGGTGGGCGAGCAGGATGGCGTGTTGTGGGCCGACGATGGTGACTACCTGCATCTCGGCGGGCACTATGACAGACAGCGCTGGAACTGGCGCAAGTCATTCAATGGCGCGATAGCCGTGCTGCGCGTGCATCAGCTTGCGCTGACTGCCGAGCAACTGGCCGAGAACAGCAGGAATGATTTCATCGCCGTGCCGCACAAGCCGGTGCCGGCAGATCGTGGTATGGCGGTTGCGAGTCGGCGTCCGGCTTTGAGCTGGGGCAAAGGATTAGCTGGTGGTGACAAGGAGCAGGTCTATCTTGGCGATGCACCGAATGCAGTAAAGCCTGTGGGAGTGTTCGCGCCCGGCGAGTTCAGGCCTGAGCTGGCACCGGGCAAGGTCTACTACTGGCGTGCAGGCAATGGCCCACTGTGGTCTTTCACTACCCGTGAAGGTGTCATCCTGGACTTGGAGGCCGATCAGCTGTCCGACGGTAAGCTTGCCGCATGGAATAACAGGGGCAAGGCTGGCGGCACATTCGTGCCGGCGACGCTTGGTACCACGTTTGCGCTGACGGCCCAGGAGTTCCGGGGACGGACCGGCGTCCAGCTCGCAAAGGGCCTGAGGCTTGAATCTTCGTTCGCTGCGCCGGATTGCCTGACGAACGGTCCGTTCACCATCTACTATGATTTCGGCAGCAGATACGGCGCCGCCGAACAACGGATTGTGTCGTGGGGCGAGGCACCCGATAGCACAGGTATTGTGTTGTCCGGCGCGTCCGGCCGCCCCTGCCTAGAATGGGGAAAGCAAGGGAATAGAGGACGCGGAGAGAAGTCGTTCAACTACCCAATCGGCAATGCGGGACTGGTATGCCAGTGGATGAAGTTTGCCGTTACGTATGAGAATGGCATAGCGAAGCTCTACCGGGACGGCCGTTTGCTCCGAGAGGAGAAGGTGGATTACGGTATTGCGCGTGCGGGCAGGCTCACCATTGGTGATGCGGGGGAGTACGGCATCTTGCGTGAGCTACGCATCTTCGACAAGGCGTTGAGCGCTGGCGACATCAAGAAGCTCACGGCCGGCGAGAGCGCTGCCACGCGGAACCTGCAGGTGGCCATCAACGTCGGAAATGCCAGGGATGGTGAGGCGATTGGGCGTATTGAGAACACCGGCAAGCTGAACGGCCAGTTCGGGATGTCGGTTGATATCGATCGCAGCGCGGAAGTGAAGACGCTTGGCGGGCGCAAGGCCGTTGTGTTCAACGGCAAGGCGATGCTTCAGTCTGACATCACGTTGCCCAAAGGGCTGACCGACGACCATCCGTTCACCATCGAGATGTGGGCCTATTGCGACGAGGACGGTGACGCCAGGCTATTCGCAATGAACAAGGAAGTCGCGCGGCGCCATGTATCGCTCGGATTCGGCGGAAGGCAGAGGAAGGCACTCGTGAAGCCGAGCCGAGCCGGAGTCGCCTGGAACACCAATCGCGATGTGACAGGCAAGTGGACGCACCTGGCATGGGTCTACGACGGCGGCGCGCGGACCGAGGTGCGCGTGTACCGCGATGGCAAACTGGATGGGAAGAGCGACTTTGCCACAATGGACACCATCGGCGGCTACCCGATGACCATCGGAGGCATGCTGAACCCCACGGAAGGCGCGAAGTACATGTTCAAAGGTGCTATCGCTGACCTGAAGGCCTATGACTATCCGCGCACGGCCGCAGAGCTTGAGCGGGCGGCACAGGGGGCAGGCGACGGCAGGGCTGGGCGGTGACCCGCACGCCCTTCCCTCGCCGCCCATATTCGATGGTCTTGTTGCCGCACGCGGCGCTCTCTCCCTATGCACCGTCGATGGCACGCTTCAGTGCCTGTCTGGGCCAATGCAGAATATCGACCCCCTCTTGCCCTACGCTCCCGGGTACATCGTGTTGGCGTAGAAATCATAATCCGCCGCGATCGCAGCCTGGCACGCCAACAGAGAGATAACGATCAACACAGCCTTATGCATGGATTCTCCGTGGTGGATGCTTCTGGAATTCGATCACTCCTGAACGTCGCCATCGCCCGAAGCCGCGTCACCATCTGTTCCGAGCATTCTCTTCTGCTCAGGCATGATGGCTTCAGTCAAGATCTCGCGGCCCTTCTTCATCAGGTCGATGCTTTCGGCCTGTAGAGCGAACCACCACCCGTCAATCCTGGGTGCCGGTGTGACGGCGTGGGGTGTTGGTGTCGATATCGTCGCTGCCGCTTGCTGCCCGGCTCCGTCCGTCGTCGCGACCGAAGGCAGCATGGCGGTGAGATGCAGCGTGACTCCCACAGCACCGATTTGCCTGCGAACTCGCATGACCATAGTGACTCCTCACTTAGGATTAGAAGCAAACGATAGCTCCATCCCGCTGCATGCAACAAGGGGGTCAGCTCCGTGATTAACGGTACATTCCCGACATCATGGAAATTAGAACCAACGAGCCAGAGCTTCACCGAGGCGCAGGGCAAGCCCATAGGGGACCCGTTCGCTCACCAGTTGGCGACATTCCGACACGATGCGTGATAACGCCGCCTCCCGACCCGTCCCCGGGGAGAGAAGATGAATAGTTCCTGATAGCAAGAAAAAAGGGCTCGCGCGTTTTCGCCACGCTCTCCGGTTGACAACGGCGCCACGTTGCGACTAATATATAGCCGCAACCCAGCATGTACCGACTTATTATACGCCGCAAATAAGGAAAGGCGCCATGATCAAGGAAGAGATACATCGCAAGATCGCGGACTTCAGGGAGCTTGGCATACCTGAGTACGTTCCACGCGAAGCGCCCGTGCATCTCGCGGACCGCATGGTGTCGACGATTGTCGGCGCCCGTCGGGCGGGCAAGAGCTTCCGCTCACTTCAAGTGGCCGACGACTTGATTGCCCAAGGCGCCCTTCCTGACACTCGCCATGTTTGTCCTGTCGATTTCGACAACCCGATTCTGGGAGCACTCGAGGCCTCAGAACTGCGGCAGATTCAGAGCGTCTTCCTGGAAGCCACGCCGGAGTGTGATCTAAAGACACCCGCGGTCTTTGTCCTGGACGAGATCCATAAGATCCAAGGGTGGGAGTCCTATGTGATTGACCTCTCCCGCAACCCGAACTGGAAGGTGATTGTCACCGGGTCATCATCGAAGCTGTTGCGGGATGAGATTGCCACCGAGCTGCGAGGAAAGTCCGTCTCCTCCACGGTCTATCCGCTCTCGTTCAAGGAGTTTCTCAATTTCCGCGGCTTCAAGCATTCACCGGCATCAACCAAGGGTCAAGCAGAGGCCGCTCGCCTGTTCGATGCCTACCTGGCATGGGGTGCGTATCCCGCCGTGGTGTTGGCTGATGAGCCCCTTCGCGAGGCGCTGCTGCGCGAGTATTTTGACACCATGATCCTGCGCGATGTGATTCAACGGTATAACGTCAGCAAGCCGATGCACTGCACGCAGCTCTATCGGCATCTGCTGTCCAATATTGCCAAGCCGCACACGCTCCAGAGCGCCTATGTCCATCTGAAGCAAGCCGGACATGCGACGAGTCGCGATTCGGTTCGGGACTACTTGCGCTGGGCAGAGGATGCCTGGTTGATGTGCTCGGTACCGATCTACTCACATTCGCAGAAGGAACAGGAGCGCAACTACAAGAAGGTCTACTGTATCGACTGGGCGCTGGCAGTTCGAAACAGCAACGTGTGGGATGGTTCGTTCGCAAGAGCCTTGGAGAACTTGGTCTATCTGCACCTGAGGCGTTCTTTTGACCGTCTGTACTACTATCTGACGCGGTCGAAACGCCAGGAAGTCGACTTCATTGCCGTGGACAATCGGGGCAACCCGGCCCTCGCCGTCCAGGTCTGCAGCGACCTGTCGTCACCGGAAACCGTGGAGCGAGAAGTCGCCCCATTGGCCGCCGCCGTCCGGTTCTTTGGAATCCCGGAAGCCGTCGTCGTTACCCGGAACGAAGAGAAGACTCTGGAGTACGACGGCACTCAGATAGCCGCAATCCCAGCCTGGAAGTGGCTCCTCTGACCTTCCAGCGTCCATGTCACACGCCCCCTTCACCGGCGGCTTGGCCTGCCGGCCTCCCCACATGCTTGGAGGAGCATTTACCCCTGTTGAGCTCTCAACGATAGTGACTGAAGAACTGTACCTGTGAGATCCTCATCCGGCATCTCAACAGGGCCCTCCGGCGTTCACGCAGAAGCTTCGGCGCGCTCGCGTTGGTGGCCTACGATGCGGCCCTCGATCAGGGAGATCAGATCCTCCGCGATATTGGCGCGAGGGTCGGTGACGTGTGCGCGACTGCACTAGACTTGATATTTTCAGTTTGCCCCCGCGACAACTGGCGCAAGCACAAGGCGCATGCCGACGATACCGTAGAAGTCGACGTCCGGCGGCACTGAATAGCGGCTCGCCGAACGCAGGAACATGTGTGCATTGTCGTCGTCCAGGTAGAAACACCCGCCACGCACGACCTTCTCCTTGCCTTCCGCCGGACCTGTCGGGTCCGCCTGCGGTGAGGTGGCTGAAGGATACGCGCCATACCAGTCAAGGCACCACTCGTACACATTGCCATGCATGTCGTATAAACCCCACGCATTGGGCAGGCGATGGTCGCCGCACTTACTGGTACGCGTCTGCCACCAGTTGTTGCCGCCATAGAACGCAAACTTCTTCAAGCTCTTGATGTTTGCAGGGTCACTATCAACATTGTAGGGACCCTTGGTGCCTGCACGACAGGCGTATTCCCATTCCGCCTCGGTAGGCAGCCTGTAGACATAGCCTTCCGGCAGGCGTCCAGCCTTGCGCTCGGTCTCCGTGAGCTTCCGGCAGAACTCACGCGACCGTTCCCAGCTAATGCATTCCATGGGATACTGCAACTGCACCGGGCCGCCCACGGAGCTGTCGTTGAACATGATGCCATGGGGCCGCGGCCGAAAATGATAGGCTGCGCCGTCGGCGACAGGGCCGCGCTTGTACTGCCACGCCTTGTAGTCGTAATCCTTCGGCATCATCAGTTTGTAGAACTGGCCCTGGGTAACTTCGTAGACGCCCATGTAGAACGGCTTCGATATCTCGACCCTGTGCTGGACCTCATCATCGCGCCGATGCGCTTCGCTCTTGGGACTACCCATCGTGAAACTGCCGGCCGGTATCCGCTTCATCTCCAGCTCGATGCCCGGCACCGTCCAGTCCCCTGCCGCCAGCCTCTTCATTCCCGCCGCGTCATCGGCACGCACGGTGCTGCATGCGAGAAGCAACGCGAGCGATGCGGCTTTTGCTGTTCGTGCCTTCATGGTGTTATTTCCCTCATTTGCCTGTCGACTGCGGTGAACGAGAGCGGCGACGAGAATGGTGGACGATTGAGGGAGTCCCTACTCGTAATCCGTTCTCGTCGCCGTTCTCGTTAACCGATTCCCCATTTCTACTCTTTCATGGCTTCTCCATCATCACCGGGCCGCGCACGCGTTCGAGCCATTTCCTCATCAGGGGCGCATCGGCGATGCTGCCATCGATCTCCTCTCTCACACGCCAATCCCAGTCAACTTTGGTACGCCAGCCAGGATCATCGCCTGAGACGGCCTTCGCCAATGCCTCAAGGAAGTTGGTGTCCTCGCGCATCTCGCCGCCACCAACAATAGCCTTGGCGTGACCGCCAAGGTAGTGGTTGTAGGCCGTATTGTAGTATCCTCGATAGCCCTGGTTGTTGAAGCTGTAGAGCCACCCCCGCTCGGGGCCGTACGCCTTCCACGCGACCTTCTCCGCCTCGACCACTGCGCCCTTTGTCTCGCCGACCTTCCGCTCGAGGTCGACAGCGCCCTTGCCCACAACCAACTCGCGTGTTCCGCGTAGTTCCTGCTCAGCATTGCGCAGCCGCTGCTCAGCCCTCTTCTGCTCACGATAGATCGGCGCCGATACTCTCAGATCCGCACGCAAGTCCTCCTGTCGATTGCGGATCGCCTGGTCGCTCTGGATCCGACTGGCCTGAGCTGCGGCATATCGCTCATTGTTGTTGAGCTCCAGATCGAACTTCCTGCGCAGTTGGTCATCCAGCTCTCTCACCTTGTTGTTCAGTTTATCGTAATTCCGCGCGACCTCGCTGTTCTTGCGGACACCTTCGCGAGCCGATGTTTCCCGCTCGTGGATCGGCCTGTTCAATTCGCTCCGAGCTCGATCAGCCCCATTGTAGGTCGCGTCGGCCCTCAAGAAGCCATGCCACATCTCATTCCACTTGCGGCGAAGGGCGTCTTCTTCCCTCGCAGCCTTGTCGCGCTCCTCCTTGGTCAGTTCGTTGTTGTGTCGCCGTTCGCGCGCATCATCAGCCTTACCTGCCAACTCCGCAGCATCCTCGCCGGCATCAAACTCAGGTCTCAGAACCTTTTGACGCGCGCCCCGATCGGCCTCACACTTGGCGCGCTTCGCGCGCAATTGCTGGAGCTCCTCGTCTGCCTGCATTGCATCCTTCTCCAGCTTCTGCACCTCTGACCTCAACGCGTTCGCCTGCTTGCGCAGCGGATCGATCTCGGCGCGCGCCTCAACAGTCTTTGGCCGTTTGTCGAATTCCTTCCTCAGTTCCTGCTCAACGGCTCGGCGCGTCGTCTCTGCTTCGTCCCGCTGTTTCTTAAGCGCAACCAGCTGCTCATCGGGCTCAAAGGCCTTGCGCTCAAGAGCATTGATCTTGTTGCGCAGCGCATCATTCTTCGCGCGGGCATCGCTGATCTTCTTCTGCATTTCTATGTTTTCAGGAAGCTTGTCGAACGCTTTGGTCAATTCACGCTTTCGCTGCTCAAGGGCCTCTTCTGCCGCCTTCTGATCAGCGACCGCCTGAACATACTCAGGGGAGCGATCCATGATCTCCTGCTGGCGAGCCTTGGATTGCTTCTCCATTTCCCTGTACGGAGCCATCAGCTCCCCTTCCATTGCGCGGGCCTTGGCATTCAGAGCCTTCAGATTGCCGTACTTTTCTGCCAACGCAGCAATGTAATCCGGAGTCGGGCGCACGGGTGAATCGAGGGTGGGCTCTGGAAGTCCTGCATAGTCTGCGTGCACGGCATGGTAGATGACCACCTGATCCAGCACACCGGCGAAGTGGTGCTTGCCGTCACGTGCTGCCGCGATGGTGTTGCGTTTCACGCCTCCGCCCGGGAACACGTCGCACGGCCTGAAGGTCGTCGATTTCTCGTTAGCCTTCTTGCCATCCACCCACAACACAGCCTTCTTGCCGTCAATCTCAACGCGCAGGTTGGCCCACGCGCCCGTGGCGAGCGGCATCTTGCCGGCCAGCGTCAAAACCGTCTCTCCACCAACAGTCGCAACCAGCTCAGGTTTCCCGTTGCCAGCTATCTTCAATACGAGGCAGTCGTCCGCCGAACATCCGAAATCAAAGATCGCCTGTTCGCCCTTACCCTCGGGTTTGAGTGAGATGTTGACCGTGATGGCCCCAAGATCGGCCACCCTCGGACAAAGCTCGCCGTGTTGCCTCTTGCCATCAAAGCGGAATCCGAGATGCTCGCCATCAGCCACAAATTCCGGCTTCCCATAGAGATAACCGTTGAGCACGGGTGTCAGGTCTGCGGCGTAACCCCTGTCGGCGCTAAACGCGAACCGGTACCAGTCCTCAAGTATTGTGCTGTCGCCCCGATCCATCGCGTAGTTGGCCCACAACCCAAACTCATGGACATCTTTTGCGCCGGGCCGTTTGGGCATGAGCTTCGCAGCATCCTCCCCTTTGAGAGTCTGCCACACACGTGAGTAGCCGCCGACCGTCGCCTTGTCTCTGACCACGCCCTGCCCGCAAACTCTCGCGTGGCCGGACACGACGGCCGTTCCCATTACGACACCAAACTCATCGATAATAGCGTTGTCCAACACGTGAGCGCCATCCAGCACCATGGCGTTCGGGCCCACATAAGCCGTCGGCGCCACCGTTGCCGTAGCCTGCACCCAGCCGCCGCCGTTGGGATGACGCGCGCCCTTGCTCATGCGGTCGATCTCAGTCTGAACATCACCATACACATTCATGACGGTATAGGATTGTGCGTCCGTCAGGCCGGGCTTGTCCCGCTCTTCGTCCAGGGCGGCACGCAAGGCCTTGAGCTTCTTGAGCAGGCGCGCACCAGCAGGTTTGTCATGGGGCGCCGGTATCGAATCGACCACCTTGTAGAGAAGATCGGCATCATCCATATCCGCGCGACATTCACGCGGGGACCCCGGACGCGCGCCGGTCAACTGAACCGACCACGGATAGCGATACGAATGGCGCCCACTGTATAGCTTCCTCTTATCCACACCGCCGCGACGTCCGCCGCTTTTGGCCGCATAGAGCGCGGTCGGTGTCGCCGCAACGCTGAGCCAGTGCGACAGATCGCCCGGCTCAAGGCGCAATGACATCTTCCCCTTGCTCCACATCGGGGAGTAGCGACGTGTACCGTCCGCCGAAACGGCAATGATGCAGGCGCGCCAGTCACTGTAGAGCTCGGGATCGTGCAAGCCGCTGAAGTCCACAACGATCCTGCCTGCCTGCTCGTCGGCCACGAGCCGGGTTATGTTGATACCGAACGGTTCGGATGCCTCCTCGAGTGGGATGCGGTAGATCCGCTTGTCGGCGTCGACCGTCTCGAGCCAGTTGCGTGTAGGCGCGAAGTAGGTACGGCGGTAACTATCTTCAAGCTCACAGTCGAAGGTTGTCAGTCGCGCGCCGTATTCGCCGACCGTGTCGCCGAATCCCCGTATCCCGTCCTTGAACATCCCGCGCTGCTCGCCGGTACGCGCCATGGTCATGAATACGCATTCTGCTTCACCAAAGGGCATCGCGGCGAAGCCGCCGTAGCCCCAGTTCGGATCCTCGCCGGTCATGTTGTAGAAGACGGTAAAACCATAGCCGCCATCGCCATTGAACACGTTGCGCCAAGGCCGGGCGATGTGGTGGTTGCCTTTCATGTTGCCCGGATCGGGAAATGTCTGGTACGTATCGGCCAAGGCTTCGCCGCTGCCGATCCCTTGCGGGGCTGGCCTTGCACCGTGCCCCCATTCGTGGAACAGCGCGCCGGCCCACGGACCGCCGCCGGCGCCCTTGATGCCGCAGCCGCCATAGCCGCCGCCGGCATAGCCGGGAATCACCAGGTAGCCGTCGCGCTTCGTGCCGGGCACGGTGATCTGGTATTTGTGAAGCTTCGTATGGTCCCAGAACGGCATGAGGTGGCCGGCATATTCGTTCAGGGCCCAGAAGTACTCCGCGCACTCGATCGAGCCATCGCGGTACCACTGGGCTTTCTCCGGCTCCAACTCATTCATCCACGGATCGTCGTCGCTCCCCGCCTGACTACCGGACATCCACACGACATGCTCGCTCTCGACGTGCGTCGTGCCGGGCTCGCCGGGCTTGGCGCTGTCCGGGAACTTGGCGTTCGGCCGCTTGATGTACTCCCTCTTGACCAGGCCCTTCTTGATCCGCGTCATTTCCTTCACGTAGAGGTCCATGATGTAGGTCTTGTCCTGCTCGCTAAAGCTGCCGGTGCCGAAGAAACGCTTACGCCCGTCCGGCAGGCGCAGGACTACGCCAGGCTCACGCGGACCGCCGTCGCCGCCGCCAAACTTGCTGGTCATGGTGTTGCCCATGCCACGGAAGCCGATGAGGTGGGCCTCGAACTGCCCGGGAGCCGACCAGGCCTGGCGTTTACCGAGCACCGGCGTCGTCTTGCGCTCGGCCACGATCTTGCCGCGCTTGCCGTCGAGGCCTGACAGAAACTCGCCGTCAATGATCGTGATCGCGTCAATGCTCGGGCCCTTCCAGCCGACCGACACGTGGTCGCCGAAGGATTGTTCCTGGTGAACGACCTCTATGTAGTAACGCTTACCTTTCTCGAGCGTGATCTTGTCTGAGGTCTGCGAGGGGAACATGTTCCATCGTCTGTGCTTCGCCCAAACCGGGTTCCAGGCTATCCGCTTCTTGTTCTCCGGCTTCTCATCTGTGCTCAGGAACAACGAGCCCTGATCGTCGGCAGCAAACACAAACGTGAACTCGCCGCTTGCCGGCGGATACAGGTAGCCCCTGATCCTGCGGAAGAAGCGATCGCCACAGTTCTGCTTGGCCTCAAGCGTCTCCATCTCCTCCAACACCGGCTTCACTTCGCCGGCACTGATTGTCTTGAGAGGCCCGGCACGCAACGTCCATGTGCGCAGCGGCATCCCTTTCTTAACCGCAATGATGTCGACGCCCTTGCGTGGCCACCAATCGACCTCGCGTCTTTCGTAGGCCAGCGGATCGCCGCCCCCGGACTTCTTGACCTCGTACAGGTCAACATCCGGCCGCAGGTTCGCGCCCGGGTACACCGTGTTGGCGTAGAAATCGTACCCCGCAGCGATCGCAGCCTGGCACGCCAACAAAGAGATAACGGTCAACACAGCCTTATGCATGGATGCTCCTTGGTGGCTTTTTCTGGAACTGGATCACTCCTTAACGGCGTCATCCCCCGGAGCCGCGTCACCATCTGGAGCGAGCATTCTCTCCAGCTCAGGCATGATGGCTGCGGTCAAGATCTCGTGACCCTTCTCGCTGGGATGTGTGCCATCGGGCATCATCTCTGGCGACAGGAAACCGGCCTCATCGAGAAACGCGGGGCCAATGTTCAGGAACTTCACGCCCTTGATGTCTTTGAGCAGGTCCGGCAGGAGGGCATTGAGTTCGATGATTCGTTTGCGGTGTGGGTGATCGAGCTTGCGCCTTCGGGGCAGCACGCCGAGAACAAGAACGTCCATGTCGGGATAGAGCTCCTTGAGTTTCATGACAATAGCCTTGATGCCATCGCCGGTCTGCTGCGGTGTATCGGTACCCCAGCCCATGTTGTTGGTGCCTATCAGGACGACCGCGCCTTTGGGCGCCTGCTTCATGACAGGCAGATGGTTCAGACGCCACAAGACGTGCTGCGTGCGATCGCCGCCAGCCCCGAGATTGATAGCCTTGAGCGGAACGAAGTGCTTCTCCCACACCTTCAGCCCAACCTTTTCGTTTGCAAAATTGTGCGTGATCGAATCGCCCACCATCAGCAGATCGATGTCGCCCTTCTTCATCAGATCGATATTCTCGGCCTGTAGAGCGAACCACCACCCGTCAATCCTGGGTGCCGCTGTGACGGCATGGTGTGTGGGCGTCGATATCGCCGCTGCCGCTTGCTCCCCGGCTCCGTGCGCCGTCGCGACCGAAAGCAGAATGGCGGTGAGATACAACGTGACTCCCACCGCACCGATTTGCCTGCGAACTTGCATGAACATGATGACTCCTAACTTAGGGTTAGACTCAAATATACCAGCGTCCCGCTGTATGCAACAAGGGGGTCAGTTCCGTGATTTACGGTACATTTCCGACATTATGGAGCCAGTGCTGTCACTGCACGTTCCAGAGTGAGGATATGGCTATGGGTCCGGGTTGTCCCCGTCGAAGTCGGGAATGTGCCGACAATATACAGGACTCGCACATTGGCTAGCCCTGCCTCTGCCGGTTACTATGGTTCTGTCTGCTATAGGAGGATAATGCGATGATCTACAGATTCTTAGCGGTATCAATGCTTCTCGCGGCCGGGGCCACGTTGGACGCAAAGCCTGCGTCATCGCTCGTGGCGGACGTTGTGAAGCAGGCAGAACGCACCGGCGGATTGGTGGTTTTGCTAGACAACGGGGACACAACGCTGGCCGATGCGTTCTCGAAGCGACCGCAATTTCTGCTGCAGACGCTCGCAGCTACCGAGGCGAGAACCCTTCAGCTTCGCGAGCATGTCCGTGCCCAGAGTCATGACTCTCGGGCCACTGCCATGATAGTCGCCCCGGGCAGACTGCCCTATGCCGACGGTATCGTGAGCATTTTTGTGGCCGAGACCTTCGGGCCTGACCAGGGAATAGATGTGGCCGATCTGGTTCGATGCCTCTCTCCCAACGGCCAGGCGTTTCTCCATGTATCGAAGCAAGATGAAGCATGGCTGGCGAAGACGTTGTCTGCCAAGGTTGTCAAACTGAAGCGCATTCGAATACAGGGGCAGCCCTGGATCATCATCACCAAGCGTCGACCGGCCGGCATGGATGAGTGGCCCCAGTTTGGTCGCGACAGTGCCCGCAGCAGGACGTCGGCGGATACGCTCGTCGGCCCCCCTGTTCATTTGAGATGGATCTCCGGTCAGCGACGCTCCCGCAGCCATAAGGACCACCCCAATGGTTCGGTCTCCGCTGGCGGCCGCAACTTCATGCTGGTGGACGAAGGCCCCCGCTTCTACGTCGCTCCCGCCCGTCCCGTGTTCGTCTGCCGCGACGCATACAACGGACTTGTGCTCTGGCGACGCGAGCTGCCCATCGTGAAAGAGGCAACCCAGGACCTCAACCGCACGTTCAGGGATACCGCAATGTGTGCCACCGCCGATCGCCTCTACTCCGCGTTGGAACCGGGCGGAACACTTCACGCCCTCGATGCCTCGAACGGCAAGACGATCACCGTGTTTGAAGACAAGCCGACAAGCGTCCTGCTGGTTGGCGACCGTCTTGTGCTGACCGGCGGCGGCCCGATACGGGCAGTAGATCGGATTTCAGGAAAGGCGATTTGGACATCCGAACAGACCTCAGATAATGTCATCGCGCAAGACGGATTTGTCTATGCGTACCTCAAAAACAGCCGTGAGCTCGCCTGCCTGCGGATAGCCGACGGCAAGGAAATCTGGCGACAGAAGTACGAGGCCCTTAGCGATCCCGAGCTCAAGGATATCCGCCTACGCACGGTGATTGACGGTGTCCTGATCTGTGGCACGGCGAAGAACCCGACCAACATTCACGGCATGGACGCAAAAGACGGCGCCTACCTGTGGAGCACTCCATTCACCATGTATGCACACGGAGAGAACTTCTTGGACTTCTTCCGTGTGGATGGGCAACTCTGGGTTCGCGGCGAGCAAAAAGCAGACCCCAAAGCGGTGGGGAAGATGATAGGCAGGAAGATCAAGGACCCTAACTGGTCAGCACTGGATCCGCAAACTGGCAAGACGGTGCGCAAGATTCCCATCAAGGACTATCCGAAAGGATGTGCTCCGGATACCGCCACCGCGAGATATCTGATCGCCGGAAAGAGCACCTTTTTCGATATTGAAACGGGCAAGAAGACAAGCATCCGATCCGGGCGAAGTGTCTGCGGCCATGGATGGATGCCTGCAAATGGGATGCTCTACACCTTCCCGACGGATTGCCGATGCAATCCCTACCTGCGGGGCGATATGGCCATGGCGCCGGGCTCGGGGAAGGATCCCAAGAGCATGAACCCCGAGGCGGGACGCCTCATCAAGGGACCGGCCTACGGCGCGAAACTAAAGGCCGCTGCCCCGGCGACAGAGGATTGGCCTATCTACCGAGGCACAGCTGAGCGAGCGGGATATCTCGCGACCCAGGTGCCGGCGAACCCTAAAGTCGCGTGGAAGACACAAATTGGCGGACGACTCACCTCGCCGGTCATTGCCGACGGCAAGGTGGTGGTCTCCGCCGTCGAATCGCATTCTATATTGGCCTTCGATTCGAACACGGGCAAACCGCTCTGGGACTTCGTCGCCGGCAACCGGGTGGACCAATCGCCGACCTATGCCCGCGGGCGTTTTGTATTCGGGTGTCGCGATGGAAGCGTGTACTGCCTGAACGCAGAAGACGGGCAACTCGTCTGGCGGTACCAGCCCGCCCCGGCAGACCCGCTGATTGTCGCCTATGGGCGTATCGAGTCGGCGCGTCCGATCCTGGGGAGCGTTCTGGTGGAAAACGGCGAGGTCTACGCCACCGCGGGCAGGCATACAGGGATGGATGGTGGCATCCTTCTGGCCCGCCTCAACCTCGACACCGGAGCGACGACGGCACAGGCCCCGATCGATCCGGTTGTCGCGAGCATGAACAATATGATTGTCAAGCACGGCGAGCATCTGGTGATGGGCAACCACACAATAAGCATGGCCGGGCTGAAGAGGGTCTACCCGGGCAAGCCCGCGCTTTCCTCTGGAGCAAGCAGCAACTTTGAGGACGACACGTATGCGTTCCGCACCTACTGGACCAAGAGCCTCGGAACGCGTCCAGAAGGTGTGTTCGGTGGCGATATCATTGGCCATCTACTCTGCTTCAACGACAGATTTATCTATGGCGCGGACTCCTATAGCAACAAGGAAAGCCATAGGGGCAACAAGCACAACATGAATAAACCCGGACAAGGCGAGTACAATCTGTTCCGCAAACCCAACATCAGCGACGTCGAGCTGCGACGCAGTGCCACTTCTGGCTGGCGCGTTCCGGTCAACATGAGAGTGCGGGCCCTGGTACTTACCGAAGGTACGCTGTTTGCCGCGGGCAATTCCGATCCGCTGGACCCCAATCGCACGGGCGCTGCACAGTCCGGCCCAATCGACACTGGCCTTCTGCAGGGATTCAACACCCAAGACGGGGCCATGGCATTCACGCACGCCCTTGCATCGCCGCCTGTATTTGACGGCCTGGCTGCCGCACGCGGCGCGCTCTACCTATGCACCGTCGATGGCACACTTCTGTGCCTGTCTGGACCAATGTAGAATATGGGATTGGCAGGATTGGGGTCGGACCGACCCAAGTTGTTGCCTATGAGTCAGTTAGTCTCCACGGAAATGTGTTGTCGAGGAGCCTTACCCTAACTGTTTAAGGCCCATTTCGAGGGCAGAAGTGATCGCCAGAATGGTCGCTGTCGGTATCACCTGCCATCCGCTTCATCCTGCCTCCGGTGGTCGTCATCGCTGGTCAACAGCAGGCCAACTCAATGAGTGAGGGGTGTTGCTGTGCCTGTGGCGCAGATTATACTTGCAGTGTAGCATACATATCGTATGCTACATTGCAGTTATGAGTTTCGATAATCCAGATCAGATTGAGGGAGCCTTGCAGCGGCTGGGGTCGCGTCTACTGTACGAGTACACAGACCCTATTGCCTTGGTGATTTGCGGAGGCAGTGCGCTGAACGTGCTGAATATAGCCCAACGAACAACTCGAGAGGTCGACGTGTTGGCAATTGTTGAGGAGACTGAATCGGGACTTGTACTTCGGTCAGACAGGGCTCTGCCGGCCGACTTCTGCCAGGTTGTCGCTTGGGTTGCGGCGGACCTACAACTGGACGAGGACTGGCTGAACATGGGGCCGAAGGATGTCCTAACGGTGTACGGTGCACCGAAGGGCATGACGAGCCGATGGGAGGAACGCGAATACGGGCCATTGCTGAAGGCGTTCTTCATAAGTCGCCTGGACCAGGTTCATTTCAAGCTGTTGGCCGCGATGGACCCAAAAGCGCGCGCCAGACATCTGGAGGATCTGGTTGACCGAATTAAACCATCTGAAGAAGAGGTCCGCTCCGCTGCTGAGTGGTTGTTGGACCGCGAAACATCGCCGCAGTTCCGGGACCGCATACGCCTGATAGTGGGAGCGCTGGGATATGACAACATCTGCAATGACATTCCGAAGTGAGCTGAAAGAGCGCCTGGTAGACTTCGTCTGGCAGCAGTGGTGCAGGCTGGGAGTATCCGGATCCTCAGTAGGGCGCTGCGACCGAGTGATCGACCCGGAGGTGCTGTTGGCATTCACGAGTGAGATCGGCCGTCACGACGCACGCCTCTTCGATGAAGTGCTGGACTGGCTGGAGACAAACGGTTCATGGGTCAACACACAGCGTCTGTCCGCCATCATGAAACAAGACCGGATTGGCTGCCCAAAGGTAATGGGCGCAATGGCGGCATGGATGTGTGATCGTGACAAGTCAATGAAGTGGCGAGGCGTAGCCAAGCGATATCATGACAACTCACAGCCCACTTCAGAATCGCTGTTCCGGAGTGCTCCAGACGAGGTGATGTCGGCTGTTGAGGAACCGGATGCGCATTTCGAACGATACGGACTCATGCGTGAGGCCATCCAAACGCGTGGCATGACGCAGTCGGTGAACATGCGTCATCCGGCCAACGTCATCTTCCGTTCTCGCGCCCTGTTCGGGATCAACATCCGTGCCGATGTTATCGTCTATCTGCTGACGGCAGAAGGCGGACATGCCCGACGCATCGCGGAATTGCTGTGCTTCAACCACATGCGTGTGCAAAGCGTTCTCTCGGCACTCGCGAATGCTGGTTTCGTCGCCGTCCGAACCGAAGGAAAGACTAAGAACTACTGGATCGACCGAGAACGGTGGGGACCTGTGATGTTCCCCAACCAAGAGCTTTCTCCTCGCTGGGTAAGCTGGCGGCCGCTTGCCCGCGGACTGACGTCGGTCTGGCGAGAGGCATGGAACCTGGATGAGGCCCGCGTTGATGAGTACATCGTGTCATCGAAGATGCGAGTTGCCATGCGGCAGGCGCGTGACGACTTGTACGGCAGCGGAATCGACTTCGACATCGCGGATGACAGTAACTACGTTGCCGAAGCGTATCTGCCCATCTTTGAGCGCGACATTGCCGGAGTACTGGAGGCGATCACGAAGCAGAGCGCATAGGGATTGACCGGTGGTCTAGGTGTACTCTGACGTAACTCGGAGGTCCAAGCCTGACAAGATGGTGGGCGATACCCTCCGACAGGTCGCTTCGCTCCCAGTCAGGAGGGCGGGCAGGACCTCTCGTAAGACAATCTCTTGTTAAGGTAGCCGCGACCAAACCCACTCTTCAGCTGACGTTCTCTGTCACGAGCGGCCCCGAGCGAACGGCATCCTTCGAAGTACACGAGCTCGACAGGTAGCCGCTTGGATGTGTTCCTGCATTCACCGTCTTCGTGTTGCTTGATGCACCGTTTTAGGTCGTCTGTGGATCCTATGTACCAGTTTTCATCGGAGCACAGCAGAACATATGTGAATGCGAAAGCCATGGCGCTGACTCTACGCAATCCCATGGGTGGCCTGCCATCCTAAATGAGAAAGGCCGCCTGCGGCGGCCTTGAACTTTTGGATGGTGGGCGATACAGGATTTGAACCTGTGACTTCTGCCGTGTGAAGGCAAGCTTCGGGGCGCGCACATCGGCCGGTCGACGATCACTCCGCTTGCAGTTGGTCGAGCTGAGCACCGAGGTGGTTGATGCAGAGCTGCAGACCGGCGATTTTCTGAATGACCCAGCCTTGGAAGGCACGGTCCCGGGTGCCTTCATGTTCGGGATAATCGAGCTGTTCTCGATGTTCTGAGCAAGCCCGGAGCATGTCCAGTTATGGCTGCCGACGATTACCGTGTGGCCATCGATGGATGACCTTCTGATTCCATCATCGACAACCGCACAGACGCACGCTAGCGTTATGGCATGAACAGCGGCAGCAAAAGCGCCCCTCCCCTCGAGAGTGTGACGGGGAGTGTATTGGGCCCGGTCTTGCAGGTTCTCAGTGAACTCGTGGAGAGTGGACTTCTCGTTGAATATGCCATCGGCGGTGCCGTGGGCGTCCTGTACTACATTGAACCCGTATTGACATACGACTTCGACGTTGTCTGCCATTTCCCTGGCTCCGGCCTTCTAATCGATCCCAGCCCGCTCTTTGCAGACCTGAGGCGGAGAGGATACGCATTCGGAGAGGAAGACCGCGTGGTGGTCGAAGGCGTACCGGTCCAGTTCATACCCGCAGAACCGGGCCTGCTGGAGGAGGCGATGAAGAAGGCTGTCGCGGTGCAGATCGAGGGCGTGGCGACCCGCGTTCTCACACTGGAACACCTTATGGCCAACATGCTGCGGATTCATCGACCCAAGGACCGCGCCAAGCTGGCGCTAATCGCCGAGAGTCACCGTGACGCATTTGACCAGGATGTCTTTTTTGACATTCTATCACGGCATGGCCTGACGGAACAATGGGAGAGACACTATGGACCTGAAGCAGGCAATTGACCGCAAAGCGCAGGCACGCGCAGACCTCGCGGCGGCCCCGTTCGAGACCAAGATGGCCGCTCTCATCCGCATGCAGACCATGGCACAGGAAATGGCCCGTGCCGCAGGTCGCCCGTTCAAGGGCGTCGTGTGGAAGCCAACGCATGTGAGCTACTCCTAAGGGGCAGGACAGTAAGAGACGTCAACCCCAGCATATGCCAGCATATCCGCCGCGACTCCGTTCCTGTAATCACGAATAGGAGCATCTGATTCCGGATCATACTTCGCGCGCAGATCAAGGAGCACTTTGACGTCCACGCCGCGTTGGTGTGCAGCAATCAGGTCGTTGACCAGTCTCAGCGCCGGGCTGGATTCCGCCGCGTCCTGCGGAATCCGCATCTCGAACATGGTGACGACAACAGATCCCGTGGCAGCGGCCAGTTCATCCTAGACGATGCGCACATAGTTGGTTCCGTGAACATTCACGACGGAAACCTGCCCGCCGGAAGGGGCTGGTTAATGACTCTTTGGGACATGCCTGCCGACTGGCCTCCAAAACTGGCCTCGCTCATCAAACGAGGCCAATTCGCCGATGCTGATCGGGCACTTACCACGTACTTTGAGGACGCCATGCCTCGTCTTCTTGAAAATCTGCCAGATCGGTTCGCATCCCGGCGTCCCCTGATCGAGCGCGCGTATATGGCTCACCGGCTGGGCCTCTATGACTTCACAGTTCCAGTGTTCTTGGCGCTGGCAATGATGCTGAGCATCTTCTGGATCAGCTTCTGGCTCTGTTCGCTGCGGCTCATGGCGGCATCCAGCGGATGCGGCCGTTTGTGAGTGGGGCTCATCAAGTCCGGCATCTTGATCGAGATGAGTTGGTCGGGAGGGAGTACCTGGACATGTGGCATGTTGCGATCGAGATAGCGCTCCGCCCGGTCGTACCACTTGGCATGGGCGATCTCGTCCAAGGGGCGCTTATCCAAGAGCGCACGGCCCTCTCGAGTAAGCCGTCTGAGATGGCTCAACGTCCGCTTCGGGTTGGCCGCAAAGCGAAGCGGCGCGGCTAACCCGAAGTCGCGTTCGATTCGGTTGTTGGCATCTGGCTCGTCTTCAGTGTGCTTTCATTGCCCGCATGTACACTCGCAAGACAGCATTGATCTTGGTCTGGTATCCCTTGCCCTGTTCTCTGAACCAATCAAGAAGATCGGAGTCAAGACGCAGTGATACAGCCTTCTTGCTTGTGGGCATCCGCAATGTGGCATTCTTGAAGAATGCTTCATCCAACGGGGGGATATCCGAGACGTCGATCTCTTCATCCGTCATCCGCTCAAGACGCTTCCAGTCAGTACCGGATTTCCGTTTCGTATTGTTTTCTTTCATGTCGCAATGCCCTTCTGGCGGAGATGAACCGAATTCGGTCCTCTCCGTCCCACTCGAGATATACCACCACAGCTACCGTGCTTCTCATTAAGCCGATGCTGCGCTACCTGTCTTCACCGTAGTCCTCACGATCGTCGAGACCGGTGAGCATGGGATGCCGAAAGACTTCAATAGCATCGGCAAAGTCGATGCCATGCTTCTTCATGTTCTCCCGGTTCTTCCTTTCATCCCATTCGAACTTCATGATGATAGTGTATATACGCGACGTAGCTACGTCAAGTGTCTCCTTTGGGGCTAGAGGGGTCACGTCTTAACATCTAACATCTCTACTATTTGGGCCTCCAGCCGCCGTAGCTCGGGAGCATCGGGCAGCTTCCGGTCCAGGCGCCGCAGCGCCATGCCGACGGCCGCATAGTCCATGCCGCCAGCGGCCTCGCCCAGTTGCGCCAATGTCATGCCGGTGTAGCGGCGGGCGATGCGCAAAACCAGCCATTTGGCGGGATCACCATAGCGACCAAGGAGCGTTGCCCAATCCATGCCGTAGGCGTCCTCCAAGGCCCCGGAAACGTCCTGGAACGACAGGCTGCGACGCAGCTCACGCTTGCCGTCTGTTTCTCTACCGATAGTCCCCAGTCCGTGTTTCACCTGAGCGACAAAGGCCGCACTTCCGATAGCAACCCTATCGCGAAGCGTATCCAGCTTGTCAGGATCAGCGCCCTCTGTCAGCCGCTCGCGTAGCTGCCGGCGGTAGGCTGATACGCGACGAGATGGCTGCTTGGCGGCCATCTCGAGAATTGCCTCAACGTGCAACCAGTCAGGCACCGATGTGTAGCCCGCATACGCACGGTATGAGCTCCATCGATAGGACCGCAGCTTCTTCAGGCGCTCCTTGAGTACGTCGTCAGAGAGGGATCGCCCTTGTCCCAGACGTGCGCCTGCACGGTCACGTTTGCTCAGACCGAGGGCCTTGATGCGCAGTGGATTGAGATGGAGGTACACGCTCAGCTCATAGGCCCACGCCATGTTCTCGATGCCCACGCTCTTGAAGCGTCCTTGGAAGAGGTGTCCTTTCCGGTTACGGCGGGCGTTGAACCAGGCGCTGTAGCTCACATTGAACCAGTGCATGGCCTGGCTCAGGTTCGCGTCCGGGGTCTGCAGGATGAGATGATAATGTGACTCCATGCAGACATAGGCATGGACGATCACCCGGAAGCGCTCCGGCAGCTTGGCCAGCAGGTCCAGAAAATGCCAACGATCCCGGTCATCGCCGAAGATCGCCCGCCCCTCAATTCCCCGTGCCATCACATGGTACAGCCCATCAGCAACATCAACTCGTAGCGGTCTTGCCATGCCCGAACACTACTGGACAGCGTGCTCCTACGCAAGGAGGATGTTACATGTTAAGACGTGACCCCTTCGCCTGCCAATAGGGCCGTCAGTGTATGTGATTTTCTTGCTCATATGTCTTCTTCCCCTTTCGCCAGTAGCCGGCACCGAAGATACGGATCACATTCCGACGGTGCGTGAAGCGCACCGTCAGGATTCCGTCTCCAAGAGGTGGATGCGGGACTGACGCGGACCGGCTTGAGCACTTCCACGCCGTACAGTCTCTCGTGAATGCTCGTCTTCAGTCGACGGGAAGTGATTGAGACGGGAGGCGGATGGTGGGCGATACAGGATTTGAACCTGTGACTTCCACCGTGTGAAGGTGGCACTCTAGCCGCTGAGTTAATCGCCCGTCTTCCGTCTTTGCTCTTCGAGCTTCGCCGGACAAGTCGTCCCGCTTTCAGCGGCACTTCGCCGGGCAAGCCCGTCTTCGTGTTTCGCACTTCGCCGGGCAAGCCCGCGATGTGCCGTTGTGAAGACAACGGGCGGGAATATAGGATACGGGCGCGACCGAGTAAAGGCAAAACAGGGGCTCTGAGATATGCGGGGCGCACATCACTCTTGACGGTCA
>JASLOA010000003.1 GCA_030745755.1 Kiritimatiellia bacterium | reverse complement strand
CGGGATATAGCGCCCAACCCGACGATTCAACTCACCACGCCACCACTGATGAAACTTGACCATCGACTCTTGCTGAAAATCAATAAAGTGCTTCTTAAGAGGACCCCTATTCCATCGGCCAAAAGCATCGCCCACCGGTGCGTTTTTCTTCCGCAGATGATCGGCGTAGTTAAATGTTGTGATATTGACAACACCCATAGCCGCCAACTGCTTAGCCTTAAACTTGCGCTTGAGATAGTCGGTGAAGCCATCCATGCAGTGTTTGCAGAAACAGCCGCCCCATTGCGGCGAAAACACATTACCACGCGGCTCATCTCGCTGGAAAAAATCTGCGCCATTCTTAACTGCTGTCAGCACCAGATTCAGCTGCAATTCTCTAAACTTGGGACTATTGGCACACCCTTGTACCGTTGGGGGGGTCCATTTTCGCTTCCAGGGAGCAACAACATATTCGCCATCCAGTTTTAGACACGCTCGCTCCAGCACTTGCTCCTTGGTGAATCCGTGAGCCGGTTTTATCGTATGCGACATGGCGTTCTGGAATTTCAAACCCAAGGCCTTTACCCGCCGAATGAAGTCCGGATTGGTGTCATAAGACCAGATCAGATGCGTCGCATGAAAATCCTGAATCGCTTCGATGGTATTGTGTGGATCCTTATCGTTGCGTGGATGCTCATGCATACTGCGCAACAAAACTGACGATCGCGGCGGACAGCCTGGCGGCAAGGTCGTAGCCTTGGCTCGCTGGTACAACAGCTGATCTGCCCCAATTACCCCAGTTGCCATAAACCCACATGCCAACAAAAGCAGCGCCATCTTCATTGTCTGATTGCTAACCATCATTTTACTCCTGTTTTCTTTGCCCATTTCGGTTGACGATAGCGGCGACGAGATTGGTGGACGACTTGGGGATGCATCTCCTCGTAATCCGCTCTCATCGCCGTTCTCGTTCAACGATCCCCAGCTTTCAGTACGTCCTGATTCAGTAAGTCCATCTCTTCAAATCGGCCTTCGATAGCCAGCTGGATGTTATCGAGTGCCCGTTCAGCCATACGCTCGCATGCCTCTGTGGTGGTGCTGCCAACATGTGGCGTCATAATCACATTATCCAATTCGCGCAAATCCTTTAACCCATCTGCGGGCGCGTATGGCTCCTTTTCAAATACGTCCAGCGCCGCACCGCCAATCATGCCGTCCCGCAGGGCGTCAAACAATGCTTTTTCATCCACCACCGCGCCCCGGGCCGTATTCATCAGCCAGGCGTTGGCGCGGCACTGCGACAGGCGCTCGCGGTTCATGAAGCCGCGCGTGCCCGCTGTGCTCGGGATATGCAGACTCACAAAATCCGCGTCCGATACCGCGTCGGCGAAGTCGCTGACAACACGCTCGAAACCGTAGTCTCGCTTCATGGCGTCTGAGTCGATCGCACGCACCTCGCATCCCGTAACCCGCATGCCATAGCCGAAGGACGCGATCCGAGCGACCCGGCAGCCGATGGGGCCACAGCCGATCACCGTCAGGCCTTTGCCCGAGAGCTCCACCCCTATGGTGGGCTGCCAGTCCCCGCGCCTGGTGGTTTCATTTAGTAGCGGTGTCTGCCGTGCGGCAGCGGAGATCAAGCCCATCGTATGTTCCGCCACACTCAGATCCAGTACACCCGGCGTATTGGTACACAGCAATCCATGCCTCGTTGCCAGTTCGAGGTCAAGCCCGTCGTAGCCGACGCCAAAACGCGCCAGTACGCCTCTGCGTTGCACCGCTTCATACAGGTGCTCAGGGTAAGACTCCGGGCCCAAAACAACATGTTGAGCCTTATGCTCCCTGACGGCTTGCGCGCAAGCGGCATCCGCGTGGGGGACGCAGACGCATTCAAGGCCGCGGTCGATGGCCTGCTCGAAGAGATCCTGCGCCTTGACGTATTCCGGCTCGGTGACGGCTACTTTGATCGTACTATCCATAAGTCATGTTTCCTTTGCGCAGCGCTCACGCACGAATTCACTCACACATACATTTATCTGATACTATGTTCTCTTAAATTCCAGGTGCTTGCGAATCTCAGCTGTCAACTCCTGCTAACCCATTTCCAATTCTCAGGGGTGTATCCAAGTTCTGCCCTAATGTCAAAATAGGCTTCCAGGTTCTCAAGAGGAATATTGCCATGAAGACCACCTGGAGTTGATATGACAAATCCGGGAATTCCTTTAACCTTCTCATGTAACTCTCTTACATGGTTCTTTATTACATCGGGAGTCTGAAATGTGAGAACTTGTGTATCCACTCCTCCTATGACAATTCCGTCATTAAAAGCGTCCAGAATGGAATCAAAATCTGTAGCTGGGTTTTCCAGCATAACGCCGTCAACTCCCGCTTCTTTCAGCTGACCCAGGAATGGCTCCATATTGCCATCTGCTACATAAATTAACTTCTTCCCGGCAGCTTTAACAGGAGCCCATAGAGTTTGATAGGAAGGGAAAATATATTTATCATAAAAGGATGGATCAAATACAGGTCCTCTCGCGTCGGCAAGATCATCATGATGAAATACAAAAGGACAAGTAGACCTGCACTGTATTTTTGTCAGTTCGAGCGAAAGAGGGAGAACCTTATCAAGGAACTGTTCCTTTAAAAACAGCTCATCCAGGGCTGATGCCATCATATAAGTCTCCCAACCCAAATACTCAACACCCCACATAAACAGGGTTGTATAGAGCATATAGTAATAAACTCCCCGGTCACCAAGTGTCCTCTCTCTTAGAGCAATATCTTTAGCAGTACATTTATGCGGAACCGGTGTGATCAATGCCTCATAGGAAGGATCAATCTCTTCCTGTTTGGCCGTTAGAAAATCATCAACTGAAGAAAAGGGAAACTTATTCCGACAGACAGTATCATACATTCCCAGGGAGGTTTGGACATAGCCATTCCCCAGATCTCGACTTTCTCCTTCCTTCAGAGGAACAGGGGCATTTCTGTCGGGAACTCTATTAACTATATCAATTCCCAGGTGTTCATAGGCTCTCAAATAAGCCTCTTTTGTGTCTCTATATGGATCCAATCCTGAAGCCATTGCTATCAGTCCGGGATGATTAAGAGTCTCTTTTGAAGGTCCCTTATCGGTTCGCTGCCCATTAAGTATGGCCAAAACATCCTCTTTCATCTCTAACTCCTGCTTAGCGCATTCAGATGCGCTGTCACTCACGCAATGTGTGCCCGCTGGAGGCGTTGCTCTTCTTTTACGTGGGTGAACTGGCTGCGGCGTATCTTATCGGCCAAGAGTTTCTCGACCAGCTGCGCGGTGATGGATTCGTAGCCGGCGGCGCCGGCGAGGTTGTCGAGTTCGTCTGGGTCGCGCACCAGATTGAATAGTTGCTGCACGCCGCCGGCCTGCGGATCGAAGACGAGCTTCCAGTTTCCGGTCCGGATCATCATCGCGGTGGCCAACTCGGACACAACGTACTTGTGTCCGCCGTCGGCCCCGCGTGCAATTCTCAGCAGGTCCCGTCCTGGCCGGCGCCGGTCTGGCTCGGTATCAAGGCCGGCCAGCCCAAGAACTGTCGGGTAAAGATCGAGGTGCGATACCAGCGCCTTGCTGATACGGGCCCCGTTTTGGCGCGCCTCGGACTCAACCTGACCGCCGCACACGAACAGCGGCACGCCGACACTGGCTTCATAGAAGAATCGCTTGTCCCAGATATCGAAATCGCCCAGGCAGTCGCCGTGATCGGCGGTAAAGAGGATTACGGTGTTCTGGCGCATCTCCCGCTCTTCCAGGGCCTGGAGCAGGCCGGCCACGTAGTGGTCGATCAGTCTGCACTTTGCCAGGTAATGCGTACGGCGTTCGCGAACGTCACCGGATTCTTTCACGCCGATCGGATCTGTGGCCTGGTCGAGGTCCACGTCGAAGCCGGCAGGATGCCAGAACGGCGGGTGCGGGCCGATGAAGCTGAGGTTCAGGTAGAAGGGTTTGTCGTCCTTGTAGTCTTTGACGAAACGGATTCCATTGACGCCGATGAAGCCGTCCGCCGTCTCATCGGCCGGGAACGGGTGTCGGGATGTGGCCCAAGCGTCTGTCGCGCGAAACTGATCGAGCTTTCCGTTATCCGCCAGCCACCGGGTGTATTCGTCGTCGTTGTGCAGGTTCTCGCCGTCGTCGTTGACCTGGAAGACATGGTCGAAACCGTACTTCCGGATCTCTTCAGCGTCGGCGGTTACATCCATGCCGATGCCGTAGCGGTCGATGTAGTGGTGTTTACCGATCATGGCCGTGTAGTAGCCGGCGTTTTGCAGGTGGTTCATGAATGTGTCGTCGCGCAGACTGTCGTCTATGGGCGGCGACTGGTTGCCGCAGATGCCGGTGGCGGTTGGGTGCATGCCGGTGATGATGCTGTTGCGTGCCGGCTGACAGAGCGGGGCGGCGCTATAAGCATTGGCAAAGTTGGTGCCACTGCCGGCCAGCTGGCAAAGGGTGGGGGTGATATCGGGACGCAACGTATCGCGTCGGAAATGATCTGTCAGGATCAGGATGATGTTGGGTCTGTTCATGGTTGGATCTCCTTTAGGATGCCGAATGTGCGGCCCGCCTCGAGCATGGCGCGTACGTTTGCTGGGTTACACGAAGAGTGGACGCTGTTGGAGCTGGCGAGGATAAACGGGCCCTGTGCGGCACCGTCGCGCATGGCCTGCTTTACGGCTGCGCTTACGGCCTCCGGCGTGCCGTGTGAGAGGAGTTCTCCGCAATCGATATTGCCGCAGAGACAGAGCGACGGGCCGACGCGCCGTCGTGTCTCGGTCAATGTCATACCCGCGACCGGCTCGATGGGGTTGAGACCATCGGGTCCGCAGGCGACGATATCGTCGAGGATGGGATAGAGATTGCCGTCGCTGTGCTTGATGACCTGCGCGCCTTCGTCGTGGATCATCCGGATCATGGCGGTGAGGCGCGGTGCGATGAATTCGCGGAAGATCTCGGGACTGAAGAGCGGCGCAGTGTTAGCTGCGTAGTCGTCACCGAGAATGATAACTTCGGCCCCGGCGCGGATCGCGCGGCGGACCACGGCCATGTTGACGGACAGCACCTTATCGAGCACCGTCACGGCGAGTTCCTGTTCGGTGAGCAGGGCGATGAGCAGGTTTTCTATTCCCATCAGGTAGGCCGACCACATAAACGCTGCGCGGTGATGAAAACAGATTGCGCGCTTGCCCTGGAAACGTTCGACGATGCCCGGCAGCTTTCCCAGGCGGCCCGGCGCTTCCGGGTCCGGCGGTTCATAGGCCTCGGCGTCCGCCATGCAGCTGATTGGGCCAGTGACGGGATGATCTACGGCTTCCGTGCCGGGCTTGTATGTAACGCCCCATTCGTCCCTGTAGCTGCCGTCGGGGAATTCCTCGATGCGGTCGAATTCTGCGCCGCATCCTATGCCGTCGTAGCCCATGCGATCCATGGCATCGGCCATATCGATCGCATCGGGCTCGAGCGTCCTCCAGACCTTCTCGTCGATAATAAACTCGAGTATCGGCACACGGTCCGGGCGATGGCCCTGCAATGCGAGTTGTACTCGCTTGGATGATGATAGCGATTTGTTCATATCGATGTCTCCGTTTCAAGCGTGCGCCAGTTGCCGACGCCTTCGCTGGTGAATAAGTATCGGTTATAGAGGCGCAGTCCGAGCAGTGTGCCGTGGAGGCTTGGGGCGATGGTTGCCCGTTCTGCGCCGTTGGGGTGCATCAGCGCGGGGTGGAAGCGGGACCAGCCGAACTGGCGGTCGGCGCCGCCGTCGCACAGCACACCGTCGACCATCACCGTCATCAGTTTCGGGCCGGCATCGATGTTGAAGAGGATCTGGTGATCCTTGTTTGTTTCGAGCAGGCTGCTGTCGCATTCGCAGGCAGACTCGGCCATGCCGTTTCCGGCAAGCGAACCCGGTTGACCCCAGGCGCGACTGATGATTGTTAGCTTGAGCGTCTCGCGGTCGGTGAGCTGGACGAGCAGGCCGCGACCTTCGGGGCCGCGACTGTCAAAGAGTATCTGCCATGGTGCAAGATCGTCGAAGCGCACGCGCAGCTCGAGCGCGAAGCCGCCGCGGCATTCCACGGCTCGGGGACTGTCAGCCTGAATGGTGGCGCCGGTACCGGCGTCCACGTAGGAGGCGGCGCGATCGTGCAGCGTCGGCAGCGTCGGCATGTCGATCTCTGCGCCTGCAGAACAGCTCTGGGCGCTGAGGTCGAGCACGAGGCCTTCCGTGGCGACTTCCCGGTTCTCGTGTTGACTCCACATGGCCTGGAGTAAGCGCGGCTCGAGTTCGTGCACTCTGGCAACGTCCTTCTGGGTTTCTGTGAAAAAGATGCGGTCGTCAACTTCAATGAAGTCCGGATAGCTCATGCGATTGCCGATGTTGTCGTCGTAGAGCACAAGTTCCGGCTCCGACCAGTGGATGCTGTCGCCTTTCTCGATTCCGCCGCACATCCAGATCGGATTCCGGTGAGCGTAGGCGCCCCAGTCGGCAACATTGGGCGAGGCACCCAGAACTTCGCCGCCGTGGAAACAGAACCAGTAGAGATACTTGCCGTTTGCGAAGCGGCGCACGAAGTTGGCGCTCCGCGGATTCTTTACCCGTCGCCCGCCGGGCCGGTAGGTCATCCAGTCCCTCTGCCAGGTATGTCCGTCATCGTTACTGACAGCATGACAACTCCAGCCATCGATGGTGCGATAGGTTCCATAGAGTGATCCGTTGTTCATGGGCGTGGCATTGAATTCACCGGCGATCGGTCCGCCGTCCGGTGGGGTCCGCAGGCCGGTGTCACCGTCGGGCAACGTTTCCCACTCATGCTTTGTCGGATCGTCTTCGGTCAGCAGATTGCTGCTCGTGAAGAGCACGCCTTCATTCTGGGTGAAGAAGCCGCGGCCAAACCCGCCTACTTTGGATGCACACACGTAGGCCGATCCCTTGTGTGTGAACGGTTTGCCGACACCCCAGAAGAACAGAACATTCCCCGCGTAGGCATTCTGCCGGTCACACTCGAAAAGGCGCATCGGGATCTCGTAGCGATCGGCAGACCATGTGCGCCCGTTGTCATCGGAGTACTTGTAGGCATAGACTCCTAATGAGTCGACGCGCTCTAATGTGCCGCCGTCTACAGTCTTGACCTCGCGCAGGTTATCTTTGTTGTAGGTGTAGAAGGCGTAAATGCGGCCCGTCTCCGGCACACGCAGTGGCATGGCCCAACTCGCCTCAGGGCCGTCGGGCGGTTCGATTTCGAAGGCCCCGTCCCAGGTCTTGCCGTGGTCGGTCGTGACCCATGCGACCACGTGCTGCCCCGGTTCCCCTTCGATGCCGCGTCCTGTGGTCATGACGCAGGTCCAGGAACCGTCGTCGTTAACAACCACATACGGCTGATCACAGTAGCCCGCACTTGGAACTACGTTGCCCGTTTCGATGTGGCGAGTGTCGATGTTCATGTGTCTCTCTCTTGAATGAATATTGATAAACGGCCCTATCGTCTTGCTGTTTCTGCGCGTTTATGTCCATAATGTGTCCCAATATGCTAATGAGGATAGGGTTGTGATGCGAATATGAAGTCTTGTGAGTTTCGGACACAGCTATCAGAATCAGGCCATGCGCATCTACGGGGACAGGGCCGGGTGCGACTGGCGAATCAGCGCTTTGAGCGCGCACGGGCTCTGGCCGGGCCGTTGAACCTGGCTGGGGTGAGTTTGACCCTCCGGCACATTCATTTCGGACCCGGTATCTACCGAGAGGGGCCCGGCGCCGGCATGCACGAACACGGGCAGGTGCATGTTGAGTACATTGTGAGCGGACAATTTCGATTTCGCGCTGAGGGACAGGAGGAAACGTTGTTGCCGGGCCAGGGCGTGGTGGTGCTCCCTGGCGCGCCACATGGCTGGGAGTGCTGCGTCGGTGGCTATATGGTGGGTGTGCTGTTGGACCTGGTGGGCCGAAGGAAAGAGGAGTTCCTGCGGTTTATGGCTGACTCTACTCCCGAACCGCTGGCGGCCTTTGAGTCGGCAGATGCGGCCGCCATGTTCAGTCGACTGCTACCCTTGCTTGGCGCGGAGAGTGAGGTGCCCTGGCTGAGAGAACGCGTGGGCTTTTTGGCCGGGCTCTGGCTGAGCGAGGTGTTGGCCGGCGCCTGGCCACTGGGGTCATGGCAATTGCGAGATACGGGGACAGGCAGGGAGGATGATGTGTGCCGACGGGCACAGGAGTTCATGACGGCCAACTGCACGCATCCCGTTCAGTTGGCTGATGTGGCTCTGGAGGTGGGGGTCTCGGTACGGCATCTCAATCGACTGTACCGTCGCAGCTACGGAGAAAGCCCTGGAGAGGCATTGGGTCGACTGCGCCTGGAAGCTGCCAGGCGATTGCTTCTGGCGGAAAAGGACATCCCGCTCAAGGCCGTCGCATATCGATGCGGCTATTCCAACCACGCCTACTTGACAGCCTGCTACCGGGCGCGGTACGACGAGACGCCGACACAAACCCGAAGAAGCCGGGCCTTTCCTTCTTGAAGTCCCTCCACTGCGCAACTAGCATCTGTACTCTAACGAGTATAATCGTGAACGGAGGGCACCGTGGGTGATAGGAGTGAAAGCAAAGTGCTATCCGCAGGAGTAATACACTAAAGCAGGAGGAAGCGATGCTGCGTGAAGAATTTGGACTGAAAAGATATGAAGGCAATCCGATAATCAGGCCCGCCGATTTCCCGGGGGCGGACGCCGTGTTCAATTGCGGGCAAACCATGTACAAGGGGAAGACAATTCTGCTGGTGGCAGTTGTTCTGAAGGGGGAGTTTTGTCCCAGGATGCACGTCGCCGAGAGCGAGGACGGCATCAACTTCACCATCAGGCCGGAGCCGTTCATCACGCGCTCGGATAAGTTTGGATATTATGACCACTGGCCCATCGATCCGCGTATTACGTACATGGAAGATGAGGATGTCTACTATATCATGCGGCCGGCAAATTCGGCGAGTGGCTGTGCGGCCATCCTCGGCAGGACGAAGGACTTCGAGACCTATGAGGATGTGGAGATCATTGCGCTACCGAGTAACCGGGTGCCCTGTCTCTTCCCCGCCAAGATTGACGGTTCTTACGTCAGACTCGATCGACCCTACAGCCTGGTCGGCCCTCCGCATAATAACAACCAGATGGGACATATCTGGATTTCGTATTCACCCGATCTGATCCACTGGGGCCGCCATCGCCATCTGATCGCCCCCTGGTCAAATTGGAATGACGTCAAGATCGGGCCGACACCGCCGGTGAAGACAGACGCGGGGTGGCTGGTACTCATTCATGGGGTCGGCAATTCCTGCACCGGAATGCGCTACCATGTGGGGGCCATGCTCCTGGATCTCGATGATCCGTCGAAGGTCGTTGGCAAGGCGGAAAGCTACCTGCTCTGCCCCGACGCCAAGTACGAGTTCATGGGCCGGGTGCCGAACGTGGTCTTTCCGTGTGGATTCATCGTCGATCCCGAACAGGACCGAGTCCGACTCTATTACGGCGGAGCAGATACGTGCATTGCTCTGGCAACCGGTAGCCTCAGTGAGATCATCGACATCTGCCGGAAGGGGCTGTGACAATGTCACGATGCCCCCTGACGATATGAAGCTATTCTGGCGTGAGCTTGACGGGCACAGTGAGTGATAAGCATGAAAGCAAGTTTCTGTCAGTTGGACTGGAAAGAAGTCAAGCTGGATAAGTAGAGGAATGATGAGCCACCCGAGCGCACCGTTGCAGTGTCTTGAGTGGCAGCTGTCGTTGGTTCACTACGATGGGCCTGGCTGCTGCCGCACATTCGGCGAATGGCGCCCCGCCACCGTCCCCGGTGCGGTGCAGCTCGACATGAGCCGGGGCACCGAGTACGAGAACCCATTCTACGGCGAGAACTGGCAGGGCTACCGCTGGATGGAGACGGAGCACTTTCTCTACCGCGCCACCTTTGCCGATCCGCGGACCGAAGCCGGGCAGGTCTGCCGCTTTGTCTGCGGCGGCATTGACTACCGCTTTGAAATCACCCTCAACGGCAATCTCCTGCTCTCCCAGGAGGGGATGTTCAAACCGGTCGACCTGGTTCTGAACGAGTACCTCGTCGGCGAGAACACCCTCGAGGTCCTGATCTTTCCATCCCCCACCGGCGGTTTCACCGAGCCCGATCGGCGGCAGGCGAGCCGTTCGGTCAAGCCGGCGGTGAGCTATAGCTGGGACTGGCATCCGCGCCTGGTGCCGGCCGGCATCTGGGAGGAGGCCGGGCTGGTGGTGGTTCCCGCGGGTCATCTGGCACGAGCCGACTGGCAGGTGAAGCTGAACGAGTCGCTCGATACGGGGCGACTCACCTGTACGGTAGCAGGCACAGCGCTCGCCGGCTGCCGGCTCGCTGTGGAGGTGGAGGATTCCATGGGCGAGGTGGTGCTTGAGGACGAACGGTTCCTCGACAGCGACCAAACCACCTGGAAAGGCAGCGTGCCCAGGCCCGCCCTCTGGTGGCCCCACGACCATGGCGAGCAGCCCCTCTATACAACCACCGTGCGCCTGCTGTCTGCCGACGGCAGGGAACTGGACTCCCAGTCCCGCCGGATCGGCTTCCGCCGGGTGGAACTGCTCATGAACGAAGGCGCCTGGGCCGAGCCCTCGGGCACCCCCAAGGGGCGTTCGCCCGTTCCCATTACGCTGACGGTCAACGGCCGGCGCATCTTCGCCAAGGGCACCAACTGGGTCAACCCCGAGATCTTTCCGGGGCGGATCACCCGCGACACCTACGTGCGGCTGCTGGAGCTGGCCCGGGATGCCCACTTCAACCTGCTCCGCGTCTGGGGCGGGGGGATTGTCAACAAGGAGAGCTTCCACGAACTCTGCGACGAGATGGGGGTCATGGTCTGGCAGGAATTCCCGTTGGCCTGCAACGAATACCCCGATGACGACGATTACCTGGCCGTGCTCGAGAGCGAGGCACGCGCCATCCTCGCGCGCCTCAGGCCACACCCCTCGACTGTGATCTGGTGTGGTGGCAACGAGCTCTTCAACAAATGGAGCGGCATGACCGATCAGGCCAAGCCACTGCGCCTCCTGAACAGCCTCTGCTATGAGATGGATCAGGATACGCCCTTCCTCATGACCTCGCCCGTCTTCGGTATGGCCCACGGCCACTATGTGCTGCGCGAGGACTGGGGCGACAGTGAGCTCTTTTCCTGGATGCAGAAGGCAAAGAACACCGCCTACACCGAGTACGGCGTGAGCAGTCCGGCCGATGTGGACATTCTTGAGTCCATTATTCCGAAGGATGAGCTCTGGCCGCCCGAGCCCGGCACCAGCTGGGAGAGTCACCATGCCTTTGGCGCCTGGAACGGTGACACGTGGCTGCGCAAGACGATGATCGAACATTACTTCGGCCCGAGCGTGGACCTGCCCACCCTGGTCGAGCGGGGGCAGTACCTGCAGGGCGTGGGCCTGCGCTTCATCTACGAGGAAGCGCGGCGCCAGAAGCCCTACTGCAGCATGGCCCTCAATTGGTGCTTCAATGAGCCCTGGCCCACGGCCGCCAACTCGAGCATCGTCAGCTATCCCTGCCGGCCCAAGCCGGCCTATGCCCAGGTCCGCGACGCCTGCCGGCCCGTGGCTCTGGCCGCGCGCTTCGATAAGCTCATCTGGCAGACGGGGGACTGTTTCGAATTTGACCTTCACCTCCTCAACGACCGCTATGAGGTCGTTGAGGCCGGGACGGTGGTGATTGAGATCTCCCAGGGCGACGCGGTGGTACCGGTCCTCACTTGGGAGCACCTCGCCCTTGAGGCCAACACCAACCTCGCCGGCCCCCGCTGCCGCGTGGTGCTGCCGGCCTGGGAGACGGGGCGCTTTACCCTGACGCTGCGGCACCGGGAGAATCCGAACTGTTCGGCCGAGTATACGCTCATTCTGCGGCGCTCGGCGCAGCATGAGGAAGGGCTGCGTGCGCTCAACCAATGATATGTGAGTATGTGGGGGTGTGGGAGTGTGGCAATGTGTGGGTTAAGACTTGTCTGCGGTAGGCGCGATCCAGGCATATTGACACGACTTCGCTCTTCGCGCTACGAAGCGCAAGCCCCCGACAAATCTCAGGGAATTCAGCGGGCGCCATATGAGACATCCAAGCTCACATACCCACACACTCACATACCCACACACTCAGACAAGATCCTGTTCTGTGGAACTGGGCCTTGTTGTTCTCTGTGCATACGCCTATAGTAGGACTAACGTTATTGTGCGGTACCTCTGGATGGAGAAGCCTTTCTGATCCATAAGGCTGTGGTGTATGACGAGGAGATCGGACGTGAATCGATATCGTTTGTGGTTATTGTCCGTGCTGGCGGTGCTCGGGATGGCCGGGGATGTGGTCGCGCAAGGCGACGTACCCAGGGCCCATGGTGCAGCGCGTCTGGTGGATACGCCGATCTTGCGGGTGCCGTTTCTGAGCAAGGCGCCCGAGATTGATGGGGTCATGGGCACCGGAGAATGGGGCGACGCCTCGGCACTGTCAGCCTTTTGGTACGACTTCCATTTCGGTACGTTCAGGTTCGCGGCTCCACAGCAGACCCAGCTCCAGATCTATGCCGGTTACGATCGCGAGAATCTCTATATCTGTTACAGCTCACCGGTCTATCCGGAGGGGTCCTGGCTGAAAGCGCGCGGGCGGTTCCCCGATGTCCTCGAGCATCCGCTCTACGGCATGATCGAGGACGACCACGTCGAGATGGAGATCCGGCCGGTGGGCGATCTGAGTCGCGGCTACGACCTCGGCATGATGCGTTGGGATGTTAACCCGATCGGCACCGTCACGGATTGGTATTACAGCCGCGACGGCGGGCGTGACTTTGGCTGGTCTTCGGGCGCAAAGATCAGGTCAAAGGCGGATGAGAAGCGGTGGGTCATTGAGTATCAGATTCCATTGAAATCGTTTCGCTACGGGAAGTATGACGCCAGAGGCGCAGACGGGCAGCCGTTGGTGTCGATCCCGCCCAGGGATGGTTCGGCGTTCAGGGCCTGGTTCGCGCGTGGCATCGGTCACAATGACACCTTCTTCAACGCATTTGACCAGCATGGCTGGGACACGACGAAGACGATGCTTGTCTTCGATTCGAAGGCCCCGGTGTTCCAGGTCAACGAGCTTGGTCCGCTCATGGAGGGCAAGGTGGATCTTGAGATGACGGTCAAGAACCACAATACGCGTTCGGAAACGGTGCGGGTCGGATTTTACGTTGAATCTCCCTGGGGCCCGATCTATTCGAGCTATCAGTCGGCCGAGACGCCCGGCGGACTGCTGGAGCTCAGCCCCGGCGAATCCCGAACGTTGCGGCTGAAGCATGAGTTGGAAGGGGTGGAGACCGACGGCAACATGTTCTGGTTCGGTGTGCGTAGCGTGGGCGACAACCCGAAAGTGCTTTTCCGGACCCGATTGGTTGGCTTCCATTTGATGGACGGTGGTGCGGCAGGCAGCCCCCCGATGAGTTTCCGTGAGCGCCGGCTCGACGCGATCGAGAAATTGCGCCCCAAACGCATTCCCTATTTCGACATGCAGGTGAGTGTTTCTCCGTACACCAAACGGGTTGCGGCGCTATGTGACCGGGGCATCAAAGGCGTGAAGGAGCAGATCAAGACTGCCGTGGAGGCGCAGATGATTATCCATCGCGTCGGCGCCCGCAAGGAAGAGATTCACGAATGCCGCGCACCGGTCGTGGGCGACTTCGCCCTACTCGAGTGTGCAGCGACGAATCTCGTTTCCGGGGAGGAGTACGAGGTCGAGGTAATCATGTACGACGAGAACATGAAGATTGTGGGCTCGCAGATTGAGAGGCGGCCATTCCACAATCTGACCTTCGGCGCGGATCCGGCCATATCGACCGGTCGTGGTGAGCGGTTCAATTCGGCGCCCTGGATGAAGACGGCGACGTCCCGAGGTCTGGGGAGCTACAACTCGGGTAGCTCCGATGAGCGAAAGACACGCCTCTTTGAGACGCCCCCCTGGCTGAACGGGAATCACGGACTTGAAGACCGGGTGTGGGAACCCTTTGCTCCTATTGTACAGACCAGGAATGGCTTTGAGACGCTCAAACACAGCCTCACTATCGATGATTCGGGCCTGCCGGCACAGATTGATATCAGGCCGGATCGTCGCGAGCTGCCGCTGGAGCTGCGCGGCGCCAACGCCAAGGTCGATGACGCGACGCTGTCGGAAGTTGGGCGTGGCCCGCAGTTCCGCGCGCCGCTTCGCCTGGAGGCTGTGGTCGATGGCAAGCGTGTGCAGGCCCAAGTGGTCGACAGGGCCAAGGCTGTACGCGTCTGGAAGAGCGAGATTGAATACGCGTCCAGACTTCGGGTCGGGCCTGTTGATGCGGAGCTGGTGACGCGCTATGACTGCGACGGTTCCCTGCATGCGTCCTTGAGGTATGGCGGCGAAACAGCCGTTCGCATTGAGCGACTCGAACTGGTGGCCGATATCGCCGGGAAGGTCGACCTGATGTTGTCGGAAACGTTCAACGGTCCCGGCGAAACCGGTGCGGACCGCGGCGATTGTGTTTTGCCGAATCGGCCGGGGGTGCTGTGGGACAGCACCATGACGAAGATGTCTCTGTTTTACAGCCGGTTCATTCCATGGTTCTGGTTCGGAAGCGCTGACCGCGGCTGGTCCTATTACAGCCCCAGTGACGAGGGCTGGATCCTGGATCGGGATGGATCGGCGATGCAGATTGAGCGGGACCAGGCGGGGGATGTGACCTGGCGGGTCGTGTTCGTCAATCATCCGGCCGAGATCAAGGGCAGCCGCGAGATCAAATTCTCCATCCTGACCCATCCTGCCAAGCCGAAACCGGTCAATTTCCGGCAGATCGCCTGGCACCATTTCGTGGGGCAGGATTGGGCCGCTTCCGGGCGTCAGGAGGAGGACTACGACAAGGAACCCAACTTTGTGCCGTACATCTACTCCGAAGAGGATCTCCTCAGGCAGTGGCGCAAGGCTTCGTCCGCGCCCGCCGACATCCCTGAAGCCCACCGGGAGGACTGGCGCAGCGACACACCGTTGCGGCTGCGCTGGGATCTTGAGGGTGGGGCCGGCTTCTTTCTGCCCGAACGGGACCGGCTCTTCGAGGATAAGGCGCTCTACTACCTGGAACGCTTCATCCGACTGGGACGGCGTGATGGACTTTGGATGGGGGCGCTTTCGCCGCCCGACAGGTCGGCCAATCTGGGCATGGGCAATGCCTACGCACGGGACCCCAGGCTGATTGGCGAGAATGAGCTTGCGATACAGGCGACGTTCCTGACGGAGAATACGCGCAGCCTTTACAAACGCCTGCTTCGGGTCCACGCCAAACATGGTGTGCCGCCCAGGCACCACGTGCGCAGCCACAACGCGGCACGCTTGCTGGAAGCGTATGCCTGGAACAGTGCGCTCTTCAGAGAAACGGGCGCGGCCCCGAAAGCGTACGAGATCGACCTGCTTACACGGTATCCCAACTCGCTGTACCGCACCATGGCAATGAACTACACGGGCCTCATTACAACGCTGCTGCCCGATCGGGTTGTGGCCACTTCCGGCGATAACATGCGCTTTGACCGTCAGATGCTCGGTCTTGGGCTCCTTCACGATTTTGGCGTCACCCGCGACGCCCAGTTTGAGGACAAAGGCGGCGGCCCGGAAGGCAGCATGCAGCACCAGGAGCAGGGCGTGCGTCTGCTTTCTCGTCTGGGGCAGTTTGGCTTCTTCAACGATGTGGATACTGAGAAGATACCGTTCTGGCGGAATGATGCCATTGTGCGGATGGGCGAGACGCCCGCCGCGGAAAGCCGCGTGCGCGTCACCGTCTACCGTCGTCCGCTGGATAACGGCAAAGGCTACAAGGCGATCTTCGTGATCCTGAACGAATCGGACGGAGACATAGCGTTGCCGCTGAACATCAGGGATACCGAACGTATATTTGCCGGTCCCAATACACTGCGTGGGGGTGATGTGCTGGGGCGGGCATCGGTGCCCACAATCCTGAAGGCGGCCTGGGCGGCCGGCGCTGACGACAGGAGCAACGACCTGCCGGTCCTCATGGACCTGGAGACAGGCGGAATGATCGCCCGCGAGTCCGGCAACAACGAACGGTACGGCCCGGTCTATGTTCCATATCACGATTATAGGGTTTTGTATGGGGAGGGTAGGGGGGAGTGATCGGTTACCAGTGATCAGTAATCAGTGTCTGAGGCACTGAGATGGCGATAGATTAGGGAGAAAGATTAGGGAGAAGAACTAGGGGGCTGTTACCTTCGTCTTTTGCCTTAATCTTTCGCCTTAATCTCCGGGAGAACACGTGGTTTCTCAGAGTCAAGTTGGCATTTTTCAGCGGGAATTGAGAGGAAAGCTCAATGCAGGGAGTTAAGGTGATGAAGATGTTCCGGCTTGGCGCGGTGATCGTGTTGTCTACGGCCGCGGTGACGTTTGCGGATCTGGCGTTGACAGATCGTGTTGTTACGACGCCGGGGCACATCTTCACGATTGACGATACCGGTCTGCCGGCGCAGCTGGACATTCGGGCGGCGACCAACGATATCCCGCTGCCCTGGCGCAGGGCGAAGGAGTGGCCCGCCGTCCTGGTGCGGCGCATCGGTCGTGGCCCTCAGCTTGCGGCGCCCGTGCGGATCGAGGCGGTGATGGATGCCTTGACGGTTCCCGCGAAGACCGACGCCCCTGCTATTCTGAAGAAGACGGGTAAGGGCGTGGAAGCCAGTGCTGGATGGAAGGCCGGCACATTGAACGGCCGACTAAGCCTGCTCTACGGCGAGGATGGCTCCATATCAGGCCAGATAACGTTTCCGGGCGCCCCGACGCTGGAGCTGCTCGAGCTGGTGCTTACGCTGAGCGGGCCTGTGGATACCGCGATCGCGGGCAAACCCGCTGTTGCCGGGAAATCACTGCCGGAAGCATACGGTAGCCTCAAGTCCGAGCCGGGCATGCTCTGGCGTAACGGCGCGGAGCCGACCGGCGACGGGGCGGGGCATCCCGGACACGTGCAGCATTTCTTCCTCGGTAATGGCGACCGCGGCTTCAGTTGGCTGGCGCACGGCAACGATGGTTTGGCGATCGACAGGAAGTCGCCCTCGATACGCGTCGAACGCAGCCGTGAAGGGTTTACGGTATGGCGGATCGCATTGCTCAATACGAAGGCACCCGCCGCCGGTGAACGAACCGTTGGGTTCACACTGTTGACTCACCCCTCAAGACCCCGCACGGCCGACCGGCGCATCACGCAGTGGCAGCCATGGCCACAGAACGCGCCCGTTGCCTCGCTGGCAGCGGCGGCGCGCGGCAAGGTCACGGGCGATATCGTCCGCGCCGATGCGGCTACCGTACATGAGGCCAACATCAAGCGCGCGCTGCTGGCAGGCTCCGCCGGTGGCGACGCCATTTCCGCCGCCGCCACGCTCGCCGACCGTTTTCCGATCGCTCTGTTTCGTTATCTTTCTGCCACACACACGGCACTGGCGGCGCAGCTTCGCCCCAATGCCGCGCAGATTACAACGTCCGGTGCTGAACCGTCACTCGACCGCATGGCGCTGGGCCGCGCACTGTTGCACGATATCGGCGTGGATGTGAACGCACTCGCCGACCGCATTGAAGCTGCCGCCACGCTGAGCGCATTGGAGACCTTCGGGCTTTTCAAGGCAGCCCATAACACGGAGTTCCTGCCCTATTGGCGGGCACACGGCATTGTCACGTTTGGGAGTCCGATCTCCACCGATGCCAGGGACGATCCCGCCGCGCGAACGCGCGTTTCGACCTATATCCGGCGCCGGCAGGCGCTCTTTGTGATTGTAAACGAGTCGGACGTCCCCGTGCGTGGACAGCTACAGGTGTTGCAGCCCTACTATCTCTTTGGCGGCCCGAACAGACTCACGATTAAGAGTATCTACGGGCGGCTCGACTTCTCGCATATCCCATCCAACAGCGATTGGGCTCGCGAAGAGGTCATAACCGCTGAGGGTGAAGGTGACCCGCTCTCCTCATCGATGGCGGATAGCCGTAGTGGAGGGAGCTCCGCCGCCTTGGGTATGCCGGCAGAGAAGCTTATGGACGTGGAGACCGGTGGTTATGTCCGCAAAGAAAAGACCAGGAAGCGAAGGGATAGGGACAAGAATGCAGTACTTCCTGAAACCTATGGCCCCATCTACGTGCCGGCACGGGGCATGCGACTGCTGTACGGCATGGGGGGCCATTAATGACGAATGACGAGATACTCAAATACCCAAGGAATACCAAATGAGGAATGACGCAATGCAGCAAATGAAGATTGCTGGTGTTCGGATTTCGGGGTTTGGATTTCCTTGGGTACTTGGGTGTTTGGGTATTTCGGCATTCCTTGTGCTGTGTCCGGCAGTGTCGGCGCGCGCGAACTACGTGCAGGTCTCCGATACGGCGCTGGCCGGCGACAAGGTCAGCTTCAAGTTGGCATGGGACAATTCCTGGCGCGAGGTCAGGACGCTTGCCGACGGATCGCACGTTGGCGAAGGCGAAATCAAGGTCGAGAACTGGGACGCAGCCTGGGTCTTTGTCAAGTTCCGGCGGAAGCAGGCGGCAGCCCCGGCTTTGCCCGGCGGCTACGCTGCGGCAGGTTGGTCCCATGCGACGCTCTCACCGAATACGGCCGATCACATGGTGCCGAATGGCGCGACATTGGATATTGGCCTGACGCCACGCAGGAGTAGTGGGCCGGCGGTCGGCGCGTTCATCTACCGTTCTGAGTCCAACCGCGGGCATGGCGCCAACAACTGGAAGATCACTCTGAACTGGCAGCGCGAGGCCGATGGCGTCGCGGCTGGCGCGGAGGTGGAGATTCGGGTATTTGCCATCGAGATGGTGTATGTGGCGAAGGGCCCGTTCGCACTGGGAACAGGCGGCAGAGAGAAGGGCCGCTTCTTCCATGCCGCCGATCCAGCAGAACCGTTCATTGTCACATCGGAAGATGAGATTATCACCAAGCCCGAAACCAAAGGCTGCCTCTGGGGCGCCGGCGGGGCGATTGCAAGCAGGTGGTCAGAACCATGGATGGCCCCTGATCCCGTAACGCTCGCCGATACGGGGGAGAGCGAGGGGCATGACTCCGTCTGGATCGCTGCTACGGAGGATGATGTGCAGACGCGTGCTGACGGCGAAGAGGCGATCGTCGCGCCTCCCATTTCCGGCGCGTTCCCCAAAGGGTTCAACGGGTTCTACTGTATGAAGTATGAGATCACACAGGGCCAGTATGCCGCATTCCTGAATTCAATACCGGAGGCGAGCTGCGGCAAGTCCACAAGCACTTCCGAGAGAAACGATCTCTACTACTCCAGATCGCCGTTATCCCACCGCTATTCCATTCACGGCGATTGGCCGAATATCAAGGCCGATACGCCGCATGTCGCCTGCAATTTCCTCTCCTGGAAGGATGGCGCCAGCTACGCCTCATGGGCCGGGCTGCGCCCCATGAGTGAACTCGAATTTGAGAAGGCGTGCCGCGGGCCGCTCAAGCCCGTGCCCGGTGAGTATGCCTGGGGAACCGCGGAGATTGCCGGTGCCCGCTACGTGCTCGACCCGAAGGCGGTCGGCACCGCAAAGGAACGCGTCAGGAACGACGCGTCAGGCAAGAGCGTCGGCAACGCCGTTTACAACAAGACCGTCCCGCAGATCGGTACGCCAGGGCCGTGGCAGGGCTTCGATGATCCGACAGGCCCTCTTCGTGCAGGCGTCTTCATGGAAGATAACCCGCTGGATCGGGCCGGTTCAGGTTCTTCCTTCTGGGGAATCATGGAGTTGAGCGGCAACCTATGGGAGCGGGCGGTCACGATCGGCCATTATCGAGGACGCGGGCTAGGCGGAAACTCCGGGTTTGTCGGTCAGCATGGCGACGGTTCGCTGAATGTTCCGGGGCTGATGCCGAGACTGGATGTTGTCCTCCGGGCACCGGGCTGGAACGGCGGCGGTTTCCGCGGCGGCTACTGGCTGCATTCCGCACCGATGCTCCGCGTATCGGACCGCGTCAGCGCCGCTGCCTTGAATCCAACCGGCCGCTACGCCCACTACGGGTTCCGCGCTGTTCGCACTGCGTCGGGGGCACAGAATGAGGCCTACACGATGGTGGCCAAGATCCCCGTGCCGGTGGAAGAAGTGGCTGAAGAGACGCCGCCAAAAGAGGTCGAGACCGCGGAACTGCTGCGCGTTACGAACGTCTCGCTCGCGGCACGTGATGAGACCACTGCAACCATTACGTTCGATATCCAATGGCCGGGCTCCTGGCGTCGCGGCAGTTTCCACGATGCGGCCTGGGTGTTCTTCAAGGTCCGGCCCAAAGGTGAGAAGCGCCCTTCGACAAAGCTCAGGGCAGGCTGGCAACATGTCCGACTGTCCGCCGATAAGGTATTGAACCCGGTAGGTTACCGAACGGGTGATGGAACAGCCGTTGAGTTTGTGGTTCCCGAGGGTAAGGATGGCTTCACCGGCACGTTCGTGCGTCGCGCGGAAGATGGTTCCGGCCCAGTCGCAGCCACCGGCGTCAGCGTCATCATGGATCTGAGCTCCCTGCCTCCTGCCTCCCGCGACCTGTCTGGTGAGGTCCGTGGATTCGGTGTCGAGATGGTGTACGTGCCGGAAGGGCCCTACTATCTTGGGCAGGGCAACGAGGAGACCGCTCCCATACTGAGCAAAGGAGCGGGCGGCAACGAGTTGAACTGGTTCTACAAGTTTGGCGATCACGAAATCGTGGCAGCTCCGTTCTATCACACCAGGGAGGTCTATGTATGGAGCGCCCAGGTTGCACGCGAGAAGGGCGCGCCCTATTACGTGGACGGACCGGGCCCGATCCCGACCGGTCGCGAACCAGGCAGGCTCTGGGCTATCGCTTTCCCGCCGGAGGATGGCGGGGAACTCCCGGCCGCGTTCCCCAATGGCTACCGGGCGTATTACTGTATGAGATACGCCTACATCAGTGAAGGCCAGTACGCCGATTTCCTGAACACGCTGCCCCCGGACCAGGCCGCAGAACATTACCGTCTCGGAGGCCATGGCTACCATATAAACGAACCCTCCAAACTGAAGAACGTGCCCGGTGGCGTGATTCGTTCCGGAAAGAAGCCGGATTACAGCTTCTCCTGTACCGAACCTGATCGACGCTCGCGCTACCTGTCGTGGAAGGATGGCTCTGCATTCACAGCCTGGGCGGGATTGCGCCCGATGACGGAGCTGGAATATGAGAAGGCGATTCGCGGGCCGCGGATCCCGATACCCGGTGACGCCTCGCTCTCCTACTATGGTGTCCAGGATGTGCAGGCCACGGCGATCAGCGAGCGGCCCGTGACGGTAGGCAGCGCCATGGGCCGTGCCTTCAAGGGCACACACGGCACGGGCAGCGCGGTGCCGCCCGCCGACTGGCCGGCAGAACTGGCAGGCGGTGTGTTCCGGGGGGACTATTTGGGCCCCATGCACGACTACTCGCCCGCGCTCTTGACCGCGGGTCGACTGCCGCCGAATCGGGCGGATGATGATCGCCGGTCCTATCCCTATGTTGGTTGGCGCGCGGCGCGTACCGCGCCGGCAGGCGACACGGCAATGAAGCCGCTGCTCGACCCGCTGGACCTCGAAACGACGCGGCTGAAGCGGCTGGCGAAGCCATGCGTTGTGGACGGTAAACTGGATGAGTGGGGGGGGGCGCCCGTGTTGACGCTGGACAGCCCTGCGCTGATCTATCCGGTGCAGTATCGATTCGCACCCAGCGCGCACGCTCCCGATGCCTGGTCCGGGCCGGACGATATGAGTGTCAGGGCTCATATGGCCTGGGACGGCGAAGCCCTCTGTGTGGCTGCCGAGGTCAAAGACGACGAACACACCAATGCCAAGGCAGGCAAGAATATCGCCCAGGGCGATTGCATGCAGTTCTCGGTGGTCACAATGAAGGATGTTCACTGGAACTTCGGCCTGGCATTGGTCAAGCAGGATGTCGTTCTTCATCAATGGGACGGACCGACCGAGGAACCGCCAAAGAGCATTCAGTACAAGGTCACACGAGACGAGCAGGCTCGAACCACGGTTTACGAACTGCGTATGCCGCTCGCGGATCTGGGTGTGGAGGCCGGTAAGCCCTGCAGCTACTACTTCCGCTTCATGGACCGGGACGCGAAGCAACGGCTCTACTGGTTCCAGTGGGCCCCGACTGTTGAACGTCCGTTTAAGCGGGATCTGTATCCGCGGTTTGAGCTGGCGGAGTAGGATCAGTGATCAGGAGTCAGTAATCAGTAATCAGGAGTCAGGGATCAGTGAGGAGATGTTTGGCATGCGCAAGCGTTGCCATGATTTGCACTGTACGTTGGGATGTGTGTGGGTGTGTGAGTGTGTGGGTGGCAGACGGAACTCACATACTCACAGACCCACATACGCACACACTTGGTTGCGGCCCGAAGGCCGCCTTGTGAGCAGGGAGATGTCATGAGGAAGAGAAGAGGACTATTCCAGGGGCGGTGGCCTCGGTTCGGCATTGTTGCTGCCGTGCTGCTTCTGACCGCGGGTGCGGCGACGGCTCAGATACAGAAGCTGAAGAAGGGCGCCGGTGCGGCGCACTTGTCGGGCAGTAGCATAACGGCGCAATTCAGAAACGTAACGGTAAACGCGCGAAGCGAAACAACGGCGACGATACTGTTCGACATCGCCTGGGCTGGAACCTGGGGGGCAGGAAGCGGACCTGCCCAGCACCGGGCGTCCTGGCGGAACGACATCAATCATGATGCCCAGTGGGTCTTCTTCAAGGTGCGCCCGCATGGCGGCGACAAGCCGTGGAGCCATGTCAGATTGGCGGCGGACAAGGTTTTGAATCCGACCGGGTACGGCCATGGCAAAGGCACGCCGTTAGAGTTTCTCGTGCCGGGCTCGTCCTCCGTGGCCGGTTCGGCGAAGGGGGAGGATGATGGTTATGTGGGTGTCTTCCTGCGCCAGGCGATGCATGGTGAGCGCAATGTTAGGGCAACCAGAGTCACGGCTGTCTGGGATCTGACCGGCAGCCCGGGGATCACAAAGGACACCCCTGTCGACATGAAGGCATTCGCCCTGCATATGACGTATGTGGCCGAGGGCCCGTTCTCGGTCGGTAGCGGCGGCGATGAGTCCGGCGCTTTCTATATGTATGATGACGGCAAGAACGACAGGACCCCATACCGGATTACCGGGCCGGGCGCGATTCCAACCGGTAAGGAGAAAGGCAAACTCTGGGCACGCAGCGCCGGGCCGGAGGATGGCGGCGAGATCCCTGCGACGTTCCCCAATGGTTTCAAGGCGTTCTATTGCATGCAGCGGCCCTTCTACGGCGCTTTGTATGCCGATTTCCTCAATAATCTAACCCCGGAACAGGCAAAGAAGCACTTCATGTATCCCCAGAAATACGGCGGATATCGCACCGGTTCGGTCAAACGGAGTAAGAATCCGCCCTACGTCTACAGCGGCGACGACGGATATCCCATGAAATGGGTGTCGTGGGCGGATGCCAGGGCCTATGCCGCCTGGGCGGGATTGCGGCCCATGACGGAGCTGGAACTTGAGAAATCCATACGCGGCCCGCGTGTTCCCGTGCCGAACGAGGCCGGCAACTCATACTGGAGCATCAACTATGGCGGTGGCCGCTACAACCAGCATCCACGTGAGCGTCCCATAACCGTCGCTAACGAGATCGGCCGCGCTTTTAAGGGCACACATGGGACAGGCTCACTTGATGCGGTGCCGGAGGACTGGCCGGGGGAGGATGCCGTGGGTGTGGGCTTGCGTTTGGGGTGGACGCAGTGGACAATCGGTTATCTCGGACAAGCGCATTTCGCCACGTCGATGCGGCTCGACGCCGGCCGCGCCGACACGGGGCGCAGCGATATCAACGGATTCCGTTGCGTTCGAACTGCGCCTGAAAAGGAGTGAGGAGTCAGGTGTCAGGTTTCAGGTGTCAGTCTTGCCTCGTGAGCAAGCTCAGGTGTTTCGAGGAACTGAGAGGGGGAAGATTAGGGCGAAAGATAAGGACGAAAGATAAGGGGGGAGCCCTCTTACCTTTGTCTTTCGCCTTAATCTTTTGCCTTAATCTCCGGGAGAGCACGGGGGGGGCTCAGAGACAAGGAAAGCCGCTTGCGTACTGAACACTGGAACCTGGAAGGAAAGAGGGTGATCACATGAGACGTCAGTTGTACGGTGTTGGCGTGATGGTGCTGCTCGTCGTCTTGAATGCACACGCAGCCGATTCGTGGCGGCAGGTCTCGAAGGAGAGCCAGCCATTGCTGCCCGGCAATATGATCCAGCTTGTGAAGCAGGGCAGGGACAAGGGCGTCGTCTGGGTCGGTACCATGGACGGCCTTGCCCGGATAGAGAATGGGGTGATCAGTCGCCCCGAGCAGGTGGCGGAGATCAAGCCTGTCTGGGATGTGACGGAAACAGTCGATGGCGACTTCTGGGTGGGGCACGCGAATGGTGCCGTGCTGGTCAGCGGTGATAAAGCGGTTGCGACACTCAAGGGTCGGTCCGTAGCGCTGATTCTGCCGGTTGGCGCCAGGCTATGGGCGATCGCCAAGGATGTTTCGTCCGATGTGAACACGATCATGCAGGCAGATGGTCAAACATGGAGCCCGCTCAAGCAATTCGAAGGCGCCCGGGTAGAGAATATGAGCCTGGGCGCAAGCGGATCCGTGCTGGTACGGCTCGAAGCCGACGGTGTGATTGAGGTTGCCATCGACAGCGAGGGCATGACCGGGGTGAAACACCACCTGGCCGGCGTGAAGGTGGAGAGTGTGATGGCGGATTCGAAGGGCAGAACGTGGTGCGGTCTGGCCGATGGAGGTGTGATGGTGCTGCAGAAGGGCCAATGGACCCGGCACCTGGCAACAGAGAGTTCGCCGGTAATGGCCATCGCAGAAGATAAGAAAGGCGGCATCTGGGCGGCGACGGCTTCTCACGGGATCTGGATGTTCGATGGTGAGAACTGGGATGGCTCGCTGGCGGATGATGGTTCGAGCCTGTTGCGGGCCACCTCGGATGGTCGCGTATGGATCAGCCGGAGGAGTACAAGCGGTCTCCAGTATTGGGACGGCAACGAGTGGAAGGTCTCGCTGGCGGACAGCGGGCCGATCAGTAGCCTGGTGGAGCTTTCGGACGGTGTGCTCGTGGCCGGTTCCGTATTGCGCGGGGTATACATCCTCGGCGATTACCGCATTAAGGGAGAAATAGAACAATGACAGAGAACAAGAAGATAGACTCCGGGGTCGCTGACGAATTCGGCCAGATGATTGCCAGGGTGAAGCGCGAGGTTCACAAGGTCATCGTCGGTCAGGAGGAACTGGTGGATCTGACGCTGCAATGCATCTTTTGCCAGAACCATGCACTGCTGATGGGCGTGCCGGGACTGGCCAAGACGCTGTTGGTTGCCACGATATCCGAAGCCATCGGCATCTCTTTTCGGCGTGTCCAGTTCACGCCCGACCTGATGCCGTCCGATATTACGGGTACGGAGATCATCCAGGAGAATCCTGAGACCGGTCGCCGCGAGTTTGTCTTTGTGCGCGGTCCGATCTTCGCCAACATGGTGTTGGCCGACGAGATCAACCGTACGCCTCCGAAGACGCAGGCCGCGTTGCTCGAGGCGATGCAGGAAAAACAGGTCTCGATCGGTAACGAGAAATACAAGCTCGAGCCGCCTTTCTTCGTTCTGGCAACCCAGAACCCCATCGAGCAGGAAGGCACATACAACCTGCCGGAAGCACAGTTGGACCGGTTCATGTACAAGATTGTCGTGGACTATCCCGAGACGGATGACGAGGTCGAGATCTTACGACGCACAACCACGAACTACAGCGATCCGCCTCAGAAGGTGATCGATGGCAGCGATATAACCAAATACCAGGCCATCGTGCGCGATGTACTGGTGCGAGACGATCTCTACAGCTACGTCGTCAACCTGGTTCAGGGCACGCGCGTCAGCAAGGAGTATTGCCTGCCGTACGCCAAGGAATGGGTCTCGTGGGGTGCGGGGCCGCGTGCCTGTCAGAACCTGATTCTTGGGGCCAAGGCGCACGCTTTCTTCAACGGTCGTGCTCATATTACCGTGGATGATATCAGAGCCATTGCCGCGCCGGTGCTCAGGCATCGTGTGATCGTCAACTACGCCGCCGTGGCCGAAGGCATCGATTCCGATGCGGTTATCGATCACCTGATCAAGGAAGTGCCCGCGCCCGGCGA
>JASLOA010000002.1 GCA_030745755.1 Kiritimatiellia bacterium | reverse complement strand
GTCACGCGGACGGGGGTTGACCGTGGGCGTTCTCGTCCGCTTCGCCTCCCGCAATATCCATGTTCTCCATGGATCCCTGGGTTTCACCCAGGGCTATGATGGTGCACCCCTTTGGGGTACTCCACTGGTTCAAAGGAGCATCCAGCACAGTCAGGCGGCCAACAGTTCCTCCAGGAGGAACTGCGTCTTGGCGGGGATGACCTGGCGCGGATAGTACTGTTCGATAATGCGACTTGCCTCTTCGACGCTTCGCAGCCCCAGGTGTTTGAGGAGGAATTTCGTGTCGTCGAGGTCATGGGAATCGAATCGGGCCGATACACATTTCATGGCCAGCATGTAATCAGCCTGCGGTGCCCAGACCCGCAAGTTGGAGAGCTCCACAACATCGTGCACCGGCGGCTGAGAGAGGAAGTACCCCTTGGCGGCATCGTTCAGCCAGTCCTCCGGCACTCCGAGTTTGTCAGCAACGATCCGGTGCAGTGGTGGGCGTAGAGGTGGGCACAGCCGATGGCATCTGAGAGGGCTTCGTGGTGTTGGAGGCGGATGCCCAGGCGGTCGCAGCAGCAGTTCAGCTTGTAGGGGACAAAGCCTTTGCTCTTGTAGATACGCATGGTGCATTCCCAGCGTTCGGCCAGGCCGAGCTCCCTGTAGTCGATGGCATGATGCTCCATCGTGCGCCGCAACACGCTCCGGTCGAAGGACTCGTTGTGCGCCACGAGCGTACGGCCCTGCAGGCGTGCCCGGATTTCGGGGTAGAGCTCCTCAAACGTTGGCGCTGCGACGGTATCCTGCGGGTGGATGCCGTGCACCGCGATGTTCATGCCAAAGTACGCGTTACCCGGTGGCTGAATAAGCGCACTGAACGTGTCGCAGATGACGCCGTCTTCAACCGTGACGATCCCGATTGCGCACGCACTGCTGCGCTTACCCGTTGCGGTCTCGAAGTCGATCGCGGTGAAGTTCATGCCGCCCAGAGTAGCGACTTTTCCTACTTGCTACATCTCTTTTTTGGGCGCGTTCTCGATCAGCGATGCGAGATGTCGGCGGAGAGATCCAGGTAGCGCTTGATCCCTTCGGGGGTGACGTTGAAGGGGATGTGATTGCCGACGCACATCATGTAACCGCCGGTCATCTTGGCGGTCTCGACCATGGACCTCGTCATGGCTTCAATCTCGGCGGGGTCGTTGCGCATCAGGACACGGTTGTCGCCTTCGCCGGCAAGGAAGAGATTCTTGCCTTCGTGGCGGCGGGCGATTGCCTTGTAGTCGGTGTAGGGTTCACTGATGATCCCGCGCGCGCCGCAGGCGATGACGTCGTCGGCATAGGCATCTACGCGGCCATCGACCATGAAGATGACCTCCTTGCCGGCCGCTTTGAGGATGCTCCAGTACTCCTCGTAGCGCGGGAAGATATACTTGTGCATCCAGTCCGGCGAACAGACCGGGCCGCGTGTGAGGACGATGTCGTCGTGGCAGATCGCGAAGTTGACCGGAAGCCGGGCAAAGGCGCGAAAGACGCGGCGGTTGATCTCGGCAAATTCATCCATGATACGTTCGAACTCGGGCAGGAGACAGAGGTTCATGAAGTTCTCGTAGCCGAAAACCAGCATGGGCCACATGAACATGGTGTTGTAGAAAAAGACTTCAGCGGGGTAGCCGTCGGGGGCCTGGTCGCCCCACTCGGCCGGGTAGTACTTGCGAAAGCGTTCGTAGATGATGGCTTCACTGCTGAAGTCGCCATCAACGACCACGTTCCACCCGGTGAAATCCCCCTGTTCGAGCGGACTGAAGGCCAGCATCTCCGCTTCATCCTTGAAGCGATGCGAGGCGTCCTGCTGTTGCCAGTGATCACGATTCTGGTCGCCCCAGCGTCCCTTGCCCTTGTCCTCCTGCTCTTCGGGCCGGGGAATGGGGTCGTCTGATTTCGGTATGCCCAGCCCCAGTTGCGGATAGAGCTCCTGCAGCCGCTGGCGGCACTGGCGCGGATGGTCGTAGTGATCAATGCCGCTCAGGTAGGTCTCGCCATCGGGGCAGGACCAGTGCTCCCAGTGGGGGATGTTCTTGGGTGCAAGCCCCATCAGGGCCTGGTATCGGTCATGCTGCCGCGTTGTCATAATCATACTCCGTCTTGCTGCCAGGTCATGGTGAAATATGGCGGTAGTATGCGGCAGTGCTTAGAAAGGCACCATATCCTGTTGCAACCAGATGATGGATATATATAACCTATGGTCATGGACACCTATAGGCGTGTGAAGATCATGGGGCCGGGCATACGTGAACTGACGTGGCGTCTCCTGGCTGGTGCATGTGAGCCTTATGATGCCGCCTGGGCGAACTACGGGAACGAGCTGATACGCGATGACTACAGTCGGCTCTACCTGCTGGAATGGGGACGCGTCTCGTTGGAAGCGGCCGATGAAACCTTTGCACTGGAGCCTGGAAAGCTCTGGCTGATTCCCGGGGGGGTGCCGGCGCGCTATCGCTGTACTGAGCCCATGCGGTTGAATTGGGTTCACTTCAATGTCTTCGTCATTCCCGAGGTCGATCTTCTGGCCGGCGGTATCCCACGAGCCATGCCCGCCGATACGGCATCGGTGGATCGCTTCCACGCGATGCTTGAGGCCATGCGTGCGAACCAGCCCATGGCCTTCGCGACCGCGATTGCGGTGCTGGGCCAGATGGTGGCGCCGTTCTTCTCGGGCGACTGGGATGCCCTGCTTCCGGATGCGGGGAACCTGCAGCGGTTGCGTCCGGCGGTTGACCGGATTGCGTCACAGTTTGCTGATGACTGTTCGGTGCATGCCCTGGCTGATTGCGTGAACCTGCATCCCGTCTACTTCAGTCGGCTTTTCACGCGTACGCTTGGGGTGTCCCCGGCGGCCTACGTGAGGGAGGTCAGAATGCGTCGCGCCGCGATTCGGCTCACCTCAACGGCCCTTCCTGTGAAGACCATCGGAGCCGAATGTGGCTACCCCGATCCCTATCATTTCTCGCGGGCCTTCAAGCGTCACACCGGTGTGTCGCCGCAGGCCTACCGCCTCGCGCTCAGGCGCCCGACCCCCGTTAGCGCGGCGTGATCAGGATCCGCTGTCTATCGCAGATGAACTCAGTTCCACTCGTTGGGTAATTCCACGAAGAGAGGGGGAATAGCCTAAACCGTGCCTGTCGAACGCGCTACAGGTTCATTATCTTCATTTGTTACCGGATAGGCGGTAAAAAGGTGCCAAAAATCCGGATGGTGAGTCTTTATCTGAAGTTATTGCGAGTGTATACCGTTATAGCAGTAAACGTGCGTGATTAGTGCTTGGTGCGTTGCGTGGACGGCACATGGTCCTATTTTGTTCGCTGCTTTGATCGTGTCGGACACAACAGCAAAGTACCGCTCGAGGAGTCCTTCCTGCCGGCAGACCAGAAGGCGCTGTATGCGGAGCTTCTGTGTGAGCGGCTGGCGCGGCTGTCCATTCAGGGAACTCGGCCATCTTTGAGTATCTCTGCAGAACAGGGACCATCCTGTTGATGACAGATGGAGCCCTGTACCGTATAGGAGCTCATCCGCGCATGCCGGGGTCACACGCGGATGAGTGTCGCTACACTGCGGGAACCTGGAGACCGTTTTCCGGTGCCATTGGTGGCGGGGGTGGAGGCGCTGGTGGTGTGTCGGGCCTCTGGCGCTCGCTTCTGGTTGGCCGACTGAAGACGTCGTCCCAGTCGAGTCTGGCGGTGACGCGCATCATGATGGCGAGGGTGACGACCGAGCCGATGGCGACGGTCAGGCCGGTGATGCCTTTGAGGAAGAAGCTGTAAGAGAAGAGGACCAGGAAGAAGAGTTGGCCTGCTATGGCCACCTTCCATGGGAACTTACCACCCAGGGCGGCCGAGAGATAGGTCGTGACGAGCACGACCGAGGTCGTGGCGGCGATGATGAACGAGAGGTGGATATTCACCAGGCCGGCCATGTAGGAGAGCAGCAGGTGAAACGCAAAGAAGCCTGCGGCCACAAACAGGTAATGCATGGGATGGATGTTCACGCCGTAGATGATGTTGATGGTCCCGACCAACATGAAGAAGAAGAGCAGGCAGACGGGTGCAAAGAACGTGATCCGGGAGGTCAGGGGCCCGGGGTTGAGCTTCTCGGGTATCACGACGCCGATGTCTTCACTGGTGATTAGATCCGATGCGATCCATGCGACGTCCACGCCGTCGTCCGTTTTCACTATCGACATGGGGGAAAGGCTTCCGCCAGTGTAGTCGATATCGTCGAACCCGGCCTGCAGCACAAGGTTCAGGTTCTGAACGCGACCTACATTGGGATCCATCTTGTACCGCCAGTCGCGGATACCGCGTGTCCTGTAGGTGACGCGGAACTCTGCGCTTTCGCCGGGGCCAAGCTCAACGGTTTCATCAATGCCCTTGGCCGTATCAATGGGGGCGAGCACACTGGCGCCGTCCACCGAGATGGCGAAGTTGTCATACGTGGCGCCCTGGGCGGGAAAGTCGAAGTGTATACGGATCTTCTGCGCGATAGCTTCTGTGTTGGCGATCGTATAGGTGCCATCGAATGCGCAGGTATAGGTGGGATACCAGATCAAGCCCTTCTTGCGATAGTCCGTCTCGAGTCGGACCGTGATATCGTTCTTCTGCGGCATCATCCAGCGCTGTGCAGATCGAACGGTTTCAACGGATACCGACGGCGCCTTCTGCACCAGCGGATCGCCCCACAGGTTCTCAACCTGCGGCCCCAATTTGCCAAAGCGACTGGCCGACCTCACGGCCGTAGCCGTACCCAGGATCCACCAGGCCCCACATGCGATCGCGAAGATCACGCCTACCATCACGATACGTTTCAGACTCATCTCACGCCTCCATTGTGTTGGCCCCTGCGCGGGCCCGTTTCCATTAATGACGTGAACAGGGTAGAAAACGTATGTGAAGAGCGTTTGAAGTGTGCGTGAAATATGCGTGAAAACAGGCGTGGGTGTTTCCGTGCGTCGTCAATGGTCAGTTGTAGACGGAGTGTTGCCCAAAAGGAGATCCCTCGACTTCGCTCGGGATGACACTCTTGGGATAGTCGAATTCCTTAGAGAACTGTCATGCTGAGCTTGCCGAAGCATCTCGCCGAAGGCGCTTTCCGATTTGGGCAACACGCCT
>JASLOA010000001.1 GCA_030745755.1 Kiritimatiellia bacterium | reverse complement strand
CAGTACCCCGCCTCTGGGTCAATATTCGGGCCAGCAGGGACATGCGCGATGGCCAAAGTGGGCGTGTGGCGGGAAGGATGACAAATCACCCCCATTCATCACCCGCTCTGCGCAGAGCGGTTACGCCGCGAAATCCGGGTCATTCGCGTACGCCATGACGGGCTCTGTGTCGTAGTCGGGGAACGGATCATCGAAGAACGGCTCGATGATCCGCTCGCTGCCGGTGGGCGGTAGGATACTCGGCGGGGCGCGGGACAGACAGACCAGCGCCGTCTGCTCCGGCCACAGTTTCAGGTGGCGGAGGATCTTCTCGATCACCTCGTCGTCATCGATAAGCGCGATCAACTTCATCTCAGCGCCGCAGTGCGGACAGATGAGCGGGTCAACTTCCCACACCTTCCCCGACGCCTTCGGGCCGGGATCTTCGACTTGATCAGCTCGCGCCATTTCTTCGACGGAATGCGCGGCGGTTGATACTCGGACACGTCGATCACGTCCACCTCGGCGGTGTCCGGGGCGCCGGGCTCGGCCTCGCGCTTGGCCCGCTCGCCCCTGGCCCGGTTGGAATACCACCCATAGTAACGCACCATCTGGAAGCCTTTGTCCGGGATATGCTGCGTGATGGCCGCGATGAACTCCTCGGCGGAGAAGATCTCGAAGTTGCGCTTGGTCTTGGCGTGCATGCGCGAGCGGTAGATGACGGTGCCGTTCTCGGCGTTGTAGACCATCTTCTGCTCGGAGAAGGGGTTGTGTCGGGGGCATGCCGGAGGACTGTGTCAGGATCGACCCGGAAGTCTGGGCGCAGATCGCGGGCTTCATCGAGCACCGCGAGGAAATCCGGGCCACGTACCAGACCTTCGACGGGCGCATCTCGGAGTACACGCTGCGTCCCTACCACCTGCTGGCCTATCACGGGAACTGGTACGTGTTCGCGTGGAACACGGCCAAGGAGCGGGTCGCGACGTTTGCGCTCTCCCGCTTCCGGCAGATTCAGCCCACGGGCGCCAGGTTCGCGCCCCCGAGCGATTTCGCCCCAAGACATACGCAAAGAACGCCTTCGGGATCACTGGCGGAGAGAAGCCCATCAAGATCCGGCTACTGTTCGAGCCAAAGCTCGCGGTCTACATCACGGAACGGCAGTGGCACCCGTCACAGGAGTTCCACATGCGCCGGGACGGCCGCGTAGAGATGCGCTTCGAGACCACCGGCCGCAAACAGGTAGTCCGTTGGGTCCTCTCCTGGATGCCGGACGTAAAGGTGCTGTCTCCGAAAAGCCTGCGTGACCGCGTCTGCGAGAAGTTGGAAGCCGGGCTTCGGTTACAGTAATTGGGTCACTATCAGCCACACGGTCTGTAAGCCGCCCCGCGGTCCGCCCCAGCATCTTCAAGGAGCAGTAACCACCGGTGACCGCTCAACGATAGTGACTGAAGAACTGCTCTAGCAGGTGCCTGCATCTACGCGCATCATCATCGCCTCTCCGGCGTAGGAGAAGGTGCCAGCGCTCCGAGCCAACCTTCTTTGAGCCAACCCTATCAGCTGACGTTCTCCTCAGACGAGAGGGTTCCAGATGCGGTCGAATCCGAATCCAGCGAAGTCTTTCGCGTTGCAGGTGGCGAACTCGGTGATGCCGTGGTGGCGCAGTGTTTCGGCCAGCCGTGCATCGAGGACGCGACGATAGGCGAAGGTGTCGGCCGACGCATGTTGCCACACCTTCTGCATGATCTCACCAGCCAGCACGACGTCGACCACGCGCCAGGCGGGGTTGGACCGGAATGACTGGATAATGCCAACGGCATCCGATCCGGGGAGCGGATTACGGCACACGGTCGGGTTCCGCAGTAGACAGTAAAGCTCAAGCAAGACCTGCTCGCAGAGACAGAAGTCGCCGCTTTGGCGATGCCCATCCAGAAAGGCACGTGCCGAAGCGTGCTGGGGTGAAGAGGCATCGCATGCAGGGAAGAGAATATTCGTATCGCACGAGGTCATGACTCGCCCCCCGCATCATAGGACTCGCCGTCCTCGGCCACCCGCAGATGCTGCATATGAATGCTCGCGCGCCAGCCTTCAACCACGAAGGGATCCCGGCTCTGAAGGTTCCGTGCTTCGGGTAGCGCCCATTCTTCAGTCTTGGTTTCTAACTTCGGAGTCACTGCCAACATATACTCCAGCCCCCGTCGCACCAGCTCGGCCAGAGAGATCTCCTTCGCCTCCGCCAACTCATGCGCCGCAGCAAACAGCCAGTCCGGAATCTGCACCTGTGTCCTTTTCATGCCTACACTCTAACAGCGCTTACAGAATGATGTCAATATCCATCAACTGAAGCGTACGACGCCGAAGCATTCGGGACGATGAAAGTCGGGGGTTGGGGTGTTGATGGGATTCCAGCTCAGGTAGTGGGGTTGCGAGAGGCGGTCGCCACACTTGTAGAAGTTGGCGCGGCAGGTGTGACCGGGGAGATCATCTTCATTCAGACCAAGGATCGTCAGCGGAATGGCGACGGTGAGTTGCCAGGCTGTACGCTCCCGGCGCTCCGGAAACGGCTCACTGCCAAGCGATGAACTGCGGCGGATGCTCCCTATCAGCGACGGATCAAGACACTCAAGATCGTGCCGTCCGCGACCTCTACCCACCAGTGCGGTCCCGATGCAGTTGAACTCGAAGTTGAAGTAGACGTCCGAGTGCGGGGCGATGAACATCTCAACACAGCTGTCCTGGCAGACCGAATCGTTCGTTTCAGTCTTCTCGGCCAGCACGGCATCCTCTTCAACCGCGAAGCGGACGCACAGATCGCCTCCCCCATACCCCGCAGCGAACCGGACGTTCGGGCGGTAGTCAAAGGCAGGCCAATTCAGGATATCGATGGAATGCTGTGGCAGGGCGGCAAGATGCTCGTTTGCATCCGCTACGTCCAGCCGCCCATCTGCAATCCTCGCGATATCGAGCTCTTTCACGTCCATCCCGTCCCTGGCGTCAGAGAACGCTCACATCAAGTCAATCCTGTCAATATTCGGGCTCTCGTAGAACGTGCTCCCCTCACACGCCAGGTCGTTCCAACCGAAGTCATCGGCAAGGATGTACACAATGTTAGGGGGGGGTGCTTCTGGTGGCGTCATGGTGTCTTCTCCGGTTAGGCCCCGGCGATCCTTGGCATGGGCAGCGGTGCCCTGGCCATTTCGCCATAGATGAATTTCAACAACAGTTCCTGCTTCAGCGGCTGACTCTCCGGATGATCCCAAAGGTTCACGTACTCGTCCGGATCTTCCTGCAGGTCATACAACTCACCATACTCCCGGTTGTAGTGAGCCGTCAGCTTGTAGCGCGCGTCGATGTAGGTGCGCATATTCATGGTCGTGGGCTGGTGCTGATTCTCGACGATGACGTGGTCCCGAAGCCGGTCGCACTGACCGGTCCAGACGCTGGTTTCGGTCACGCCTGTCATGTTGCGCGGCACCGGCAGTCCGGCGATGTCGAGGAAGGTCTGCGGCAGGTCAACGGTGGACTGAAGCGCATCCGACACAAGGCCTGCCGGAACCACGCCGGGCAGACTCGCCACCAGCGGAACCTTAATCAAGTCCTCGTAGTGGTGAATCGCCTTCTTGGTCAGACCGTGTTGCCCGAGGAAGTCGCCGTGATCGGTTGTGAAGCACACCAGCGTGCTCTCGGTCAAACCCAGCTCGTCCAGCTTGTCCAGGATGACCCCGATGTAGGTGTCCAGCATCGTCATCATGCCATACATCGTGGCAATGTGCCTGGCCCGCACCTCATGCGACCTGACATGACAGCCGGCCCCATGTATCGCATTGCCTTCCGGCTCCCGGTAAGCACTGAAGTCGGGCTTCTCCTGCTGCGTCAGGGCAAAGTGGGGCGGTTTGTCGTCGAACTCCCCTTCGCGATGCTCCGGCACGGTCACCTCAGCCGGATCGTACATGCTGGCATAGGGCTCGGAAACCATGTACTGCGGGTGCGGATCAAAGAAGCTGGCCCAGAGGAAGAAGTTCTCGCCGTTCTGCTTGAATGCCTCCATCAGGGCAGTGGTGCGCTCGGCGGTCCACGCATTGTAGTGCAGCTCCTCGGGAATATCCCAGGCATCGCCGGCAGAGAGGTCCTTACGGGTTGAGACGGGGTAACCGTCGCACTCCGGTATAGCCACCGACGTCGGCAGGAAGTAGTCCCGCCACGCCCCCGGCGCCTTCTCCTCCAGCCACAGTGCGTAGTGCTGTCCGACGTGAGACTCGTCCGTATGGTTCCGTGTCAGCTCGACATGATCGAACCCGTAGAATGGACCGTCAAAACCGCGCCAGAAGTCCAGGTCGTGCAGAACCGGATACGCCTCCAGCGAGGGGTGTTCCTCCGTAGACGCCAGTGGTTGGAAGTGCGCCTTGCCGACCAGGGCGGTTCTATAGCCGCCCTCCCGGAACGCGTCCCCCACGGTCGGCACATCCTCCATCAGCTTGGTCCCCAGCGAGTAGGCGCCATGCTGACTCGGGTAGAGCCCTGTAATCCAACTGGCTCGCGTGGGCGTGCAGGTGGGATTGACCGTGTAGGCACGATGAAATGTCGTCCCCCGCTCGACCAGTCGGTCGAGGTTGGGGGTTCTGACCTCCGGGTTCAAGTATCCCATGGCCATCCAGTGCTGCTGGTCACTGGTAATGAACAGGACATTCCGTTTCGGGTTTTCACCAGCCTGGTTCATATCCCCTCCCGACCCCGCGCTACATTCTACAGAAACAGCTCAACCACCGGCACCTCGACATCCGGCTTCACGGGCGGCAGCACCAGTGTGACGGCGCCCTGGGGGGTCGAGGCGTTCAGGTTGGCGTGCACATCAACCTGTGCATCGCGGAACTTGATCTCGCTGGCGTCGTTGAGAAGTTGAGCGTACTTGATCTTACCTTGCATGCCCGGCAGGTGCAGTGCCCTGAACGGCCAGGCGAAGATGTGACAGTAGAGGCGGTTGGTTTCCGGGTTCCACGTGTAGCGACAGTCGAGCGGCGCTTCGAATTCCTCCGGGGCCTGTGTGCACCCATAGATGGCGCGACTGTGCTGCTTCATCCACTCCCCCATCCCGCTCAGACTGTTCAGGGCGCGAACATCGAACTCGCCGCGGGCCGTGGGCCCAACATTCAGCAGCAGGTTGCCGCCACGGCTGACGTGATTGATCAGCATCTGGATCAGCATCGGGACACTCTTCCACGTCGCCTCGTCACGGTGGTAGCCCCATGAACCGGAGAAGGTCTGGCACCCTTCCCAGACTGCCGGGTTTCCATGCTCGTCCTTCGGGGCCTCGGACGGCACGTACTGTTCGGGCGTCACAAGGTCACCCACGCCGGGCAGGTCGAGACGGTTATTGATCATGATGGAGGGCTGCAGCTCGCGAATCATCTTCACCAACTCTTCCGACTCCCATTCCTCATGTCCCTTCCCGTCATCGCCGGGATAGGAGAAGTCAAACCAGAGAATGTCGATCTGGCCAAAATCGGTCAGCAGCTCGCGTACCTGCTCACGCATGTAGGCGGCGTACTGCTTGACGTCGCGCTCCTTGGTCTTCTCGCGAAAGTCCTCGTCATCGCGCTGGGGATGAATTCTATCGACCGGGAACTCCGGATGGTGCCAATCGATCAGCGAGTAGTAGAAGCCCACGCGCAGTCCCTCGGCCCGGAATGCATCGACCATCTCTTTGAGCAGGTCCTTGCCGCATGGCGTGTTGGTGGCCTTGTAGTCCGTATGCTTCGAGTCCCACAGGCAGAATCCTTCGTGATGCTTGGTCGTGATCACAAAATACTTCATGCCCGCCTCACGCGCAGCGCGTGCCCAGGCGCGTGGGTCATAGAGATCCGGATCGAAGATATCGAAGTACTTCTGGTAATCCTCGCTCGTGATGCACTCGCGGTTCTTCACCCACTCGTGGCGCGCGGCCTGCGAGTAGAGTCCCCAATGAATGAACATCCCAAAACGCGATTCCTGGAACCACTTCGTATCCGCTGTACTGCTGACTGCCGGCATGCCTGACTCCTCATTGATGCATTGCGAAAACTCGTACCTCACCCTACTTTGCCTCAGACGTCAAGGGAGCAATTAGAAGAAGTGGACTCACCCCAGTTCTCGTCCATTCGCTATAGTAGGAGATCCCTCGGCAAGCTCGGGATGACAGTTCGTTAGCGTTTTCTGCCACCGAGCAAAGTCGAGGCATCTCCTCCTTCAACTTAGTCCGTTGGCCATTCCCAGATCCTAAAGAGAAGGATCTCATCCGCGCAGTGCGGCCAGCACTGCGTCCGCCAGGGCCGGCAGTCCCGGGTCCCGGGCGCCCATGACGAGGACCGTGTCGCCTTCGGTCGCCTCTTCAGCAACCCACGCCGGCACATCCTCGGGCGACATCACGAAAACGGTTGAGCCACCGGCCTGCTGAATGCGCTCCGCCAACATCTCTGACGACACGGAGCGATCGGCGGTTCCGCCTGCATCGTAGACCGGCAGGACGACCAGCTCGTCCGGCCCCGAGTTCAAACCGCTGAACTCGGCCGCCAGCGGTTCCATCATCTGGCGCAGCGGACCGTAGCCGTGCGGGCGCCAGATACCGATGACACGACCGCCCTCCCTGCGCACCGCATGCCAGGCGGCGGCAATCTTGGCAGGATTATGCGCGTAGTCATCGAACACGCGGATGCCACCCGCTTCGCCGACACACTCAAGCCGACGGTGCAGCCCCGGGAACCGCGCCAAGGCCTCCCCCACCCGCTCGAGCGAATATCCCATCCGCTCCATCAGCACCACCACGAGCAGCGCGTTGGCGGCGTTGTGATAGCCGGGCATGGGAACCGTGAAGTCGATATCGCCATACGCGAAAGAACTGGCGCCGCTCTGCATGCTCGGTTCAAACCCGGCGAGCAGCTCTGGATCATCGACCGCACTGACGCTCCCCGCCTGTGCACGTTGGGCGAAAGCCTTGAAAAGGGCACGCGCCTCGTCCACCCCGAAGTGGTCGGTCGATACATTGGTCACCACGGCCCAGTCGAAGTCGTAAGCATTGAGAGTGCGATCGCTTTCGTCTGCTTCAATCACCCACAGGTCCGAGGCACCCAGCCGCACGTTGCCCACGGCCTTTTCGCTACGCCACACCGGGACGATCGCGCCATTCACGACCGTGGGATCGAGCCCCAGCTCCTGCATGACCCACCCCACCATGGCCGTGACCGTGCTCTTGCCGGAGGTGCCGCTGATCGCGATCACCTGCTTACTTTCCAGACACTCGGCCAGGACATCCGATCGATGCCGCACCGGCACACCGCACCTCTCGGCGGCCAACAGGTCGGGGTTGTCCGCCTCAATCGCCGTGCTCATCACCACGCAAGCCGTTTGCGCCGACACTGCGCCCCCGTCCTGCGCCACCAGCTCAACGCCCGCCGCCGCCAACGGGTCCAGCGTCTCAGACGGTTCGCCCTGATCCAGGGCCCGGTCCGATCCGGTCACCCGGTCGCCCCGCGCCACCAGCACCTGCGCCAGTGCGCTCATCCCAATCCCGCCAACACCAACCAAGTGGCTATACCTTCTCGCTTCCATGTAGGGAACTATAGCAGGCTTCGGCTGGATCGGCATAGCAATTAGGCACCCCAACGGGGTGCAACATCATAGCCCAGGGCATGCCCTGGGTAAGGGGGGGGGGTGACGGAGGCCACTGTGTACCCGGCGTTTCACGCCGGGCTATGATGTACGACCCCGTTGGGGTCGACTCTTTCGGAACCCGAAGCTTGGACCTTGAACCCTGAACCGGGATTCATGCATACTCGCAGCATGAAACGCATGATGCTTGTCGGTCTCTGCCTGCTGTCGCTTCTTGGAACGGTTGCTCACGCACCCGCCCAGGCCAACGATACAGGACCGGTTTACGTGATTCCGATCCAGGGCATGATCGAACGGGCACTGGTCTATGTCGTGCGCCGCGGGGTCAACCAGGCGGTGCGCGATAACGCCTCGGCGATTATTCTGGATATGGATACGCCGGGTGGTCGTCTCGATGCCTGTGAAGAAATCATGCATCTCCTCGCCGACCTCGATTTTCCAACGTACACCTTTGTCAACACGGACGCGATATCGGCGGGCGCCATCATCGCGCTCTCAACCGACCACATCTACATGGAGCCGAGTGGGCGCATCGGTGATGCTATGCCGATCATGATGTCACCCATACCCATGGGCGGCGCGCAGGAAATTCCGGACGGACTGAAAGAGAAAGCGATATCGCCCACCGTTGCCCTGATTCGTGGCGCGGCCCAACGCAAGGGCCACGATGCAGACCTGGCAGAGGCCATGGTGCGCCCCGAATACGAATACAAGATCGGGGATGACATGATCTGCCCGGAAGGTCAGCTCCTCACGCTGACCAGCCAGGATGCTGAGCGTCTTGTAGGCGAAGAGCAGCGCCCCCTCCTCTCGAGCGGCACGGTCAAGAACATGGACGCCCTGCTTGAGGTGATCGGCCTCGGCGACAGGGAGGTCATCACGGTGAAATCCAGCGCAGCCGAGGATATCGCCCGCATGATCGACGGGTTTCCGCTGTCCGGCATCCTTATGGCTGCAGGACTGCTCTGTCTCTATATAGAGTATAAGACACCCGGCTTCGGTATATTCGGCCTAAGCGGCATCGCCCTGCTGGCCGTCTGGTTCTGGGGCCACCACGTCGCCGGCCTCGCCGGCATGGGCGAAGTGCTACTCCTCTTAATCGGCGTTGCCCTGCTGTTTGTTGAGATCTTTCTGATTCCGGGTTTCGGCATCACCGGCATTACCGGTCTCACCTGTATTCTTGCTTCGCTGATGCTGGCCATGATCCAACACTACCCCGGCCAGCCGTGGTACCAGCCGGCGTCCATCAATCCCCAACAGGTGCAGGACATGATCCTCAACCTGGGTGGCGGACTGTTGCTAACCTTTGTGAGCGGCGTGCTGCTGGGCCGCTACCTGCCGGCCACACATACCTTCCAGCGCCTCATGCTGACCAAGGCGGTCAGCGCCGACCAAGGCTACCAGGCTTCAGCCCCCACGGATGAGCTGCGCGGACTCACCGGCACCGCCGAGACGCCCCTGCGCCCGGCCGGCATTGGCTTGTTTGGCGACCGTCGTCTCAACGTTATCGCACGCGGCGAATTCATCGACAAAGGTGATGCGATTGTCATTGCGGAGACTCATGGTAACCGTATAGTAGTGGACCATCCTGAAAGTTAGGAACCATTCATGAGCGGAGCAGCCATACAGATCTTTGCGGTATTGCTAGGAGCCGGGCTTCTTCTGCTTGGTGCCGAAATCTTCGTGCCGGGCGGCATCCTGGGAGCGTTTGGAGGGCTCCTGCTGCTGGGCGCCATGATTGCCGGCTTCCCGGCCTTTCCCGGTTACGGCCACTTTGTTGCCATCGCCATTCTCTTCCTCGTCGGCGTCGCCATTGCGCTCTGGATCAGGTTCTTTCCCCGCTCGCGTGTGGGCCAGGCCATGACGGTCTCACGAGATGAGTCAACCTTCACGGCGGTCCAGGATGGTCTCGATGATCTGGTGGGCGCCCAGGGCGAAGCCAAGTCGGACCTCCGCCCCGCCGGATTTGCCCTGATCAGCGGCCGCCGGGTCGACGTCGTCACCCAGGGCGGCATGATTGACAAGGGCGCCACCATCACTGTCGTCGAAGTTGAAGGCAACCGCGTTGTCGTAAAACGCACAGAAACCTAAAGGAGACCACCATGCCACTCGTAGTCATCGCTCTTGCCATTGCGGCAATTCTAGTCATCTCGCTGGTCGGGATCTTCTTCTATTTCCTCGGCGTATGGGTGCGGGCCCTCATGTCCGGCGCCCGCGTCTCGATCTGGTCGCTGGTGGGCATGAAGCTCAGGCGTATCCCCCCGGCCCTGATTGTGGATGCGCGCATTCGGCTCATCAAATCCGGTCTCTCGCTCGAGACCGACTCGCTCGAAGCGCATTACATGGCCGGCGGCGACATCATCAACGTTGTCAACGCGCTGATTGCAGCCGACAAGGCCAACATTGACCTCACCTTCCAGCGCGCCGCGGCCATCGACCTGGCCGGACGCGACGTACTTGAAGCCGTACGCACGAGCGTCAACCCCAAGGTCATTGATTGCCCCGATCCCACCAAGAGCACGACCGGCATGCTCGACGCGGTCGCCAAGGACGGTATTCGCCTGTTGGTCAAGGCCCGCGTCACGGTTCGGGCCAATATTGACCGCCTCGTTGGCGGTGCCGGCGAGGAGACCATCGTCGCCCGCGTGGGTCAGGGCATCGTCAGCGCGATCGGCTCGTCCGCGAGCTACAAGAGCGTGCTTGAAAACCCGGACACCATCAGCCGTCGTGTGCTGGACAGTGGGTTGGATGCGCAAACCGGATTTGAAATCGTCTCAATTGACATTGCCGACATCAGCGTGGCGGGCGTCTCCGACGTCGCCAACGTGGGTGCCCAGCTCGAGACCGAGCGGGCCGAAGCCGACAAGAAGATGCGCCAGGCCGAGGCCGAAGGACGTCGCGCCATGGCCGTAGCCCAGGAGCAGGAGATGAAGGCCCGCGTTCAGGAGATGCAGGCCCGCGTGGTCGAAGCCAAGGCTGAGGTACCCAAAGCCATGGCACAGGCTTTCCGCGACGGCAATCTGGGTGTGATGGACTACTACAAGATGCAGAACATTGAGTCTGACACCTCGATGCGCCGCAGCATTGCGACCGACGACCAGACCACTGAGTCGGGTCCGATAGACAAGTAGTCTCGTAGCGCCTGATCGTGATCGGGTGCCCCGCAAAAACGGGGTACCCGCCGCGACAGGTCAGGGGGGAGTGGTGCAGATACCTCACATAGTGACAGCGGGAATAGATGACCTGATCCCCGTGGTAATCATTATCTCGGTGATCATCGCCCGCATCATGAAGGCGGCCAAGCAGGGCAAGCCGATGATGCCCCCACCCCCGGGGGATCGACCGCAACCGACGCCTCAGACACCGGCAAACCAGCCGGCCGAGGAGCTGCGAGACTTCCTGCAAGCGCTCAGCGGCGCAGCACAGACCCGTTCCGAGCCGGCTCCACCGCCTCCACCGCCTCCGCCGCCGGTACCGGTACCGGCACAGCGCCCTGTGGCTCAGAAACGTTTCCAGGCACCCCCGAAGCCGAGCCGCGTGAGGCGGCGAGCCAAGCCCGTTCAGGCGGCCAGGCAGGCCCCTCAGCCAGCACCGACGACGCCCCAGAAGCCCGCGCCATTCTGGAACCAGCCACCGCCAGCCCCGCGCCCGGTTATTGTGGAGGCGTGTGAACTCAATCCCGCGCGGAAGGAACTGAACAAGCATCTTGAAGATGCCACGAGCCTGCGTGGCGCATGGCTACTGCGCGAAGTTCTTGGCCCACCGGTGGGCTTGAGGTAGTAGTCTCCTGTCTCACAATTGCGTTTGCATACCTCGTGTGTCATCCCGAGCGAAGTCGAGGGATCTCTGCCTCATCATGGGGCTGAGATTTCTCGCTTCGCTCGAAATGACAGTGCTCTGCGTATTCTGAGAGCCCATTTGCGTTACACGACCCTAGTCTGCTCCTCCCGCGGGACACTCTTCTCCGTCTTCCTTCTCCTCCCTGTCTTCGTGCCCTTCGTGACCTTCGTGGTTAAATGAACCCCACTATCGCACGAACCAGACTTTGACCTTCTTGCGGCGGCGGCCCCAGTCGAGGGCCTCGGAATGGCTTCGGAAGTAGAGATCGATATGCTCGCCCTTGATCGCGCCGCCCCGGTCTTCTACGCGCCCGTAGCCGTAGCCCTCAACATACATGATGGTTCCGAAGGGATAGCGCGATGTATCCGCAGCGATTGTGCCGTGGTGCGCACGCACATTCGTTGCCGTGAACCCCACCTTCTTGCGCTTGCCTTTCAAGCGACCGCTCTTGTAGACCGGACGCCCATACCACGTTCGCTTCCATCCGCAACAGGAGCCGCACTTGCAGTAACCCGTGGTCATCATGGTCCGGACCACATACTTGGCACCCCGCGGAGGGCGTATGCGCGCACAGCCGCACAGCGACAGGATGGCCACGCCGACCAACAGGACCGACGGGCAAGCTGACAGCAGGCGCAAACGTTGTCTCTGAAAACGAACCATAGACTGACCATGATAGGCGACATGCATGCAGAAGAAAAGCAGACATCTGGCCTCGACAGGTGCGCGGCTCGTTTGCTATCGACTCTACTTCGGAAACCGAGACAGAAGACTCCCACAGGAAAGCAGAAAGGACGACCGCCATGTCGACACTCTCAACGCGTTCATTCGGATCACTTGATGGACAAGAGGTCACCCTCTTCACACTTCAGAACAGGGCGGGTGTTGAAGTCGCCATTATGAACTACGGGGCTACCATCCAGTCGATTCGTACGCCCGACCGCGACGGCAACTTCGCTGATATCACGCTGGGTTTTGACACATTCGAGGAGTATCTCGCCGAAGCCAATCCCTACTTCGGCGCGGTCTGTGGACGCGTGGCGAATCGCATCGACGGTGCGCAGTTCACACTCGAAGGCATCGACTACACACTCGCTGCCAACGATGGCGCCAATTCCCTGCACGGCGGTCTGAAAGGCTTCGACAAGGTCGTGTGGAAGGCCGAAACAGTGGATGACGGCGTCTGTTTTCGCATGCGCAGTCCGGATGGCGACGAAGGCTACCCGGGCACGCTCGACATCTCCCTGGTTTACACCCTATCCGAAGACAGCACGCTCTCGCTGCACTACGAGGCAACGACTGACGCAACCACGATTCTCAACCTGACCAACCACGCCTATTTCAATCTCGCCGGGCACGCTGCCGGCAAGGTGCTGGACCACGTGGTTACGATCGCGGCCGACACCACCACACCTTCCGACCCCGACACACTGATCCTCAGCGGTGAAATCGCTTCCGTTGACGGCTCTCCCATGGACCTGCGTGTACCTACCCGACTGGGCGATCGTTTCGAAGCCCTGCCCAGGGGGTACGACAACAATTTCATCCTGGGCGAAAGCAGCGGCCCGGTCGTGCGCGTCACCGAACCGACCTCAGGGCGAACGATCGAGATGGAAACCAGCGAGCCGGCCGTACAACTCTACACGGGGTTCTTCATGGAGGACATGACCGGCAAAGACGGTGCGACCTATGGTCGGTTTGGCGGCCTCTGCCTGGAAGCGCAGCACTACCCGGACAGCATCCACCACCCCAACTTCCCCACCACGGTGCTACACCCGAACGAAACCTACACCCAGCACACGAGTTACCGCTTCGGGACAGCATAGGCGCAGCTGAAATCCGGGTCTACACCCACATCTGCCGATCGAGGGTGCGGTATCCTACTTCGCTCTCCGAGCTACGAAGGACAAGCTTGTTGCACGCACGTTCTTCTCCAATCTCAAGACGTCTTCATACCCAGAGTTGTCTGTCCAACGTCCGGTATTGGATGGCTTCGAAGACGTGTTCGGACTGGATGGTGTCGCTGCCGGCCAGGTCGGCGATGGTGCGGGAGACCTTCAGGATGCGGTCGTAGGCGCGGGCACTGAAGTTGAGTTCCTCGATGGCGTTGCGCAACATGCCCTGCGCCTCCGCTTCGAGACGGCAGTAGGTCTGCAGGTTCCTGGCCCCCATCCCGGAGTTGCAGTGCAGGCCCTCCACCTCGCGGAAGCGGGCCTGCTGCACGCGGCGGGCCTGTGTCACGCGACTCCGGACATCCGACGACGGCTCCCCTGCCCCGAGCGAGGTCAGTTGACTATACTCAATTGTGGGGACTTCAATATGAATATCAATCCGGTCCAGCAGCGGACCCGATATCTTGTTGCGATAGTTCTGGATCTGCCGATCGTTGCAGCGGCACTCCCGCTTGGCATCACCGAAGAAACCGCAGGGACACGGATTCATCGCGGCAACCAGCATGAACTCACAGGGAAACGTGACGCTTGCCGCAGCGCGCGATACCGTCACCTGGCCGTCCTCGAGCGGCTGGCGCAATACTTCGAGCACGTTGCGATGGAATTCGGGTAGTTCGTCGAGAAAGAGCACCCCGCGATGCGAGAGACTGACCTCGCCCGGAACGGGGTGGGCGCCGCCACCGAGCAGGCCGGCATCCGAGATGGTATGATGGGGCGAGCGGAACGGGCGCGTCGTCACCAGCGCCTCATGCACCTTCAACGTACCGGCAATGCTGTGGATCCGCGTGGTCTCCAGTGCCTCCTCAAGATGAAGCGGAGGCAGGATAGAAGGAATGCGCTTTGCCAGCATTGTCTTGCCCGTACCCGGAGGCCCGATCATCAAGACGTTATGGCCTCCACTGACGGCGACCTCAAGCGCGCGCTTGGCCAGCTCCTGGCCTTTGACGTCGGCGTAGTCGTCTACGTAACCATCGAGGCCATTCTGCAGAAGATCAAGGCCAACCCGACACGGCTCGGGCAGGCCGCCACCATCCAACATCTCGGCCGCTTCGCGCAGCGACCGCACGGGATACACGTTGAGACCTTCGACCACAGCGGCCTCTTCCGCGTTATCGAACGGGACAATGATACCGTGCAGTCCCTCCTCGCGAGCACGCATGGCGATGGGGAGGACGCCCTTCACGCGGCGCACTTCACCACTCAACGCCAGCTCACCGACCATGGCCATGTGCGCGAACTTCTGTGGTTCGATATCCTCCATTGCCGCCAGCAATCCGAGCGCAATCGGCAGATCAAAGATGGGCCCTTCCTTCTTGATGTCGGCGGGAGCCAGGTTGACGGTCGTTCGACCAATGTGGGGGCGGTAGCCGGAGTTGGTGAGGGCCGTATAGACGCGGTCCTTGCTCTCTTTCACCGCAGCATCAGGGAGGCCCACAATAACAATCTGCGGATCACCGCGGTTGGCGGCGTTCACCTCAATCTCAACCGGATATGCATCGACGCCATAGACAGCGCCCGAATTCACCTTGGCCAGCATTTCAACCTCCCCTGAATTTAGCCGTGAACTATCCACTATTGCGTAGCGGATGTCCAATGCAGAAGCAGCGCATTCAGGATTGGAGAAGAAGTTCGCTTGAAAGCAGAGCGCCTTGCCCTATGCTACGGGTATGTCTCGCACCGAGGCGCAGAAAGGGTCGAAATGAAGACAGGTAGAATTGCGGGGATAGTGTTTGTGGCGGGAATGCTGGCGACGGGAACTGCCTGGGCGGCGCGGGCGCAAATCCAGACGCTCAAGCGTGATCCTTATGTTGGCGCCATTGTTATCGATGCGTGGAGTGGCGAGGTGCTGTTCGAGGATCGAGCTGATGAGTCCTGCTATCCGGCCAGCGTGATTAAGCTGATGGGCCTTCTGCTTATCCTTGAGGATGTGGAACGTGGCGAGATCAGCCTTAGCGATCCTGTCATAGCAACCGCGGAAGCCGCGCGCATGGGCGGCTCACAGGTCTACCTGAAGGAGCATGAGACCTTCACGGCCGACGAGATGCTCTATGCGCTCATGGTGCAATCGGCCAACGATGCCGCCGTGGCCCTGGCCATCTGGCGAACGGGCTCCAAGGAGGCCTTTGTCCCGCGAATGAACGCCCGTGCGGCCACACTCGGGATGACCAGCACACGTTTCGAGTCCGTGCATGGCTTGCCGCCGGGTGCGGGCCAGAAGCCCGATATTTCGACCGCTCGCGATCTGAGCCGCCTGGGGCGGGCACTGGTGCAGCGATCCGATGTACTGAAGTACACCAGCACCAGGCAGCGCGGATTCCGCAACGAGACATTCGGAATGAGCAACCACAACCACCTGCTGGGTCAGGGCGGCTGCGATGGACTCAAGACGGGCTACTTCAAGGCGGGAGGCTACTCAAGCCTTACGACGGCCGAGCGTGACGGCCGGCGTGTTGTGGTTGCTGTCACGGGCAGTCCAACCCGCACCATGCGCGATCAGAATGCCGCACGACTCCTGGCCGAAGGACTGGCCAAGGCGAAACCGGGCCGCGCCCGGGCGGCAGCGGTTGCTCCGTCAGCCAAACGCATTGTTCCCGCCTCACCGGCCGAGAAGGCCGTGGAACCGGAGCCGGAACCCGAGAAGACGGAGCGCCGACGTGGCGGAATCTGGTCCAAGCTGGGCCTGATCGGCATCGGCATCATCATAGGCCTGGTGCTGGCAGGCATTGGTCGACGACGCACGCTCTAGAGCCCATCCGAAAAGGATTGGTAGGGCGAGCAGTCCTTGGATGAGGCAGACCCTTTTCGGACAAGCTCACGCCAGGCGACAGGCAAGCTCACACCTTGCAGAGCATGTCGCGGCAGTAGAGTTCGCGCACCATGTCGCAGTCGAGTCCGTGACCGGCCTTGTAGGAGATGATGCGACCTACGAAACGCCCGCGGTCGATCAAGGCAACGGCGGCCAACAGGTCGAGCGTGGCGCGGTGCCACACGGCCTCGAGGGCCTTGCCGTTATGGACAAGGCGGGGGCGATTGAAGTAGCTCCAGAGTCCGGCCACGAGTACATTGTGGCGCGTGTAGCCGGTGTTGCGCGTGTCGGCGAAGAGTTTGCCGAAGGTCTTACAGTAGAGCATCACGAGAAACGTGGCGTTGGTGCGCGCTGCGGCGCCATGGCGAAACGTGTCCGGCGTCACCGTGAAGCGGATACGCTGCTTGCGAATCGCGGAGTTGAAATCGATTGCACAATCGACATCCAGCTCGCGCCGTCCGTCCTCGGGTGGCAGCAACGTGAGAAAGCGACCGCTCTTGCTCACAATAGACACGGGCTCCTTGACCGTGACATAGCGGGCAGGTGTACCGCTGCTCACCAGGCCTACGCGCTCCACGTTGTCGACCAGGCCACTGCTGGCCTCGTCGAACAGCGGCGGATCGCCTGAGTCGAGACGGATCATGACATTGTCCAGCCGCGTTCCTACCTTGAGCGCGATGATGTGCTCCACGAGCCGCATGTAATTGTGTGGCGAACCGCTGCGCAGGACGATGTTGCGAGCCGTATTCCACACATTCTCAATCGACACATGAATCGGCAGTTCATGCTTGCGGTCCACCCGGTCGAACCACCACCCGTCGCGGTCGGTCGGCTCGAAAGTGAGGGTGCGGTGTGCGCGCCCAAAGAAGGTTCCGGGGCCGGTGACGGAGAAGGTGCCGCCGAGCGTGGTTGCCTCGGTGGCGAACCCCGACGTCTCCCCCCATTGCATCTCCCGGTCCACCGGCAGCGCGTGAAACTCCTTCACGGAGCGACACAGCATATCTGCATCACCGCCCAGCAACCGTCCTGTCTCAAACTCGCTCATGCTAGTCCCTTACGCTTGGATACCGGGGCACAATATGGTTTAATCCCGCTCCATGCAACTCGAAGTGAAACGATTGACCCCGGATGCCGCCCTGCCGGTGTATGCTCACCCCGGCGATGCCGGCATGGATCTGCATGCCAGCGAGGACCTCACGCTTGAACCCGGTCAGACGGGAATGGTTCGCACCGGTATTGCCATCGCACTGCCCCCGGGCACGGAGGCCCAGGTGCGGCCGCGCAGCGGCCTGGCCCTGAAGCACGGCGTGACGATTCTGAATGCTCCCGGCACGATCGATGAAGGATACCGCGGTGAGGTAGGGGTGATTCTTGTGAATCACGGTCCGGCGCCCTACGCGATCGAGAAAGGCATGCGCATTGCCCAGATGGTGATCCAGCCGGTTCTGCGCGTTGACGTCATCGAGGCAGACACACTCTCCGATACGCGACGGGGTGAAGGCGGCTTTGGATCAACCGGCGGGCATTGACCCGCCGGCTAAGCCGGCAGTGGTGTCGTCTTGCGCTCACAGGGAAAGACGACCGTGAATGTGGACCCCCGTCCGACCTCGCTGCTTACCAGCATGGTGCCTTTGTGGGCTCGCACGATCCCAATCACCGATGCCAGCCCCAGCCCGCGCCCATCTGTCTTGGTTGAGAAGAAGGGATCAAAGATACGCGCCCGGACTTTGTCGTCAATACCGGTCCCGGTATCCTTAACATCAAGGCAGACATAGGCGCCGGTGGGCAAATGCTCGTCCACGGCCCCGCCCTCAAGATAGGACTGCTCAAGGTCGCGCACAACCGTCGTAACCGTGACATGCCCGGCCTCCTCGCCGATGGCTTCGGATGCGTTCAGCAAGAGATTCATGACAACCTGCTGAAGCTGGGTAACATCCCCGCGCACGACAGGCAACTTCTCATCCAGGTGGCAGTGCAACGACACCTTGCTCCCGAGTGACACCCCCATAAGGCGACTGGTTCGGCTGACAATCTCGGACAGATCGAGCGGCTCAATCGAAAACTCGGCATCACCGGCATAGGCCAGCATCTGGCTACAGAGCGCCGACGCGCGGTCCGTGGCGGTCAGAATGCCCTCTACCTGTGGCATATCCCGGTCTTCCTTCTTGGCCTGTCTTGCCACGATCTCGGCATTGCCCTGTATAACCGCCAGCAGATTTCTGAAGTCGTGTGCCACGCCGCCGGCCAGCACCCCCAGGCTTTCCATCTTCTGCTGCAGCTGGATACGGCGCTGGAGCTGTTCGCGGCGCTCGGTGGCCCGTTTCCTTTCCGTAATATCCCGCAGCAACAACACAGCCCCTGTTCGCCCGCCGATCTCACCCGCAATAATCTCAAGCGGAAACATCTCTCCATTGCGGCGTTTACCCATGGCTTCGCCGATATGGAAGCCGTCCATCTCAAGCGCCTCATAGATCTCACGTGGACGGTCGCGGCTGACCCGCCGGTCAAAGTAGAGCAGCTCACTCTTGCTGCCGACCACCTCGACGGGTTGATACCCAAACATGCGTTCAACCGAGCCGTTGCACATCTCGATGTCGCGGTTGGGCTGCACCACCAGCAAAACGTCCGGGCTGATACTGGAGATGATCGCCTCCAGTTCCGTGCGCGATACCGTGGCCGAACGCCACCGATGGAAAGCCACGACCAGCAGGATCAACAGCCAGAAGAACAGGAGGTTGATCAACAGCTCGGTCACATGGATCTCTTTTGTGACAGTCAGAAAGGCATGCAGGTCGCTGGAGAACGTCATGGCCACGTTCAAGGTTGCCAGCGTGGCCGCTATGGCGAGCGAAACGCAGAGATCAATCCAGGCCCGTCTGTTTTTTGGCTTGACGAACATTCCACTACTCATAAGGGCCTCCAGTCCTGTATCCACAGATCAGGTAGCTAGGCTGCGTTGCCCCCGCACCCATTGCAAACGAGAAATACGCGCTCTGCGCACTCGCACAAGATGGAGACTCAAGAAATGCGAGGAGTCACCCCACTTTTCGCGCCATTGGCTCATAGGAGATCCCTCGACTTCGCTCGGGATGACAGTTTTCCAAGAGTTCTTGTCATGCCGAGCGAAGCCGAGGCATCTCAGCCTTCGAGTTGGCTCGTTGGCTGTTCCGGATTCTGAATGAGAACAGACCTTTGTTTTCGGGTGTTTGCAGAGCATTGGCTTGGAAAGCTGTGGATACTCCATAAAAAATGCTCCTTGCAGAGCGCCAAGGGAGGGAGTAAAGATTGGATAACGAAGGTGGAGTTAACATGCTGAAAGGGGATGTTATGAAACGCAGTGATAGGAATAGTAGGAGTGTGCCTTCTGCTGCTGGCCGTGGTTGCAGGCGGCTGCAAGACCGCAGAACCAACAGGGCGCGGCAAGATCTGTATCGACGTGTACGGTCGTGGGGCTCGTGATTCTGAGGCACAGGTCTTTATCGACGGCGCCAAGGAGTGTGATGTTTCCATGGAAAAGGGCAAGGGCTTCTTCCTGTTCTGCGCGGCTGGCCAGCACACAGTCAAAGCGGAAGCCGCCGGTTTTGAACTTTACGAGAAGAAGATCTCCGTAAAGCGTAACACAACCAAGTGGTTAAATGTCCGACTGAAGCGACTCGATCCGGAAGAGGCCAAACCGGCGGAGAAGGTTGCGGAAAAGCCGGCGGAGAAGTAGGCTGCCGGCTCTACATTCGTTGTTGCAATCGGCAAGCCATCGGCTATCTTTCTTGGCGCGAGAGGGAAGGTGATCGGGTCACAAGTGGCCGGGCCGCCTTCCCTTTTGTGCTTACTAGTCACAGGAACAAGCAACAGAACCCTCACTAAAGGAGTAATAACATGTGTGAATCCGTAACATCATTGGTCACCAAAGAGGCGCCTGACTTCACGGCCAAGGCGGTCATGCCGGACGATTCGTTCGCAGACGTCACCCTCTCAAGCCATCGCGGCAAGTATGTCGTATTGTTCTTCTACCCGCTGGACTTCACGTTCGTGTGCCCGTCGGAGATCATTGCCTTCCATAAGGCGGTCAAGGAGTTCGAGGAGCGCAACACGGTCGTACTCGGCTGCTCGGTTGATTCAGAGTACAGCCACTGGGCCTGGCGCCAGACCCCTCCGAACAAGGGCGGCATCGGCAAGGTCGACTTCCCGCTTATTGCCGACCTGAACAAGAGCATTGCCCGTTCCTACGGCGTGCTGTTCGATGAGTCGGTGGCCCTGCGCGGCCTGTTCCTGATCGACACACACGGCGTGGTGCGGCACGCACTGGTCAACGACCTGCCCCTGGGGCGCAGCGTGGCCGAGGCGATCAGGACGCTCGATGCCCTGCAGTTCGTGGAAGAACACGGCGACGTCTGCCCTGCCAACTGGCAAAAGGGCGAGAAGGCCATGACACCCACCGCCGATGGCGTGGCCGAGTACCTCGCCGCAAACGAATAGGCGCCGTAAAAGCGCTTGCGTGTGACGGGACGTGTTCCTAATGTTAGCCGGTATGGAACACGCCATCGAAATGCGATCTGTAACCGTTCGCTTCCCCTCACGGGGAGGCGAGGTTACAGCCCTGGAAGGGCTAGACCTGACGGTCGCGCCCGGCCAGGTCTTCGGCTTCCTGGGTCCCAACGGAGCCGGCAAGACCACGGCCATGCACGTGCTGCTCGGCTTCATCGAAGCCAACGAGGGTGAGGCACGCCTGTTCGGACGCGATGTGCGCGAGTCGATCGCGCGCCAGCGGATCGGCTACCTTCCCGAGCATCCCGACACCTACCGCTTCCTGACCGGGCGCGAGCTTCTGGACGTAACGGCGTCGCTCTTCCGACTGGATCGCCGCACGCGGCGGCAACGAATCGGCGAGGCCATTGAAGCGGCAGGACTACAGGGCGCGGTCTCCCGCCGTATCGCCACCTACTCGCGCGGCATGATGCAGCGAATCTGCCTGGCACAGGCGCTGATCAATGATCCCGATCTCGTGATTCTGGATGAACCCACGGGAGGGCTTGACCCGATCGGACGGAGGGATATTCGGCGCATCATTGGCGAGCTGCGCGATCGAGGCAAAACCGTCTTTTTCTCGTCGCATGAGCTCTCCGAAGTTGAACTGGTATGCGACACCCTGGCCATCCTCGCCAATGGCCGGATTGCCGTCCAGGGACCCGCGGCGTCATTGGTCGCGCCAGGCGAACGTCTCGAGAAGGTGTTCATGAAGGTCATCGCCGACGCGGAGGCCTCAACATGATGCGCATCCTGACACTGGCGCGGGTGGTATGGCTGGACGTCCTGCGTCGCAAGGATTTCTATGTCCTCCTGATTCTGCTCGCCATCCTGCTCATCGCACTGCTGAGCATGAACGTGTTCGGGTTGGGAGGCGTCACGGCCTATGTGGCCGATATCGGATTGCTGATGGGCTGGATCTTCTCGGCCATTCTCGCCATATCCATCGGCTGCCGCCTTCTGCCACAGGAAGAAAGCCGCGGAACCATTTTTGCACTGCTGGCCAAACCCGTTCGGCGCAGCGAGCTGCTCCTGGGCAAATGGCTGGGGGCCTGGAGCGTCGTCAGTGTGGCGACGGTCCTGTTCTATGTGCTGGTCTTCGGCATCACGATGCTGAAGGGCTGGACACTATCGGTCGGGGTTGCCCTTCAGGCCGTTGTGCTGCATGGCGTGGTGATTGGTATCCTGATTGCCGCCGCCCTCATGTTTTCAACACGACTGAACAGCGATGCCGCCGCCACACTCACCAGCGCCCTCGCCGTAACCTCGTTTCTGCTCGTGCCGCAACTTCCCGAATTCGTGGCCGTAGCCGACCGTGTACGCGGGGGGTTGATGCTATTTCTCTATAACCTCCTGCCCCATTTCGAGATCTTCGATCTGAGGATGCGCATCCTGCACAGCTACGGTGCCGTGCCCGTCACCACCTTCCTCATGGTCATCGCCTATGGACTCCTCGTTACCGCCATCTTCCTGGTTCTGGCCTGGAGTGCCTACCGCGGCAAGCACTTTGCGCGAGGAAGCCTGAGCGGGTACTAGGAGAAGGTGATAGGTGTCAGGTGTTAGGTGTTAGGTATCAGAGCACTGGCTGGTTGATCCCGTGGGCCGTTACGCTCATGGTTGGTGCGGCGTTTGCGTTGTCGTGCCAGATACAGGCGCGCACCCCGGTTCGGAATCATGAGGGATACCGCTCGGCGGGGGCTGCGTTGCTGGGCGAAAGCAGGCTGGGACTCTCCGGCTATTTCTACGAAATGGCCGACCTGTATTTCCATCGCGGCATTGAGCACGAGCATGAGGAAGCCATTCACGACACCTGGTTCCAGGCACGTCTTGCTGAACTGAAACCCCACGGACACCAGCATGCCACGGGTCAGGCCTCGCACGAGATCCTGGCATGGCTGCGTCTCGCAACGGCCATGAACCCGCATAACGTAGACTTTGTTCTTCTGGCTGCCTTTTGGATGCACCATGAAGCCGGACAGATCGAACTGGCCCAACAGATCCTGAAGGACGCGCAAGTTGCCAACCCATTCGAGTATGAGATCCAACTCGAACGCGGACGACTCTATCTCTACCAGAACAACGTGGAACAGGCGCGCCGTCGTTTTGATGCCGCCCTCGCCTTCTGGCCGTCTCAGCTCGCGGCAACAGACGAGGACGCCCGCCTCGACCGGGCGCGCCCTCAGCCCACCGAGCCAACAGCTGCTCCCACTCCGCCCAGGATTGCCAAGCCGGCCGCACCGGCCAAGCCCATTGCACCCAAGCCGGCCCCCGTGACACCCACGGAACCCGCTGTGAAGCCGACCCCGAAGCCGGCCGTCCCAGAACCAGTTGAACCCAAACCGGTGGCCCCCGTGGAATGGCCAGCCCTGACACTCCAGGGCGTCATCGGAAAGGGCCTGAACGGATCGGCCATTATCAATGATCAGGTTCTGGCTGTGAATGAAACGATCGAGGGCGTACGGGTGGTCGCCGTGGAGAAGCAGAGCGTTAAGCTCGAATACGAAGCCGAGGAACGTTCCCTCAGGGTTGGTATGTCGACACGGTGAGCGTCACGCGTGGAATCAGGAGCCCTGGCTGACCGCTTCCACCTCTATGTCGGTGATGCGCTCGACCGCGCGGTCAAACTCCGATGCGTGCGTGACGTAGTAGTGACACGGTTTGCCGACCAGTCGTTCGACCTCTTTGCGCAAGTCCTGATCGCAAGGATTCATGACGACCGCGAGGGCGTGCGATCCTACGAAGTCAAAAACCAAGGCACCTCTTCGCACCACGAATTCCAGCGGCAGGAGGGCCCCGGCTTCGTCCGTGATCGCCAGACTGTCCAGCGAGATGTAGGGTGTCGAACACTCCTGCGCTACATAGACCAGGACCCGGTCCAGCCCTTTAAAACCACGTGCCTCAAGCGCGTGCAGAACCGAAACACTGACCGAAGACTCGCTGCCTGACATCTCCGTCAGATCCTGCACCACGGACGCGTATTCCTCCTGGTTCAGTTCGCCCGCCTGCAGCAGGTTCCAGGTAAAGGCCAGCTCATCGGAAATGCTGGGTGACGTGTTGGCCGGGGCCGGGGCGGCCGCCACGGCCGGGGACGGTGCGGCCGTCGGCATCGGAGGAGCCGCCATGTCTTCGATCTCACCAATGAGCTTGATGCCCTCGGCATCACCGCCGCTTACTTCACGCAAGCGGTCCACCAGCCCCAGCGCGGCCGCCTGGTCGCCTTCGGCAACAAGCACACGGCCAAGCCGTAGCAGGTATTCGTAGGCCTTGGCGTGGTCGCCAATTTGACTGTAGGCATGCGAAAGTGTCTCGAGCGATGCCCGATCATCCGGCATCGCCTCCAGGATCTGCTCAAAAGCTCCGATTGCAGACCAGACTTCTTCTTCCAGCTGCTTGCGCCCCGTCTTGTTCGTCTCTTCAGCCACGGATTCCCCCTAACACTGGGAAGACCAAACCTGTCCCCTCACCCCGGTCTTTACCAGTTTCCGGCTCCCAACTCAAGAAGCGAGCGTCCACCAGCATTTTGCCCTGCCGGCGCAAACGCCTTGTCCACCCCATCGCCGTGCGGGAATTCCGCGTTTACAATCGTCAAGACACTGGGTAGGGTCTGCTCATGTCTCGTTGGTCGCGTTTCGGCTCCACACTACCTTTTGCTGTTGCCCTGGTTGGCTTACTGGCGTACATGCATTCGCTCACCGCTCCCTTCATCTTCGATGATGCGACCGCTATAACGGGAAACAGGAACATTGGGCGGCTGTTTCCGGTCGCGTTCTCCACACGCTGGGTCGTGAATCTCTCCTTTCGTCTGAACTATGTTGTGGGCGGGTTCAACCCTACCGACTTCCGTGCGGTCAACCTGGCGATCCATATTGCGGCGGCACTGCTCCTGTTCGGAATCATCCGGCGCACCCTGATGCTGCCCCGCTTCGAAGCGCGATTCTCCGGCACGTCGACCTGGCTGGCGGGTGGTGCGGCGCTCTTCTTTGTGGCCCATCCGCTGCAGACGGCGAGTGTGACTTACATCTGCCAACGCTACGAGGCCATGATGGCGCTCTGCTTTCTCGCCACGCTCTATGCTTTCATACGGGCGGTCACGACGGAGAGTCGAGCAGGGCGCATGCTGTGGGCCGCGGCCTCTGTGCTGGTCTGCCTGCTGGGCATGGGCACCAAAGAAGTCATGCTGGCGGCGCCACTCGTGGCAGTGGTCTATGACTGGATCTTCATTGGCGGTTCGCAGCCAAAGACCCGACGCCTGCGCGTGGGCTTGCATGCGGGGTTGCTCTTGACACTGGTGGGGCTGGCCGCCATGGAAATGCGCATGCTGGCCACTATGGCCAAGTCAGGCCACGGGATCACCGGCAACGCCACACCATGGATCTACCTCGCCACGCAAACCGAAGTCATCCTTCACTATCTCCGTCTCAGCGTATGGCCCAGCGGGCAATGTCTCGACTACGCCTGGCCGCTGGTCTCGGGCTGGGGAGAGGTGTGGGCTCCGGCGCTGGTGATCGTCGGACTCGGAGTGGCGACGCTCTATGGACTTGTGAAACGATCGGGCTGGGGCTTCCTGGGCACGTTCTTCTTTCTCGTGCTGGGTCCATCGTCGAGCCTGATGCCCGCGCCCGATGCGGCATTCGAGCACCGCATGTATCTCCCGTTGGCCGCGGTGTTGACCGCGCTCGTGCTGGGGGGCCACCTGGTGCTGCGGCCCCTGGTAGCCCGCACCCGACGCCCGCTTCTCGTATGGCTGGTGATCGCAGCCGGTCTCACCGGGGCCCTGGCCATGACCACCCATCAGCGCAACCGCGCATACGCTTCCGAAGAAGCCATGTGGCGCGATGTCCTAGCCAAGCAGCCAGGCAATTACCGGCAACGCCTGGCCCTTTTCTATGCCCTGTTCGGCCGTGATGACCATCATGGGGCAGAGATCGTGATCAGGGACCTGATGGCGGATACAAAAGCCGGCTTCGACCGGAAGGAGTCTTCCGATACGCCGGGCCGAGACCCCTTCTTCTACCACGCCCTGGCATCCGGTCAGCTGGGACGCCTCATGGTGCACTCCGGCGATGCCGCCGGGGCGATTGAACACCTTGCCCTGGCCATTCGTGCGCTCCCGGAGCATGCCGTCGCCCACAACAACATGGCGTTGGCACTGGGCGTACTCGGGCGCTACAGGGAGGCGACACTGGCAGCGCGTGCGGCAATCCGCCTCAACCAGGGCGCGTCACGGAACTACATGACACTGGCCCTCCTGCTTGTACACCAGGGCGACTTTGCGGCCGCGACAGACCACTATCGACAAGCCATCGAACTGAGCCCGCCCCCTCACCTCGCGCTGAACCTGCTGCTGGGCTGGATTCTGGCAACCGCACCGGATGCTTCACTGCGCGATGGCGCTGAGGCCGAGCAGTTGGCCATGACAGCCCTTACCGCAACGCATGCGCGTACCGTTCGCGGATTGGACGTACTGGCGGCGGCGCTGGCCGAACAGGGGCGCTTCGATGAGGCGCTCACCCGCCTGGACCAGGCACTGTCGCTGATAGACACAGCCCCCACATCCGCGGCAACAGACGACGAGGTATCGCTTCCGGATGGCCTGAGCGGATGGGGCCCCAGCGCGGACAGCGCCACGCTGCTCGAACGCAGGACCCGCTACGCGAACAGCCTGCCATATCGTGCTGCACCTCTCCCACTCAAGCCTTGAACGCCACTGGACTTCTGCTATCTTGTTCATCAGCGCCAGCACGAGGAGGCGTCCAGCACCATGGCGAAAGAAACCTATAGCGGTAAGATGAGCGACATTCTCATCCGGGATGCGGGCGTCGATTCCGCAGCCCTTGAGGCCGCCGAGAAGAAGGCCGCCACCCAGGGTGAGCGTCTCGAGAAGTACCTCGTTGAGCATGGTGTCGTCGATGCTGACGCCATGGTCCTCGCACTGGCCAAATACCTGGGACTCGCCCCCCTCAACATCGCGCACCTCACGCCCCACCCGCACATCCTCGAGCTCGTTCCGCGCGAGCTTATGAAGAAGCAGACGGTTATGCCCGTCGCGCGGGTCGGCAAGATGATCTCCGTCGCCGTGGCCGACCCGTTTGACCTTCCGGGACTCGACGAGCTGGCAAGTGCTACCGGCCTTGAGGTGGTTCCCCTGGTCGCCTCCGAGCAGGCCATCTCCGATGCATTGGGCAAGCTTTTCACCGAGACGACGCAGGGGCTCGACATGGAAGAGCTCATGCGGGACGACAGCGACGTCCAGATTCTCGAGGACCAGGACGATGAACAGAGCCTCGACGAGATGCTCGAGACCGCCGAGGGCGCGCCGGTTATCCGCATGGTCAACATGATGCTGGTCGAGGCGCTCCGCACCGGCGCCAGTGATATTCATATCGAACCCATGGAAAAGACCGTTCGTCTGCGCTACCGCATCGACGGCAAGCTCATCGAACGGCCCGGACCGCCCAAGAACCTGCAGAATGCCGTGATCTCCCGTATCAAGATCATGTCCGACCTGGATATTGCCGAGCGCCGCATCCCCCAGGACGGACGCTTCAATATCAAGGCCCTGGCCAAGGAGGTCGATCTGCGTATCAGCATCCTGCCGACCGTGCATGGTGAGAAAGTCGTGATGCGTACGCTCGACAAGAGTTCGCTCTCGCCCAGTCTTGCCGCGCTGGGCCTCGACCCATACTCCGAGGAGTGCATGCAGCACGCCATCACCCAGCCACACGGCATCCTGCTCGTGACCGGCCCGACCGGCAGCGGTAAGACGACCACGCTCTACTCCTGCCTACAGGAACTCAATCAACCCGACGTCAACATCATTACCTGCGAAGACCCGGTGGAATACCAGCTTGAAGGCATCAACCAGGTGCAGATGCACACCGAGGTGGGCCTCACCTTTGCCTCGGCCCTGCGCTCGATCCTGCGCCAGGACCCCGACATCGTGCTGGTCGGTGAAATCCGTGACGGGGAGACCGCTGAAATCGCCATCAAGGCCGCCCTCACCGGTCACCTCGTCTCAGCACGCTGCACACCAACAGTGCGCCCGGTGCGGTGACGCGCCTGATCGATATGGGCATCGAACCCTTTATGCTCGGCTCGGCCCTCGTACTGGCCCAGGCCCAACGCCTCTATCGCCGCCTCTGCTCCGCCTGCAAGAAGACCGCAGAGGTCCCGGCCGATGTTCTGCGCCAGAACCATATCGAGCCCGACTTCTTTGAGGGCAGCACCATCTATAAGCCTGGCGGGTGCCCGCGCTGTTCGGGCGGCTTCAAGGGCCGGGGCGCCATCATGGAAGTGCTGCTCATCTCCGACGCGATCCGTGATGCTATCGTGCGGGGTGCCAACACCACTGAGCTGCTACGAATGGGATGCGATGCCGGTATGGTATCACTCAAGCAAGCCGGGCTGACACGCGTCAAAGAAGGCCACACCAGCCTTGAAGCCGCGCTTGAAGTGACGGGTGGCGACTAGAGAGGGAAGGTCCCGTGAGCCCAGTTGTAAAACAGAGCGCCAAGACCTCCTCGCCACGCGGCAACCGCGCCGCCTCCGGCGGACGCCGCAAGGAGATCAAGTCGCAGCGTGCCCCCGCGCCGGGTGCCAAGACGTCCCGCAAAGGGCACGTCGCCGGCGCCAAGAAGATTGCCAATGACTCCCTGCCGGGGTTCTCGCGTCAGCTCAGCGCCATGCTGACAGCCGGCATGCCGATTGTCGCCGCACTCGAAGCGCTCACGGAGCAAACCGACAATCCCAACTTCAAGATGGTCATCGGTCGCATCCAGGCCTCCATCGAGAACGGATCCGCCTTTTCTGAATCCTTGCGCCAGTTCCCTTCCGTGTTCGACGACCTCTACGCCAATATGGTCAGGGGTGGTGAAACCGGCGGACAACTCGCCGAGACCGTGGGACGACTCGCCGGCTTCCTGGAGGCAAGCGCCAAGCTGCGCCGCAAGGTTAAGTCAGCCATGATGTACCCGACCATCGTGCTCTGTATCGCCATCGCCATCGCCATCGCGATGATCGTTTTTATCGTGCCCGTGTTTGGATCCATGTTTGCCGACTTTGGCGCCGACCTGCCCGCGCCGACACAGGCCCTGCTCACTGTGAGTGATTTTCTGCGCGCCTATGGCATATATGTAGCCATCGTCGTCATCGTCGCCGTCGTCATGTTCAGGCGCTGGAAGAATACGGAGCAAGGCGCCTACTCATTCGACAATTTCGTCCTGCGCGCACCCGTATTCGGAGAGCTCAACAAAAAGGTTGCCGCCGCGCGCTTCTCCCGCACCTTCGGCCAGCTCATCCGCAGCGGGGTGCCCATTTTGAGCGCCCTTGAGATCTGTTCCGGTGCCACGGGAAACAAGGTCGCCGGACGCATTGTCCTGAATGCGCGAGAGGCCGTCGAAAAGGGCGAACCGCTCTCCGGCGCCATGCTCGAGCAAACCGTCTTCCCCATCATGATGGTCCGCATGCTTCAGGCTGGTGAGAAAACAGGGAAAATCGATGAGATGATGGACAGCATTGCCGACTTCTATGACGATGAAGTGGAGACCATGCTTTCCGGCCTGACGTCACTCCTTGAACCCCTATTGATGGTCTTTCTGGGTGTCATCATCGGTGGCATCGTGCTCTGCATGTTCCTCCCCATCTTCAAAATGGGTGAAGTCGTGGGCGGCGGATAGGCCTTTAGGCTTATTATTAAATCTGAGAAAACCCCTTTACCCGTTCCCACCACCTCTCTATACTTGCGCCGTTTTGTAGTGGGTCTGACCACGGCAAACCGGAAGACAGTACTATGGGCAAGGTCGCAGCCCACCAACCGAAAGGAGAATGCGATGAGGAAGAACCTAGGTTTCACACTGGTGGAAATCATGATTGTTGTGGCGATTATCGGCCTGTTGGCCGCGATTGCTATTCCTTCCTTCGTGAAGGCTCGTAATACATCACAGCAGAATGCCTGCATCAACAACCTTCGTGAGATTGACGAAGCGAAAAAGGAGTGGGCCACGGCTGCGAAGCAGACTGATGGCGATAGCGTCACCACAGATGACGTCAACGACTACATCAAGGGCGACACGACTCCGGAATGCCCGGGTGGCGGCGCCTACACGTATGGCAACATTGGATCGGATCCAGACTGCAGTGTCACCACGCCGACATCTCACGACTTCGCCGGCTAAGTGACCGATTCAGTTGAATCAGTCTAATGGAAGAGCCCCGCTTCGGCGGGGCTTTTCTTTTGCCTGTTTCCGAACCCGCCGCAGGTTGCCTGCGGCATCTTCGAACTGTGGAAGCAGGCGTGCCGCCTCCAGGAAATGCGATTCGGCGGCCTCTGCATCGCCTTGCTGTATACAGGCCACCCCCATGGTGTTGTGCGCAATGGCGTAGTGACGGGCATCCCGGTATATCACCGCCTCCTCAGTCGTTTCCCCCCAGGCAGGGATCTCCTCAGGATTCAGTTCGCCGCAGTAGGCAAGCTGCGATACCACAGCCCCGGCCTCCCGGCGCGCTTCTGTCGTCCGACCGGTCGTCAGCAAGGCGCTGCTGTAGTTCAAGCGTGCCCGATGGTTCCGGGGGCGCGTCCCGACAACATCCTCCCACATGGCCAGGGCCGAGCGGTAGACGCGGTTGCGCTGATGGGTCATGACCACCCCCACCCCAACCAGGACGATGACACCCCCAATGCCGGCCACCCGTACCGCACGCGCCATGGCCATGCGCTGGTAGAACAGTCGGTAAGAACCCAGCACCAGCGCAGCCAGAACTGCTGCGAGGGGCAGATACATCCGGTGCTCAAAGATCGCATCGGGCAGCGGGACAACACTGGATGTCGGAGCCAGTATACAGAAGAACCACAGCCCGATGAATGCTTCCGGTCGCCTACGAACCCACAACCATACGGTCAGCACACCGAGCCCCACCAGGATGAGCCCCGGCGCAATCGACTCTGTCCAACGGCTCACGAATGACCACCCATAGTCCAAACACAGCGGATATGGAACAAGGCTCAAACGTAAGTAATGCGGAATCACCTGCATCTGCGTCAGCAGGTACGACCAGGGCGATACGGCCAGCGTCACACCCGACCCCCGCTGCTCAATCACGCTGAACATCTGCCATTCAGTCAGGCTGAAGACGACAACGGTCAGCCATAGCCCCACGTGGACCACCCCCCGCTGCCTGACGGTCTCGCGCGCCGAGGGGGATGCAACCAGCAGATCGTAGAGAAGCACCACCAGGGGCGCCGTGATCATGATCTCTTTGGTTCCCATCCCCAAAAGACAGACCACCACCGACAGGCCATACCAGGCCGCCGCACCGTTTCGCCGACGCGCCTGAACGCCGCGCACAAACGCATAGAGCGTAGCCAGGAAGCAGAGCCCCATGAGAGATTCGTAGCGCTGACAGATATAGGTTACGCTCTGCGTCTGGATCGGATGCACCGCCCAGAGCGCCGCAACCGCCCCGGCCAGTAGACCACCGTGTCGCTTCCAGGTCTCACCGACACGGGGCAGCGTCAGCGTCCGTTTGACGACGCCGTACAGCGCCAATGCCGCCAGCACATGGATCAACAGGTTCGTGGCATGATAGTCGGCCACCCGGAGCTGACCCGTGGCGTAGTTGAGCTTGAACGTCAGGTCCACGACCCATCGCGCCGCAATACCCACCGGCCACAGCTGTCGTATATCAGGATTCTTGATGATAATCTGCTCATCATCAAAAATGAACGCGTTGCCGAAAGCGTTCAGATAGGCCAGGACCGTGACCACCATGATGAACAGAGGAATCAGGAGCTGCCATCGCACCTGCTGACGATTCATAACTGTCTCCCTTTGCGTCTGCCCACACGAATCAACAGCTCACTCCATCATGGAGACGCGGCCCCCAGCGCTTTTGCCGCGGCATTTATAATGGCAACAGAGGTCACTGTTGCCCCGGTCACGGCATCCACTTCTTCGAAGCCCTGGCGCTCCACAATCTGCGCGGGAATGGACTCCAGCGCGGTGAAGAACCAGTCTTCACGGTGATCCAGAACCTTCACGGACGCAATCGCGTGGTTCTTAACCTCTACCGCCACGTCGACATCTCCTCGGTAGGCCGTCGCCTGGGCCCTGTACGTCCCGTCGTTCAGCCCTTTCAGATCCAGTTGCTCCAGCAGGGACAGAGAGGCCACGGCCTCACTCGCACAGCGTCGATAAAGCTCCGTCCGCCGGCGGCCACCCCGCAACGCCCCACCCACAACCTTGCCAAAGGCGGCCTTTGAACGCGCGTAATCCCTGTGCCAACGACACGCCTGTCCGGCGGCCAGGTAGGCTTGCGCCGCCTGCCGACCCACTGCGGCTGCGTCTGCCACTGCAAGCGCACGCGCCAGCTCGCCCAGCTGCGCCCAGGCCAGCACGGCGCTGCTGTTCGCATGCTCCAATCCCGCCAGAACGTCCACAGCCATCTCGCGACTGCCCAGTGCCTGGTAGCATTGGGCCAGCTCCACGGTCTGCTGATAGGGCCTGACACCCGCCTCAGCCGCTGAGCGGATCCAGAATGCTCCACGTGCGTGATCAGCCAGTAGGGATGCGTAGATGTGCCCCAGTTGCCCCATGATGCGTGCGCGCACCGCCGGGCGGTCCTCGTTCACGGTCAGCATGTGATGGAATAGCCTGGCGCTGCTTCGCCACAGCCTGGGATCCTGGTAAACGACCCCGGTCAGGTACTGCCCCGGGTTGCGCCGAGGCTCCCAGCGCTGCTCCTCGCGGGGTTCCGGCCAGTCCAGTCGGAGCTCCGCAGGATAGTCCAGCCCAACCGACCCCCACCAGTCCGGTTGCGTGCGCCCCGCCTCCGCGACCCGTGCATCCACCTCCGCCCGCGTCTGCGCGTAGCCATCCATCACGCAAAGACTGCACGAGACCAGGATGCACCACACATGAAATCTGCCCACATGAGTCGGCATTCAGCATGTCCCCTATAGCGCGATCACTTCGCGGGCTTTCGCCAGAGCATCCTTCACCTGCTGCGTAATCACATCCCACTGCTTATCGGCGATTTGCTGTTTCGTGGCCAGCCATGAGCCGCCAACGGCACTGACCACTGGAAGCGAAAGGTAATCGTTCATGTTCTCAAGATTGACACCACCCGTCGGACAGAAGGTGACTCCGAGCGGGGCGTATGGCGCCGCCAGATTCTTGAGCATGGCCACCCCACCTGCCGCACCGGCAGGAAAGAACTTCAGCAGCGTACATCCCAGTGCAAGGCCATGTTCAATTTCCGAGGGCGTCATGATCCCCGGTATATAGAGCGTACCGCTGTCTCGGAAAGCTTTCACGGTATCGGGATTGAGCCCGGGCGCGAGACCAAAGTCCACCCCGGTGTCGATGCACATCCGAGCCTGCTCGGGCGTCACCACAGTCCCTGCGCCCAACAGCATATCCGGGAACGCCTTCTTGATGCGCGCCAGCGCCTCGGGCGCTGCCGCCGTGCGGCAGGTGACCTCAATCACATCCATGCCCCCTGCCAGGACGGCCTCTGCAAGCGGTTCGGCATCCCCGGCATCTTCAATCACAATCACCGGTATTACGGGCCGTTTCAACAGCTCACTCAACATGTTCCATCTCCTTACCTGGAGCCTGTCCCACTGCGCGCAAGGCATTGAGCCATAGAAGATTGCGTGGGTAGAATTTCGGGCAAAAGGAGCCGAAATGGCTCCTCTGCCCGAAATAGGCGTGTTATATTCCGGTAATTCACCACAAACACCGGGAGAACACGCCAAGATGATAGCGATCCAGACCGAGTTTCGTCCAGCACTTCCTAACGTTTATGGGGCCGCCGATTATCGCGAGTTCCGCGAGGTCCTATTGCAGATGGATACGGCGCTGCGTGCCGGTCTGGGCGAAGACCTGGTGCAGCGGTGGCTGGAGAAGTGGGAGTCGGCTCGTGAGGGGGTTGTCGCCCCCGGTCGCTTGGTGTTGATGTGGCGCTACGCCCATTATGCGTTGCGCTGCAACGTAGCACGGCATCTGATGGGGCTGCCGTTCAGGGAGTTCAGTGTCCGGCTGGCCGACAGCGAACTGCTTCAGTGGTTCTGCAGCATCAATACCTTTGGGCAGCGCAAGGCGATCTCCAAGAGTAGCCTTGAACGCTTCGATAAGTGGTTCGATGTCCGGGACGTTGAACGCGTGATCCGTGAACAGCTCGCCAGCCTGCAGCGCCCGGACATGGCCCAGGCACTTGCGGGCCGCGATGCGGGTGTGCGCCTCGATGAGATCTTTGCAGACAGCACATGCGTAAGAGCCAACATTCACTACCCTGTCGACTGGGTGCTGCTGCGTGACGCCACACGCAGCCTGATCGCCGCGATCGTGACGATTCGCCGCCAAGGGCTGAAGCACCGCATGCCCACACCGGGCGAGTTCGTCACGCGCATCAACAGGCTCTGCATTCAGATGACTCACAGTCGCCGCCGCAAAGATGGTCGCAAGTACCGCAAGAAGGTTCTTCGCGAAATGAAGCAGTTGAGCAAGCTCGTTCAACGCCATGGCGAACGTTACCGGGATCTTCTTGAGGCCCGGTGGCAGGAGACAGACTGGACGGAGAAGCAAACACAGGTTGTCATCAAGCGCATCGACAACGTGTTGGAGAAACTGCCCAAAGCGATTGAGCAGGCTCACGAACGAATCATCGGTGAGCGTCGAGTGAAGAATACGGATAAGGTTCTGAGCTTGTACGAGGACGATGTTCATGTGCTTGTGCGCGGCAAAGCGGATGCGGAAGTGGAATTCGGCAACGGTCTGTATCTGGCTGAGCAGCGTGATGGTCTCATCGTTGACTGGGAGCTGTTTCGTGATCATCCGCCGGCCGATAGCCGCTTGGTCAAGAAGAGCCTGAAACGCATAGAAGCAAGCTACGGGTCCGTGGCGACCTATTGCGGCGATCGTGGATTCGACACAAAAGCCAACACAACTTATCTCGAATCAGAAAACGTCTTCAACGGGATCTGCCCGAAGGCCCCAGCCGTCATGGCCGAGCGAACAGGGGACCTCCGGTTCATGGAGCTGCAACGTCGTCGCGGGCAGACGGAAGCTCGCATTGGCATCTTCAAGAACGCCTACCTTGGCCGCCCGCTACGAAGCAAGGGCTTTGAGCATAAGCGCAACACTGTTGCCTGGTGCGTGCTAACCCACAACCTCTGGGTGCTGGCCAGAACGAAGATCGCCAGCGAGCAGCAACGCATGGCGGCTTAAACCGTCTTTCCCCTTTTCGATGCCCCGCTCACAGGCAAGGTCTGCCCAAAATCGGTCGCCGCGGCCTGTTCGAGGGCCCTGCCCCATCAAAAGCGGCCCCTCATGCCCGCTCCGTGCCGCCGGGCCTGTCCGCCAGATGCCCGTCGTGCCAAATTGCTCCGGTTTGGGACAGGCTCTAGATAGACCGTGGGTAAGGTAGGGCGAGCCGTCCCGGCGAGCCGAAAGGCAGCATGCCCGATCCGATCACGGCAGACTCACACCCACATCGTAGAAACGCTGCGGGGTGTTGGTCGGATGCGGCGTAGTGGTGGTGCCGT